>JBFLYZ010000015.1:0-64154 GCA_040756415.1 Bacteroidota bacterium
CGGCAGGCAGCGCCTGCCGGCCTTCTTCGTTAATAGTCGTAGCTTCCGCTCATCCTGCGTGTGCGGCTTCTGGGCTGGCTGCCTTCCATGCTGCTTCCGCGGCCCTGGGGGTTTACGCGCATGCTGCTCTCGCCCCTGCGGTTACGTCTGCCGTCACCCGAGGTGGAATAGCTGCCCGAACGCGAAAGGTTCATTCCGCTGCCGCGCCTGCTACGCCTGCTATCGGTCTGGCCTCCGAGGTAACGGCCGCTGTAATCCTCATCATAATCGCTGTCATAGGCGCTTTCATAGTCCTCGTTGCGGTCGTAGTCGGAAGATCCGTAAACATCGGTATCGTAATCCTCGTCCTCGTATTGCCCGCGCATGCCGCCTTCGAACTCGTCATCACCGTAACGGCTGTAGCCGCCTTCGCTGCCCTGGTAGCGGCTGTAGCTGCCACCGCCACCCTGGCCGTAGCGGCCGGTCCGTCTTCCTCCGCCATAGCTGCCCACGCGAGAATATCCGCCTTCGTATTCCGGGCCTTCGCCATAGCCTGTGTAACCCTGTTCGCCTTCATACTCGTTGTATGCGCCCTGGCCGCCTTCATAGCCTCTCTGCCTGTTCTGGTAGCGGTTGTAGCTTCCGGGATAATCCTGGCTGCTCTGGCGGTTGTAGTCGCTGGTCTCGTAATCGTTGTAATCTTCGTAGTTGTCGTAATCCGAACCGTAGCCGGAGTAGTTCCTGTTGCTGCCGTACTCATTGCGGCCGCGGCTTCTTCTTGGATTTCTGCTTCTCATAGGTGTTGTTTTTAAGGGATTAGTTTTTAAGATTTTTTCATTGAAAAAGGCTAACGGCTGCTCCGGCTGCTGGATGCCCTTGAACGGCTTCTGCCCTGCGTGCGGCCCTGCCCGGAGCGGGAACGCATGTTTATTCCCGAACGGGAGCGCGTACTGGTGCTGCCACCGGTGCGGTTACGCCTGCCCGTGGCAGTGCCCCGCGGTGAACTTCTCCTGGATGAGGTGGAAGCGCCTCTGCGGCTGGCGCCTGCGCGCGATGCGCGGCCTCCCATCGAGGCGATGCGCCTTACCTCTGAGCGCGACATGGTAGCGAAACCCCTCCTGCCACCACGGGTGCCGCGGCCCCTGCGGCTTCCGGCAGAATAGCTGCGCTGGTACCTGCCTTCCCGGTCCTCATCACGTTCATATTCGCGATCGTAATTATCATAGCCGTCATAATCCTCATCGGATTCAGCGCTGTACCTTCTGCGACCGTAATCATCCTCCTCATGGTAGCGTCCGTATCCTTCTTCTTCCTCATCGTACCTTCCGTAACCGCCATAGCTGCCCGAATCCTCGTAATCGTAGTCGTCCTTACGCTCGTCCTGGTAGTCATCGTCATGGTAATACTCGTAGTCGTCATTGTAGCGTGAACGGCCTCTGCCGCCTTCGCGCTCGCTAAAGCGCCCGCTGGAATCTCTTCTCCTTCTCTGTGGATGAGATCCCCGTGAACTGGAATGTCTCATAGTGTTGTGGATTTATAGGTTTATAAATGAACGCAAACAAAAGGCAAACGCCATGCCAGCGGTAATTTAACAGCCATACCTGAAAAAACGGTTGGAAGTGGCGTGAATATAATTCCCCACAGTGCGGGAAGGCGGGGATTGTTTTTCCGGTTTGTTTTTCCATGCGGATTTTTTCCATGTGCTCGGCACGACCAGCCGGCCGGGCTGCAGGAGCGCTTCTATTGCAGCATCGGCCAGGTAAACGGAGAAAATAATGCCCGCCCGGTGTAATAAGCATCAATGACAATGAGCACCGCGCAACTGAGCATGGCGTAAAGGAACAGGGTTCAGCTATTGCTGAGCATATTGAAGGCGCGCATTTTATTGTAAAGCGTCTTGCGATCGATATTGAGCAGGTTGGCAGCGGCCGATTTATTGAAGTTCACCTTTCTCAGCACTTCCAGTATCTTCTCATATTCTGCATTCAGGGCGGCCGATTTCAGCTCGGGCAGGCGCCTGCCTTCCGGTTTTTCATCGTGCAGGTTGAATTTCGACTGAAAGACCATTTCCTGGGGCAGCGTCTCGAGCGTGACCAGGTTCTTGTTGCACAGCAGGGCGGCACGCTTGATGACGTTGTTCATCTCACGCAGGTTGCCGGGCCAATTATGTTCCAGGAATATCTTCTGTACCTCGGGCGAGAAACCTTCTATGGTCTTGCCCAGGTCGTTGTTGGCGCACTGCAGGAAAAAATCGGCAAAGATCAGGATGTCATCGCTTCGTTCGCGCAGGGCGGGAAGGTCGATGGAGAATTCATTGAAGCGGTGATACAGGTCTTCCCTGAACTCGCCTTTGCAGGTAGCCTCGTTGAGCTTCTTATTGGATGCAACCAGGATGCGGATGTCTACGTTTATTTCCTTCGATGAGCCCAGCCTGCGGATCTTTCTTTCCTGGATCACGCGCAGGAGCGATACCTGGATGTCGTAAGGCAGGTTGGTGATCTCATCCAGGAAGATGGTGCCGTGGTTGGCCAGCTCGAACTGCCCTACCTTCGATTGGAGGGCCCCGGTAAAGGCGCCTTTTTCATGACCGAACAGCTCGCTGCCCGCCAGCTCTTTGGTGAGCGCACCGCAATCGACCGCTATGAAGGGCATGTTTCGCCTGGGACTGGCCGCGTGTATGCTATAGGCGACCGATTCCTTTCCCGTCCCGCTCTCGCCATAAATGATAACGGAATAATTGGTAGAGGCAACCAGCTTGATCTGGCCTTGCAGCTTGCGGGCCTCCTTGCTCTTGCCTACAATGTAAACGCGGTTGTTATTGGTCCTGCGTATCTGCTCCTCAGCAACAGCGAACTCGCGCATGGGATCGGCTGAGGGTTCATGTGAAGTACCTTCGGCCGACAGGGTTCTGTTCTGCAGCGTTTGTTCCACCAGCATCATGATCTCTTCAGGCAGCAGCGGCTTGGTAATATAGTCAATGGCGCCCATCTTGATCACATCTACGGCTATTTTCACATTGGAATACCCCGTAATGATAATGACCGGCACGTTCGGCCGCACCTCTTTGATCTTCCGCAGCATTTTCTTTCCGTCCGTATCCGGGAGCCGGAAATCGCAGAAAATAATGTCGGGAGTATTTTCTTTGAGGTATTCGAGCGCCACCTTGCCTTTTGTAAAGAAGGTGGAGTCGTGCCCTTTTCGCTGGAACAGCCTGTCGAGGAGCTGACAGATGTCCATATCATCATCAATAATAAGGAGTTTGGCCATACGTTTTCGTTCACTTAGAAGCGATCAGCCTGTTTTTGCCCGTTTTGGAGCGGCTGACCCGGATTCGGTGTAGCGAATTTATGCCAAGCCCCTGCCTCCCTGCCTTATATTCGGTAAGACCGAACTTTCAATAGCCCAAAAACCCTAATTCATGGGTTTGGTACGGGACCGCTAAAGTCCCGCGACAACTATTACCGCGTTCTGTCCCTTTTTTTGCGCTTGGCCTGGGGAACCCTGGCCCCTTTTTCTCGCGCTTCCGATAAGCCGATGGCGATGGCTTGCTTACGGCTGGTCACTTTGCCTCCTTTGCCTCCTTTGCCGCTTCGCAGGGTACCTCTCTTTCTCCTGCGCATAGCGCTTTCTACCATTTCCTGGCTTTTTTTTGAATACTTTGCCATATCTGTTCCGGTTTTGGTCAGGTTATCGGTATCATCGTACTGCTTTAACGGGTTTACTGCCGGGCCGTTGACCACTTCTCCCATTGCGGTAAAGCGCGAGCCGTGGCAGGGGCAGTCCCATGACTTTTCGCTATCGTTCCATTGCACTACGCAGCCCAGGTGCGTGCAGGCGGCCTCGAAGGCGTGCAAACGGTTGTGCTCATCCTTGTACACGGCTATCTTTTTCAATCCCTTGCGCATGACTATGCCTTTCTCCGGCATCAGTTTATCCAGGCTTTCGCCCGGGGTGATCCAGTCGAAATACTGTGCGGTCATGTTCAGCATTTCCCGGATGCGCGTGCCTGCTGCCAGGGGAGAGTGCCTGTTTGGATCATATATCTTTTCCCACTCGTTATTTCTTCCCATGATCAGGTCGGTGATGAGCATGCCACCCAGCGTGCCATGCGTTATCCCGTTGCCGGAATCACCGGTTATCACGTAAACGTTCTTTTGCTTGCGGGGGTTATGCCCTATGTAGGCCAGTCCATCGTCAGGTTCCATGACCTGTCCCGACCATTTGTAACAGACCTCCCCGACAGGAAAGCGCTCACGGACCCATTCCTCGAGCCGGTTGAAACGTTTGTGTGGGTCGCCTTCCTGGCCGGTCTTATGATCTTCACCGCCCACGGTCAGGTAATCGTGCTGCCCGTTGCCGCGCGGGTCGATACGGATATAATGGTATGGGTGGCCCGTGTCCCAGTATAAGGCATCCTCCACAACACCTTTTGCGATGGCAAAGCTGATCGCGTAGGTACGGTAGGCGGCCATGCGGGTATGCAGGGCAAATAGATTGTTCACGGGCGAATTGGTGGCAATTACCACCGACCCGCACTTGACATGATAGTTCTTTGTTTTCACCAGCACCTGCTCTTTCTCCTCTAGCGAGATCATGGGGCTGCGCTCGAATATTTTTCCTCCTTTCGATGTTATGGCGTTGGCCAGTCCGGCATAGTAGCGCACCGGCTGGAATTTTCCCTGGTTCCGCACGTGTATGCATTTTCCGGTATCGAAGCTGGAGATGGGCGCCCGCTGGAGCAATTCAGGTTCCTGCAGGCAGGTATCCTTCATAGCATTCAGTTCCCGTTCCAGCTCGTCATCTGGCCGGCCCTCCTGCGCGAAGAGGTATCCGCTCAGCCGTTTGAAGCCGCATTCTATGCCTTCGCTCCTGGCGGTACGCTCAATGAAGTCAATGGCCTCCGTATGACTTTTCGCGGCAAGCGATGCGCCTTTTTTCCCGTGATACCGCGCCAGTTGATAGTAACGGTCATCCAGCACGTTCACGATATGGGCCGTGGTGTATGAGCTTTCTCCGCCTGCAACGGTGCCTTTTTCGAGCACGATCACCGACAGGCCTTCCTGCAGCAGGCAATAGGCGGTGGTCAGCCCTGCGATCCCTGCTCCCACCACGCATACATCGCATTTCATGTCCATGCTAAGCGGGGAGTAGGAGGGAATGCTTACTCCTTCCTGCCACAGCGATTGAGTGACTTCTTTTTTTCTCATAGTAACGATAAATATTTTCCGGTATGCTAATCATGTGCCAGAATGTTCCGGGAATGGCTGCCCTGCGCCAGGTGTGTTACGGTCAGGTGCCGGCTTCTCACTCTGTGCAATTAAATACACATCCGGCCGCGAATTTGATTCCAACAATCGTTTGAATGCTAATCATTTGACCGGCACGCGCAAAGCGGCATGATTGTTTAGTAGTTGATGCAAGCCCCAAACAATTAACCTAAAATCTTAAATCATGAAAAAATCAGGATCAAAATCAAGAACAAGGGCCTCATCATCTTCGCGTAAGTCGAGGACCGGAGAGGGCAGCCGCACGAGCTCATCGCGTACTTCTGTGCGTTCTCGCTCCGGCTCAGGGACCCGCAGCCGCACGCGCAGGCTGGGTATCTTCAGCCGTAATGAGGATTAGAGAATCAGGGAAAATTAACCACATAAAAACAGGCGCATGAAAAACCAGAATAATAATAAAAAGAACCAGCCCGCTGAGAATAACCAGGAGGGCACCGAGAACAAGCAGCCCACCGGCCCGTTCGGTCAAAAGAACAAAGGCCAGGGCGGAACTACAACCGAGGAAAACAGGAAAAGGACCCGTATTCAGAAGCAGGCGCCTTCGCTGAACCAGCCCCAGGGCAAGAACCAGCCCCAGGGCAAGCAGCAGAACAACCCGCAGGGCCAGGACCAGCAAAACCAAGACCAGCAGCAAAAGCAAACGCCCAACGCGCAGGACCGGAACCGCGAGGATGAGTCGGATGTAGACATACAGGACCAGAACTACGAAACCACTGAAAAGCAGGATGAGGATGCGAAGAATGAGGAAAACGATGAGATGGATTCGGAAAAGAAGAAGTACAATCCCGACAAGACGGACCCGGATCAGGACAATGATCCTACTATAAACGAATCGAACGATAAGACAACCGGATAGGAATAAGCGATTATTCCTTTACGGATGTAAACGGAAAGCGCCCCCTCTGAACAAGGGGGTTTTCCGTTTTCAAAGACTCTGATCTTCACAGGCGCATTCACATGCGCAGCAAGCAGGCAGATCAGGCGAGTTTCCCGGGGATCTCTTCCTTTTTGGGAATGATAAAGCGTCTTTCCTTGATCAGGTATCCGTCACCGCGGGCGAGTACATGCACCCGCAGGTTTTCCACGCACAGGGGTGTGTACTCTTCGGCATAGGTAATATTGGTGTGCCCCATTTTCTTGCCGTCAATGATGATGACCATGCCGGAGCCGCGGCACTCGGCCTTATTGCCTTTTGTGATAATGAGCGCGGTGTCCTCACCCAACCCGATACCGGTGCAGGTAGGGTTCATGATGATGGCTTGTGCCAGGCGGCCGAACCGGCCCCGTTTCACGAAATGCGTGTCGATGATGCAATTGTCGATCAGCCCGAAGCCCGATGTGATCTTCACATCGCCTTTGAGCATGGCCTCGTGGCTCTGGCCGGAATAGATCATGAGCTTCGACATAACCATGGCGCCTGCGCTGGTGCCCGCCACGATAAAATCCTTGTCTTCGCGGTACCTGCGCATGATGGTTGCGATAATATCGGTTCCGCCCAGGATGGTGGTGAGGCGGAACTGGTCGCCACCGGTGAAAAGCACCACGTGTGTTTTCTCTATGCGTTTGATATAAGCGGGATCGCTTGCCTCTTCTTTGCTTTGTATGCTGATGTGATGTATGTTCTGGAAACCGATCTTCCTGAAAGCGTTGATATACGCTCGGCTCATTTCTTCGGGCTCAGCGGTGGCGGTAGTGATGATCTCGATGCGATGCTCTTTGCTTTTTTCAGGAGGTAGCAGCTCCCCGAGGATCTCGTAATGCTTGAAGTTCTTATTCTTTCCCTTAATATCGGGCACCCTGTAGCCTTCGCCCCAGTCTTCCGCCCCGCCAATGATAAGCAGTCTGCCCTTTGGTCTCATACGCGTGTTTTAAACCTCTATCATTTCGGCTTCCTCTTTCGCTTTGGCCCTGGATACAAAATCGATGGCTTCGCGCACAGCTTCGGTGAGCGTAACGATAATTGCGCCCGGCTGCGCATGGATCATGGCATCTCTCAGGGCGTCTTTCTCCCGGGGAACGATCCTTACGGGTGTCTCGGGGTAGATGCTGCGTATGCCCTTCAGCAGCAGTTCGGATATGTTCTCGGCCGTACGTCCCCTCAGGTCCTCATCATGGCGGATTATGATCTCATCGAAGATCTGCGCTGCGAGCGATCCCACCTGCTGTATGTCCTCATCGCGCCTGTCGCCCGGGGCGGTAATGATACCCACTTTGGGCCGCTGCATCTTATCCAGGAACTTTTTGAGCTCCGCGAAGCCGCCCGGGTTGTGAGCATAGTCGATCATGACATCAAAATTCCTGAAGCTGAAGATGTTCATGCGGCCGGGGGTCATTTCGGGCGAGGGCACAAAGGAGAAAAGCGCTTTGCGTATGTCCTCAATCCTGAAATTGCGGATGATGCCCACCAGGACGGCCGGCAGGATGTTCCGTATCATGCATTCGGATGCTCCGGAGAAGGAAAGGGGCACATCGGCAATACGGCAGATGCGGATCTTCCACTCGCCCTTGCAAATGGTGATCTGGTCTTTTTCGATCACCGCGGCCAGTCCGCCCCTGGCGCAATGGCGTTTTACCCGCTCGTTCCTCGGATCGAGGGCAAAAAGGGCGATGTTGCATTCCAGGTCATCGCCCATCTCGTACACCAGGTCGTCTTCGGCATTCAGGATGCTGTAGCCATCGCGGAAGGTGCTGTCGGCCACCACTTTTTTCACGCGGGCCATGTCTTCGAGCGTATTGATGTCGTCCAGCCCCAGGTGGTCGGCCGTTACGTTGGTAATGATGCTGATATCGCAATGATCAAAGCCCAGGCCGGAGCGGATGATGCCACCGCGCGCGCATTCGAGCACGGCAAAATCTACCAGCGGTTCGGTCAGCACGGTTTCGGTGCTTTGTTCGCCCGTGCAATCCCCGTAGCATATGGCTTTCCCGTCAATGTAAATGCCATCGGTGGTGGTAAAGCCCACGGTATGTCCAGCGGTTTTGGCTATGTGGGCGGTAAGCCTCGTAGTGGTGGTTTTGCCGTTGGTTCCGGTTACGGCCACCAGTGGGATGCGCGATTCGCTGCCGCGCGGGTAAAGCATTTCCACGATGGGTTCAGCCACGTTGCGCGGTAATCCCTTGGCGGGCGAGAGGTGCATGCGCAGCCCGGGGCAGGCGTTGACTTCGATGACGGCTCCGTTATCTGCCTGTATGGGTTGCCGGATATCTTTGGCCACGATATCAATACCGCAAATATCGAGGTTCACCAGCCGTGCTATACGTTCGGCCATGAAAACATTATCGGGGTGAACGATATCGGTTACATCGGTAGAGGTGCCGCCTGTGCTCAGGTTGGCCGTATCTTTGAGAAAAAGGATCTCGCCAATGGGCAGAACGGTATCCAGCGTGAAGCCTCTTTCGGCCAGTATTCCTGCGGTAACGTGATCTACTTTTATTTTCGTAAGCACCTTCTCATGGCCATCGCCCCTGCGCGGGTCATTGTTGGCCTGCTCGATCAGGTCTTTGATGGCGGAGAACCCGTCACCGATCACCATGGCGGGTGTGCGCTGTGCCGCTGACACCAGTTTGTAATTTACCACCAGCAAGCGGTAATCGGTACCCGAGATGAATTGCTCCACGATCGCGTCCTTTGAAAAGGTCAGCGCGGTGGCCAGTGCGGCCAGCGCCTGCTCCTTATTCTTGATGTTCGTGGTAATGCCTTTGCCCTGGTTGCCGTCAATGGGTTTAATGACCAGGGGAAAGCTGAGCGCCTTAAGAGCCGGTATCAGCTCTTCTTCAGTGGAAACGACCCGGCCGGCAGGCACGGGAATATAAGCGCGTTCGAGCAGGCGTTTGGTCTCTTCTTTATCGCAGGCCGTATCCACGCCCAGCGCGCTGGTAGAGCAGGTCATGGAAGCCTGTATGCGTTTCTGGCGTTTGCCCTGTCCCAATACGATGAGCGAATCGCGGTTCATGCGCCTGACGGGAATGCTGCGGTTGCGGGCCTCTTCGATGATAGCCTGCGTGCTCACCCCCAGGGCGCGCCTGCTCTTAATGGTCTTGAGCTCCTGTATGTCGGCCGAGATGTCGTAGGGCTGGTTGGCTACCAGGTGTTCAGCGATGCGTATGGCGGCATCGATGGCGTAATAACCGGCATCCACGATCTCGTAAGAGAAGGCGATATAATATACCCCTTTCTCGTCAGCCGAGCGGGTGCGTCCGAAACCGCATTCCATTCCCGCCAGCCATTGCAGCTCCAGGGTAATGTGTTCGATCACATGCGCCATCCAGGTGCCTTCGCGCACGCGCTCGAAAAAGCCGCCCTCGTGTTTTTCGGAGCAGCGGTGGCTGAACAATGAGGGCATCAGGGCTTCGAGCCGTTGGGGAAATCCATTGATCTTATTGGTTGGAAAATTTTCGAGCTTTTTGATATCGATCTTTACTACGATCAGGTTGTGCCAGTAGCTGGACCAGTAGTTAGGTCCCCGCATGGTCTTAATATCAAGGATCTTCATACAATTTCACTTTACGTTTTAGGGGGCCTTATCACCTGCATACAGGCACAAAAGGCTAAAAAATTATGCCAGTCTCCGGTGCGATTGTAATGTCAACAGCAGGCTATTCATGTCATGGGAAAAAAATTCTACACCATGAGGAAAAGCGGTACGTAGAGACATACGAAAGGCAACCCGGGTTTCAGGCGGGGCTGCCGCAAGACGGGTTTATACTTCGGCCTCCGCCTCTTCGTTCACCCTGCTTTCAGCGATAGCGGTCAGCTTCTTGTCGGCCTCTTTTTCTTCTTCGAGGGTTTCCTGCAGCAGCTTCACCACCTGTGCCTTGCCAAGTATGCGTGCCAGCTCGGCCAATCCGCCATAGGTGGCGATCTCGTAATGCTCTACTTTCTGCGCGGACATGATGATGGCGGTATCGCGGGTAAAGCTTCCCTTTTCGGTATCCGATATAACGTGCTGTCCTTCCCTGGTTAGCCCGTCCATGCCATCGCACTTCCGGGTCTTGGGTTTTTCTCCCAGCAGGTTGAACGCCTCTTCCAGGCGCATGACCTGTTTTTCGGTCTCGGTCTGGTGATGGGTCAGCGCCTCGCGCAGCTCCAGCGTAGTGGCCGATTTGCTTAGTTTGGGCAATGTCTTTACGAGCTGCTTCTCGGCCCAATAGATGTCCTTGAGCTGCTCGAGGAAGAAGTCGTACAACGCGCTATCCTCTTCTTTTACCGATGAGGTCTTGCTCTTCTTTGCGTTCCGGGAAGAATGGTTGCTGTTTCCTTTTCTTTTCATAAAGTTGTTTTTTTAGAGTGTAAATGACATGCCAAATTGATGCCAGGACATTTTGTGCTGTAGGCGAACGACAGGCTTTCCATGCGATGAAGAAAATGTTGCTTAAGCTGTAGAATAAATTTCCGCTGCGCTTTTACCAGGCCCGTATCATAAAGAATTACCCATAAGTGATCAGGATTCCCGCGCGTATTCAGTCCACCTGTCCCTCGCGTAGCTCCCGTGTCAAGATGGTGAAGCCTACTACTTCGATCTTCCGGTGAATGGCCGTGATCAGGCTATTGGCCCAGAAGATGCTGCCGTTCTTCCTCAGGCGCCTACCCGTGTGGCTGGCGCGTCCTTCGCGGGTAGCCAGCTCCAGCAGGTGTTCGGGTAAGCCTGCCAGGCGGTCCTGCGGCAGGTAAAAGATGCGGAAGTTCTGACCGATGATCTCCGACTCGCTGTAGCCCTGTATCTTTTCCACGCCTTTGTTCCAGGTAAGGATCTTGCCGTCTATATCGAGAGATACTATTGCGTAATCCTGGATCTCCACGATCATCTGGCGGTGAAGAAAATCCGATCTGATTAGCTTCTCTTCCATGTTCCCACAGAATGTTAATGATCTGCGCTGTTTCCTCGCTTCAATGGAAAAAGTAGTATGGCAAATATATTCTGGGGGTTCGGCTTCTTTTGCCCAAAACCTTGAAACCCGTACTAAGGAACTGGAAACTAAAATGGATAAGTTGGTAAGTGCTTATCTGGACGGGGAAATAGAAAAAGGAGCATACTTAAAGAAGAAAGAGGAACTGATGAAAATTAAGGCTGACCTGCATAGCCAAAAGAATGGTTTTGGGCAAAAGCCTTCTTGGATCGAACCCCTGCGCGATTGGGTTAAAACCGCTCACCACGCTGGGAAACTTGCTTCCTGTGACAGCGATTTTAATGAAATAAGATCGCTGGCGGAAAAAATTGGAACGAACCGCCTTCTGAGGGATAAAAAAATCTTATTTGATTTCGTCCCGCCTTATCATAACATACCTACAAACAAGGCATTGCAAAGCAAAAGCCCCGCTGGTGCGGGGCTGGGTGGAGAAGTGTCCAAAAAGGAAACTCTCGCTTGGTGGAGTCGGAGGGAGTTGAACCCTCGTCCAAACAAAGAAACGATAAGCTTTCTACATGCTTAGCTGACCTTTGGTTTTCGACAAGCTTTGGCAGGCCATCGGGCCATCAGCTTGCTTAGCTTCTTAAATTTCGCCTGAAGCCGAAGCGTCATCAGGCTATCTCCTCGTTTGCTATGCTTCACCGGGACGCAGAAGAGAAGAGCTTCCCGGGAAACAATGGCACTTATTCGCTGAGCGAATTAAGCAGCCATGGCGTAGTTTGTCTCGCCATTTAGAGTTGTGAGAATTAGGATTAACGTGTCATATTCACAACACACGGCATGCTTACCTACCGGGTCATTTGCTGTCAAAACCTGTCGACCCCGTATTGTAAGACTCGTTCAAAGAACCTGATCACAAAGGTACAAAAACCGTACATTTGCCCGCGTTATTCCAAAAGCCTGACATTATGGCGAAGATCAAGATTGGTATTATACGGGAGGGAAAAATGCCCCGCGACAAGCGTGTGCCTTTTACGCCCGAGCAGTGTGTTGCTATTGAAAAGCAGTTCCCCGGGGCGGAGATCTTTGTTCAGCCCAGCGACTGGCGCTGCTATACCAATGAGGAATACCAGGCCAGGGGGGTAAAGCTAAAGGAAGACCTTTCGGATTGCGATATCCTGATGGGGATCAAAGAAGTACCCGTGCAGGAACTTATACCCGGAAAAAAATATCTTTTCTTTTCGCATACCATCAAAAAGCAGAAACACAACCAGAAGCTGCTGCAGGCCCTGCTGGAAAAGAAGGTGCAGATGATCGACTATGAGACCATGACCGACCCGCAGCATAACCGCATTATCGGCTTCGGGCATTATGCGGGAATAGTGGGGGCTTACAACGGGATACTCGGTTATGGGAAGAAGTACAATCTTTTTGATCTCAAGCGGGCCTACCAGTGCCACGACCTGGCCGAGATGCGCCAGGAATTTGCAAAGGTGCGCCTGCCTAATGTCAAAGTGATCGTTACGGGCAACGGGCGCGTGGCCAACGGGGCTATCGAGCTGATGGGAGGCCTGCACATACGCAGGATCACGCCTTTTGAATTTTCCAACTTTTCGTACCGCGAAGCCACCTACTCGCAACTGCATTCGCCCAACTACAACGAACCCATTGACGGCTCGGCCTGGGATACGCAGAAGTTTTACACGCACCCCGAAAATTTCAGGTCTACTTTCGGAAAATACACCAGGCATTGCGACCTGCTGATCCATTGCTCATACTGGGACCCGCGCGCACCCAGGCTTTTTACCAAAGCTGATATGCGCTCGCCCGATTTCCGTATCAGCGTTATTGCCGATGTGACCTGCGATATCAACGGATCGATCCCCTCTACGCACCGCGCCTCGACCATTGCTGAGCCCTTTTACGGCTACAACCCGGTAACGGAGCAGGAGGGACCTCCTTTCTCGCACGATACGATTACGGTGATGGCCGTGGATAACCTGCCCTGTGAGCTGCCGCGCGATGCTTCGGAAGATTTTGGCAAGGAGCTGATCGATAAAGTGCTTCCCTCGCTGCTGGTCAGGGACCAGGACGGGCTGATCGATCGGGCCAGCATCACCAGGGACGGGCAACTTACTCCCCCCTTCGAATACCTGAGGGATTACGCCTGCGTGTAGCGGCCGGCAACAAGCCGCAGGCAGCCGGCAACCCACTGAATCACCCCTTCACGCACGTGAATACGAAGGCGGGCGGTATATTAATAGGTGTGAAATTGGTTTTAATACTGTGAAATATCTCCTTCAGCTTTTTGCGGCTGGCCAGCGAATACTGGAACTGGATAAAGGAGCCGCCCCGCTTCAGGGCCCGCGCGGCCGCGCGTAAGATGGTGTACTCGACCTCGCGGGGGATGATAGCCAGGGGCAGGGAAGACACTACGTAATCGGCATGACGTATGCCGTCTTGGGCCAGGTATTCTTCCAGGCGCTCGGCCGAGTCGCGGATCAGCCTGAAACGCCTGTCGCGGATCAGTGAAAGCCCCTGGGCGAACTCCTCGTTGATCTCAAAGGCATAGAGCACCGCATCATCGCGCATATTTTTGAGCAGCTCGGTGGTGATCACGCCCGTACCCGGCCCAAACTCGATGATGACGCGCGCGGAATCAAAGTCTATTGGCTCCACCATCTTCCTGACCAGGAACCTGGAACTGGGAGCCACCGATCCTACCTTGTTCTCTTTCTTGAAAAATTCGTTGAGAAAGTTCAGCCTTTTCTTCACCAGGGGCTTATTTGCGTGAATGGATAGCCACTTTGTTGCCTTCGGTATCGAGGATATACGCCTGGTAGCCGATCTCGGGTGTGATCTGGGTTTTGGGCAAAAGTATCGTGCCGCCTGCCTTTTCCACGCGCGAAAGGGGGTCGGACAGGTCGGGGTTGCCGTTGAAATAAATAAGGGTTCCTTTGCCGCAAGGCTGGTACCCTTCGCCCTGTATGATGGCGCCACTGAGCTTACCGCTTCCCATTTCATAGGGGAAAAATCCCATCTTATAAGGGCCCATCTGGTGCTCGCTCATCTGGATGTTGAAAACGGTCTCGTAGAACTTCTTTGCCCGCGCAAAGTCGGTAACCGGTATCTCGAACCAGTTGAGCACATTCGCCTCTTTTTCCATAAAAAATGATTGGCCCTAAAATTAAAAACAATATTTGTTCTCGGAAATTAATTTTGCGGCTATCACCCTGCGCGCTTCCTTGTTGTTATAAGGTTCGGTCTTGGTAAAGCGCTTCAGGCCCATGAGCATCATGCGCTGCTCATCGCCCGAGCTGAAGCTGTTGATGGCCTCTTTTCCGTTCTTATTGATGCGGTCGGCCGCATCGTTGATGAACACGCGCATCATCTCGATCTGCTCTTTGCAGGCCGCCTCCCCGCGCATGCCCACCAGCTTTTCCACGCGCAATTGCAGCGATTCGGCAATATACAGGTCAATGAGCATGTCGGCAATGTTCATCAGCACTTCCTGCTCCTTGGCCAGCGCCATCATCAGCTTCTGGGCCGCACTGCCGGCCACCATCAGTATGGCTTTCTTGAAGTTCTTCAGGTATTTTTTCTCCGCGGTGAACAAGCCGCTTTCCCCCGTTCCGAAATCAGGTATGCTCATCAACTCGCCCGCCACCTTCATGGCCGGGCCCATCAGGTCGAGCTCGCCTTTCATGGCGCGCTTGAGCATCATATCCACCGTCAGCATGCGGTTGATCTCGTTGGTGCCCTCGAAAATGCGGTTGATGCGCGAGTCGCGGTAGGCGCGCTCCATGGGCGCATCGGCACTGTAACCCATACCCCCGTAGATCTGAACGCCTTCGTCCACCACGTAATCCAGGGCCTCGCTGCCGGCAACTTTCAGCATAGCCGCTTCGGGCGCAAACTGCTCTACTCCTTTGAGTATGGCTTTTTCCTTGCTCATGCCTCCGGCCACCAGGGCGTTGATGGCATCTTCAATATTCTGAGATGCGCGGTACAGGGCCGACTCTACCGCGTAAATGCGTATAGCCTGCTCGGCCAGCTTATAGCGTATCGCACCGTATTTGGAAATGGGCCTTCCGAACTGGTGCCGCTCATTGGCATATTGCACGGATTTATCGGCCGTGCGTTTGGCTCCACCGAGGGCGGCTGCCGCCAGCTTGATGCGCCCTACGTTCAGTATGTTGACGGCTATCTTAAAACCGTTCTGCCTTTCGCTGAGCAGATTTTCAACGGGCACCTTACAATCGTTGAAGAACACCTGGCGCGTGGAACTGCCCTTGATGCCCATTTTGTGCTCCTCGGGGTTGAGCGTTATACCCCCGAAAGCTTTTTCCACGATAAATGCCGAAAGGTTCTCATCGTTATCGATCTTGGCGAACACGATGAAAACATCCGCAAAGCCACCGTTGGTGATCCACATCTTCTGGCCGTTGAGCAGGTAGTGCTTCCCGTCAGGGGAGAGCACGGCCTTTGTTTTCCCGCTGTTGGCATCCGATCCGCTTCCGGGCTCGGTGAGGCAATAGCAGGCTTTCCATTGCCCATTCGCCAACTTGGGCAGGTATTTGGCTTTCTGGGCTTCGTTGCCGTAATAAAGGATAGGCAATGTTCCTATTCCCGTATGCGCGGCCAGGGAAACGGCAAAGGAATGTCCTCCGCCAATGGCCTCGGTCGAGAGCATGCCGGTTACAAAATCTTTTTCAAATCCACCGTACTGCTCCGGTACGTTCAGCCCAAGGAGCCCGAGCTCAGCGGCCTTATCGAGCAGCTTTACGGTGATATTGTCTTCCTGCCTGTCGATCTTATCCAGGTTGGGCCATACCTCCTGGGCGAGGAAATCGGTGCACGATTGTACTATCATTTGTTGTTCCTCGGAGATCTGTTCCGGAATGAATATTTCGTTCGCGTTGGTATCGCGGATCAGGAATTCACCTCCTCGGAGGGTTGATGTTTTGGTTTCCATATTAAAAGGTGTCAGGTGGCAAGTATCAGGTATTAGGTATCAGGTATTAGGTATTAGGTATCAGGTATCAGGTATTAGGTATCAGGTATTAGGTATCAGGTATTAGGTATCAGGTATCAGGTATCAGGAGGGCTGCCGGATTGAATCCTTGAGCTTGCTGATCATTTTTTGAATTTTAGTCACCTTCTCTATCAGGTTTTTTAACTCTTCTTTTGAAATGTAGTTTAATTCATTCGCTAAAATAAGCTGCGTTTCAATTTCGAACGCGGAACCAAGTGATACATTAAGGAACTGACAAAACTGTTTTTGTGAATCACGCGAACACCCCTCAGCAATATTACTTGGAATAGAAACAGCAGCCCGGTTCAATTGGGCTACCAATCCATACTTTTCCTCAACAGGAAATTTTTTCGTCAACACAAAGATCTCCTTGGCCAAACTCATCGACTCCTGCCAGATTTTTAACTCCTTAAAATTATGCATACCCTATATCTTGATACTTGATACCCTTTTATTGTTTACATAAATATTTTCGTTACCCGTTATGTTGTTTTCAATTCAGCAGCTCGAATACCCCTGCTGCTCCCTGCCCCGTTCCCACGCACATGGTGACCATTCCGTATTTTTTCTTCCTGCGCCTCAGTTCATTAAAGATCTGCACACTCAGTTTCGCTCCCGAACAACCCAGGGGATGTCCAAGTGAGATGGCACCACCATTCACGTTGACTATTTCAGGATTCAGCTTCAATTCATTGATCACAGCCAGGCTTTGTGAAGCAAAAGCTTCGTTCAGTTCGATCAGGTCGACCTGGTCCTGTTTCATGCCGGCCATCTTCAGGGCTTTGGGAATGGCCGCCACCGGCCCTATGCCCATGATGCGGGGTGGAACCCCTGCCGCGGCATAGCTGACCAGCCGCGCGATGGGCTTGAGGTTGTTTTCCTTCATGAACTTTTCGCTCACCACCATCACGAAGGCGGCCCCATCGCTGGTCTGGGAGGAGTTGCCGGCCGTTACCACGCCATCCTGCGCGAATACCGGTTTGAGTTTGCCCAGGGCCTCCATATTGGTGTCCGCTCGCGGACCTTCATCGGTATCTACGGTAAACTCGCGGGTTTGCTTTTTTTCATTTTCATCCAAATAGTTCTCAGTCACCTTTACCGGAACGATCTCCTCTTTGAATTTTCCTTCTTTGATGGCCGCGATGGCTTTCATGTGCGAGTTGAGGGCAAACTTATCCTGGTCTTCTCTCGAAACCTTGTACTCTTTTGCCACCGCTTCGGCCGTAAGTCCCATGCCCCAGTAATAATCGGGGTGCACTTTGGCTACCTCGTAGTTGGGCACTATGCGCCATCCGCCCATGGGAATAAGGCTCATGCTTTCGGCACCGCCCGCAATGATGCAATCGGCCAGGCCGGTGCTGATCTTGGAAGAGGCGATGGCGATGGTCTCCAGCCCGCTGGCGCAGTAGCGGTTCACCGTCATGCCGGGTACTTTATCTGTGTTGAGAGCCAGGAGCGAGATCAGCCGGCCCATGTTCAGTCCTTGCTCGGCCTCGGGCATGGCATTGCCTACAATCACATCGTCCACCTGCTCGGGGTTCACGCTGGGAACGCTCCTCATCAGGTGTTTGATCACTTCGGCTGCGAGGTCATCGGTGCGGGTAAAGCGGAAACCTCCGCGGTTGGCTTTTCCAACGGCTGAGCGGAAGCCGGCTACTATGTATGCATTCATTTGGAACTTGGATGTTAGAAGTTGGATATTGGATTGGGTTAGGACTTATGGCAAAGTTACGAAATTCCGGGTGGGAGTGGGTATCGGGTATCAAGTATCAGGACTTAGGCATCAAGTATAAGGAGTCAGGACTCAGGATCAGGTGGATCGTCCTTTTTGCCGGATTCCTTCAGCTCCATGCCCTGGATATCATCTCTCAGCTTTTTTGCCTTGGCCAGCAGCATGAGCATTTGCTGCTCGGGGTCCATGCCTTTGGGGAAGCTAGCCTTATCCTCTTCGGTCATTTTCTCATAGGCCGATCTCAGGTTAGCGAGCATTTTATCGCTCAGCGCTTTCAGGTACTCGGCCATGAGCTCGGGGGTGATCTCTTTTTTGGAGAGCAGGCTCATCTCCGCCTTTTCATCGCAGTAGCGGCATACAGGGGTGTCCCGTTCCGTATAACCGGATTCTTGTCCGCAAGCGGAGCAGCGGTAGAGGAGGAGGTAGCGGGGTTTGGGGTTCATTGCTTAACAAAGATAAGCACTCAGGACATAAAAACGCAATATGCGAACAGCGATAATTCAATTTACCACTATCTGAATTTTATCTTCATTATTTTCAGTTCGCTTTTGTCAATTACCCCGTTAAGGTTTTGGTCAATGAAAATGACGAAATAGAGGTTGTCTGTTCTTAATTCATGGAAGCTTACATTCTCTCCATCGTGGTTGAGGGCAAGGATCCTCCATTCGAGCTCGAGCACCCCGCCCGGATGGGTGGCCACCCGCGTTACCCGTTTATCTTTTTCATTTTCATAGAACAGGTAATGATGGCCCGAGGCGGAAACAAAAGCCGTGTCGTAGCCTTTCCCTTTAATGCTGGCAAAGCCGGTGCCCATTTGAAAGTAAGGGATATCTTCCAGCTTTTGCCCCACTTTCGCAAAAGCAGTATCGGTAGCGTTGTCTAAAATGGCGACCTGTGCCGAGTAGAATTTCCCTTTTTTGCTGTTATAGACCTTGCAGTAATACCGCAAAGCAAAAGGCTTTTTATCCAGCGTTATGGAATCAGGAAAGCCTGAAATGATACAGGTGCTATCGCCCTGGATGAATTTTATTGTGTTGAGGTTGTAATCAGGTGGCTGGGCAAAGGCGAAGAGAGGAAGGAACGTTAGGAGGAGGAGTTGTTTCATGGATAGATTCAATTTTTATAATTTAAAATTAGAACTTAAGCTTCGTTGACAAAATCCACAAGATCCAGCTTGATCAGTTCCCAGTGTTTGTTTCGCAGGCAGATCGGATCAAAATCGTCTTCTGCTGATGAAAAATCAACCAGTTTTTCCTTTACCTGGTCTCTATCATGAGTGTATTCATACCGCCTGTGATGCAGATCCAGCATAGTTGCCAGCGAGTAATTCTCCATTAGTTCATGAATATCCCAAAAGTCTTTTTTGCGGCCGCCTCCGGAGATCACTTGGAGCTTCATGGCAATAATATCTCCTGCGTCAGCCATTCGGATACCATCTTCTTCCACAGATGGCAAAATGAATGGCTCTGTATAAAAGAGGTCAAGTTTAATGGAATTGTCTTCGCTTTCTCCAACAACATATGCTCTTCCCAAACCAACTTCCTGGTAGTCGCTTGTGTTCACGTAAGGAAAAACAGATCGCAAGAAATTGTCTATCGCATCAGAGTCGACTGAACCATAATCAGAGCCTGTAAAAAGGTCAATGTCTACGGACATACGATGGCCTCGCTGTAAACTGAGGGCAGTGCCACCCACTAATCTGAAATCTTTGAATAGTTCAGACTCCATCAGGGTTTCAAGTGAAGATCGTAATAGAGGACTTACCGTTCCGTAGTGCAATTTCTTACTCATGCTTTTTCAGGAAGTAATCGATGGTTTCCTGACCGTAAAAACGGGTGATCTCATTCTTTTCCGTCTCATTTCCCCGTTCAAAGACACGCTTGATAACTGCCCTTTTTTGTTTTTCCCAATCGATCTTTTCTATATGCGTATCCCAAAATAGTATCCGCCTTAATTTGGAAAGATCAGGACGCGCTGAATGCTTACGTTTGATCTGGGCAATATCATAGAACACCTGCAGTTGCATTAAGAAACCCTCTTCCATTCCCAGCGCTTTTTCTATTTTAAGCGCCAGCGCTGTATTCATTCTGCGTTTGCCTTTTGTAATAGTAGCCAGTGTTTGAGGAAATTCACCAAGGGATATGGCAAAGCGACCTTTCGCTATCTTTTTTTTCTTCAACTCTCTTTCCACCAGCAATCCCGGGTGTATGCCTTTTATGTATGACAATTGTAATTTCATATACAAATATAAGCAAAATTGTTTACAAATTTTAGCTTATTAATGATTTGCATATATACATTTGACAATCAATATTATATAATAGAATGCTTTGTGTCCTTTCTAAAGTCTTGCGTTCACCACAAAGACTCAAGAAAGCTTCTCTTTCAAGATCTAATAGATACTGCTCACCGCCTCCCTAATTCCTCAGTACTTTACCTCCGGTCAAGATGCTCTGTATCCTTTCAAGGGTTTTTTTCTCCCCGCATAGGCTCAAAAACGCTTCTCTCTCTAAGTCAAGCAAATATTGCTCGCTTACTAATGTAGGAGCAGAGAGTTCCCCACCACACAACACATGCGCCAGCTTCTGCGAGATCTTGACATCATGCTCGGAGATGTAGTTGCCGCTGAGCATGCTATTGGCCCCTAAATAGGCCAGGCCCAGGGCCTGCTTGCCCAATACGCGTATATCTTTCCGGGGCGCGGGCTTTACATAACCTTCTTTGGCAATTTCCAGGCATTCAGCTTTTGCTTCGGCTAAAAGGCGGGCGCGGGAAACCACCACCAGGTCGCGGCCCTTGCGCAGGTAACCCAGGTCAAAGGCCTCGTGGGCGCTGGTGCTGACCTTGGCCTGACCTATAGTAAGGAAGCGATCTCGGAAGTTGTTCAGCTCCACATCGCCCTCCTGCAGCTCATCGCTCAGGCGCAGGGCAAATTCTTTGGTGCCACCGCCACCGGGAATAAGGCCTACGCCAAATTCAACCAGTCCCATATAAGTTTCGGCATGGGCCACTACCTTATCCGAGTGCATGCTCATCTCGCAGGCGCCTCCCAAAGCCATGTTGTGTGGCGCCACCACCACGGGTATGGCCGAATAACGCACGCGCATCATGGTGCTCTGGAAAAGCTTGATGGCAAAGTTGAGCTCGTCCCATTCCTGCTCCACGGCAAACATGAAGATCATGCCCACGTTGGCGCCCGCGCTGAAGTGCGCCCCTTCGTTGGAGATCACCAGTCCCTGGAAATCCTTTTCGGCCAGCTCTATGGCCTTGTTGATGCCTTCTATCACTTCGCCACCTATTGAATTCATTTTAGTGTTCCACTCCAGGTTGAGTATGCCATCGCCAATATCGGTTACCGTGGCCCCGCTGTTCTTCCACACCGTTTTGGTGGGGCGGATCACATCGAGCATAATGTACTCTTCGGTGCCGGGTATGGCCTTATAGCTCTTGCTGGGTATATCGTAGTATTTCTTAACCCCGTTCTCTACCTTATAAAAGCTGGTGTTGCCGGCCTTGAGGAAATCATATACCCAGGCTGCGGGCTTTGCCGCCTGCCCGGAAGGAAGCGTGCCAATCTTTTCCATGGCTTCCACGCTTTCCTTTACGCCTATAGCATCCCAGTATTCAAAGGGACCCATATCCCAGGCAAAGCCGGCTTTTAAGGCATCGTCTATTCTATAGAGCTCATCGGAGATCTCGGGAATGCGGTTGCTCACGTAAGCGAAAAGACCGAAGAAGGAGGCGCGGTAAAAATCGCCCGCCTTGTCCTTGCCCGCAATAAGCACTTTGAGCCGGTCCTTTAAATTCTCGATGGACTTGGTCTGCTCGAGCGTAGCGAACTTCACCTTCTGCGATGGCTTATACTCGAGCGTTTTCAGGTCGAGCGCCATAATTTCAGACTTGCCTTCCTTGTTCTTTATCTTCTTGTAAAAGCCCTGCCCGGTCTTATCGCCCAGCCACTTGTTGTCGTTCATGGTCTTGACGTACGAGGCCAGCTTGAAGAAATCTTTCGCTTCATCGTTGGGCACGCCCTGGGCCAGCCCGTTGGCCACGTGCACCAGGGTATCGAGGCCCACCACATCGCAGGTGCGGAAGGTGGCGCTCTTGGGGCGGCCGACCACGGGGCCGGTGAGCTTATCCACTTCCTCTACGGTCAATCCCATCTTATCCACCAGGTGGAAGAGGCTCATAATGCCGAACACGCCAATGCGGTTGGCGATGAAGGCAGGGGTATCCTTGCAGAGCACGGTGGTCTTGCCCAGGTACAGGTCACCGTAATGCATCAGGAAGTCGATGACAGCTTTATCCGTTTTGGGCGTGGGAATGACCTCGAGCAATTTCAGGTAGCGCGGTGGATTGAAGAAGTGTGTTCCGCAAAAATGTTTTTGAAAATCCTCGCTGCGCCCTTCCAGCATCATGTGAATAGGGATACCAGAGGTATTCGTAGTGATCAGCGTTCCGGGTCTGCGGTGCTTTTCTACGTTCTCGAAGACCTGCTTTTTAATGTCCAGCCGCTCCACCACCACTTCTATCACCCAATCGCAGGAAGATATCTTCTGCATATCGTCTTCGAAATTGCCGGTGCTGATCCTGCTGGCAAAAGATTTTTTATAGATAGGGGAGGGGTTGGACTTGAGCGCGAAGGCCAGGGCATCGTTGACTATTTTATTTCTCGCTGCGCGCGCAGTCTTCACTTCGGCTCCGCTCAGCGTGACGGCTGGTGCTGCCGGAGCGTCTTTGGGTACGATATCCAGCAGCAGCACTTCTACTCCGATGTTTGCAAAATGGCAGGCGATGCGAGAGCCCATCACTCCCGAACCGAGGACGGCTACTTTATTGATGATACGTTTTGACATAAGGATAGAATGAGGGAATAAAGGTACTCGGAAATTTGGAAAGTGGATGGGTGAGGGGCGAGATGATTAACGAGGCACCCCTCCTTGTCCCCGCCCCTAAGACAGGGGGAGATCTCATACACTCACCCATGCCAATTAGATGGTTCCCTCCCCTGTACTAGGGGAGGGACAGGGTGGGGTGCAATTGGGTTTCGTATTTTTGATGCATGTACGAACGGCAGATAAACAATATAAAATCAGTAAAAGAATTTCGTAGAAAGCTTCGAAGAAGAATGACCTTATCTGAGCGTACTATATGGAAGTGTCTTAGAAATAAAGAGCTTGGCGCCAAATTCAGAAGTCAGTTCAGTGTTGGGCAGTACGTACTGGACTTTTATTGTCCTGTGAAGAAGCTTGCAATCGAAATCGATGGGGAGATACATAACGATCCTGAGATGATAAAAAGAGATAAGAAACGAACAGGTTTTCTCAATAAGCATGGAATAAAGGTTTTGCGTTTTAGCAATGATATGGTGCTATCCGATATAGGTAAGGTATTGGAGGAGATAAAAAGGGAATTGTGACACCCCCTCTTGTCTTCTCCCCCTAGAACAGGGGGAGAGGTCGCACAAGCCAGCACCCCTTCGACCAATTAGCCTCTTTTTTAGACGAATGCCAGGACCTGGGGTATTGGCTGCCGGGGTGAGGAATCCCCAAACCCTTCATATACAACTTATTATATTTTTTTCTATCTTCGTTCCCCAAGCAACTATTTCAGGCTTTTTGCTGTCTTATAAAAAGATAAAAACATGCCCATGAATACTTTCTCCTTACCCCGCATCATCTGCTTTACGATCAGCACCCTCCTTACCTTTGGGGCTGCCGCGCAATCCAATGGCTGGACAGCCAATCCTTTCGATCAGCGCGTGTTCGTGGAGAACAAGGGACAGTTCGACAAGAGCATCAACGAGCCTACGCCTGTTCTGTTTGGCGCCAACAGCGTGGGAACGCATGCTTACTTTACCGCCAACAGCGTATGGTACCGCCACGATGTGGTGGTGGACATGACACCCCTTGAAAAGGCCGAGGTGCGCAAGGTGCAGCCCAACATCGAGGAGGAGCGCCTGAACAAATCCGTTCCGCTGTATATGAAGATGGAATGGGTGGGCGCCAATCCCAACTGCAAGGTAGAAACCTCGGGGCTGGTACATAACTATTTCACCTACCCGAAAGACGGCAGCGTGAATACGCAGACCATCATCGCGCAGGCCTATAAAAAGATCACGTACAAGAACCTTTACCCGAACATCGATGTGGAATACATCATGCCCACCGATAAGTACGGCTATAAGTATTCCATCATCCTTCACCCGGGCGCTGACCTGACAAAGGTGAAAATGAAGTATTCGTATCACAACTCCATTGCCAAGGACAACCAGGGTAATATCGTGGTGCAGAGCGTGTTTGGCGAGTTCGTAGACCATGCTCCCTACACGTTCTATGACGAGAACAACGTGGTGATCCCTTCGTCCTTCGAGCTCAACGGCAACGTGGTTTCGTTCAAGCTGCAGAACTACAACAGCAGCAAGACCGTGATCGTTGATCCCTGGACCACCAACCCCGCGTTCCCCACGTGGAACCGCGTATATGACGTGAACTACGACCAGTGGGGCAACGTGTATGCTTACGGAGGCAACTTCCCCTGGCAGTTGGCCAAGCTCAATAATGCCGGTGTGATCCAGTGGACCTATACCGCAGCGGCCATGTACAACAGCGGCTGCTCAACGGGCGCCTGCTATGGCGATTGCGCGGTGGATGAGATATCGGGCACCTGTTACCTCACCGAGGGCTTCGACTGGGCCGCGGGATCGCGCGTGTTCAAGGTGAACACCCTGGGCGTGCAGACTGCCGCTTCGGTGGGTAACCCTAACTTCAACGAGATATGGCGCGCGGAGTACAACCGCTGTATCAACACCATCATCGGTGTGGGCGGAGGCACCACCTGCTGCTTCCAGGCCATCCTCATCGACACGAACCTCACCAACATGAACCCGGTGAACGTGTACTCCACCAACCAGACCAACCACGACCAGTACGGCCTGGCCATCGACCCCGTAGCCAACTTCTGCTACATGGCCGAGGCGTATTACGGCAACCCCACCAACGCCATGGTGAAGGTACCCATCCCGGCCCTGCTGCCGCAGACATGGAACACCACGAACGGCTTTAACTTCTTTGAGGTTGGCAGCGTTCCCTACGTGATGGGCGCTACCAGCAACACCAATGGCTTTAACGCGCTGGCCGCCAGCATCAACTGGCTGTATGCCTACAATGGAACCACGCTGAAAAAGTTCAACAAAATGACGGGCGCGCAACTGCTGCAGGTGGCTACGGGCGGCACCATGTACGCCACAGGCGGCACCACGGTTGACGTGTGCGACAACGTGTACGTAGGTGCGGGCAACGTGATCAAAGGCTATG
The DNA here is from genome assembly GCA_040756415.1 of Bacteroidota bacterium. GTDB lineage: Bacteria > Bacteroidota > Bacteroidia > JADZBD01 > JADZBD01 > JBFLYZ01. The sequence goes on from JBFLYZ010000015.1 coordinate 25,195, forward strand.
ATCCCAGCCTCACGCAGTTCACCACCATCAACTGCAACGGCACCATCTACGATGTGAAGATGGGCCCCAATAACGGTAAGATCTATGCCTGCGGTGACGGCTTTGTATCGGAGCTCACCGTACCGGTCAACACCACTACCATCAGCGCCAGCTCTTCGCCCAATACCAACTGTAGCAACTGTAACGGTTCAGCCACCGCAACGGTAACCATATGCAACCAAACGGTAAGCAACGTAGGTTACTCCTGGTCTCCGGGCGGGCAAACCACGCAAACCGCTACGGGCCTGTGTCCAGGCTTATATACCGTAACCATTTCTACCGGCTGTAACGTAACCTTCAGCGATACGGTAACCGTTGGATCCGCGGTGGGCGGTGGCTTTACGCTCAACACCACTTCTACTGGCGCCAACTGTTCTGGCGGTAACGCTACGGCAACGGCAACGCCTGTGGGCGGCCAGGGTCCGTTTACGTATAGCTGGACCACCACCCCCGTACAAACCACGCAAACAGCCACCGGCCTGGGAGCAGGAACCTATACCTGCTTTGTGACCGATGCCCAGGGCTGCTCCAACTCGACAACCGTAACGGTGGTCAACTCGCCCCCGGTCAACCTGAGCCTGACGGGATCTACCAACCCGGCCTGCTTTAACGCCTGTACGGGTACGGCCACGGTCAACCCTACCGGAGGCACAGGACCGTTTAGCTTTTCATGGACTACCACACCCTCGCAAAACGGGGCTACGGCCACGGGCCTGTGCGCGGGCACCTATACCTGCTATGTAACCGATGCGGCAGGCTGTTCCGATACGGCTACGGTCACGCTCACGCAGCCTACCCAGGTAACAGTGAGCAGCACACCGGTAACCATTTGCAACGGGCAAAGCACCAACCTTACCGCCACCGTTGCCGGTGGTACCCCCGGTTATACGGTAAGCTGGAACCCGGGTGCGCTGACCGGAACAACCGTAAGCGTATCGCCTACTGTCACCACCACCTATACCATTACGGTTACCGATGCCAACGGATGTACAACGGCTCCTGTTACGGTAACGGTAACTGTTGGCGGACCGCTTACGCTTACCGCTTCTAACCCGGTGGCCATCTGTGTGGGGTCCAGTACCACGCTCTCTGCGCTGGCGGGTGGCGGCAGCGGCACCTATACCTATGCGTGGGCCCCTGGCGGAAGCACCACCTCGTCTATCACGGTCAATCCCACCACCACCACCACCTACACGGTAACGGTTAACGATAACTGCGGTACGCCCGCACAAACCGATACGGTGACCGTTACGGTGAACCAATTGCCGGTAATCACCTTCGCGCCTAACGACAGCGCGGGCTGCGTGCCGCTGTGCGTCAACTTCAGCAATAATACTTCCAACCCGCAATCCAGCTCCTGGACATTCGGTGACGGAGGTACATCTACCGCCACCAGCCCGCAATATTGTTACATGACCCCCGGCACCTTCAACGTGTCGTTGACCGTGACCGATATCAACGGCTGCTCCAATACGCTGACCATTAACCAGCTCATTAACGTATATCCCTACCCGACCGCTGATTTCGGCATGTCGGCACAGCAAACCAGCATTATTGAGCCGGAGATATGCTTCACCAACCTGTCGGTGGGCGCTTCGTCCATCAGTTGGAATTTTGGCGATCCGCTCGCTTCTCAGAACGATAACAACAGCACGCAGCAGAACCCCTGCCACACCTACAGCGACACGGGCACCTATTGCGTAACGCTATATGTGACCAACCCGAACGGCTGCCGCGATACGATCGACTATTGCCTGTACATAGGCGGTGCCTTTACCTTCTATGCTCCCAACGCATTTACGCCTGATGGAACGGGTCATAACGACTCCTGGACGCCCAAGGGCGAGGGCATCGATCCGTCCAGCTATCACCTGTGGATATTCGACCGCTGGGGCAACCTGATCTGGGATACCCAGAAGTGGGGCGAGCCCTGGCCGGGAACCGCCAACGGGGGCAGCGAGATTGTGCAGGAGGACGTGTATGTATGGAAAGTGAAATGCAAGGATATCTACGATAAATCGCACGAATTTGTAGGCCACGTATCCGTGATCAAGTAGAACGGAGTTTCCTGATCTGAAATAAAGGGCGCCATTCGCAAGAGCGGTGCCCTTTTTAATTTCCCTTTTTTGAGATGCCTCTACAGTGCCCGTCAAGGGCAGAATATGAATGTTGAAGAAAAGGCTTAGCTTTGCCCGTCACACCTCAAGGTTCCGAAGCCCAGGACCGTTCAACAAAACCAAATGCTATGAAAACAGTGATCGTAACTGGCGGTAACAGCGGCATAGGCAAGGCCACTGCCACCGAGCTGGCCCGCAAAGGCTACCGCGTGATCATCCACGGGCGCGATGCGCAAAAGACCATGATCGCCCTTCAGGATATTATCAAACAATCGGGCAACAGCAGGGTAGAGGCCGTAACGGGGGATATGTCGTCTGTCGCGGGCATGAAAAAGGTGGCCGAAAGCTTCAGGCAGAAGACCGATGTGGTGGACATACTCGTCCTATCCACAGGCATCATACTCTCCAGGCGTGTAGAAACGGCTGACGGGCTGGAGGGCGCCTTTGCCGCGCAGTACCTTTCGCGCTTCGCCACGGTGCAGTGGCTCATGCCCATGCTCAGGAAATCGCCTTTCGCGCGCATCGTAATGGTGGGGGCGCCCACCATGAAAAAGGCCGCCATACATTTCGATGATCTCTCCCTGCGCAATAACTTCAGCATGATGCGCAGCATGGGCCAGTGCATGCTGGCCAGCCATATGTTCGTTCAGGAATTCGCGAAGCGGCATCCGAACGATAACGTGGTGATGAACATCTTCCACGTGGGTATCGCCAAAACGGGAGTGGTGAGGGAAGTGAATGTTGTTTTCCGCGGGCTGGTCAAGCTCTTTGGGGCAAGCCCGGAGAAGGCCTGCGCCAACGCAGTGTACCTGGCCGATAATGATGAGGTGAAGTTCAGCGGCTACTTCCTGCCCAAGCCCGGTAAGCCGCATGTAAAGGAAAAGATACAGTACGACCATGCCATTAGCGAGCGTCTGTGGAACACCAGCATGGAGCTGATAGAGCCGGTTAAAGAAATGGCTGTTTAGGCCTGAGCAGGCAAGCCTACCGGCAGCTTTATCCTGAACGCAGTGCCTGACCCCAGGCGGCTGTCTGCCTCAATGGTACCGCCCAGCTTTTCGATGGTTGCCTTAACGATATAAAGCCCCAGGCCTGATCCTTTAGAACTTTCGTGGCCGCGGTAGAACATATCGAATATCTTGTCTTTTGATTCCTCCGCAATGCCCGAGCCGTTATCGGATATTTCGATGCAGACATGGGGCGTGCCGTTCTTGTGGAAGCGGATATGTACCGTAGGGTCGGGTTTGCCGTAGTCGTGGTATTTGATGGAGTTTTCGATGAGGTTCAGCAGCACGCTGAATACCGCTTCCTTGTCGGTGATCACCGGGCCCTCCAGGTCGCTGTTTATCGTGAATCGGATGCTGCCGAAACCGCGTGTGAATTTCAATGAGTCAAGGATATTGCCGGTCATCTCGCGCAGGTCCACTTCTGAAAACTCAGCGTCCTTATCGCGTACCGACATGGCATGGACCAGCTTCAGCAGCAGCTCGTCCAGCTTGCGCGTGAGCTGGCCGATGGACTTAAGGTAATCCTTGGCTTTTCCATCGGGCTCCGCCTGCGCGATGTTGACCAGCCCCAGTATCGAGGCCAGCGGCCCGCGCAGGTCGTGCGATGACTTATATACAAATGTCTCGAGCTCCTTATTGACCTGCTTCAGCCGGGCTTCTTTTTCTTTCAGCTCGCTTACATCGATGGATACCCCGAACAGCTTTACCGCTTTGCCGGAGGCATCGAACTCGTATTCACCCGAGGTAAGCACGTGTTTTATCTCGCCCTGCGCTGAAATGATGCGATAGTAGAATGAGAACGGCTCGTGTGTTTGCAATAACCGGCCGGTGATCTCCTTTACCTTCCCGAAGTCATCGGGATGAGTGCTTGCCAGGAACAGTTCATAAGTGGGCTGTACGGATCCCGGCTCCATGCCGTAGATGCGGTAGGTCTCATCCGACCACAGGCTTTGCCAGGTTTCCAGGTCTACCTCCCAATGACCTACGTGAGCGATCTCCTGCGCGTGGCGCGAGCGGTTCAGCGCGGTCTGCAGCTCCCGCGTGCGCTCCTGCACCTTTTTTTCCAATTGTGTGTTCATTTGCCTTATTTCGGAAAGGTATTTTTTTTCTTTTGAGATAGACGTGCGCAGCTCCTCGGCAAGCAGGCTCAGCCCGGTGGCGATATCATCGATCACTTCTCGATCACCGTTCACTTCTTTTACGGGGCTGTTGTGTTTTACAAGCAGGTCGGCCATTCGGGCCAGTCGTTTATTGTTATGCATAAGAATATTCGGATTAATTGTTCCAATAGTGATTCCTGAGCCAGTGCAGCGCTGTTTCCTCCTCCGCGAAAAGCCGGGTGGGCACCAGCAGGCGGTTGATGCGCTGGAAGATAGTCCCGATGAGCATGCTTACGGGCGAATTGCCAAGAAAAGCGGCTGTGATAAGCATGCGGCTTCCTTCTCCCGCAAGGTATTCCCTGGCCTGGCGCGATATGCCTTTTACCCCGCGGAGGTCGAACAGGACGGGATAGCTCAGGGCCTGGCAAAAATCCATTCGTACCTGCGTGCACACAAGGGCTACATCCAGGTCGATATCCAGCTTATCCGTAAAGCGGCAGATCAACACCCCATTTTGTTTGGTAAGCGTCATGTAGGGAATCGCAAGCGCCTGGTTTTTTCTGATCTCGAATGACATGTATGATTTTAGTTGTTGTCGCAAAGTAACGACCTGCAGGGGGATTTTTCCAGCCGCCATTTGATGCCGGGTCACCGATGTAAGATTTTTACGGTTCCCGGATGGGGAAAGAGATAAAGCAGGCCGGAGATACCGGTATTACCAGGAAGGTAGGGCCGGCCGGACGCTTATGATCAGGAAAATATAAATCAGGCTGTTACGCTGGCGCTGCCGTATATTTTATCGATCAGGTGCTTATTGGCTTCCAGGATGACCTTGCGCTTGAGGCTGAGCTTGGGGGTCATTTCCCCTTTTTCTATGCTCCACTCGCGGGGGAGGAGCTGGGGTATCTTGATCTTTTCATACTGGGCCAGCACCGCGTTGGTCTTCTCCACCTCGGCCGTAATGCGGTCGATCACCTCTTTCTTTTTTATCATCTCCTCGTTGGTGGTATACGGTATTCCTTTGCGCGAGCACCATTCCCTTAAATACGCAAAAGCCGGAACGATAAGCGCTGAGGCGAACTTCTGTCCCTCGCCTATCACCAGGGCCTGCTCGATAAAAGGCGATTCCTTGAGCTTGTTCTCGATGACCAGGGGAGCGATGTACTTGCCGCCCGAGGTCTTGAAGATCTCTTTCTTGCGGTCGGTGATCTTCAGGAAGCGGCCTTCCACGAACTCGCCTATATCGCCCGTGTGGAACCAGCCGTCCTTGTCGATCACCTCCGCGGTGGCATCATCGCGTTTGTAATAACCCAGCATGAGGCTGGGGCCTTTCATCAGTATCTCGCCATCTTCGGCAATCTTTACCTCTACGTTCTTCAGCACGGGGCCTACCGTTCCGAAGCGAATGCTGTCGGGTTCGAAATTATTGACGGATATAACGGGCGAGGTTTCGGTAAGGCCGTACCCTTCCAGTACGGTGATCTTTGCGGCATTGAACACGCGGGCCAGGCGGGGCTGCAAGGCGGCACCGCCTGAGCAAACGGCCACCACTTTACCTCCCAGGGCTTCGCGCCACTTGGAAAAGACCAGCTTATTGGCCAGTTTGAGCTGGGTCTCGTACCACCAGCCGTTGGCACCGTTTACCTCGTAGCGTAATCCCAGGTTAAGTGCCCAGAAAAAGAGCTTGCGCTTGATGCCGGTAAGCGTATCGCCCTTGGCCACGATCTTATCGTATACTTTTTCGAGCAGGCGCGGTACCGTGGCGAATATCTGGGGCTGCACCTCCTTCAGGTTATCGCCAATGGTCTCCAGGCTTTCGGCAAAATAAATACTCACTCCCAGGTAGATATATAAGGTGTTGAGCATGCGCTCGTACACGTGGTTGAGCGGCAAAAAGCTCAGCGCCCTCCAACTGCTTTCGAAAGGGGCCAGGTATTGCGAGGCCAGCGAGTTGCTCAGCAGGTTCTTATGCGAAAGCATCACGCCTTTAGGCGTGCCGGTGGTGCCCGAAGTGTATAATATGGTCAGCAGGTCATCGGTCTTTACGGAAGCCTTCAGCCCGTTCAGCTCGTTCTCCCTGATATTCCTGCCGCCCAGCTCTTTGAGCTCGCTCCAGTGCTTGGCCCCGGGTATGGGGTTGAAGGTGTAAATGAACTTCACCGCGGGAACCGTATCGGCAATGGGTTTTACCTTATCGTAGAGGTCTTTCGATGAAACGAAAATGAGCTTTACCTCCGCATCGCTGAGAATGAATTTGAGGTCGTTCTCGCTGATGGTGGGGTAAATGGGTACGGTAACGGCCGCTATCTGCTGCGTGGCGTAATCGGCAAAATGCCACTCGGGGCGGTTATTGGCTATGATGGCGATCTTGTCGCCTTTTTGTATGCCGGCCGCCAGCAGCCCGTAACTGAGCAGGTTTACATTATCTATGAAATCCTGGGTGCTGTAGGTGATCCACTTGCCGCCTTCTTTCGCGGCCAGGGCATCGGGCTTATTGAATTTTTCCTTGAGTCGGGGAAGCAGGTCGAAGACGCGCGTTGGGGTTTGTTCCGCCATAGTGTTGATAATTGCTGGTTTGGTGCTATCAAAGTTAGGTTAAAAATCTCTAATTTGCTTCTGCAATGGTCCTTATCATGAAAAGATTGCTCCTCCTGGCATTGATCCTGTTCCTGCTGCTGCCGGGCCCCGGCTGCCGCACCATACAATGCGATGATAAGCTCAAACCTTCGCAAAAGGCGCGTATGACGGCCCGCCTGCAGCGTAAAAAGGACCGGGCCTATAAACGTGAAATGCGCAAAAAGAAGCGCCAGGGCAAATACACCGCCCAATATGTTCATGTTTTGTTGATAAAGTCAAGCTGCTGATTTACAGGCCCAAACATCATTTTCTTCGATAAATACCAAAAAAATCACGACCAAGCCTTGCTTTTGGCGTATTAAGAATTACCTTTGCGCCCGATTTCAAAAAGGCCCCGGCCTATACAGAACATGAAAAAACTCGCTTTTTTACTCGGTATTGCTTCAGTTGTCCTGTTCAGCGCATGCGAAAAGGAAGAGATACAGCCTTGTATCCCCGCACAGGCGGCCGCGCAGGATATCACCGTGGAATACCGTGTCAATAATACCTCATCCGATGTGCAGGTCGAGCTGCTGGTCCCTAACCAGGGCGGTACCGGGCTCGAGAGCAAGACCCTGCAGGTGAACCGCACCGATTATTCTTTTCAGTTCGCATGGAAGAGCAACAGCCTGCTGTCCGTCAAGGCATGGAACAGCAATCCTTCATGGAAGGATATCACTGTTGAGATCTACGTGAACGGTGATCTTTTTCAATCCGGCACGCTCGACCACACTACCGCGGTGGCCAGCGCTTCCGGCACCTTTGTGGAGTAAGTCTGGGCCGTTACAGGGCAATTGAAACGGCACCCAGGCAGGTTGGTTTGATTATTTTGATTTGGCTCAGAAGCCCCGCGAAAGCGGGGCTTCTGTGTTTTTGATAACTTTGAAGCCGTGCAGGCCATTGCCTACTATATAGCGCTTCCCTTCATCTACGTACTGGCCCTTATACCTTATCCTCTCTTTCACGGGGTATGCGATATCGTTTACGTGCTGATCTATTACCTCATCGGTTACCGTAAAAAAGTTGTACGCACTAACCTGCAGCGTTCTTTCCCGGAGAAAAGCCGGGCGGAGATCAGGCGTATCGAGCGCAGGTTCTACCGGTATTTCTGCGACCTTTTCCTTGAGACCTTTAAAACGCTGGTGTTCTCGCGCCCTGCCGCCCTGCGCCATTGCAGCCTGGACGAGTCGGCCGTACGGCTCTTCGATGATTATTACAACAGGAAACAAAGCCTCATCCTGGTGCTGGGCCATTTCGGGAACTGGGAATGGGCGGGCAATGCCTTCAGCCTGCAATGCGGGCATCAATTGTATGTGATCTATCACCCGCTGAAGAACAGGTATTTCAACCGCCTGATCGTGCATATGCGCACCCGTTTCGGCACCCGCCTGGTGCCGATGAGAGATACGTTCAGGGAAATGGTGCGCTATAGGCAGGAGGTAAGCGCAACGGCCTTCATTGCCGACCAGACGCCAGCGCCCGAAAACGCCTGCTGGACCAGTTTCCTGAACCAGGATACACCGGTGTTCTGGGGCACGGAGCGGATAGCCCGCAAGCTTAACTACCCGGTGGTATATGTGTGCGTAAGAAGGACGGGCAGGGGCCGGTACAGGATATTCGCTGAGACGCTTTTCGAAGAACCCGCGCGTACACCCGAGGGCGAGATCACCCTCACGCATACGCGCAGGCTGGAGCAGGAGATACGCCAGCAGCCCGAAATATGGTTATGGAGCCACAGGCGCTGGAAGCATAAACGCCCCCTTGTTAATACGCTGTAAATTTTAATCCTCTCCCTGCCCGAATTTTTGCGTAATTTCGCCCGATGCTCGATGGGAAAGAACTTATTCTGGCAACCAAGCCTTTCGCGAAGGAGATACGCTGGAAGAGCTGGTACCTGACCCTGACCACCCTGGCCGTGCTGCTGGCCCTGCTGGCCGGCACCTGGTTCATTCCCAATATCTATGGCCGTATCGCCTGCAGCATTTTCTCGGGCCTGGTGCTTGTCAGGATATTCGTGATCTTCCACGACCACCAGCACCATACCATCCTGCACCGCTCGCTTATTGCCGATGCCATTTTTACTTTGATAGGCCTTTATATGCTGGCCCCCACCAGCATCTGGAAACGGTCGCACGACTATCACCATAACCACAATTCCAAGCTCTTCAGCGCCAGCATAGGCTCCTGGCCCATCGTTACCAAAAAGAAATTCCTGCGCATGAAGCGAAGCGAGCGCTTCGGCTACCTGGCCATACGCCACCCGCTGACCATCGCTTTCGGATATATCGTGGTGTTCATCTACGGGCTGTGCATACAGTCGTTCATGAACAACCCCAAAAAGCACTGGGATTCGGTCATTGCCCTGGTCCTGCATTTTACCGTATTGGCCTGTATCCTCGTTTTTGCAGGCTGGACCTATTGGCTGCTGACCTGGTGCCTGCCTTTCCTCATCGCCTTTGCCATAGGCTCCTACCTGTTCTACGCCCAGCATAATTTTCCGGGCGTAACCTTCAAGAACAATATCGAATGGAGCTACGAGCATGCCGCCATGGAGTCTTCGAGCTACATGGTCATGAACCCGTTCTGGCAATGGGTTACCGCCAACATAGGCTACCATCATATCCATCACCTGAACTCACGCATACCTTTTTACCGCCTGCCCGAGGCCATGGCCGCCATACCCGAACTGCAGAAGGCCAAGACCACTACACTGAAGCCCCGCGATATCATCGCCTGCTTCAGGCTCAAGGTGTGGGACCCTGAAAAGAACAAGATGATCGGCTTTGCCGAGTTCTGATTTAACATTCATTTAACATGGTATCGTTTACTTTGTCTTTCCTATGAAAAAGGTGCTGTTCGTTTGCATACATAATTCGGCCCGCAGCCAGATGGCCGAGGCCTTTATGAACCGCCTCGGAGCCGGTCGTTACCTCGCGGAAAGCGCGGGGATAGAAGGCGGCAGGCTCAACCCCACCGTGGTTAAGGCCATGGCTGAGGAGGGCGTGGATATTTCAGGCAACAGGACCAAGACGGTAGATGAACTGCTGGACCAGGGTAAACGCTATGACCTGGTGATCACCGTATGCGATGAGGCCAGCGCGGAACGCTGCCCGGTCTTTCCGGGAGGGGGAGCAAAGCTGCACTGGGGATTTCCCGACCCTTCCGCCTTTGAAGGCAGCGAGGAGGAAAAACTGGCCCGCACCCGCCAGGTACGCGATGCCATCAGGAAGAAAATAGAGGAATTTCTGGGCGCTAACGGATAAGCTGCACAAAGCCCGTTTCGGTCCGTTCGCGGCTATCGGCAAAGCGCACGGTGGCGATGTAATAGTATACACCCGTTTTGCACAGCTCGCCAGCAGTGGTAAATCCATCCCAGCGGTCGTTCACGCCAGCGAACTCGTACACCAGGGTACCGTAGCGGTTGTAGATCTTGCAGTCGACCATGGTCACGGTATCGCCTACGATCGCAAAAGCGTCATTCACCCCGTCATAATTGGGCGTGAACACGTTGGGAATGCTGAGCGAGTCGGCCGCGGCCTGGGCCAACGAGGTATGTGCTGCTGAACTCAGCAAAAAGGCAAAAATGCAGGTAAGCGCGGCTTTCATAACGGCAAGGGCTTTGGGGGTTCCGTCAACTGCCTGTTGTACGCATATCCCCCGGCCCGGGTTACAAATAAACCAAATGTTCGGGGCCTTTGTTGCGGTGCCTCGGACCATTTATCAACAGGGCTTTTTTAAATTCGGCTTATTTGCCTGTCAGGCGTTTGATCGTGCGGTTGAGGTACTTTTCTTTGGGCAGCAGGGATTGCTGAATACGCCTGGCATAGCGTATGGAATCGATGATCTCTTTCTGCTTCTCTTCCACCTTTTTTTTCTGGAGCTCGATCTCCTGCAGTGATTCCTTGACCTTATCCTCCGCCTCTTTGCGGTACACCACTTCTCTCTTGAACTTCTGGTTCCAGGCGAATACGCTGATGGCGAGTATCACCATTCCCGCTGACATCATATTGTTGGCTCCGGGCCAGGACTGGAATTTGAATAGCATACCCAGCACCAGGGCCATAATACCCAGGTAATCGAACAGGCTGAGGAAGAAGGCGTCTCTCCTAGAGCGGGTATAGAGCTTCCATTTTTCGAACTTGCTCTTGAGCGCAAGCGTTCCGTAAAAGAAGCACAGTATGAACACCCCCACCATGATCTCCAACCTTGCACCCAACAGCGGTATTTTGGTGCTGATATAGCCGAAAACGATCAGCACGAGCGCCACCACGAGGCTGATGTTCTCTATGCGTTTGCGCCTGGGCGAATTGATCAGCAGCAGGGCCGAACCTACGCTCACCGCCAGCGATCCCGATAGAAAAGTGATGATGACGAACTTCAGCGATGCCAGTTTCAGCACATCCGATACGGACGCAGCGATCATGGAAAGCGCGCCAGCAAAGGTGAGGGCTATGGCCAGTATCCGCATGAGCGAGCTGAAAAAATTCTGTAACGGTATATTTTCGGGAAAAAAGGTAAAGGGCTTATCCCATTTTGTTCAGCTTCTTCACGGTCTTGTCCGTACGCTTGGCGCAGGCGTGCAGGGAAGTGAAGGCGAAGGCGGCCAGCAGGCCGAACAGGAGGAAGCGGGTAGTGAGAATCTTTTTCATAAGCGCGTTTTAAGGTAAAAGTAAAAGAATATCCGCTATAGCCAAACGGCCGCGCCCGGCTACTTTTGAAAACTTTTAAGCCAGGCCAGGGCTTTTTCCTCGCTGGTGAACGGGCGTATGGGCGTTGCCGGCCGGAAGAACAGCCTGTACAGCCAGGTGATGAACATAACCGAGCGTTTTGAGGTAAGCACGGCCGTGGCCCTGCGCGTGTGGGCCTGCGTGGCCGCGTAGCGCTGCGCCTCGCGCGTTATCCTGTAGTTCACGTTGCCATATACCAGTACAAGCGCTTTTTGGTTTCCCGTAAGCCGGTGAGCGGATTCGTAGTGATTATGCACGTCCTGCAGCCTGATCAAGGCCCCTTCAAAGATGTGAATGCGCAAAATACCGTCATCCCCCATCACCAGGTGAGCGGTGGTAGTTCTGGATTCTTTCATTAAGGGCTCCCGGGGATGAGAGGAATTGCAGCAAAATTAATATAAACCCACTATCCGGGGACGATTTTTTATGAACGGTCATTCAGAAGCTGGCGCAGGGCTTGGAGGTACCTGTGCGGCTGGGCATGTACTACCTGTACCCGGCCGCAGCCGGTGAAAGCGGCATAAGCCTTCAGCTCTTCGGCAAACAGCTCCATAAAACCCGCATCGGGGATGAATGCGGGCTCGAAGAAGAGCTTTTTCACGTAAAATACGCCCTTCTGCCTGTCGGCCCTGGGGTCGAGGCGCGCGGCAAAGCGCCCGTCATAGAGTACGGGCAGGCAGAAATAGCCGTATTTGCGCTTGTGCTCGGGCAGGTAACATTCAATGGTGAAATCAAAGCCGAAAAGCTGCCGGGTGCGTTTGCGCTGGATGAGCAGGTTATCGAAGGGGGAGAGCAGGCGAACCCTCGTATCCGCCCGTAAGCGATCCATGCCAGCCAGCTTATCCGCTGTGCTGTAATACACGGTTTCGGGGTCAGTCTTCAGCTTCAGGCTGACGAGCGTGTTATCGGCCAGCATACGCCTGAGCTCTTTTCCCACCATGCCCTGCACCCCTTTGCGCAGGTAGCTGATCTCTTTTTCGCTCACCAGCCCGTGGGCCCTGATCTTTTTCCGGATAAGGTATTCGGCAAACTCCGCATCGGAAGGCGGGCGCGTGTCCGTACCGGCAGGCAGCACCCGCTCGGCCAGGTCGTACACTTTCTGGAAGCCCTGCCGCCTGCTCACCATCAGCACGCCTTCGAGAAAGAGCTGCTCCAGGGCCCGCTTGGCCGGCTTCCACGTGTACCATTCGCCACTCCTGCCCCCGGGGTTCTCAAAATCCCTGCTCTGCAGGGGCCCTTCGCTGCGAATGCGGTCGAGCACGTAGCGCTTCACTCGTTTATCCTGCCTGAACCAATGCGATTTGCCGTTCAGGTAGCTTTGCTTCTTATGGAGCGAGAAACGGAAGTCTTTCATGGGCAGGCAGGCTGCCGCGTGGCTCCAGTACTCGAAAACGGATTTGTCCTTTTCCATGAGCTCGTCCAGGTGCTTTTCGCGGTAGCCCGATGTCCTGCTCCACAGCACGTGATGATGGGCCCGGGCCGCCACCGAGAGGGTATCGATCTGCACATAGCCCAGGTGCTCTATAACGGCTAATGCGCCCTGCTTGCCCTTACGCTTCGGGCCAGCGAGGCCCTGGCTGGCCAGCGCCAGCAGGCGGGCCTGCTCAAGGGAGATAACAGCCGGTTTTGACTTCATGACAGCGAAAATAGATTTAATTAACAAGCTGAAAAAACCTGTCGGGCTCTCGTTTTTATTTTTTATTTTAGAATCCCTTTTCTGAGAAATAAATAAAAAACACGCGTATATGTTCTGGGGCAGAAAAAACAAGGACGAAAACAAAGAGGAGAAAAAAGAAACTCCCAAGCCGGAAGAGAAAAAATCCGACAACAAGAACTTCAAGAAATACAAGTTCAAGGAGCTGAAGATCTATTCCAGCGATGAATGGATGGCGGGCTCTACCAAGAAGTACCGCACCGTTTTCGAGCGCATGGAAACCACCTATATGCGTGCCGAGTTCTCGTTCTATAACAAGCTCTTTGACGAGGAGCCCTGGAAATGCAAGATCACCTATAAATGCTTTTCGGTCGACAAGAGCAACCGCAAGGAGCTCTGCAGCTACGACATAGATAAGGAAGTTGGCATAGATGAGAACATCGTGTATATACGCGATGGCTGGGGTAATGCCACGGCCGGCTCGTACTGGTTCCGCGGTGATTACGACTGGGAAGCCTATATTGACGGTGAGCTGGTGGCCACCACGCGCTTCTACGTGGAGGATGTGGGCATGGTAACCCAGGGCGATAACCCCTATTTCGATATCGAATCGGTGAAGCTGTATGAAGGCGATTACGATGGCAACAGCAAGGACGGGGTCAGGCGCTATTACAAGAAGATCAGCCAGAAGGATACCCGCTACCTGTGGGTGGAGCTGAAGCTGAAGAACAAGACCGCCAAGGATTATTATTGCGAGGTCTTCTTCAACTTCTATGACGATGCCGGCCAGCCCAAAGGACAGGATATACGCAGGCAGTTCTTCAAGGCGAATACCGATAACCAGGTTTATACGTTTGACGCGGGATGGGGCAATGCCGCAGGCGGTTCGTGGAAGGATGACAAGTACCTGCTCGAGATCGTGTTCATGGATACGCTTATTGCCGTGGTGCCTTTCGAGGCGGGCGATACATTCGAAGAGGGCGATGTGGAAGTGATCTCCAACTTCGAGGAGGCCATACACAAATCGGGAAGCGCGGCCAAGAAGTCGGAGGGAGGCGCTGCCGCCAACAACCAGAACCAGAAGCAGGAGGAAACGGTGGAGGACCTGCTTGCCAAGCTGGACGAGCTCATCGGCCTGGAGAACATCAAGAAGGAGGTGCGCGACCAGATGAACAATATCAAGTTTGCGCAACTGCGTAAGGAGAAGGGGATTGATGATAATACCCGGGCCAACCTGCACAGCGTATTCACCGGAAACCCCGGCACGGGCAAGACCACGGTGGTGAACATGCTGGGCAAGATCTACCAGAAGATGGGGTTGCTCAGCAAAGGGCACGTGAAGGAGGTTGACCGCAGCGACCTGGTGGCCCAGTACATCGGGCAGACCGCACCGAAAGTGAAGAAGATCATCGAAGAGGCGCGCGGTGGCATCCTGTTCATCGATGAGGCCTACTCGCTCAGCCGGGCCAAAGAAGATAAAAACGATTTCGGCCACGAGGTGATCGAGATACTGATCAAGGAAATGAGCGATGGCAAGGGCGACCTGGCCATCATGTACGCGGGCTACCCCAAGGAGATGAAGGAGTTCGTGGACACCAACCCGGGCATGAAATCCAGGCTGGGGCATTATTTCCATTTCGAGGATTACCTGCCCGAGGAGCTTTCGAAAATAGCGGAATACGCCTGCAACAAGTACAAGGTGACGCTTACGCCCGAGGCCAAAAAATACATGGACGAGATGCTGATCGATGCCTACCGGGCGCGCGATAACTCATTCGGGAACGCGCGGTACGTTTACGGTATCATCAACGAGGCCAAGGAAGAGCTGGGCCTGCGCCTGATGAAGCACCCCGACCTGCAGAACCTTACGGCAGAGCAGATGTCGCTCATCGAGCTGGAGGATATGAAAAAGGTATTTGCAGCGCACAGCAAGAAGAAGCTCAAGCTCGACCTGGACGAGAAGCTGCTGAAGGAGGGATTGAACGAGCTGAACGAGCTCACGGGAATGAGCACCCTGAAAGCGGAGGTGAACGAGCTGGTGAAGCTGGCGCGCTTTTACCGCGAGATGGGCAAGGATGTGCTGAACAAGTTCTCGCTGCACAGCGTGTTCACCGGTAACCCCGGTACGGGTAAGACCACCGTGGCCAGGATCATTGCCAAGATATATAAAGGCCTGGGATTACTGGAAAGAGGCCATATCGTGGAGGTGGACCGCGAGGCCCTTATTGCAGGGTACATCGGCCAGACCGCGATCAAGACGGGCGAGAAGATCACCGAGGCCATGGGCGGCATCCTGTTCATTGACGAAGCCTATTCGCTCGTTACCCGGGGCACCAGCAACGATTTCGGCCAGGAAGCCATACAGATCATCCTCAAGCGCATGGAAGATTTCCGCGGGCAGTTCGGGGTGATCGTGGCCGGCTACCCCGATAATATGAACGAGTTCATCCAGTCGAACCCCGGCCTCAAGTCGCGCTTCGATCGTACCTTCCACTTCGAGGATTACTCAGCGGGCGAAATGTACCAGATCGCCCTGAGCATATTATCGAAGGAAAAGATGAAACCCGATGCCCAGGCGGCCGAGCACCTGCAGAAGTATTTTGAGTTCCTGCATGCCAACCGCGATAAGCATTTCGGCAATGCGCGTACGGTAAGGCAGGTGGTCAGCGAGGCCATCAAGAACCAGCACATCCGATTGGCCAGCATGGAGGCATCGCAGCGAACACCCGATATGATCGATGTGCTGACCCTGGATGATGTGAAAGAGTTCGAGATCAAGGAATCGCGCTCGCAGGGAGGAACGCTGGGGTTCAAGTTTGGGAATAATAAATAGGGGAATAAGGAAATAAGGAAATAAGGAAGGGCCCTCATGGGCCCTTTTGTTTGGATTTATTTCTCTTTCTCGGGTCCGGAAAAGGACATTACGCAATTCCAGGTGGAGGATTTATGCTCGCGCAGGGCTACTCCTATGTACTTGAAATTGGGATCAAGTATGTTCTTGCGGTGGCCTGAATCGCCTACGCCTTCGTCAATGAGCAGGGCCATCACGATCTTCATGGCCTTGTTGCTGCCGTAGTGGCAATTCTCACCCAGCCCGCTGTATTTCTTCTTGGCGGCCGCGTAGCGCTTCTCAAAGTTCTCGTGTCCTTTCTTGCCGGTCTTGCCCATTTGCTCGGCATGATCTTTAGCGATGGCATACATGTCTTCGGCCACGGCCAGCGCGCTCATCGGCTTGGTGGTGAGCAGGGTCTTCTTCAGACTGTTGAGATAGGCCGAGCCCTTATAGCTCACCGAGTCGATATAATGCTCCACGATGGTCTCGGCAAAGAGCTTGGGATTGACGCGGGCCATGTTACAGAGGGTGATCACCCGCTTTTCCTCATCGCCCAGGTAGCTGATGTTCTTGCCGCTGTTGGCCTTTTCAATTTCTTTGGCGTCCCACTTGGCGTAAGGGCCGGTCTGCACCGCGCTGCAGAGAAAGATCGCAGCTATAATGAAAACGAGTTTTCTCATATGATCGGGTTTCAGATCAAAATTCGTACCCTACGCTGATGCTCAGGTTATTGTTCCGGAACAGGATATTGTTGGAATTGTTATCTCCTATATACCGGTGGCGCGAAAGGTTGTAACGGTAATACACTTCAAACACCCAGCCCTGTTTCATATTGGGTATGCGGTGCTCGGCTCCTATGCCGGCCATCAGGGCGGAGCTGCCGTTCTCCATCAGCAGGTCATGCTCTATGGTCAGGGGGGAGACTCCTTTGGCCGCCATTTTCGAATCCGTTTTGCTGATGATCCTGTACCCGGCTCCCAGCATATAACGGTAGGCCCACCCGGCCGAGAAATAAAATGAATTGGTATTATCGTTCTCGCTGTTGATGCTCTGCTTGAACAGGATGGGAATGTAGAGCTCGTGCAGTCGCACCTTGTGCGTGTAGGCAAAGTTCTTATCGTAAAAAGGCGTGGAGCCCACCGGGAAATAATAGCTGTCGAAGGTAATGCCCTCACCCAGGTATTCAATACCCATGAGCAGCTTGAGCTTCTTGCTTTCGGGAAAGTTCAGCTCACCCTTGTAGCTCAGCCCGAATCCCTGGGTAGGCTTAACATTGCCCATGTAATCGGTATTGGGCTTGTAAAACGAGACCACGGCCATGAAGCTGGCGCGCCATTTCATCACGATGTCCTTGGGGTTGATATGCACATCTCCGCCCATTTTCTGCGCGCTGGAGCACAGCGAAACCGCGGATAAACTAAAGATCAATATGGCTCGAAATGATCGCATTCTTCTATTCTACAAACTACAAACTACCACTTCCATAAACTTTTTCACCGTTCAGGAAGGTGTACAGCACTTTCGTGGAAAGTATTTTCGATTCTTCGCACTTCATGATATCGTTGTCCAGTATCACGAAATCGGCAAATTTGCCCGGCTCTATGCTGCCTTTCTCCTTTTCCTCAAAGTTAGCGAAAGCGCCCCAAATGGTCATGCCTTTTAATGTTTCTTCTCTTGTAAGCGCTTCTTCCGACATAAATCCGCCCTCAGGGAATCCTTTGGCGTCTTTTCTGAATACTGCGGCATAAAAAGTGGTCATGGGATTGATCTGTTCCACGGGGAAATCGGTTCCCAGGGCTACCATTCCTGCAGCTTTCAATAAGGATCTATAAGCATAAGCGCCTTTCATTCGCTCTTTTCCCAACCGCTCCTCCGCCCAGTACATATCGCTGGTGGCATGGGTGGGTTGGACGGAGGGAATGATGCCGCAGGTTTTATAGATGTCAAGATCGGAGGGGTGGATCACCTGGGCGTGCTCGATACGCCATCTCCAGTACTTTGGTCCGGGATCGTGCGTCCTTAAGCTAATGATGGTATCGCTGCCATTGAGTTTTTTGCGGGGAAACAAGACGGTATTACGGTAAACGTTAAGCATCGCCCTGTGGGCAGAATCTCCGATGCAATGAACGTTCATCTGAAAGCCCTGCTCATAGAGCTGCAGTGCCCTTTTCTCAAAATGAGCCAGCTTGTTAAGCAGAAATCCTGACCATCCCTTTTTGTCATGGTAATCTTCCATCAGGCAGGCCCCGCGTGAGCCTAAAGCGCCATCGGCATACAGCTTGAATGAACGGACATTTAAGCGCTCGGTTTTATATACGTTCTTTACAAGGTAATGGGCATAGTTCGGTGCCGAATCGCTGAGCATGGCATACACCCGCATCTTCAGCTTACCCTGCTTCTGCAGGCTGTCTATCGCATCGATCTCGTGCTTCATGAGCCCCGCGTCATCTACGGTGGTCAGGCCTACTTCAAAACAATTTTTTTGAGCTTTGAGCAGGGCATTTTCCATCTGGGCCGGGGTGGGCGGTGGAATGACGGAAGCCACCAGGTCTATCGCATTGTCGATCAAGATGCCGGTAGGATCGAAATAGGGATAGCTCATGCGCTTTATTTCTTTCCGGTCTTCTTCCACCGTCCAGGAATCATCATTCGTAAATACATATTCTATCGTACCGCCCGTCACTTTGGTCCGATTGGTGATCTTCGCTCTCCTCAATGCCTCGCCATTCACCAGGACAGCATGTCCGTCAATTCGCTTCAGGAAGACCGGGGTGTTCGGAAACAGCGAATCCAGCTTTTTGCGGTCGGGGAACTCTTTTACATCCCAGTC
Organism: Bacteroidota bacterium; assembly: GCA_040756415.1. Classification (GTDB taxonomy): domain Bacteria; phylum Bacteroidota; class Bacteroidia; order JADZBD01; family JADZBD01; genus JBFLYZ01. Next base: position 44,118 of record JBFLYZ010000015.1, read on the forward strand.
GTTCTGGTCCCAGCCGCGGCCAATGATCCATTCGCTTTTATTCACCTCGGCAAACTCCACTACTTTCTTCAGCACTTCATCAAAGGATTTGGTCCCCACCAGGTCGGCCTGGTTCAGGCCCAGGCCATACCCGAGAAAATGGCAATGCGAATCGATGAAGCCGGGGTAGACGGCTTTGCCCTGCGCGTCCAGCTTTTCGCCATCGTATTGCGCCAGGATGGAGTCGCTCTTGCCAACCGCAATGATCTTCCCGTCTTTTATGGCAAAGCTCTCGGCAACAGAAAAGAGCGAATCAACGGTATAAACAACGGCATTATGAACAATGAGATCGACTTTTTCCCTTGGTTTTTCTGAAGAGCAGGAAAAAAAGTTTACCACGGAGATGCAGAGAACACAGAGAGGCACGGAGAAAGGAGATCTGCGTGGAAAGTTCATTTTCTTGGAAGTTTGGCAAATTCAGGAGTAACGAGAGAAACCATTGTGTCTTTTATATTCAAACTGCAGAAATTGAATAAAAGGCCTTTAGGTTTTCCGGCCAGGGTCAAATAGGAAAGTAAAATAGCCGTGTGAACGGGATGTAGAACTTCCACGGCCTTATTCCCTACAATCACCAGATCATTAACTATAAGATCGAGCTTGAGCGGGTTTCCAAGTGTTTTCCCTTTATACATAATAGATACTGCGAGTTGCCTTTTGGGAAAAAGTTCAGCCTCCTTTAGCTCATCAAACAAACATTCTTCATAAACTGATTCAAGTAGTCCTGGTCCAAGTTGCTTATGAACCTCAATAGCACAACCAATTATCTTGAATGAAAGGCTGTTGATGTATTCCTGAGTAATCATTTCTCTGTGAACCTCCGTGTTCTCCATGATCTCTATGGTAAAAAAATTATTTATTCATGAATTCACAGATCAACTGATGAAAATGATGCGTGCCTGTTTCGCGCTTGGGTGAGTATCGCCCCCCCGGGTACATCCTCGATTTAATCCCTTTTTGAACCAGCTCTACAATGGCCTCATCTTCACGCTCTACCTTGTCGAGCGCGCTGCCGGCTCCCTGCTCAAGCTTCGAGGGGTCGTAGATATAGGTAATGAATGAAACTTTGGTCAATTCGGGCGACAGGGGCCGTATCACGTTCACCGATAAGCCCCAGGGGTAAAAATTGAACATGAGGTTGGGGAACAGCCAATAGTAATAAGCGGCCACTTTCCTGCCGTGATCGGGATGCCCTGCCGGAAGGTTAAAGCTCATATCGCTACCCTTGGCATAGGCCAACTGGAGGTTGGAGTAGGGATAGAGCTCCGTTACATACGTATTATAATCGATGGCACCGCTCAATCCCGGGTGGATGTAAGGAATATGAAAGCCCTCCAGGTAATTCTCGCAGTATAGGGCCCAGTGGCATTTGACCAGGTAATCGCGTGAGCGCACCGGATCGCATTTGAATTCCTGCAAAGGCAGAAAATCCAGGCGCTTTTTCATTTCGCCTATGGATTGATCCAGCGCAATGGCCGGCTTCACCGAGGCGAAGATGAGCTTGCTCCAGAGCCCGAAGGGTACCCTGGCAAGGTCGTCTTTCGCAGAAGGGAAGTTCTCCACCCCTTCGAATTCGGGCATGGACTCGAACTTGCCGTTGAGCCTGAACCTGCGCCCATGGTAGCGGCAGCGCAGGCTGTTCTCAATGCAGGGCGATTCAACAAGGATGTTGCCCCGGTGCGTGCATACGTTGGACATGCAGTGGATCGTGTCGTCCTTATCACGGGCCAACAGCACCGGCTCGTCCAGGAAGCCTTCCAGCAGGGTATGTGGCAGCAACTGGCCCGAAACGCGGATGCTGTCGGTGTCGCCCACAAACTGCCAGGTGGAAGCGAAGATCTTCTCTTTGGAAAGGTCCCAGAAAGCGCGGTCGGTATAGAACTCCGCAGCAAGGGTCTCCGCCTTCCGGATATCTTTATCGACAAAGAGCTTCTTCATGAATTCTTCCTGACTATATGGGCCGAATTGGCCTGGGCGGTGGGTGTGAGCACCACATCGAGGATGTTCACGTGGGCCGGGCGCGAGGCGATCCACCACACCGTTTCGGCAATATCTTCGGCAGTGAGGGGCTGCAGGCCTTTATAAACGCTTTTGGCTTTTTCGGTGTCACCCGCAAAGCGCACAATGGAGAATTCGGTCTCGGCCAGTCCAGGGTTAACGGAGCTCACGCGGATGTTGTGCGGCAGCAGGTCGATACGCATGCCTTTGTTGAGCGCATCCACCGCGAACTTGGAAGCGCAGTATACATTGCCGTTGGCGTAAACCTCTTTGGCGGCCGTGGAGCCGATGTTGATGATATGCCCCTTTTTGTTCGCCACCATGAGGGGAGCCACCAGGCGCGTCATGTAAAGCAGGCCCTTGATATTGGTATCGATCATGCGTTCCCAGTCATCTATCCTGCCCTCGTGAATAGGGTTAAGCCCCGCGGCCAGTCCTGCGTTGTTGACCAGCACATCGATGTTCTTCCATTTCCCGCTCAGCGAACTGATCGCGTTTTCTACCTCATCGAGCCTGCGCACATCGAAGCGGAGCGCCAGCGTATCGGTCTTATACTTTGCGTTTAGTTCCTTAGCCAACTCATCCAGCCGCTCTTTCCTTCGCCCGGTAATGATCACATCGTACCCGTTCTTCGCGAAGAGCCGGGCCGTAGCCTTTCCGAAACCTGCCGTTGCACCCGTGATAAGCGCTATCATGCCTTGTTGAGTTTACTGTTCCTGAATCCGAAAGAGAAATAGATCATAAGCCCCAGGACCAGCCACACCAGGAACCAGAACCAGCTCGCCAGGGGTATCTGGGCCATCATGTAAAAGCAAAAGATCAGTCCCAGGACCGGGATCAGCGACAGGTTTTTCAGGAAGGAAAGAACGGTCATGACCGCAGCCAGGATGAGGAAGAGCAGCATGGGAATGGAGTCTTTGCTGAAACCGTTAAAATACCCTTGCGCCATTTCTTTTCCGTAAACGTATACCAGCGCCAGGCTGCCGGCCGCCATCAGGGGCACGATGTAGCGGCCGTTGATGTAGGGCGTGCGGAATTTGCCCTGCGGACGGTCCGGGTCGTCCTGTAGCTTCAGCACACCCGCGCATACGAGCACGAAGGCGAAGAGCGTGCCCATAGAGCAGAGGTCGAGCACGATGTGGCTGGGGATGAAAAGCGTGGGTATAGCCACGCAAAACCCGGTAACGATAGTGGCGTACGAAGGCGTCTTGTACTTTTTGTGAACTTTTGAGAATTTTTTCGGGAGCAGGCCATCGCGGCTCATGCTCATCCAGATGCGGGGCTGCCCGAGCTGGAAGACCAGGAGTACGCCCGTCATGGCGATCACAGCGCTAACGGCAATGATGCCGGAGAACCATTTCATATCCAGCTTCTCGAATACATAGGCCAGCGGGTCGCCAACGGCCAGCTCGGCATAGTTCACCATGCCGGTAAGCACCAGCGCAATGAGTATGTACAGTACGGTGCATATAATGATGGCATACATGATGCCTTTGGGAAGGTCTCGCTCCGGGTCCTTACATTCTTCGGCCGTGGTCGATATGGCGTCAAAGCCGATGTAAGCGAAGAACACCGATGATACACCCTTCAATATGCCGCCAATGCCGTTGGGCGTGAAATCGCTCCAGTTATCGGTGTTAATGTGGAATATGCCCACCGCGATCACCAGCAGCACCACCGACAGTTTGATGACCACCATGGCATTGCTGGCGTTTCGGGTCTCTTTGATCCCGATATACACCAGCCAGGTGATAAAGACCACGATGGCTACAGCGGGCAGGTCGGCAATGATCCTCAGTCCACCGATAGCTGGTGCGTTCAGCCAGGCCTGATAGCCTTCCTGCACGCTGGCCGGCAGGTCGCTGAGCGCGGCACCTTTGGCCATATCGGCCGTAGCCGTAGTGAAGTGATTGGATGCCGAAACGTAATCGATGGTCATCCATTCGGGAAAATGCACGTTGAACGAGCCCATCAGCCCCGTAAAGTAATCCGACCAGGAAACGGCAACGGTCACGTTACCCACCGCGTATTCCATGATCAGTGCCCAGCCTATGATCCAGGCCAGCAGCTCGCCAAAAGCCACGTACGAATAAGTATAAGCGCTTCCCGCTACCGGCACCATGGAGGCGAACTCCGCATAGGCAAATGCCGCGAAGCCGCAGGCCAGCGCGGTGAAGATGAACAGGAAGATAACGCCAGGCCCGCCTGCAGCGCTGGCGGTGCCGATGGTGGAAAAGATACCCGCGCCAATGATGGCAGCTATCCCGAAAGAGGTCAGGTCGCGCACCCCTAGGTGCTTGGCCAGCGGGGTGTATTCGGCATCGCTCTCGCCTTTTTTTGCCTGCTCCAGTATTTTAGAAACGGATTTTTTACGGAAGAGCTGATTGAAATTCATCCGGGTGATTTTAAGCCATAAAAATAGAAAAATAAATCAGGCGATAAGGCTTTTGAGAAAAGGCAGTCGGGCGGCCAGCTTTTCCTTGTCGAGCAGCAGCAGGGCGCAGGCAAAAAGAAAAGGAAGCGCGGGTACCTTATAGCGCACAATGGCGCCCATGACCGGGGTGGTAAGCCCGATGAGGATGAAAAGCAGCACAACAAAGCAAAGGCCGGGATAGAAGTGACGCTTGTCGCATTTGCCCCGGGAGGAGAATATGACCGAAGCGAGGAGCAGGGCCAGGATGAACACGTTCTCTATGGCCGGAAGGGCCAGCAGCAGCGAGCCGGCTTCCCAGGGATAAGGCCGGGCCAGGGTGTTCCAGAAAGCGGCAGGGGAATGGGCCAGCAGGCTTTGTACCGTAGTATCGAGCTTTCCTATGCCGATACGGCTGCCGGAGGGGGGCTGGCTGTAAAAGACCCAGTAAGATGAGGTGTCGAAATCAGATACAGCGGTAAGCGTGTCTTTCGGCCTTTCCCTGAACCAGTACGTATAGGGTACTCCGTCCCGTATCCTGGCATAGCCCTTTGTCCCCGTTGGAATGATGGGATCTTTTATTGCGGGTTCTATGTACACAAACTTATTATCGTGCAGCAGGTGTGTGCCTCCTTCAGCCACGTGGATGAACATGCGTTGCTTGGTCACGATGCGTCCGGCCAGGTCGGCTTTGGGTACCAGCAGGGCCAGCGCACCAAACAGCAGCACAACCATGGCGGATTTCAGGAGGGCATAATTCTGCCCGCTTGCCTTTAGTGCCAGCCAGATCGCCAGCCCAGGCAGAAAGGCAATAAAGACATAGGCCTTGGTCAGCACCAGCAGGAAGGCGAATAGCAGGAAAAAGACAAGAGCCTTAAGCCGGTGGCCGCCCCCCGTCAGGAGGCTGAATTGCCTGATCATGCCGCCCATGGCGAATAAGGCCAGGCTTTCCTTGAGCACCCCTGATCCCCAGAACAGCAGGGAGGGGAAAAGGAAAAGCAATACCGCGAACGTACGCTGTTTGCCTTTCAATGCGGGCGCGAAGGTCTTATACAGCGCCACCAGCCCTGCCAGCGAGAGAAAAGCGAAGAAAACGGTATGCACGTTGAAATGGCCGAAGGAGAACAGGCGCAGGATGGCGTTGGCGCGTATCATGGTGCGGTCTTCGTTGATCATGCCCCCCTCGAACTCGCGGTACCAGTGATCCATTTTCAGGTAGTACTGCTTCAGGTGCTCATCGCTGCCGGTGCCAAAAAGAAGATGTAAATAGTCAGCGGGAGAATTTTTGAGAGCGGCATGCACCACAGCGCTGTCGTCAAAATATTTATAGATGTCGGCCGAAGAGCGGTCAGTATAGTAATAGGTGTAGAGCCACCAGAGCGCAAGCCCGCCAGCCACTTTGAGCAGGAACGCCAGGGCCAGGAAGCTGCGCGTAATGCCATCGGCCGAAAAGAATTTCAGCTTATAGATCAGCACCAGGAAAATGATGCTGTAAAGCGCACATAATGAGGCTTCCATCCTATAAATATAAGAATAAGAACTGTTGAAAATTAATGCAAAAAATGAAAGTTACGGCAAGGGCTTTAATGAGTAAATTTGTTCTTCTTTTTTTGACAGAGAACCGACCATGACCACAACCGAAAAAGAGCAATTGACCACGGTAGAGACCGCGAAGAACCTGGGACTGCTTCCTGAAGAATTCGAGAGGATAAAAGAGATACTGGGCCGCACGCCCAATTTCACCGAGCTGAGCATTTACTCGGTGATGTGGAGCGAGCACTGCTCGTATAAAAATTCCATTGTCTGGCTGAAGACCCTTCCCAAGGAAGGGCCGCATATGCTGGCCAAGGCGGGCGAGGAGAACGCAGGCCTGGTGGATATCGGTGACGGCCTGGGCTGCGCCTTCAAGATCGAATCGCATAACCATCCATCCGCGCTGGAACCATACCAGGGAGCGGCTACCGGGGTAGGCGGCATCAACCGCGATATCTTTACCATGGGCGCGCGCCCCATAGCCCAGCTCAACTCGCTGCGCTTTGGCGACCTGAAGCTCGAAAAGACCAAGTGGCTGATCAAAGGGGTGGTGAAGGGCATAGGCGATTACGGCAACGCGTTCGGCATTCCTACCGTTGGCGGTGAGGTGTTTTTTGACGAATGCTATAACGTTAACCCGCTTGTCAACGCGATGAGTGCCGGCATCGTAAAAAGAGGCGAGACCGTTTCGGCCATTTCCTACGGCAAGGGTAATCCGGTATTCATTGTAGGCTCCTCGACCGGCAAGGACGGCATACATGGGGCCGCCTTTGCCTCAAAGGACCTGACCGAAGATTCGGCAAAAGACCTGCCTGCCGTGCAGGTGGGTGATCCTTTCCAGGAAAAGCTCCTGCTCGAAGCCACGCTGGAGGTCATAAAAACGGGCGCTGTTATCGGTATGCAGGATATGGGCGCTGCGGGCATTACCTGTTCTACTTCTGAGATGAGCGCCAAGGGCAGGCACGGTATGGTGGTTTGGCTGGATAAGGTGCCTACCCGGCAGGAGAACATGAAGGACTGGGAGATCCTGCTTTCCGAATCGCAGGAGCGCATGCTCATCGTGGTAAAGAAGGGTATGGAGAAAGAGGTGAATGCCGTTTTTGAGAAGTGGGACCTGAACTGCGTGCAGATAGGAGAGGTCACCGAGGGCAACCGCCTGAAATATTACATGCATGGCGAGCTGGTGGCCGATGTGCCCGCGGATACGCTGGTGCTGGGCGGTGGCGCTCCCGTTTACAAGCGGGAGTTCAAAGAGCCCGCCTACTATGCCGAATCGAAGAAGTTCAGGATAGAGAGCGTAGAGGAGCCGCGCGACCTCCGGCCGGCAGCAAAGCATTTGCTTTCGCATCCCAATATCTGCTCCAAGCGATGGGTCTACAACCAGTACGATTCCATGGTGGGAACGGTCAATATGAGCACCAATTCGCCCAGCGATGCGGCCATCGTGAACATCAAGGGCACGGACAAGGCCATAGCGCTGAAAGTGGATTGCAATTCGCGTTACGTGAATGCCGACCCGGAAACGGGCTGCGCCATTGCCGTAGCTGAATCGGCCAGGAACATTGTATGCAGCGGTGGAGAGCCCAGCGCCATCACCAATTGCCTGAACTTCGGCAACCCCTATAACCCCGAGGTGTACTGGCAGTTCGTAGGCTCAATAAAAGGCATGGGGGCTGCGTGCACGAAATTCCAAACCCCCGTTACCGGTGGTAATGTGAGCTTTTACAACCAGTCCTCGTATGAAGGGCCGGTATTTCCCACCCCGACCATAGGCATGCTGGGCGTGCTCAAGGACAAGAGCAACCGCATGACGCTCGATTTCAAAAGCGAGGGCGACATCATCTACCTGGTAGGCGAGGCGCGTAACGATATATCCTCTTCCGAATATGTTTATTCCTATCATAAGATCAAAAATACGCCCGCTCCCCATTTCGACCTGGACGAGGAGTACGAGGTGCAGCAGGCGGTAAAAAGCCTGATCAGCGGGAAGATCATCCAGTCGGCACATGATGTTTCGGACGGAGGCCTGTTAGTAGCCCTTGCCGAATCGGCCATGCCGGGCGGGCTGGGATTCGAGGTGAACACGGATAAGAACATCAGGAAGGATGCCTGGCTTTTCGGTGAAAGCCAGAGCCGGGTTGTGGTATCCGTAAAGAAGGAGGAGGAGATCAGGCTGGTGGATGAGTTGAAAAAGTTCAAGGTGAAATTCTCCAAGATCGGTTTCGTAAAGGGAAAAGAGATGCGCATCGATGGAGAATCCTACGGCACCATTGCCGAGGCAAAGGAATGGTATGACACTTCGCTGGAAAGCCTGCTGAAGTGACGATTGAATAAAATACGGGCCCGGTCCGCCTCAGGCGGACCGGGTTTTTTATTTTTGCTGCGTGAAGGAGCGTTCGAAGAAGATACTCAAAAAGCTGTGGCGCTTTGCCTGGAAGGCGGCCATGTGGTTCTTTATACTGAGCATTTTCAGCGTCATCCTGTTCCGCTGGGTGCCCGTCCCGGTCACGCCTTTCATGCTGGTGCGCTGCATGGAGCAGAAGCTGGACGGGAAGGATATGAAGCTGAGCAAGGATTGGGTGCCGCTCGAAAAAATATCGCCTCACCTGCAGCTTGCGGTGGTCTGTACCGAAGACCAGAACTTCCTGAAGCATTCGGGCTTCGATTACCAGGCCATCGAGCGGGCCCTGGAGCATAACAAAACGCATAAGCGCAAGCGGGGCGCCAGCACCATCAGCCAGCAGACCGCCAAGAATGTTTTTTTATGGCATGGCCGAAGTTGGGTGCGGAAAGGCTTTGAAGTTTATTTCACATTCCTCATCGAGACCTTCTGGAGCAAGGAGCGTATCATGGAAGTGTACCTGAACGTGATCGAGTTCGGTGACGGGGTATATGGCGCGGAGGCCGCTTCGCAGGAGTTCTTTAAGCGCAGCGCCATCGAGATCAGCAAGTCGCAGGCGGCCTTACTGGCAGCCGTATTGCCTAACCCGCGCAGGTTCTCGGCAAAAAATCCAGGTCCGTATATGCAGTCGCGCAGAGACTGGGTGCTGAACCAGATGCGCCTGTGGGGCGGGGTGCTCGATTACCATCCTAAAGAAAGCGAAAAGACCAAATAGCTTTTATTTATGCACCACCTTGCAGCCTTTTGGCAGCAGGGCCTTGAGCACGGCAGCATCGTAATCGCTGAACCCGTTGCCGCGTATGTCGAGCACCTGCAGGTTGGTGAGGAAGCAGATAGAGTCGGGCAGGCGGGTGAGCTGGTTGTTCCTGAGCGATAGGTATTCCAGGCTTTTCATGTGATAAATGGCCTCGGGCAGCTCGCTCAGCTTGTTGTTGTCCAGGATCAGGTATTGCAGGCTTTTGATATTAGCCACCTGGTAGGGCAGCCGGGTGAGGCTGGATTGTACGATGGTGAGCCGCTTGAGCTTCTGCAGCCGTCCTATGTCCGATGGCAGGCTGTCGATCTTCGAGTTGTAAATTAGCAGGTCGTTCAGCGAAGAAAGGTAGCCCAGGGCGTACGACAGCCTGAGCGTATCTTTCAGGTTGTTCTGTATATGCAGTATCTTCAGCTTATACAGGTACCCGAAATAATGGGGAATAGAGTCCAGGTTGGTGTTCTGCAGGTCGAGGTACATGAGGTTCTGCAGGTTCCCGAAGCTTTTGGGAAGGGTGTCGATGGGATTGCCGCGCGTGGAGAAATAGATCAGGCTGTTGAGCTTGCCCATCTCTTCGGGCAGCTTGTGAATATTGTTATTGGCCAGGCTCATCACCTGCAGGTTGGTGAAGCTCCCTATCTTCTTAAAGAGCTTGGCCGTATCGATGGGCTGGTCGTTGAGGTTAAGCTTATAAACCGTTTCTTTTTCTTTCAGCGCGGCCTTGATATCGGTATAGATGGTCGCGTTCTCGGGGCCCAATATGGAAAAAGGCGCTTCCATCACGGTTTTCTGGGCAAAAGGAGCAGAGCTGAGTAAGGTCAGAAGTGCCGCGAGAGGCGCAACGATACGCTTCATATCATTGAATGAGGAGCTTTAGTGAATGCTCGCGCTCACCGGAGCGGATCCTGAGCAAATAAACGCCCTTGGCCTGCGTGCGCAGATCGATCAATGCTCCCGTGCTCATCGATCGGCCGGTGTACACCAGCTCACCCAGGGTATTATACACATCCAGGTCGTATTGCCCCGCGCCCGGCAACAGGAGCGCGAATGTGCCGCTGGAAGGATTCGGGTAAACGGCCGGGAGGGAATTGGCGCCCGTCTCATCAAGGCTTGTGGTGAGCGGAGTGCAGCTCCATGCAGCCGAGAAGCCGGCATTTTCCACGAATGGATCGGAGATGAAATGCAGGGTGAGTGCTCCGCCCGAGGAGGTAATGCTTCCTGGTGAGTTCATTCCGGTATAGCCACCGATCAGCGGGGCGTTGGTGGAAGCCCCATCGTAGATGTAAAGCGAATCGTAGTTGAGCTCCAGGTCGAATGCCGAAAAGCTGATGGTAACCGAAGCGGCATTGGTGGGAGCGATGGTATAGGTCCAGTCCTCGTTGCCCGCGTAGGCGCCCGATGGCCCCCCGCTGTCATCGATGGTGCCCGAGCAGTTGTTATCGGTATAGGCGCAAACGGGCGTGGTAAAGGAGCCACCGTAGGTTTGGGTGCTTCCGTTCCAGATGCGCCAGTAATAGGTGGTTCCGGGCTCGAACTTCAGGTAAGTATTGCAGTTGGGATAATCGCAAAAGCTTCCCGGGCACACAGTGGAGGTGAGGTTGCTCACGTCCTTGTTCCAGAAATACGAGAAGTTGGGATCGTCCGACACATCCACGAACCATCCGTTGCCGCTGTTGGTCCAGTTGAGGGTAACACCGATGACCGGGCAGTTGCCGGCCGTAACGCTGAGGTTGGCGGGGAGGTTGTTCTGCACGCAGCTCCAGGTGGCGCTCCAGCCCTGGTCAACGGTATTGATGTCGGAGGTGAACCGTACCGTGAGCGCGCTGCCGGTGGAAGTAACGGTACCGGGCGAATTGGTGCCTGTGTAAGTGCCAATCAGGGGGCTGGTGGTGCTGGGCCCGTCATAGATGTACATAAAATCCCAGCTATTCTCTATGCTGAAGCTGCTGAAGCTGAGCGTTACCTGCGATGCGTTGGGCGGGGCAATGGTGTAGGTCCAGTCTTCGTTATCGTAATAATTACCCGGTCCGCCCAGGTCGCGGAAAGTTCCGCTGCAGGGCTGGGGCTGCGCGCAGGTGGTGAACTTATCCTGTATGGCATTCCAGCAGGCCGTATAGCCGTCATCATAACCCAGGGCCCATATCCCAATTCCCGCAATGTCGAGGAAATTCACCATGTCGTACTTGGCCGCCAGGCTGTACTCGTCATCGTACCAGGTCTGCCGCCACCCGGGGTTCTGGTACATATAGTAGGGGGTAGAGGAGGGGGAGTTCCACTGGTAGCCATAGGTCTGCGAATTGGGAACCGCATTATAATATACCACGGCCGTACCGGCCCCGGTGGTGGTGGCGTTAATGGCGTTGCTTGTAGTAGGCCAGTCGTAGCCGTAATACGGTACGCCCAGGCAGAGCTTGCTGGGTGAAACACCATCGTTCAGGTAATACACCACCGATTTGGAACAGTCGATGGTAGGCCAGTTGTTGCCGTGGTTGAGTGGCGATACCGGGCCGGCATTGGCGCTGTTCTTCCAGTGGTAGTCGTAGCCCATAATGATGAAGAGGTCCACGTAGGGGTTCATGGCTGCTACATCGAAGATGTTGCTCCAGTCGACTGCAGGCAGGGCGATAGAGACCTGCGATCCGGGGATGGCCGCGTGCATCTGGTTGCAGAGGTCGATCATGAACTGGGTGAATGCCGCGCTGTTGGAAGCGCTCATGCCTTCGAAATCGATGTTCACCCCGTTGGCATTGCGCTGCTGGATCAGCGAGATCATGGTGCTGATAAAGTTCTGGCGGGCCGTGGCGTTGTTCAGGAAGGTAGTATGGTTGCTGAACAGGGTGGCGCAGAGGTTAACGCGGCAGCCCGCGTTCTGCGCGTTGGTCACCGCCCCGCTCGTCAGCCAGTTGTGAATGGTGGTATAGCCGCCCGTGCTGGGGTTCACTTCGTACGAGAAATAGCTCAGGTCCGAAAGCAGGGTGTAATCGTAATTATTGTACTGCGTGGAGCTGATCCAGTACGGGTTCCACCCGAACACGATCTTGTTGAGCGGGCAGTTGCCCTGGGCCTGCTGTTTTTTATAGGCCGAGGCCTGCGGGTTCTGCGCGCGATAAAGCGAGTCCCACTGCGCTTCGGTGCTCAGGCCGTATCGCGCGTATTCTTCGGATTGCACCTGGAAAATGGAGCGAAAGCTCTGCGGGCCTTCCGGCTCGCTTTTGACACCGAAAATGGTTTGAGAGCCGCTGATCAGCGAGCCGCCCAGCTCTACGCTTACCTCCTCTTTTGCGTCATTCACCAGCGTGAAGCGCGACTGGGCCCCGGGGATGCCTTTCTTTTGCTGGGCGCTCAGGCACAGGGCCAGGCAGGCAGCGGGCAGGAGGAGGAGTTGTTTCATGTTTTGAGAATGATGAGCCAAATTATGAAAAATCCTAAACAAAAAACCCCCGTTCCGGGGGCATTTTATAAATACGATACACTCATTTTTTCACTTCTTCCGTTTCCTCGATCTTGCTCAGCATTTTGCCGTCAGCGGAGTAATACACCTTATATTCCACCTCTTTGCCGTCCTTCTTGCCCTCGAGCTCTATCTCGTAGCTTAACAATCCGCTCTTTTCCACTTTCGAGAACTCCTCCATCTTGAAGCCCGCAAAGTTCCTGGCCGCGCTATCGAGCACGGCCTGGGGAACAGCCCCTTTCTTGATCGCCCATTCCTTCTCGATGATGTTGCCATCGGCCGTAATGGTCACGGAGGTCTTTACCTTATTCTGTTTGAACGTGGCCTGGTAGTTATTGCCTTCTTTTTCCCACTTCACTTTTTTTATGTCACCGTAAAAGGCCAGGAACTTTTTCATGACTACGTCAGGCACGTTCTTGGCGTCTATCTTTTCTTCTTTTTCCTGCGCGGATAGGGAGAAGGCCACAGATAGAGCGATCCAGGCAGCAAGCAGTGTTTTCATACCTTTTTTTAATTGATAATAAGCTTAGATACCGATTGGCTGCTGCCATCGTTCAGGCGTACGAAGTATATCCCTTCGGGCAGCATCAGCTCCCGGATATTGATCTTCACGGTCTGTTTTCCGGAGGGCAGGTTGTGCTGAAGCACCTTAACGGGCTTGCCCGTAAGGTCGAACAGCTCGATCTTCACATTCCCGCTGGAGGAATGGAAAAAAGATACCGAGAAGAGTCCCGAAGCAGGGTTGGGGTATACGCTCATGCCCAGCGCTGCCTTGTCCGCCTCGTTCATCCCCACACCGCTGGGTACCCTGTACTTGCGGAAAAGGCCGTTCTTGCCCCCGCAATAACCTACCGAGTCGTGCGGGAAATGAACGGAGAACAGGCGCTGCGCGGTCTGCGAATTCTGCAGGGTCCAGGTCTGGCCCGCGTTCTTGGTCATATAGATCTTCCCCGAATCGCCAACCACCCATCCGGTGGTGTCGTTCACGAAATAAACCGAGTTGAACGTTTCGTCCGATACCGGCTGAACATTGGTAAAGACAGAGCCATCGGTATTGAGCACCTTGCTGTTCTTGCCCACCACAAAGCCTTCTGTTGCCGAAGCAAAGCAAAGCGATTTCAGGCTGTCGGTTGTAGAGGTGGTCTCCGTGTTCCACGTGGTTCCGCCATCGGTGGTGGAGAGGAAAGTGCCGTTCTCGCCACAGGCGTAGCCCGTGCTGGAGTTGATCATCCAGATGCTGAACAGGTCATTGCTTCCCGGAACGGTCTGCGGGCTCCAGGTGGTGCCGCCATTGGTGGTCTTTAAGATCATGGGGCCCGTGCCTACGGCCCAGCCGGTGTTGGCGTCAACGAAATACACTCCGTAAAAATCCTGTGTGGTGCTTTGGGTCTGGGGCGTCCAGGTGCTGCCGCCATTGGTGGTCTTTACTATGGTGCCGTCATCGCCTACCATCCAGCCGGTGCTTGAATTGACCATATAAATAGAGCGGATGGGGAGCGTAACCGTAGAGTTTTGCGATACCCAACTGCCGGTAACTCCGCCAGCGGTGGTCTTCTTCACAAAACCGCCCGCACCGGCAACCCAGCCGGTGGTGGAATCGGTAAAAAATACCGAGTAAATATCGGTGGTGAGCCCGGTATTGTAATAGGTCCATTGCTGCTGCGCGCCAGCAGCCGTTGTCATCGCGATAGCCGCAAGCAGGGAGTAGATCTTTCTCATAAAACGGGTTTAGTTGGCGAACAATTTGACATACGAGCTTTTACCGTTGCAGCTTAGCCACAGCGTATAAATGCCCTTAGCCAAAACTAACTCATTAAAGTCAATCTCCAAACTGTGTTCGCCCGATTGTTGATTTGCTTCGGCAAATAACAATATTTCCCTGCCCAGTACATCGATGAGCTTAATTTCCACCTTGCTGTCGCTGCCCAGGCTGTAGCTGATCGTGGTCGACCCGCTGAACGGATTGGGATAAGCGTGGATGCCCGATACATTATCCAGCTCGCTCACAGCGGTGGTGAGCGGGGTGCAGCTCCATGCAGCCGAGAAACCGGCATTTTCCACGAATGGATCGGAGATGAAATGCAGGGTAATGGCCCCGGTGCCGGAAGTGATGCTCCCGGGCGAGTTCATTCCGGTATAGCCACCGATCAGCGGGGCGTTGGTGGAAGCCCCATCGTAGATGTAAAGCGAATCGTAGTTGAGCTCCAGGTCGAATGCCGAAAAGCTGATGGTAACCGAAGCGGCATTGGTGGGAGCGATGGTATAGGTCCAGTCCTCGTTGCCCGCGTAGGCGCCCGATGGCCCCCCGCTGTCATCGATGGTGCCCGAGCAGTTGTTATCGGTATAGGCGCAAACGGGCGTGGTAAAGGAGCCACCGTAGGTTTGGGTGCTTCCGTTCCAGATGCGCCAGTAATAGGTGGTTCCGGGCTCGAACTTCAGGTAAGTATTGCAGTTGGGATAATCGCAAAAGCTTCCCGGGCACACAGTGGAGGTGAGGTTGCTCACATCCTTGTTCCAGAAATACGAGAAGTTAGGATCGTCCGACACATCCACGAACCATCCGTTGCCGCTGTTGGTCCAGTTGAGGGTAACACCGATGACCGGGCAGGTGCCGGCCGTAACGCTGAGGTTGGCGGGCACCACCACGCTGCTGTTGCTGGTCCAGTTGGCGTTCCACCCGGCATCGGTGGAAGAGCAGTCGCTGCGGAACTCGAGCGTTATGGCACCGCTGTTAGCGGTGACCGTTCCGGGCGAGCCGGTGCCGGTATAGTAGCCGATCAGCGGGGCCCATACATCCGTGCCGTCATAGATATAGAGGTAGTCCCAGGTGTTTTCGAGGTTGAATGAGCTGAAGGTGAGCGATACCTGCGTGGCATTGGCCGGGGCGATCACCCACACGCTGCGCTCATCATCCACGTAGTTCCCGGTGGGCCCGCCCGAATCGTAGATGGTGCCGGTGGCCGCTGTATAGGTGGTAGGCGTGGGCTGTGTATTGATCAGCTTGTAGAAATAATCCCAGTCCCAGTTCACGCCCGGGTCGGTATGGGTCTGGCTGGGATAATGCATATGCCCCTTTACCTTGGCGCAGGAGCCGGGTATGGACGACTGGTTGTAATAGGTGGTGTTCATCCAGGGCCAGAAGCCGGTGCGGAGCGGGTCTATGCCATGGCTCCAGCATATGTCAGCGGTGAGCGCTGCCGATGCCTGGTACATGGCGGTGGTGTACCAGCCCGTTTGGGATACATAGCCTTCGTGCTCTATGCCTACGGTATAAGAGTTCTGGTTGCCCACATGCCAGCCGGTATTCGATTCGAGCACCATTTGGGTGATCTGCCCGTCAGAGCTGCGTACCACGTAATGGGCCGAAACGCCCGCCTGGCAGTTCTGGAACCAGGATATGCAGCCGGCATAGCTTCCCTGCACGGTGTGGATGGTTACGGCCGAAACGGCCGCGCTGCGTCCTACGCTGTAGTTACAGCTTGCGGCAGGGTTCCAAAGGGCGGGGCCGTAGTCAGGCGATTGGGTAACGGGCAATCCGTCACCTACCTTAAAGGTGTTGCCGTTCTTGTCCTCGATATCGGTGGATGATATTTTTACCGAAGGGGAGGACAGGATATCGTAATTGGTGCCGAAGTAGGCTTTGAGGTCGAACCCGGGATCGGGAAAATTATAGCGGGCCTGGTTCTCGGCAGCGGTCATGAATGAAAGTATGCCGTAAAGCTGGGTGTACAGGGCAAAATACTGGGCCTTGTCCTGGTGGGGCAGCTCGCTCAGGGCCACCAGCGCCCATACCGTTTCGTGTATGTTCCCGTTTGGCGTTTCGCTGTCTTTGGCGGCCTGCAGCAAAATATCATAGGCTTTTGCGTACGCGAGTATGCTTTTTTCGGGAGAGGCGATGATCTCCTCCACGCTGTAGCCCGAAAGGGTGGAAACATATTTCAGGTTTTCCGCAAAATAGTTTTTCCCGTCAAGGATCAGTCCCATTACGCTATAGGCTTTGGGCATTCCTATGCAGCTTTCCTCTTCGTTACCGCTAAGGTGGTAAAAGCGCGTGTTGGCAAAAGCCACGGCTTCGAGCACCCCGCGTTTGATGTGGGGATAAAGCTGGTAGGCCTTATCGAAGTGCTGCTGGTAGGGATTGGTAACAGCCGGATCGGTGGGGGATGAGGAGAGAGCGGAGAAAATCATGGCAAAAAACAGGAGCGCGGTAATTTTTCTCATGGGATATGGTTTAGCTTGGTCGCTAAATTATAAAAGTTCATGGAGAAAAACAAGTAATTGGTCGAACAGGACTATAAGCCTATGCTGATGCCTCCCCTGATCCAGGGGCTGCGGGGATAGGAGTAATAGGTTTCGTTGAGGTTCCAGAGCACCATCAGGAAGGCGTAGCTGCTGCCCATGCCCTGCTTGATGCCACCGCCCACCCAGATATTATTGATCCAGGTGCGCCCGGGGCGGAAATAGTCGAACTCGCCATTGAGCCACTGGTACTCGGCATGGAGGAAAACGAATTCGAGCACATTGAAGCGGTTGAACAGGCTGGCCCCGTAAATGCTGGTGCGGTAGGTGGGAGTGCTGGACTTATCGCTATAGTAAATATAGGTGAGGCCCAGCCCGGCCGAATAGCGCGGGGTGATCTCGTAGCCGATGAGCGGTGAAATGTTGAGCAGGAAGGAGCTGCCGGTAAATCCCCCTCCTATGTCACCGCCCGTGTACACCTTGTCCCAACTGAAGCCGCTTTTTTTCCTGGGCATCATCTGCTCGTTGAACTGCGCGCTGGAAGCGAGGCTGGCCAGGAGGGCGAGGCCGGTTATGCAGCTTAAAAAGTTCATTCAGGTAAAATTACTAAATCAATTCGTACTTTCGTAAGCCTAACGCAAAAACATGAACGTTATTGTAACCGGGACATCGCGGGGAATAGGCAGGGAGCTGGTAAAAGCTTTTTGCCGGAAAATAAGATCGGGAACGATCTATGCCTTTACCCGCAGGGAGGGCGTAACAAAACCTCTCAGAAGGGATTGCGAGGCCATCAACCCCGCTGTGAACGTTCATGGGGTGATTCATAATATGAATGCGCGCAGCTACGATGCGTACCGCGAGCAGTTGTTCCCCAAAAACATCAGGATCGATATTATCGTCAATAATGCGGGAATGCTGGTGAACAAGCCCTTCGGCCGTATTACCCAGGAGGAGCTCAGGGCGGTATATGACGCCAACCTTTTTTACCCTTTCGGTATCATCCAGGCCTGCCTGCCGAGGATGAGGAAAGGTTCTCATATCGTGAACATATCCAGCATGGGAGGCGTGCAGGGCAGCGCCAAGTTCCCGGGGCTGAGCGCTTATTCTTCGAGCAAGGGCGCCCTGGCCGTGCTGAGCGAATGCCTGGCCGAGGAATTCAAACCAAAGGGCATTGCGGTGAATTGCCTGGCCCTGGGAGCGGTGCAAACCGAGATGCTGAAGGAGGCCTTTCCCGGGTACAAGGCCCCTCTTAGCGCCAGGCAAATGGCGGAGTTCATCGCGGATTTCTCTTTGAAGGGGCATCGCTACTTCAACGGCAAAATACTGCCGGTGTCGCTTTCAACCCCCTAGTTTAACCGCAAAGAACGCAAAGCAAATTCGCAAAGGGCGCAGAGAAAAATGACTGAAAACGAGTTATCGAATAGAATCATAGGCCTCGCTATTGAAGTTCACAATGTTTTAGGCCCCGGCCTGCTCGAAAGCGCTTATAAAGAATGCCTTTATTATAAGATCCTGCAAGCCGGCATTCCCGTTGAGAAGGAAAAACCTATGCCGCTTATATTTGAAAAAGTAAGGCTGGACTGCGGATACCGGATCGATCTCGTGGTGAACGGTAAGCTTGTGATAGAGGTTAAAAGTGTAGAAGCGCTCAATGATATTTATTTGGCCCAGACCCTAACTTATCTAAAGCTTGGCGATTATAAATTGGGCTTGCTTATTAATTTCAATGTATTGAGATTAAAAGACGGCATCAAAAGGGTAGCAAATGGGTTGTGACCTTTGCGTTTCTTTGCGCTGCTTCTTTGCGTGCTTTGCGGTAAAAACTGAAATATTTTAGAAATATGAAGCTCAATGTTGATTATACCGTCACCGAGCGCTTTCTGCGCTATGTAAAGATCGATACCCAGTCCGATCCCAATTCAAGCACCTGCCCTTCCACCATGAAACAAAAGGACCTGGGAAGGGTGCTGGTAGAAGAGCTTCTTGCGATGGGCATCAAAGATGCACACCTGGATGAGCATGGCTACGTGTACGCCACCATTCCTTCCAACACGGATAAGAAGGTGCCCGTGATCTGCTTCTGCTCGCACATGGACACCTCGCCCGATTGCCCGGGAAAGGACGTAAAGCCCGTGATACACCGCAATTACGCGGGCGGCAACCTGGTGCTGCCGGGCGATACCAGCCAGGTGCTCAGCCCTGCCGATCACCCGGAATTGCTCAACCAGCTCGGCAGCGACATCATTACCGCTGACGGCACCACCCTGCTGGGGGCGGATAACAAGGCAGGCCTGGCCGAGATCATGGATGCCGCCCATCACCTGATGACCCACCCGGAGATCAAGCACGGCACCATACGCATCCTGTTCACGCCCGATGAGGAGATAGGGCGGGGGGTGGATAAGGTCGACATGAAAAAGCTGGGGGCGGATTTCGGGTATACGATCGATGGGGAGACGCTGGGCCACCTGGAGGACGAGACCTTTTCTGCCGATGGCGTAACGATCACCGTGAACGGCTTCAGCACGCATCCCGGCTTTGCCAAAGGCAAGATGCAGAGCGCTATCAAGATCGCATCGGAGATCGTGGAGGCCCTGCCGAAAGACCGCATCTCGCCCGAGACCACGGAGGGTAAGCAGGGATTCGTGCACCCGGTTGCCATGAGCGGCACGATAGAGAAAATGGTGCTGAAGTTCATTATCCGCGATTTTACCCGCGATGGCCTGGTAAAGCTGGAGGAAGAATTGAAAGGCATTGCTGAAAAGGTGCTGAAGCGATACGATAAATCTTCCTTTGAATTCGTTGTGACCGAGCAATACCGCAACATGAAAGAGGTGTTAGACAAGCATCCTCAATGCGTGGAATACGCCCTGGAGGCCATCAAAAGGGCAGGAGTGAAGCCGCACCGCTCCAGCATACGGGGCGGCACGGATGGCTCGCGCTTATCTTTTATGGGCCTGCCCTGCCCCAATATCTTCGCGGGCGAGCATGCTTTTCACGGCAAGCACGAGTGGGTGAGCGTGCAGGATATGCAGAAGGCGGTGGAAACCATCGTGCACCTGTGTATGATCTGGGAGGAGAGGGGGTAGGCCTTGCTAACGGTCCCATATAAAGCGTGCCGGCAGTCCAAATTAATAATTAATCATCAAATTCTGCCGGCATGATTTATATGCATTGTTGGCGGTAGTTAAAATTTATGGGTCGCTGGATCAATT
>JBFLYZ010000016.1:0-63904 GCA_040756415.1 Bacteroidota bacterium
CTCTTTATATTGTTTTGATTAATTAGTTCTTTTAACTGCCACAAGCTTCACAGGCGTCTGGATTATCGAGAGAACAAGAAATTTGAGCCGCTTGCTCTTCTGCTGACATTTCTACGGCCACGGCAACTTTCTCGGCCGGGCTGGCTTCGGCACCGCCTTCTGCGGCTACCGGCATTTCTTTCACTTCCTGCTCCACGGTAAACTTAATGGCATCGGCAGCGGCCTTGGTGCGCAGGTAGTACATGCCCGTCTTCAGGCCCTTTTTCCAGGCGTAGAAGTGCATGCTGCTGAGCTTGGCAAAGTTCGGGTTCTCTACAAAGAGGTTCAGACTCTGGCTCTGGCAGATGAAGGCCCCGCGGTCGGCAGCCATGTCGATGAGCACCTTCTGCTTGATCTCCCATACGGTCTTGTACAGGTCCTTGATGTTCTGGGGTATCTCGGGTATGTTCTGTATGGAGCCGTTGGCGGCAATGATCTTGTTCTTCATCTTGTCGTTCCACAGGCCCAGGGCCACCAGGTCCTTGAGCAGGTGCTTGTTCACGATCACGAACTCACCGCTCAGCACCCTGCGCGAATAGATATTGCTGGTATAGGGCTCAAAACACTCGTTGTTGCCGAGGATCTGCGAAGTGGAAGCCGTAGGCATGGGCGCCAGCAGCAGGCTGTTGCGCACCCCGTGCTTGATCACCTCCTCGCGCAGCACGTCCCACTCCCATCGGCTGCTGGGCGTAACGCCCCACATGTCGAACTGGAAGATGCCATCGCTGATGGGCGAGCCGGGGAAGGTCTCGTAAGGGCCATCGATCTTGGCCAGGTCCTTACTGGCCGTCATGGCCGCGTAGTAAATGGTCTCGTGTATCTCGCTGTTGAGCTGCGCTGCCTCCGGTGAATCGAAGGGATAGCGCATCAGGATAAAGGCATCGGCCAGTCCCTGCACGCCCAAACCGATAGGCCGGTGGCGCATATTGCTCTTGCGCGTTTCGGGCACGGGATAATAGTTGCGGTCGATGACCTTGTTCAGGTTCTTGGTCACCTGGTAGGTCACCTCGAACAGCTTCTGGTGGTCGAACTGCCCGTTGATGACAAAGCGGGGCAGGGCGATGGAGGCCAGGTTGCAAACGGCTATCTCGTCAGAAGAGGTGTACTCGATGATCTCGGTGCAGAGGTTAGAGCTCTTGATGGTGCCCAGGTTCTGCTGGTTGCTCTTGCGGTTGCAGGCATCCTTGTACAGCATGTAGGGGTTGCCGGTCTCGATCTGGCTTTCCAGCACCTTGTTCCACAGCTCGCGGGCCTCTATGGTCTTGCGTCCGCGCCCTTCCTCCTCGTAGCGCTGGTACAGGGTTTCGAACTCTTCGCCCCAGCATTCGTGCAGGCCGGGGGCCTCGTTGGGGCAGAAGAGGGTCCACTTACCGTTCTCCTCCACGCGTTTCATGAACAGGTCGCATATCCACAGGGCCAGGAACAGGTCGCGGGCGCGCATCTCTTCCTTGCCGTTGTTCTTGCGCAGGTCCAGGAACTCGAAGATATCGGCATGCCAGGGCTCGATGTACACGGCAAAGCTGCCTTTACGCTTGCCGCCTCCCTGGTCTACGTAGCGGGCGGTGTCGTTGAACACGCGCAGCATGGGTATGATGCCGTTGGAGGTGCCGTTGGTGCCGCGGATGTATGATCCCGTGGCGCGTATGTTATGTATGCTTAAGCCTATGCCTCCAGCGCTCTGCGATATCTTGGCGCAGTTCTTCAGGGTATCGTAAATGCCGTCTATGCTGTCTTCCTTCATGGTGAGCAAAAAGCAGGAGCTCATCTGGGGCTTGGGCGTTCCCGAGTTGAAGAGGGTGGGGGTGGCGTGGGTGAACCAGCGCTCGCTCATCAGGTTGTAGGTCACGATGGCCTGGTCTATATCCTCTTTATGTATGCCCACGGCCACGCGCATGAGCATGTGCTGGGGCCGCTCGGCCACCTGGCCGTTGAGCTTTAAGAGATAGGATTTCTCCAGGGTCTTGAAGCCGAAGTAATCGTAGCCGAAGTCGCGGTCGTAGATGATGGTGGAGTCGAGCACCTCCGCGTTCTTTTTGATGATCTCGTACACGTCATCGGCCAGCAGGGGAGCGGGCTTGCCGGTCTTGGGGTCGATGTATTTATAGAGCGCCTCCATGGTCTTGGAGAAGCTCTTGTTGGTGTTCTTATGCAGGTTGCTCACCGCTATGCGCGAGGCCAGCAGGGCGTAGTCGGGGTGCTTGGTGGTGAGCGTGGCGGCTATCTCCGCGGCCAGGTTATCCAGCTCGCTGGTGGTTACGCCATCGTACACGCCCTCGATGACCTTCATGGCCACCTGTACGGGGTTCACGTGAGGGTCCAGTCCATAGCACAGTTTCTGGATGCGGGCGGTGATCTTGTCGAATTTCACCGCTTCTTTTCTGCCGT
Source organism: Bacteroidota bacterium (assembly GCA_040756415.1). Classification (GTDB taxonomy): domain Bacteria; phylum Bacteroidota; class Bacteroidia; order JADZBD01; family JADZBD01; genus JBFLYZ01. The sequence continues at coordinate 2,425 of JBFLYZ010000016.1, forward strand.
CTCTTTTTACAACAAACATGTCGGAGAGTTTTTGGGGTTTGTCCTGGTTTTTGGTTGAATCCCCCGTCCGCCTGGGGCGGACACCCCCTTTTAAAAGGGGGAGCTAAGAGGATCTTTTTTTGTTTTACTTATTCTATTTATCACTGAGGGTCCCGCGGGTTCCAAGGACTCCCCTCGGAACAGGCGGGTGAAGAGGCCTGCCGTTAAGGGCAGGCTTCAACATACCTTGCAATGAATTCGGCTAAAAGTCTTCGTCCAGCTTGAACACATTGTCTTCCTTCTTCTCGCCCACACCGGCCTTCTTGTATTCCGCTACCCTCTTTTCGAAGAAGTTGGTCTTGCCCTGCAGGGAGATCAGCTCCATGAAGTCGAAGGGGTTGGTGGCGTTGTAGGCTTTGCTGCAGCCCAGGGCTACGAGCAGGCGGTCGGCCACGAACTCGATGTACTGGCGCATCATCTCGGCATTCATCCCTATCAGGCGCACCGGCAGCGCATCGGTCACAAACTCCTTCTCTATCTCCACGGCATTGGTAATGATCTCCTTAACCTTGTTCGGGTCGAGCTTGTTCACCAACTGCTTGTAGAGCAGGCAGGCGAAGTCGCAGTGCAGGCCTTCATCGCGGCTGATGAGCTCGTTAGAGAAGCTCAGGCCGGGCATCAGCCCCCTCTTCTTGAGCCAGAAGATGGAGCAGAAGCTTCCGCTGAAGAAGATGCCTTCCACGGCAGCGAAGGCGATGAGCCTTTCGGCAAAGCTTCCGTTGCTGATCCAGCGCAGGGCCCACTCGGCCTTTTTCTTCACGCAGTCCACCGTTTCGATGGCGTGGAAGAGCTTGTGCTTTTCCGCGGGGTCCTTGATATAGGTATCGATCAGCAGCGAGTAGGTCTCCGAGTGAATGTTCTCGATCATGATCTGGAACCCGTAGAAGCAGCGCGCCTCGGGATACTGCACCTCGTTCATGAAGTTGATGGCGAGGTTCTCGTTTACAATTCCGTCAGAAGCGGCAAAAAATGCAAGAACGTGTTTAATAAAATGCTTTTCGTCAGCGCTCAGTTTGTTGTTCCAGTCGGCCAGGTCGGGGCTGAGGTCGATCTCCTCGGCCGTCCAGAAGCTGGCCTCCGCCTTCTTATACATTTCCCAGATCTCGCGGTGCTTGATCGGGAACAATACAAACCTATCCTTGTTTTCCTGTAAAATTGGTTCAATCTTTTCCATAATTTACTTCGTTATTTTTATTTTTTTAACAGCTTTCAGTTTAAAACCCCGATTCGTTAGAGGCGAAGACGTCCCGGGAAAGGGTGGCTTTCCCAAGGGACCAATTCGTAAAACCTTTGATTAAAAAATCAGGTGAGCAAAAGTTTGAATTTTTTTGAGACGAATCAAGGTTTATGAATTAACATTTCCAACAAAGTTTTAAACACGGGAAAACCGCGGATAGGTGTTAAAAACGGCTTTTGTCATTCTTAGCGGGCGCTCCGGGCGCCTGTGCAAAAAATTTTGGGCAGATTTCCGGGGAAAAATTTGGAGAAAATGAAATTGTTTGTATTCATTGGGGAAACTTCCTGTAATCCCTGCCAGCAGGGGCTTTGCGGGTTGTTTTCATTGGAGACCCCGGTACGGGACCTGAAGGGGGGCGGCTGGCGATGTTTTGCGATGCCTTGTTGGGGTATTCACCCCATTTTGGCAGCCGCGCGCTCGACCCCACCCTGCAGGCTGGCTCCTCGCTAAAAAAGTCCACAGGACTTTTTTCACGCTCGGCCCTCCAGTAGTTTGGCGGCCTGCTCCAGCTCAGCGTACCATTTTTTACCGTACTTGCGGATCAAGGCTTCCTTAACAAACCTGTATACGGGCACTTTGAGCTCTTCGCCCAGCGTACAAGCCGCTTTGCAGATGTTCCATTTGTGGTAGTTCACGCTGTCGTACACCCTGGTCTTTTCAATGCGCACCGGGTAGAGGTGGCAGGAGACCGGCTTTTTCCAATCCACCTTGCCCCCGTTATAGGCCTTTTCAATGGCGCATTTGGCGTAGCCCTCCTCGAAATAGGTATAGGCGCAGTGCTTGCCCTGCACCAGGGGGGTCACCAGGTCACCATCGCTGTCGGTCACGTACTTGCCCTGTTTTTCAATGGCTTTGATGCCGCTGGGAGGGATATAGGGCCTTACCTTATCATAGATACGGTCCAGGATCTCCTGCTCGCCCTCTTCCAGGGGCGCCCCCGATTCGCCTTCCACGCAGCAGGCCCCCTTGCAGGCGCTCAGGTCGCATACGAATTTCTTTTCAAGCAGATTCTTCGAAACCAGGGTGTCTCCGATGGCTATCATGCTACGAAGGTAGGAATTTTAGGGTGGTGTTCCGATTGCAGAAGCCAAAATGCGTACCTGCCCTGCTTCGTCATAGCGGCTACGCGAAAGCGAGGCGGTACTTGAATTCAGGGATGGGGCGATCTTCTATCGGGATATCGGCCTTATGGGGTTAACAGGAATTGTGCAAGACTTATTTTTTTCTTTTCCTGTAAAAGAAGGCAAACAGGTGCGATAGTAATAGGAAAGAAAAAATTGAGGCGACAATTAAAACCACGATATCCCCATTTCTGTTATTTAGGAAATAGTATACACCCCAGGAAATGCCCGTACCAATAATTGCTGAGACTATGCAATAGGTACACCTGCCAAGTTTTTCTTTAGCATTTGTGATTCCCAGAACATTTTGATTGCAGTTGTTACACCCCATCTTTTTTCTTTGTCCAGAATGCATACCATATTAAGGAAATATACGGGCCGGAAAAATTAATATCCGGTGTTTCTGCTATAGGGTTACCTTGTTTTTGAATGATCTTGTTTTTGAAAACATCAAGATGATAGCCGATATTCAAACCAAATGAAACTTCTTCTGACCCCAATAGTCGATGGGTTGAAATGCGGAGAAGAGAGGTGCTAAAATCCATAATCCACTTTTGCCTGAAAGTGCCCGAAAAGAAATATTGAATGGTGTCATTGGGATACGTGTAATACAGGACATTACTTGAAACAACCAAAGTGTGGGCAAAATAAACACCAGCGGCTACCATCTGCCTGAATTTTGTTTTACTGACGATCACACGGTTTAATTTCATCCCATATAATATCGTACTGTTATACGTTTTTATGGCAGAGTGGGTCAGGTATTGTCCATATCTAGGGGATGCCTGAAAGAAGCTCAATTCCAGTGAAACAAAGCTTTTCACTTTATTGCCAAAACACAAAACGCCACCCGGAATGGCAAATTGAAGATTTTGTGGCTGATTGAGAAAGAACGGAATTCTCTGCAACTCACTGTAGTCAAGGAGGTGTATTCCTCCCGCAATTACGGCAAGCGACCAACTCCCATTGAATTTTCTTTTTTTAGATGGATTACTGTTTTGCGATTGCGCAAATGAAACAAAAAAAAACAGCAATGAGAAAAGAACTGTTTTTTTCATTACTATGGATAGTTTACGCAGTTGTTGTTGTTTATGTTTATTTGCCTAAGAACTCCTGCAATTAACAAAATAATCACGGCAACAACGAGGCCAATATTAAAGGATAAGTTAGGAATTGTATTAGGTGGGATTATGGCCACAGCAAGTACAGCGGCTCGAATCAAGTACATAGCGATAACAGATACAATTGCTGTTAATATGACGGCATCCCAAAAATGGCAAATTGTAAGAGGACAGACATCTCTATATGTTAAATACCAGCCATATAACATTCCAAACCCCGCTATTACCAAAAATATGGGAATTGCAATTGAGATTGGGGCACAATTCGACCCGAAGAACATAAACATGCAAATACCCATTCCAAGCATTATTATGCCAAGCCATTTGGGAAAAGGATTACAAGCGCACTTCACGCAACCTAAAATATTGTTTGTAAGGTAAATAGTAAGAAAAATTACAGCAAGGGCAAAGAAGCCCCCTGCTGCCAAGCCGGTTCCGCAAAGGTTAGGAATAGTATTGACAACTGCCAAAACCGAGGTTACAATTGCAAATGTTAAGAAAAGGGCATGAATTGCACCACATAATAGTTTAACAAACAAATTTGTCGCGCAATCTGGGCAAGGTGAAGGAGTTACCGAAAAAGGTGACCCTTGGCAACCATTAGGTGAAGTTACAATCACTACCCCATTGTATGTTCCACCAATGCAATAAACATGGCTATCCGTAATTTGGAAAGGTCCGCTGGAGAGAGAATATACCTGGCTCAAAATACTGTCACCATAGTTAATCTGAATGCTTCCCGAACATCCAGCAGGAACTGTACCTGTTATTGTAATATTAATTTGCCTAGAACCATTCGGACAGCCGGGGAGCGGTGGTTGTGGGTTTAAACAAACGGTGCTTTCTGTTGTAGTGACGCTTGTAATCGAGGGGCAGCAACAAAAGAGACTTGAGACCGGAAATGTCGTGGTACAGGTTGATAAATCAGGACAGGTTGCGGTGGCTATAACTGTAAGTGGATTATTACAAGGACAGGTTGCCGGTATTGAAGCAGACCAAAAAATTGAGCCGCCTTGCTGCGTACCTGTTCCATTAAAAGTTAAAGCACCGCAATTGATCTGTATGGCAATATTGGTGGGGATGCATCCTGTCACCTGACCATTTACAAAGATTGTAGAACCGTTTCCGGCAACAGAATTTATTTGTATAACACATGCCACAAGAGTAAGGTTTGTGGTATAACGAACAGAAGCAAAAAATATTTTATAAAGTTAAAATAACTTTTATGATTTGCAACTTTAAGTGAAGACAAGACTCGCAAAATAGCCCATTTAGTTTTATCTTTGCCCGCCCGTATCGAACAATATGTTCGGGCGGCCCGCCTTATGAACGAAGATCTGTTTAAGAACATCATTTCCCACTCCAAGGAGTACGGCTTCATCTTCCAGTCGAGCGAGATCTACGATGGGCTGAGCGCGGTTTACGATTACGGGCAGAACGGGGCGGAGCTCAAAAAGAACATACGCGAGTACTGGTGGAAGGCCATGGTGCAGATGCACGAGAACATCGTGGGCATAGATGCCGCCATCTTCATGCACCCCACCACCTGGAAGGCCAGCGGGCATGTGGACGCCTTTAACGATCCCCTGATCGATAATAAGGACAGCAAAAAACGATACCGGGCCGATGTTTTAATAGAGGAGCATGTTGGGAAGATCGAAGCGAAAATCGATAAGGAGGTGGAAAAGGCGAAAAAGCGTTTCGATAACTTTGATGAAAAGATGTTCCGCAGCACCAACACCCGCGTGCTGGAATACCAGAAAAAGATAGACGAGATCAATAACCGCTTTAAGAGCGCCATGGAGAAGAACGACCTGGCGGAGGTGAAGCAGATCATACTGGATTGCGAGATCGTTTGCCCCATTTCGGGCACGCGCAACTGGACGGATGTGAGGCAGTTCAACCTGATGTTCTCCACTTCCATGGGGTCGGTCAGCGAAGAGGCATCTACTATCTATTTAAGGCCCGAGACCGCCCAGGGTATTTTTGTAAACTTCCTGAACGTGCAGAAAACGGGCAGGATGAAGATCCCTTTCGGCATCGCGCAGACGGGTAAAGCTTTCCGCAATGAGATCGTGGCGCGCCAGTTCATTTTCCGTATGCGCGAGTTCGAGCAGATGGAGATGCAGTTCTTTGTGCGGCCCGGCACCGAGATGGAATGGTACAACACCTGGAAGGAAACGCGGATGAAATGGCACAGGGCCATGGGTTTTGATGAGAGCAAGTACCGTTACCACGATCACCTCAAGCTGGCGCATTACGCTAACGCGGCCTGCGACATTGAATTTGAATTCCCCTTTGGATTTAAGGAGCTCGAAGGCATTCACTCCCGCACCGATTTCGACCTGAAGCAGCATGAGCAGCACTCGGGCAAAAAGCTGCAGTACTTCGATCCTGAATTGAATCAAAGCTATGTGCCTTATGTGATCGAGACCTCCATCGGTCTTGACCGCATGTTCCTGGCTACGCTTTCGGCAGCCTACAAGCAGGAAAAGCTGGAAGACGGAAGCGAGCGGGTAGTGCTGAACATTCCTCCTTTTCTTGCTCCGGTAAAAGTGGCTGTGCTGCCCCTGGTAAATAAAGACGGACTGCCCGAGAAAGCCTCAGAAATATTCAATACACTCAAATACGACCACATCTGCCAGATGGAAGAAAAAGATTCGATCGGCAAGCGTTACCGCAGGCAGGATGCCATCGGCACGCCTTACTGCATCACCATCGATCACCAGACCTTGACCGACAATACCGTCACCATACGCGAGCGCGATACCATGAAGCAGGAGCGTATTCCTGTAGAAAAAGTAGCGCAGGTTGTAAGCGAGAAAGTAAGCGTGAACGAGGTATTGAAAAAACTTAGCTGATCATTCGATCATCTTCGGCTTGGGCCTCAGTCGGCTTTTATGTACGGCATGGGCGTTCTCTTTCTTCTTGCCCTTGCGAAGCTTTTTTTGCTCTTCAGGGGGCAGTGAAACGATCTCCCTGCATTTTTCACAGCAGCAGCCCATCATCTTTTCTTTGCATGCATCGCACTGGATAAAGAGCAGGTGGCAGTCGTCATTGGCGCAGTTCACGTGCTCATCGCAGGGCTTGCCGCACTGGTGGCAGGATGCGATCACATCTTCGGTGATGCGCTCGCCCATGCGCTCGTCAAAAACAAAGTTCTTTCCTATGAATTTGGATTTGAGCCCCTGCTGCTTCACCTCGCGGGCGTATTGAATAATACCCCCGTACAACTGGTTCACATCCTTGAAGCCATGATGCTTGAAATAGGCGCTGGCCTTCTCGCAGCGTATGCCGCCCGTGCAGTAAAGCAAAAGTTTCCGGTCCTTTTTGTCCTTCAGCAGCTCGGCCACCAGGGGCAGCTCTTCTTTAAAGGTATCCGCATCGGGGCAAATGGCGTTCTCGAAATGGCCCACCTCGCTCTCGTAATGGTTGCGCATGTCCACCACGATGGTGCCCGGCTTTTCCATGGCCTCGTTGAACTCTTTTGCCGTAAGATGCTTTCCCACATCGGTCACATCAAAGGCATCGTCCTTCAGCCCATCGGCAACGATCTTTTTCTTTACGCGCACGATCAGCTTGTAGAACGATTTGCCGTCATCCTCTACGGCTATCTTGAAGGGCACATCGCGGAAGCGCTCATCCGCGTACAGCTTTTCCCTGAACGCATCAAAGTTGTGCTCGGGCACGCTTAATTGGGCGTTGATGCCTTCATGGGCCAGGTAAATTCTCCCGAACACACCCAGCTCATTCCACTGCTTCCACAATGCATCGCGGGTCTGCTGCACGTCATCAATGATCACGTAGCGGTAAAAAGAAAGCGTCACGCGTTTGAAGGGTTCTTCCATCAAGCGCTTCTTCAAAATGCGTTTATCTATTTTATTGTGCAACTGCGCCATACTCCGTGCTTTCTCCGTGTTCCTGCCTGCCGGTCCGATCTGTAAGATTCCTTTGGAAAGGACTCCTTCGGAGCAGGCGGGCTCTGTGCCCTGCGTGGTAAAATTTATCACTCCTGATCCACCCGGGGCAAAAGCCTCAACGAAAATTCTAGCCGCAAAATTACAGTTTATTTATACTTTCGTCCCTGATATTTGATCAGGCGTTTATGGCAGAAAAGATACTGGTGATCGGCTCCTCGGGCCAGATCGGCACCGAGCTGGTGATGAAGCTGCGCGAGACCTTTGGCCCGTCCCAAGTCATCGCCTCCGATGTGAAGGCCGGCTCAGGCGAGCTGATGGAGAGCGGACCTTTCGAAACCCTCAATGTGCTGGCAGCGGATAAGCTGGCTGAGGTAGTGAAAAAGCACCAGGTCAGCCAGGTCTACCTGCTGGCCGCCCTGCTTTCGGCAACCGCTGAAAAAGATCCCCGTTTTGCCTGGAGGCTCAATATGGAAGGCTTGTTCCACGTGCTTGACCTGGCAAAGGAAAAGCAGATCAGGAAGGTGTACTGGCCCAGTTCCATCGCTGTATTCGGCCCCACCACCCCCAGGGACAATACGCCCCAGTTCACCGTGATGGAACCCAATACGGTCTACGGCATCAGCAAGCAGGCGGGCGAGCGCTGGTGCGAATACTATTTCAATAAGTACGGGGTGGATGTGCGCAGCCTGCGCTATCCCGGCCTAATTGGCTGGAAATCAGCGCCAGGAGGAGGCACTACCGATTATGCCGTACATATTTACCACGAGGCCCTCAAGAACGGTGTTTACGAGTGTTTTTTATCTGAGAACACCACCCTGCCCATGATGTATATGGATGATGCCCTGCGCGCCACCCTTCAGCTTATGGAGGCTCCGGCCGAAAAGGTGAGGATACGATCGAGCTACAATATAGCGGGCATGAGCTTCTCGCCCAGGGAAATAGCCCAGGCCATAACCCGCCACATACCCGAGTTCAGCATCACCTACAAGCCTGATTTCAGGCAGCAGATAGCCGATGGCTGGCCCCGCAGCATTGACGATCACCGGGCCCGGCATGACTGGGGCTGGAAACCTGCTTTCGACCTTGAAAAAATGACGGCCGAAATGCTGAAAAACCTCCGGAAATAGCGCCCGGCCTCCCGTAACCTTTGCGCTTTTTATCCGTTTAACTTAATAAGGATTGCAAAAATCTTGTTAAAATTGCGCCTCTTTGTCGATGTTTTGCGAAAATTGGTCTAAAAACTCCAACTTAAAGAGCGAAAAACGAGTTTAATAAGTACATTAGCTATCGGATTAGACTGGCCCTGTATGAAACACCTCTTACTCATCGTTTTTGTTGCATTTAACGTAGGTTACGCTCAGTCGAGCGATACCACCAACCTCACGGATGCCGCGGGACTTAAGCAAGGCTGGTGGGTTATCTACGCCAAGGATAAAAAACCCATGCCCGCCAATTACACAGCCGACAATAAGTACGAGGAGGGTAAATACAAAGACAGCAAGAAAACAGGCGTTTGGTACACCTACTTCCCCAACGGAAAAGTAAAGAGCGAGATCACTTTTACCAACGGCTCTGCCAAGGGCTACGCCAAGGTATATTACGAGGATGGTAAAGTGCAGGAAGAAGGCAACTGGGAGAACGGCCGCTGGACCGGATCCTATAAGATGTACCATCCTAACGGCAAGCTTTTTTACGAGTTCAACTATAATACTTCCGGAAAGCGCGAGGGCACCCAGACCTACTATTACGACAACGGGCAGGTGATGATGAAGGGTGATATGAAGAACGGCAAAGAGTCCGGAACATGGAAAGGCTATTACGAGAACGGGGAGCCCAAGGACGTGAAGGTGTTCAATGATGGCGTGATCGACAAGACCAAGTCGGAGACCTACGCTTCGAAGGAGAACATTGTGGAAACCCCCGATCCTCCCGTAAAGAACGCCCCCAAGCAGCAGCAGATCGACCCGAACACCGTGAAGAAGAACGAGGCCGAGCAGAAGAAGAATCCCTTCATGGGTGACGGCTGCGCCAAGCTCTACAATATGAACAAGCAGATCGAAGCTGACGGATGCTTCAAGAAATACAAGCTCATTGACGGGAAGGATTACATCTACAGCAAGGACGGGATCCTGATCCAGATAGCGGTATACAAGAATGGCGTGTACCAGGGTGACGCGCCTATTGAAGAGGAAGGCAAGAAATAAGATCAGGGAATAAAAAATTCTTCTGACATTTGGGTCACGCTACGCAGCGTGACCCGTTTTTTTATGCAGCAACTGATCATTTATAATACGCTTACCCGGAAAAAGGAAAAGTTCGAGCCCCTGAACCCTCCCTTTGCCGGCCTCTACGTTTGCGGTCCCACCGTTTACCAGGATGTGCACCTGGGCAACTGCCGCACCTTCATCTCCTTCGACCTGATCTACCGCTACCTGGTTCACGCAGGGTATAAAGTGCGTTATGTGCGCAACATCACCGATGCCGGCCACCTGGAAGGCGACCGCGATGAAGGGGATGATAAATTCGCCAAGCGCGCCAAGCTCGAGCAGCTCGAGCCCATGGAGATCGTACAGAAATACACGCTGGGCTTCCACGAGGTAATGGCCCTGTTCAACAATCTTCCTCCCAATATAGAGCCCACGGCCACCGGCCATATCTGCGAGCAGATCGAGATGACCAAGAAGATCATGGAGGCGGGCTATGCCTACGAGGTGAACGGCACCGTTTATTTCGATGTGGAGAAATACAGCAAAAAGCACAATTACGGTGCCTTATCGAATCGCAACCTGAACGACCTGCTGGAGAACACCCGCGAGCTGGACGGGCAGGACGAGAAAAAAGGGCGGCTGGATTTCGCGCTGTGGATAAAGGCCAAGCCCGAACACCTCATGCGCTGGCCTTCGCCCTGGGGCTGGGGCTTTCCGGGATGGCATATCGAATGCTCGGCCATGAGCACCAAATACCTGGGCGAGGTGTTCGATATACACGGGGGCGGCATGGACCTGATCGCCACGCATCATACCAATGAAATCGCCCAGTCGGTGGCCTGCAACCACAGCCAGCCCGTAAAATACTGGATGCATACCAATATGCTTACCGTAAATGGCGTACGCATGTCGAAAAGCGCGGGCAATGGCTTTTTGCCCAAAGAGCTCTTTACGGGCGATCATCCCCTGCTGGAACGGGGCTATTCGCCCATGGTGGTGCGCTTTTTCATGATGCAGACGCACTACCGCAGCACGCTCGACTTTTCGAACGAGGCCCTGCAGGCTTCCGAGAAAGGATTCGAGAAACTGATGAACGCGGTGAAGACCCTCGGGGAGCTGAAGCCCTCAGCGGCATCCACCTCCGATATCGGGGCCCTGCGCGCGAAATGTTACGAGGCCATGAACGATGATTTTAACAGCCCCATACTCGTTGCCAATCTCTTTGAAGGCGTGCGCATCATCAATTCGGTCAGGGCGGGAACGGAAAGCATCAGCGCGGATGATCTTGAACTGCTGAAGAGGACCTTTCACGACTTTATCTTTGACGTGATGGGACTGCGTGACGACAAGCCCGCGGCCACGAATAACGAGCTGGCCGCCCTGCTCATGGAGCTCATCATAGGCATACGCAAGGAGGCCAAAAGCAAAAAGGATTTTGCCACGGCCGACAAGATACGCGATGAGCTGGCCAAGCTCAACGTTTCATTAAAGGATACCAAAGAGGGCGTTACCTGGAGCCTGGAAAAATGAAGACCATCCTCCGCACCGGTTTGTTGGCGCTGGTCCTGTTATGGACGGCATCCGGTTTTTTATCTTCCTGCGGCAACGGCCAGCCGGAGCCGGATGATACCGTTACGGTAAAACCCGAGACCGCTGCCGTCAAGAAATTCGTGCCTGATTTCAATGCCGACTCGGCCTATGCTTTCACCCAGGCCCAGGTGGATATGGGCCCGCGCGTGCCGGGTACACCCGCTCACCAGAAATGCCTCGAGTACATCGTGGCCAAAATGAGATCGTATGGCCTGCAGGTGGTGGTGCAAACGGGCTCGGTGGCGGCTTACAACGGCAAAACCATGCCGGTAAAGAACATCATTGCATCGTACAAAAAAGAGAATCCCGACCGCGTGCTGCTCTGCGGCCACTGGGATACGCGGCCCTTTGCCGATAAGGATTCGGTAAACAGCGATAAGCCCAACGATGCCGCCAGCGATGGGGCCAGCCAGGTGGCGGTAATGATCGAGATCGCGCGCCTGCTTTCCCTTTCCAGGGCCGATGTCGGCATCGATTTCATTTTCTTCGACATGGAGGATTATGGCGAGGAATACTGCCAGGGCTCGCAGTACTGGGCGCAGAACCTTCATGTGCCCAACTATTACGCCCGCTATGGCATACTCATGGATATGGTAGGGGGCAGGGGGGCGAAATTCCCCATCGAAGGCCACTCCTGGCAGTACGCGCCTGCCGTGGTGCAGAAGATATGGAAGAAAGCCTCGGAGCTGGGCTACGGCAACTATTTCGATTATGCCAAAACCAACCCCATTACCGATGATCACTACTATGTGAACACCATGGCCAACATTCCCTGCGTGGACATCATCCAGATCGACCCGGTGACCGGCAGCTTTGGCGAGTACCATCACCGCCATTCGGATAACATGGATATCATCGACAGGAACACGCTGAAAGCGGTGGGCCAGACCGTGACCGCGGTGGTGTACTCCGAATAGTTGTTCATGGATAAGGATCTGCAGTACAAGATAGCGCTCACGCTCATCCCCGATATCGGTGACGTGCGGGCAAAGAACCTCATCGCTTTCTGCGGGAGCGTAGAGGCGGTGTTCAGGGAAAAGCGCTCGGCACTCAAAAAGATACCCGGTGTGGGCGATGTGATCGCCAGGTCGGTTTCGGAAGCGGATATGCTGGAGCGGGCCGAGGAGGAGATGCGCTTTATCGAGCGCTACGGCATACAGCCCCTCTTTTACCTGGACGATAGTTACCCCAGGCGACTGAAGCATTGCGAAGATTCGCCCGTGATGCTGTACTATAAGGGCAGCGCTGACCTCAATGCCGGGCGCATCGTCAGCATTGTGGGTTCGCGGGCCTGTACCGATTACGGCAAAGGCATTTGCACGGAGCTTATTGCCGGGCTGGCCGAACTGAACGTGATGGTGGTGAGCGGCCTGGCTTACGGGATGGATATCTGCGCGCATAAAGCGGCTCTCAGGCATGAGCTCGATACGGTGGGCGTGCTGGCCCACGGGCTGGATATGCTGTACCCCTCGGTGCATAAAGCCACTGCCAAGAAAATGGTGGCCCGGGGCGGGCTGCTCACCGAATTCCCGAGCATGACCAAAATGCACCCCGATTTTTTCCCGCGCAGGAACCGCATCGTGGCCGGCATGAGCGATGCGGTAATTGTGATCGAGGCAGCTAAGAAAAGCGGATCGCTGATAACCGCTCACCTGGCCAACGATTACAACCGCGATGTGTTTGCCGTGCCCGGCCGGCTGACCGATCCCGTTTCCGAGGGCTGCAACTTCCTGATCAAGGCCAACAAAGCCGCATTGATCCAATCGGTGCAGGATATTATCTACATCATGGGCTGGGAGGAGAAAAAGAAGGGCAAGACCGTGCAAAAGCAGCTCTTCGTGCAGCTTTCGCCCGATGAGGAGGCCCTGGTGAACATACTCCGCGAAAAAGGAAAGATCAATATCGATGAGCTGAGCCTGCTGGCGGGGCTTCCCATGAGCAAGACCGCCACCGCGCTGCTGAGCCTGGAGTTCTCGGGCCTGGTACGCTCCCTGCCCGGCAAGGTGTACCAGTTGAGCTGAGAGCGGCCGCTTTTTCCCGGCCCGGCATCACCTTTTTCATGGGGCGGGGGTGCAACTAAAACACCGGTTTTCCTGTCTTTATTATACAAACCACCTGCAATGAAACGATCCTTAACCAGCTTTTTCCTGTTCCTGTTCGTTTTTACCGGTTCCTATGCCCAGCAGAGCACCTGCTCGAACAGGGATTTCGAGGACCAGAACTTTAACAACTGGAACGGCATTTACGGAACGTATCAGGCTCCGGGCAATACGGGCTTTCAGTCGAACGGCAATAATGCCGCCTACAATGATCCCCAGGGCCGGCATACCATTTACACGGTCAACCAACTCGACCCCTACGCCATCGATCCGCAGACCGGCCAGCCCGATGTGTATATGACCACGCTGGCGCCAAACGGTGGCCTGGCCTCGGTGCGCCTGGGCAACACCATCAATGGCGGGCAGGGCGAAGGCCTCCGGTACGCATTTGCCGTAACGCCCAATGATACAGTGTTTACCTACCAGTACGCCTGCGTGTTCGAAGATCCCGGTCATCCGCTCACCAGCCAGCCCAGCTTCTGGGTCAGGGTCTTTGATCCGAACAACAACATGGTCAATTCGCTTTCGGATACCGTATTCGCTGGCGATACCACGTACGGCTTTATCGCCTCCCCGGCCATAGGCCCTAACGGCTCGCCCATACTGTACAAAAGGTGGTCGGGTGTTTCCATCAACCTGGCTGCGTATGTCAACCAAACGGTGACCATCGAGTTCTATAATTCAGATTGCGCTTTCAGCGGACACTTCGGGTATACCTACCTCGACCTGCCCTGTTTCGGCTCCTATATAGCCAACGTGTGGCCGGGCGACTGCGATTACGATCTTACAGCCAATAATGTAGACCTCATCACGCTGGGTATCGCCTTCGGTGCTACCGGTCCGGTGCGCCCGGGCGCCAGCAACAACTGGACGGCACAGCCCATGAGCGACTGGCCGCAGTGGTTCCAACTGGGGGCCAACTACAAGCATTCTGATTGTAATGGTGACGGCACGGTGAACTTCCAGGATACGGTAGCTATATCCCTGAACTATTCCAACACGCACCCTTTCCGCTACGCGGGCCCGCCCGAGACCAATTCGGCCTATCCGAACCTTTACCTTGTTGCCGATGACGATACGGTGGGCACCAATCAATTGGTGAACTTCGATATCATGCTGGGCACGGGCCAGCTCCCGGTCGACAGTATTTACGGCATAGCCTTCAAGCTCAGCTACGATCCTAACCACTTCCAGGCCAACCTGGCCAATTGCAGCTTCAATACGTCCTGGATGGGGCTGGTCAACAGCAACCTCATGCAGATGCAAAGGAATTTTCCGGCCCCGGGCTATATGGATGTGACGCTGGTGCGCAATGAGCAGACCAATATAGGCGGCTTCGGCCAGATCGGCACGTTGAAAATGAAAATGCCGCCCAGCGGCACAGGCATCATACAGGCGCCCGTCACCATCTCCGATGTGTATGCCGTTACGGTGGGCAAGCGCACGGTATCGCTCAACCTGGTGCCGGATTACGTGATCTTCAACCCGAACATTGCCGGGCTGAGCGCTCAGCAGTTCGATGATCATTTTGGTTTGTACCCTAACCCTTCCAGCGGGCAGTTCACGCTTACCGCTAACGGGAATGAGATCTATGCCATCGAGCTGTACAATCCGCTCGGGCAACTGCTGATGAGCCTGAAGCCGGATGCCGACAGGCAGCAGATCGATGCCGGCAGCCTGCCTCCCGGCTCGTACATGCTGCGCGTTGTTTCAGCAAAAGGCACCTTCCATACCAAAGTGCAGATCATACCCTGACGCATCTTATAAGCTGATCATTACTCTCTGCATCCCTCGCAGCCGCCTCCTGTTAAAACGGGAGTCGGCTGTTTTTAGGTCTACCCCGGTGAAAAAAATGTTGAATATATTGGCGCCTTAATTAAGCCCATGAAGACCCTACGCACCGAGATCGCTGAGCTCAGCTACGATGAAGAGGAACATCTGTTGTACATACGCATCCTGGAGAATGCCGAGCTCGACCTGGAGAAGACCCGGATCCATTATGAGACCATCCGGGAGCTGACAGAGGATGAGCCGCATGCGGCCATAATCGACTCAACCCATTATTTTTCGATAGACCCCGAGACGCTTCGCTACACAGCGCAGCCCGAAGTGATCGGCAAGCGCCTGGCGGCAGCGCACTATAACGTGTCGGCCGGCAACAGCCTGACCCTCGATTTTTTCGTAAAGACCCATAAACCCCTGATACCGGTCAAAAAGTTCGCTACCCGCGAAGAGGCGGTGAAGTGGGCCCGGCAGTTCATGCGGAAAAGGTAAGCCGCGGCCGACTGGCCAGAATGCGATCCGTTTCGTATATTTGCTTATCCCTAAAAACCCCGCCTATGAAAAAGTACCTGCTCTCTTCAGCCCTTGTTATTTCTTCTATCGTCCATGCGCAGGGCACCTGGACCCAGAAAGCCAGCCTTCCCGGGCCCGCCCGCACCAACGCGGCCGCCTTCTCCATAGGGGCCAAAGGCTATGTATGCACGGGATACGATGGCTCGGTATGCCTCAACGATCTCTGGGAGTTCAATGCAGCCGCCAACACCTGGTCGCAGAAAGCTAATTTCATTGGCGCACCGCGCGAGGGGGCGGTGGCCTTTTCTATAGGCACAAAAGGCTACGTGGGAACGGGCCGGCAGGATACCATTATGTACAAAGATTTTTATGAGTACGATCAGACCAATAACACCTGGACCCAGAAAGCCGATTTCGGGGGTACCAAGCGGGCCGAGGCGGTAGGTTTTTCTATCGGCACCATGGGCTACATAGGTACGGGCTTTGACGGGGCCAACAAGGCTGATTTCTGGGAATGGAATTCGACCACCAACATGTGGACCCAGAAACTGGCCATAGGCGGTGTGCCCCGCAATTCGGCCATTGGCTATTCCATAGGCAGCATGGGCTATATAGCGGGCGGATATGCTTCGGGTAATATCTACCAGGATATCATGGAATACAACCCCGCCAACAACAGTTGGAACATAGCCGGCATGACCAACCTGTACATGTACTCCATCGCCTGCTGCGCCATCAACAATATCGCCTATTACGGCACCGGCATTGACGATAACGCTTCGTACTACAACAGCTTCTCCTCCTGGGATGCCTCCAGCGGATCGCTTCCGCTCACGGCCTTTTCGGGGTCTATGCGCTATAATGCGGTGGCCTTTGCCGCCCTGGGCAATGTGTACCTGGGCACCGGCTTCGATAGCTGGGTGACCAGCGACCTGTGGGAGTATACCCCCCTGGTGGGCGATCAGGAGCAGGACCTTCCGGTGCAAGTCGCTTTCTTTCCCAATCCCGCACAGAACAGCCTGCAGGTAAAGGCCGGACCTATTCGCCAGGCGGATATAAAGATATACGATGTGCGGGGCAGCCTGGTATGCGCCTTGGCGAATGCCGATCTTGGCGAAAAGCTCGATATCAGTTCCCTTGAAAAGGGCGTGTATTTCCTTTCGCTCACAGCCGGTGGGAAGACCAGCGTAAAAAAGTTCGTGAAGGACTGATCCCTTCCCGACAAAGAAGAACAGCGCGTTTTTGTAAACCAGAGGCGTGCTGTTTTTGCTTAAATTTGTTTCTGATCACAAAAAAAAACAAGGCAGCATGTACGCTAATTTCAGGGAACATCTTCAGAAGGAGCTGAAGGCGATAGAGGAAAGCGGTTTGTTCAAGCGTGAGCGGGTCATCGCCAGCAAGCAGGGCGCGGTTGTAACCGTCAACGGTAAGGAGGTGCTGGTTTTCTGCGCCAACAATTACCTGGGCCTTTCATCGCATCCCAGGGTGGAGGAGGCCGCGCATAAGGCGCTCGACTCGCACGGTTACGGCATGAGCTCCGTGCGCTTTATCTGCGGCACGCAGAATATACACAAGACCCTGGAGGAAAAGATCGCCAGGTTCCTCGGGCAGGAAGACACTATTTTGTATGCCGCCTGCTTCGATGCCAACGGGGGCGTGTTCGAGCCTTTGCTGGGCGAAGAGGATGCCATTATTTCGGATGAGCTCAACCACGCGAGCATTATCGATGGGGTGCGCCTGTGCAAGGCCCAGCGCTACCGTTATAAGAACTGCGACATGAATGACCTGGAGGAGCAGCTCAAAAAGGCGCAGGCCCAGCGCTTCAGGATCGTTGTTACCGATGGGGTGTTCTCCATGGACGGGTATGTGGCCCCGCTGGATAAAATTTGCGACCTGGCTGAAAAATACCAGGCCCTGGTGATGGTAGACGAGAGCCATGCAACCGGCTTTATCGGCAAGACCGGCCGCGGGACCGTGGAGTTAAAGAATGTGATGCACCGCGTGGACTTGATCACAGGTACCCTGGGCAAAGCGTTGGGCGGTGCTATGGGCGGATTCACTACGGGCAAGAAGGAGATCATCGAGATGCTGCGCCAGCGCAGCCGGCCCTACCTGTTCTCCAATTCGCTGGCCCCGCATATCGTGGGCGCCTCCATTGCCGTGTTCGACATGCTGAGCGAGACCACGGCCCTGCGCGATAAGCTGGAGTGGAACATCAAATACTTCAAGGAGGGCATCCGGAAAGCGGGGCTCGAGATCCGTGAAGGCGATTCGGCCATTGTGCCGGTGATGCTGTATGACGCCAAACTTTCCCAGCAATTTGCCGATAAGCTGCTGCAGGAAGGGATCTACGTGATCGGCTTTTTCTATCCCGTGGTGCCCAAGGGCCAGGCCCGCATACGCGTGCAGCTCTCAGCCGCGCACGAAAAAGAGCACCTCGACAAGGCCATTGCGGCATTTGCGAAAGTGGGGAAGGAGCTGGGGGTCGTGAAAAAACCTACTGTTTCTTCAGCCGGCTAACCGCTTACCATCGTTTTAATGGGCAGCCACAGAAGGGCCGGAAAAGGCGCTTTTCTCCTCTAAAAATTTTTGCCGATTCAAAAAAGCTTGTTATCTTCGCATCCCTTTTTTAGGGAACCTATAGGTTTTATTGAACTAACTAATTGATAATAAAGTGGATGCATTAAGTTACAAGACAGTTTACCTGAACAAGGACACTGTAAAGAAAGGATGGCTTCTGGTAGATGCCGAAAACGAGACCGTGGGCCGGCTGGCTTCCAAGGTAGCCTACCTCATACGCGGCAAGAATAAGCCCGGCTATACCCCCCATGTGGATTGCGGTGACAACGTGATCGTGATCAACGCGGAAAAGGTGAAGTTCACCGGCAAGAAAATGACCGATAAGGTGTACAAGCGCCACACCGGTTACCCGGGCGGTGAGCGTTACGCCACTCCAAGGGAAGTGCTGGCCAAAAAGCCCCAGTTCATCATCGAGCGCGCTGTGCGCAAGATGCTTCCCACCACCCGGCTGAGCGATAAGCTGATCCGCAACCTCTATGTTTACGTGGGCACGCAGCATCCGCACGAAGCGCAGCAGCCCAAGGCCATCAAATTAAGCAGCATCAAAGAACACAACCCATAATGGAGATCATCAACACACTGGGCCGCAGGAAAACGGCAGTAGCACGTGTATACGTGAAGAAAGGAAAAGGCGCCATCACCATCAATGGCCGCGATTACAAGGAGTATTTCAAGACCGGAACGCTCCAGTACAAGATCACCCAGCCTTTTATTCTGACCAACAACGCTGAAAAGTATGATGTTACCGCCAATGTAGAGGGCGGAGGCATCAACGGCCAGGCCGATGCGGTGCGCCTGGGTATCTCCAAGGCCCTGGTGGAACTGGATGCAAACAACAAGCCCGCCCTGCGCGCGGCCACGCTGATGACCCGCGATCCCCGCATGGTGGAGCGCAAGAAGCCCGGCCAGAAGAAAGCCAGGAAGCGCTTCCAGTTCAGCAAGCGTTAACCGCGTTTTTCAGAGAAGCAAACTACAAACCGTAAACTACAAACCAATATAATGTCAAGAGTATCATTCGAAAAATTGTTGGAGGCAGGCGCTCACTTCGGGCACCTCAAGCGTAAGTGGAATCCCGCCATGGCACCGTATATCTTCACCGAGAAGAACGGCATCCACATCATTGACCTGCACAAGACCGTTGTGAAGCTGGACGAGGCGGCTGCGGCCCTCAAGCAGATCGCCAAATCGGGCAAGAAGATCCTGTTCGTTGCCACCAAAAAGCAGGCGAAGGACATCGTATCCACCGCGGTAAAGCGCATCAATATGCCCTACGTGACCGAGCGCTGGCCGGGCGGCATGCTCACCAACTTTTCGACCATCCGCAAGTCTATCCGCAAGATGGCGGCCATCGACAAGATGGGCACGGACGGCACTTTCGATAACATCTCGAAAAAAGAAAAACTTTCCATTTCCCGCCTGCGCGCCAAGCTGGAGACCCAGTTCGGAAGCATTGCCGACCTGACCCGCCTGCCCGCAGCCATTTTCATCGTTGATATCTCCAAAGAGCATATCGCGGTGGCCGAGGCCAAGCGCCTGAACATACCCACCTTTGCCGTGGTAGACACCAATTCGGATCCCAACCTGGTCGACTATGCCATCCCCGCCAATGACGATGCCTCTACTTCGATCGACCTGATCGTGAATACCATCGTCAACGCTGTGGAAGAAGGCCTGTCAGAACGTAAGATAGATAAGGACAAGGAGGCCGAGGAGAAGGATGCCGAGATAGCGGCCAATGAAGAGGCCAAGCAGGCCAAGCGCCTGGAGCTGATCGAGGCCGGCCTGGATGACGAAGTGGAAGCCAAAAAGGAAAAGAAAAAAGTCCCGGTGGCCACGCCCAAGAAAAAGAAGAAGGATGACGAATAATATTTGTTGAACAATTAATTGGAATACGTAAAATGGCAATTACTGCTGCAGAAGTAAACAAGCTGAGACAGATCACCGGTGCCGGAATGATGGACTGCAAGAAGGCGCTGGAAGAAGCAGGAGGAGATTATGATAAGGCGATCGAGCTGCTTCGTAAGAAAGGCCAGAAAGTGGCCGCCAACCGTGCCGACCGCGATGCCAAGGAAGGCCTTGTGATCGCGAAAGTGACGCCTGACGGGAAAAAGGGCGTGCTGGTAGTGGTCAACTGCGAGACCGATTTCGTAGCCAAGAACGATGACTTTACCAACTTTGCCAATACCATCGCCAGCGTGGCGCTCGAGAAGCAGCCCGGATCCATCGATGAGCTCAAGTCGCTGCCTTACGCGGGCAACGGGGTGACCATACAGGATAAGATGATGGAGTACACCGGCAAAATAGGCGAGAAAATAGATGTTTCTAAATACGAGGTGGTGAGCGCTGCCAAAGTAGTGGCTTATAACCATCCCGGCAATAAGCTGGCTACCATCGTTGGCTTCAATAAAGAGAACCCGAAAGAGGATGTGGCCCGCGATGTGGCCATGCAGGTGGCCGCCATGGCGCCCGTAGCCGTTGACCGCGGTGACGTGGACGCCAAGCTGCTGGAGAAGGAGATCGAGATCGCCAAGGAGCAGATACGCGCTGAAGGCAAGCCCGAGGATAAGATCGAAATGATAGCCAAGGGCAAGATCGAAAAGTTCTATAAGGAGTCTACCCTGCTCAACCAGGAGTTCATCAAGGATGGCAAGAAATCCGTTGGGCAATACCTCAAGGAGACCGACAAGGAGCTAACCGTAACGGGCTTCAAGCGAATCGCCTTAGGCTAACAAGAAAGAAATTAATCCAGACCGCAGCGTCTGGATTTTTTTTGCAGATTTGTTTCGAAAACACAGAACAGATGAAGTATAAGCGCATACTCCTTAAGCTGAGCGGAGAGGCCCTGATGGGCAGCAAGCAGTTCGGGATTGACCATGAACGCCTCGGCCAGTATGCGCGCGAGATCAAGGAGGTGGCTGAGGCCGGAATAGAAACGGCCATTGTGATAGGAGGTGGTAATATCTTCAGGGGCATACAGGCCGCTGAGGGCGGCATGGACCGCGTTCAGGGCGATTACATGGGTATGCTGGCAACCGTGATCAACAGCATGGCCCTGCAGGCCGCGCTGGAAAAGCTGGGCGTACAAACCCGCTTGCAGTCGGCCATCAATATGGAGCAGATCTGCGAGCCCTTTATACGAAGGAAGGCCGTTCGCCACCTGGAGAAGGGCAGGGTGGTGATCTTTGGGGCCGGTACGGGCAATCCCTATTTCACCACCGATACCGCGGCCACCCTCCGCGCCATCGAGATCGAGGCCAACGTGATCCTGAAGGGTACGCGCGTTGACGGCATTTATACGGCTGATCCGGAAAAGGATAAGTCAGCCAAAAAATACGATACGATCAGCTTTGACGAGGTATACAAAAAAGGGCTGGAGGTGATGGATATGACCGCATTCACCTTGTGCAATGAGAACAAGCTTCCCATCATCGTGTTCGACATGAACAAGCCGGGCAACCTCAAGAAGGTGGTGCTGGGCGAGCGCGTGGGTACGCTGGTCGAGTTCTAAAAAACTTTTACCTTTAGCCTTGTTCCTTATATCCTTATTTCATTATAACCTGTACAATGACCGAAGAAGTTCAATTCATTATCGACTCCATGAAAGAGCAGATGGAAAAGGCCATCACTCACCTGGAAACCGAGCTGGTGAAGATCCGTGCCGGCCGCGCCAATCCCAGCATGCTTGACGGGCTGTTCGTGGATTATTACGGTGTACGCACGCCACTCAACCAGGTTTCCAATATCAATACGCCCGATGCCCGCACCCTGGCCATACAGCCCTGGGAGAAATCCATGCTGGAGCCCATACAGAAGGCCATACTGGCCGCCAACCTGGGCTTTAATCCCACCAATAACGGCACCATGGTCATTATCAATGTGCCCGCCCTTACCGAGGAGCGCAGGAAAGACCTGGTAAAGAAAACGAAGGCCGAAGGCGAGCATGCCAAGGTATCCATACGCACCGCGCGCAAGGAGGCCAACGAAGAGCTGAAGCAAAGCAAGCTGACCGAGGACGAGAAAAAATCGGCCGAGGAAAAGATACAGCAGATCACGGATACCTATACCGCCAAGGTGGACAAGCACCTCGAGCAAAAGGAAAAAGAGATCATGACGGTTTGATCCGTAAGGATCAAATGCGAACCCGCGCTGCACCGGATGTACGCGCGGGTTTTTGTTTTACAGTGCGAATGCAGCCGTTCACACAGCCGCAATAGTGCGCCCGGTGATCACAGCCCCGGCTACTGTTTCTTTTGAATATAAGATAAGGCAAAGCAAGAGGGAAAGCGATGGGCTCAGGCCCACACCATGGAGCCTTCGGAGCAATTCCGGCAGATCGTTATCGAGCTGCGCGCGCGCAGGACCGAAGCGCGGAAATCGCCATAAGGCCTGCTTTTCCATATGCTGCGGAAGGTCCTTTCGCGCAGATCGCCCAGCCGGTGGGCGGCATCTTTGTCAAAGCAGCACGGAACCACTTTGCCGTCCCAGGTGATCACGCACGATTGCCACATTCTCCAGCAATGGTCTTCCATTTTATTCTTAATGCTGTAGGTGCCGTCAGCGTTCTTCCGGTAGCGCGAATAATCTTCATTGCGCGGGATGAGCGCATGGCCGTTCGCATGATCGTAGACCTGCGCGGTCTTGAACTGCACATCATCCACGCCCAGCTCAGCGGCCAGCCGCAACAGCTCAGGCACCTGGTGCTCGTTGGGCCGCACCACCAGGAACTGGAACACCACCAGCGGTGTACGCGACCGCAGTATTTTTTTCCACCTGATGATATTCTTCGTTCCGCTGATCACTTGCGCCAGCCGTCCTCCCACGCGGTAGGACTGGTAAGCCTCCTGCGTGGTGCCGTCAATAGAAATAATGAGGCGGTCCAGGCCGGACTCTACGGTTTCCCTTGCCTTCTCCTCGTCCAGGTAATGCGCATTGGTGGATGTGGACGTGTAAATGTTTTTTCCGTTCGCATAGCGCACCATTTGCAGGAAATGCGGGTTCAGGTAGGGCTCGCCCTGGAAATAAAAAGTCAGGTAAACGATATCCCGGTAAAGCTCATCGATGATCTTCCTGAAGCTGGACTGATCGATCATCCCGGTAGGCCGGCTGAAGGCGCGCAGCCCGCTCGGGCATTCGGGGCAGCGCAGGTTGCATGAAGTGGTGGGTTCGATGGCAACGCTTACCGGCATGCCCCAATGCAGGTTGCTCCTGAACAGTCTGGAAAGGTGATAACTGCTCCAGATACGCAAAGCATTCAGCCCGCGCCTGGGCGTAAATCGGGAGAGCAGGTTGAATTGATCCTGGAGCCGGGGGTTCACCTCTCAAAGATAAGGAATAGCCTGTTTTTCATGATTGTTGTTTCGATTATTAATTCTAATTTCGAAAAGTTTAAACCCGGCCTCCAGGGGCGCATTTATGTTATCGAAAGTCGGAAGGGAAATTCTGCGTTACAGGGGAACGATAGGCGTCCTGTTCCTGATCATTACCGCATTTTTCGGGTGGAAGGCCAGCCAGATCGAGCTGTCGTATTCCTACCCGCGCGCCCTGCCCAAGGACGACTCGGCCAACATCGTTTATGAAAAGTTCAAGGAGCTTTTTGGCGAGGATGGCAACGTGCTGGTGATGGGTTTTACCGACAGGAACTTTTATGAGCTGAAAAAGTTCAACGGCTGGTATGACCTGGCCGAGCGGATCAAGACGATAGAGGGCATACAGGACGTGCTGTGTATTCCCAAGGTGTACAGCCTGCAGCGCAACGACAGCCTGATGCGTTTTGACGTTGAGCCCGTTGTCAGGCAAAAGCCGAAAACACAGGAAGAGCTCGATAGCCTGAAAACGGCCATCGAAGCATTGCCTTTTTATTCCAACCTCATATATAACAAAGAAACGGGCGCCACGCTGATGGCGGTTTCGTTCGAAAAAAAGACGCTGGATTCCAAGGCCCGCCTGGCGATCGTAAAGCAGATCGAGGAAGAGGCTACCGCCTATGCAAACGCCAACGGCATCGACATGCACTTTTCGGGCATGCCTTTCATACGCGCCAAGTTCGCCACCAAGATCGCGGAGGAAATGCAGATGTTCCTCATCCTGGCCATCGTGGTGGTGGTCATCCTGCTGTATATCTTCTTCCGCTCGCTTACCTCGGTATTCGTTTCTATTGTCGTGTGCCTGGTGGGCGTGGTGGTTTCGGTGGGCACCATCGTGCTGATGGGTTACAAGATCAACGTGCTTTCCGGGCTGATACCCCCGCTCATCCTGGTCATCGGTGTGCCCAACTGCATTTTCATTATCAATAAATACGGAGAAGAGCTGCTCTTCCACGGCAACAAGGTCAAAGCGCTGGCGCGCACGATTGAGAAGGTAGCCCTTTCCAATTTCCTGGCCAACGTTACCACGGCCATAGGATTTGGTGTGTTCTATTTTACCAACAGCGTTATCCTGGTCGAGTTCGGGATCGTGGCGGCCATCAATGTCATGACCACCTACCTGATCGCGCACATCCTGCTGCCGGTGATTTACAGCTACCTGCCCGCGCCTTCGGCCCGCTCCACCAAGCACCTGAAAGGGAAGAACATCCACCGCGCGCTCGAGCTGATCGATCACCTGGTGCATAACCACCGGAAAAAGATCTACCTGGTGATTGCCCTGCTGCTCGGTTTCTCCGCCTGGGGCATGACCAAGATACAGGTGATCGGCTTCCTGGTTGACGACCTTCCCAAACGAGACAAGATCTACACCGACCTGCGTTTCTTCGAGCAGAACTTCGGGGGGGTGATGCCTTTCGAGATCATGATCGATACGCGCAGGGAAAACGGTGTGTTCAGCGGCAATGCGCGCACCTTGTACAAGATAAAGGCCTTCCAGAAAGAGATGGAAAAGTTCCCGGAGCTGTCGAAGCCTATTTCTGCGGTGGAGGTGCTGAAGTTCGTTTACCAGTCGTACAAGGAAGGCAACCCGAAGTTTTTCGTTCTGCCCGGCAGCATGGAGCTGAAGAAGCTGACGGATTACACATCGGGCATGAAGGCCAAGGATAACCGCCTGTATTCGTTTCTGGATTCGACCAGGCGTTATACGCGGGTGAGCTTCCAGATGGCCGATATCGGATCAAAGAAAATGAAAGACCTTATTGCACGGGTGCAGCCGAAGATCGATACGATCTTTAATTTCGATAAGGAAACAAAGGCCTGGGAGCCCGACAGCCTGCGCTATGACGTGAAGATCACCGGTCATAGCCTGACCTTTCTCAAGAGCAACGATTACCTGTTCCACCACCTGTTCGTGAGCCTGGTCATCGCCATCGTGCTCATCGTGCTGATCGGCATGGTCTTGTTCCGTTCGGTAGCCATCATCGTGCTCTCGAAAATACCCTGCCTCATCCCGCTGGTGATCACCGCGGGCATCATGGGCTTCATGGATATACACTTCAAGCCGTCTACCATCCTCATATTCAGCATCGCGTTCGGCATCGCGTCCGATGGCACCATCTACATATTGGCCGAGTACCGCAACCAGCTCCGGAAAAGCCCGCGGCATGAGGTGAAAAAGGCCATTTCGCGTACGGTCCGCGGCATAGGCATCAGCATGATCTATACGAACATTATTCTTTTCTTCGGCTTCGCCATCTTTGCCGCGTCCAGCTTCGGGGGCACCGTGGCCCTGGGCATACTGATCTCGGTCACGCTGCTGGTCTCCCTGCTCACCAACCTGATCCTGCTTCCCTGTATCCTGCTTTCGCTTGAAAAGAGAAAGTACGTTAAGGCCATGATGCAGGAGCCCCTGATCAACATCATCGATGAAGAGGAAGATATCGATCTCGATAAGCTGGAGATAAAAAGGAGGCGGGACGAGGGGAGCGAATAGTTCTGCCGATTTCTCCTATCCGTAATTTTATCCTATTTTCACACGGAAAATAAGTTGTTCTTATGAAAGGAATCATTCTGGCTGGCGGTTCCGGCACGCGGCTGCATCCGCTGACCCTTGCGGTGAGCAAGCAGTTGATGCCTGTTTACGACAAGCCCATGATCTATTACCCGCTTTCGGTGCTGATGATGGCGGGCATACGCGAAATACTGATCATCTCCACCCCACACGACCTGCCCAGCTTCGAGAAGCTCCTGGGCGATGGCAAAAACCTGGGGTGCAGCTTCAGCTACGCCCGGCAGGAGGTTCCCAACGGCCTTGCACAGGCCTTTGTGATCGGTGAGCGGTTCATAGGCAAAGACCATGTTGCCCTGGTGCTGGGCGACAATATCTTTTATGGCGCAGGCCTGGGCAAGCTGCTGCAGCAATATAACAAGCCGGATGGAGGGGTGGTGTTCGCGTACCACGTATCGGACCCGGAGCGGTACGGTGTGGTGGAGTTCGATGATAAGGGGAAGGCGATCTCCATAGAGGAAAAACCCAAGGCGCCTAAATCGCATTACGCGGTTCCCGGCCTTTATTTCTATGATAATTCTGTGGTGGAGATCGCCCGGAACCTGAAGCCAAGCGCCAGGGGCGAATATGAGATCACCGATGTGAACAAGCATTACCTGGCGCAGGGTAAGCTGAAGGTGGGCATACTGGACCGGGGAACAGCCTGGCTCGATACGGGCACCTTCGATTCGCTTATGCAGGCCAGCCAGTTCGTGCAGGTCATCCAGCAGCGCCAGGGCCTGTGTATTGGCTGCATTGAAGAAGTGGCCTACCGAATGGGTTATATCACCAGGGAACAGCTCTGCTCCATAGCCGCCCCCCTCGTAAAGAGCGGATACGGGAATTACCTCCTTCATCTCCATTGATGCCGCATGACCAAGATCCTTGTTACGGGCGGTGCGGGATTTATCGCGAGCTCGCTGGCCGAAAAGCTGGCCGCCAAAGCGGAAAATTATGTGGTCATTGTCGACAACCTGCTCACCGGTTCGCTGGACAAGATACCCGAATCGAAGCACAATAACATCAAGTTCATACGCTGCGATGTCAATGAATACAATGATATTTCCAGCGTGTTCTACAGCTACCATTTTGATTACGTGTTTCATTATGCCGCGGTAGTTGGCGTTAAGCGGACGCTGGAGAACCCGATCAAGGTGCTGAACGATGTTTCGGGCATACGCAACATCATGCATCTTTCCAAGGCCAGCGGGGTAAAAAGGGTGTACTATTCATCTTCTTCGGAAGTATATGGTGAGCCGGTGGAATACCCGCAGAACGAGCATACCACGCCCCTGAACTCGCGCCTGCCGTACGCCATCGTCAAGAACGTAGGCGAGGCATACCTGAAATCATATAAAAAGGAATTCGGGCTGGATTATACCATCTTCAGGTTCTTCAACACATTTGGCCCCAAGCAAAGCAGGGATTTCGTGATCTCCAAGTTCCTGAATGCTGCATTCAGCAACCAGGACATTACCATATTCGGTGACGGGCAGCAGACCCGTACATTCTGCTATGTTGACGATAACGTAGAAGCCACTTCGGCCGCGTTTTACGGTGAAAAGTTCGTGAACGATGTGGTCAACATAGGTGGCGATGTGGAGGTCACGATACTTGACCTGGCCAAGATGATCATCGGGCTGACCGGCTCCAGTTCCAGGATCATTCACCTTCCCCCGCTGGAGGAAGGTGACATGACGCGCAGGAAGCCCGATATCAGCAAGATGAAACAACTCCTGCACCGCGAGATGCTGCCCCTGGAAGAAGGGCTGAAAAAAATAATCGCCAACGACAAATTCATCCGGTGAAAGATATCGCCATATACCAGCAGATGATCGAGCAGGAGCTGCAGCGTACGGTGCCGGACGGTTCGCAGCCGGCCGAGCTGTACGAGCCCCTGCGCTATATGCTTGCGCTGGGCGGAAAACGCATACGTCCCTTGCTGGCCCTGCTGGGCTGCGAGCTGTTCGGGGCAAAAAAAGAAGATGCCCTTCCTGCCGCGGCAGCGATAGAGCTCTTTCACAATTTTACGCTGGTTCATGATGATATCATGGATAATGCTCCCCTGCGCAGGAACCGCGAGACCATACACCGCAGGTGGAACGGTAATATAGCCCTGCTGAGCGGAGACGCTATGCTGGTTATGGCCTACCGCAGCCTGGCCCGCACGCGGTCCGAGCTGTTGCCGTCCGTGCTGGATGTGTTTAATGAAACAGCCCTGCAGGTTTGCGAAGGCCAGCAGCTAGACATGAACTTCGAAAAAAAGGAAGAGATCAGCATTAATGATTACCTGCACATGATCAGGCTCAAAACGGCCGTCCTCCTGGCCGGTAGCCTGAAGATCGGTGCCATTATCGGCAAGGCAGGGGCGCAGGACGCAGAGCTCCTTTACCAGTTCGGTTGTAATATAGGCGTGGCCTTTCAGCTCCAGGACGATATCCTGGATGTTTACGGTGATACGGAAAAGTTCGGCAAACAAAAGGCCGGGGATATTATAGCCGGAAAGAAGACCTTTTTGTTCCTGAAGGCCGCTGAAACGGCACCGGCTGCCCTTAAAAAGGAACTGAAGCGGCTGCTGGAGAGCCCGACAATGGAACAGTCAGAAAAAGTACAGCGCGTAACGGGTATATATGACGAACTGGATGTTCGCACACCGGCCCGTATCCTGATGGAAGAGCATTATCAGCGCGCGCTTTCCTGCTTTGATCGCATCCGGGCGGATGCCAGTGCCAGGGAAAAGCTGCTTGGCCTGTCCCAAAGCCTGATGATCAGGGAGATATGACGACCAGCAGGCCAAATGGAAGGATGAAGCGCTCTGTGCACGCGATGAAGCTTTCTTTGTCCTTGTTTTACATCCTTAAGCCTTGCCGGCAAGCAACTTTAGCCGGTCAAAAGTCGTCTTGACTATAAGCGACCTTGTTATTTTTTTATCTTTGGGAGGATTGTCGAATACTTTGTGGAAAAACAGGCTGCCAGGGCATGAATAGAAGGCGCTGATTGTAACAAATTCGCACATAAAGACGTACAATAACCTTTGAATACACCCCTTTGAAAAGATATTTACTGCCATATCTTTCCTTTCTTTTTATTTCCTCCATTTCTTTTGGAGCCGAGCGTTATTGGATAGGAGGTTCGGGTAGCTGGCACGATCCTGCGCACTGGTCATCCGTTTCGGGAGGACCCGGTGGGGCTTCTGTACCCGGCAAAGGGGATGACGTACATTTCGATGCGGCTTCGTTCGCTTCGGGAGGCCAGGTGGTGATCATCGAGAAGGACGCAGCCTGCAGGTACCTTTCTTTCGGCAAGCTGGATTATACTGCAACCCTTGCCTCAGCGCTGCATGCCCAGCTCAGCATTTACGGCTCACTGGAGCTTTCTTCAAAGCTCATCCTTGGCCTTCAGGGCCCTGTTCACTTCCGCTCCGCCTCTAAGGGTAACACCATCCTTTCTTCGGGGGCCGTGTTCTTCTGCGATATCTATTTCGAGCATCCTTCGGGATCATGGGAGATCAAAGACGATTTTTATGCTTACGGCAACGTGGTGCTGAAAGAAGGCAGCCTGAAGGTAAGCGCCAGGCGTTTCTCGGTCGACCGTTTCACGGCATCGGGTGCCAAGCTGCGCGCCCTGTCGTTCAACGAAACGCTGATCGAGGTGCGTAAAGGCTGGAACTGCGCTGAAACGCTGAACATGATCTTTGATGCAGGTAAATCCAGCATGGTATTTACATCGAAGGAAGCCGATGAGAACTACCAGCCGGGCAACCTCAGATACGGGCCGGTCAACCTCTTTGCCAATTGCACGCCCGCAGGAATCCCTTGCGCTTTCTTTACCATCAACCTGACCGCCACCAACGTAACCTGTAACGGTCAAAGCAACGGTACGGCAACCGCTACCATTGTGGGAGGCACGGGCCCTTTTACCTACCTGTGGAACCCTTCGGGCCAAACCACCCCTACGGCCACCGGCCTTAGCCCCGGTACCTACCTGGTCACTGTTACTGATGGGAACGGCAATGTGTGCTTCTGCCAGATAGCTGTAACCGAGCCGCCCGCATTGGTGGGTTTTCCCTTTGGTTCCACCAATCCCCTTTGTAACGGACAATGCACGGGTACGGCCACCGTAAGCCAGGTGGGCGGAACCGGTCCTTATACCTATTCATGGTCCACCGTTCCAGTCCAAACCACCCCTACGGCAACCGGATTGTGTGCGGGTACATATACCTGCGTGATCACTGATGCGAACGGGTGCTCGCCTCCTTCGGCAACGATCGTGATGACCATTAACCAGCCTGCAGCCATAGTAAATAATGGTAACAGTACCAATGTGACCTGTTTCGGATTCTGTGACGGAACGGCATCCGTTTCGCCAACCGGGGGTACGGTACCGTATGATTATTCCTGGACGCCCGGAGGAGCAACCACCTCGTCTATATCCAATCTCTGCCCGGGAACATATACCTGCACCATTACCGATGCCAACGGATGCACCAACCAATACGTTACTACCATTACCCAACCGGCTGCCCCGCTGACCACCACCGTTTCCACTACGGGCAACCCGGTGCCTTGCAACGGCAACTGTACTGCCACGGCCACCGCTAACCCGGCAGGAGGCACGCCCGGATATACCTATAACTGGGCCCCCGGGGGTCAAACTACTCAAACGGCAACCGGGTTGTGCGCGGGTACCTATACTGTTACGGTAACCGATGCCAATGGATGTACCGTGCAGCAAACGGTGACCATTACACAACCCAATTTGCTTACAGTTGGCATCAGCACTACGAACAATCCGCTGGCTTGTTTTAACGTGTGTAACGCCACCGCCACCGCCACTCCGAACGGAGGTACCGCCCCTTACACCTACTCCTGGGCCCCGGGCGGACAAAGCACTCCTAACATTACCGGGCTTTGCGCAGGAAGCTATACTGTCTATATTACTGACGTCAACGGCTGCACAACTAACCAGTCCGTAACCGTCACTCAGCCGCAACAGCTCACCGTTACCGTCAGTTCGACCAACAACCCGCTGCCCTGTTTTGGAAATTGCAATGCAACGGCTACGGCTAACCCGAGCGGTGGCACCTCGCCTTATACCTATTCCTGGGCCACTACGCCCACCTCGAGCGCGGTTACCATTTCCAATCTTTGCGCGGGAACCTACACCGTTTTTGTAACCGATGCAAACGGTTGCACGAACAGTCAGTCGGTGACAATTACGCAGCCTCCGCAAATGAACGCAAACATTACCACCACCAACAATCCATTGTTGTGCAACGGTGATTGCAACGCTACGGCTACCTCCAACCCTTCTGGAGGCACCCCGGGATATACGTATAGCTGGGCTCCGGGCGGGCAAACGACCCAGACCGCTACCGGACTTTGCGCGGGTACGTATACATTAACGATTACTGACGCTGCCGGTTGCACGCGAACCCAGACCGTGACCATTACCCAGCCCAATGCGCTTTCACTGGTTGCAACCCCAGCGCCCGCCACGCTCCCCTGTTTTGGTAACTGTAACGCAAGCATTTCAGCCAATGTTGCGGGCGGAACAGCTCCCTATACGTACTCCTGGTCTACTACTCCTGTTCAAACCACAGCGGTAGCTACTGGCCTGTGCGCAGGCACGTACAATGTTACTGTTACCGATGCCAACGGATGTACCCGCGTGCAGAGCGTTACTATCTTTCAGCCCACACAGCTTACGCTTAATGCGCTGGCCAACCCGGTCTCCTGCTTCGGTGCATGTAACGGCTCGGCTTCGGCTATAGCCGGAGGAGGCACTCCGGGTTATTCTTATTCGTGGGCCCCTGGCGGATTGACAACAAGCACGATCAACAACCAGTGCGCGGGCACCTATACGGTTACCGTTACCGATGCCAACGGCTGTACCGGCCAGCAGACTGTTACCATCGGCACACCTCCGCAGTTGTTTACCTCCGTTTCGTGGACCAATGTGCTTTGTAACGGACAGTGCAATGGCACCGCCACCGTTGTCGCGAATGGAGGGACGCCTCCTTATACATATAACTGGACGCCCGGCAATATGACCACCGCCTCCATTTCTAACCTGTGCCCGGGCACTTATACCATCACGGTGACTGATGCCAACGGCTGTACGCAGCAGGCTACGGTCACCATCACCCAGCCACCGCTGCTCACCGCCAGCATTTCAGCTACCACCACATCCTGTAACGTTTGCAACGGCACCGCCACGGTTACAGTGGCGGGCGGTACCCCCGCATATTCTTATTCGTGGGTCACCACTCCGGTGCAAACCACGCAAACAGCGGTTGGACTATGTCCTGGCCAGTATACGGTGGTGGTTACCGATGCCAATGGCTGTACGGCCACAGCGGTGGCAACCGTAACGCAAACTGTGGTGATCACCATCACCACTTCGGGCACTACGCTCAATTGTTTTGGCGATAATAACGGCATAGCCTGCGCTACCCCTTCGGGCGGGCAGGGCCCTTACAGCTATTTGTGGTCTTCCACGCCTTTTCAAACCACCCAGTGCGCTACCGGATTACCCGCGGGTACGTATACTGTAAATGTTACTGATGCCAATGGTTGTACTGGCTTAGACAGCGTAACATTCACTAACCCCCCGTTATTGGTCGGTTCTGTTAATTCTACCAATCTCTCCTGCAATAATACCTGTGACGGCACCGCTTCGGCCAGCGCTGTTGGAGGGACCGGATCGTATTCCTATTCCTGGATGCCTGGCGGGCAAACCACACAGAATATAAGCGGCTTGTGTGCGGGTACTTATTCCGTTATTATCACGGATATTAATGGTTGCGATGACACGGTTTCGGTCACCATTACGCAAGCAGCGGCCCTGGCAGCAAATCCAGTTGTTTCCAATGCCAACTGCACTTTGTGTGATGGAGGAATTACACTTGCACCAACGGGTGGTGTTCCTCCGTATACGTATAGCTGGTGGAATAATGGCGCAACCACACCAAGCATTACAAATCTTTGTCCTAACATATACACGGTTACCATTACCGATAATGCCGGCTGTAGTTCAGTGTTTACGATCGCGGTAAGCAATATCAATGGGCCTACTGTTACTACCACACAATCCAACGCGCTTTGCAATAATGATTGTAACGGCACGGCCACGGCCAATGCTTCGGGCGGTACGCCTCCCTATACGTATTCCTGGACCACCACCCCGGCCCAGCTTACTCAAACCGCCACCGGCCTTTGCGCAGGCACCTACACTGTACAGGTGACCGATGCGCCCGGATGCGTGACCTTCGACAGCATTACGATCACCGAGCCATTGCCTGTTTCTCCCAATGCAACGGTAGTGAATTCGTTGTGCGCTGCCAACTGCAACGGATCCATAACGCTGGCGCCTTCGGGCGGAACGCCCGGCTATTCGTACGCCTGGCTGCCCAATGGCGAAACCACTTCTTTTATCGACAGCCTGTGCGCAGGCAACTATACGGTAACGGTTACCGATGCCAACGGCTGTGACACCACCGCTGTATTCACGATCACTGCGCCTTCTATTCTCAGCGCCACCGTCAGCGGTACTAACGTGAACTGCAACAGCGCCTGTGACGGGCAGGCAACGGCCAGTGTAATGGGAGGCACTGCGCCTTATACCTACTCGTGGAGCTGTACTCCGCAGATATTACCCAACGTGGTGAACCTTTGCCCGGGCACATGTACCGTTTTTGTTACCGATGCCAATGGATGCTTGGATACCGCATCGGTGACCATCACAGAACCTACTTTGCTCACGGCTGCCAGCTCTCAGGTCGATGCCACCTGCTTTAACGCCTGTAACGGAACGGCCACCGCCACCCCGAACGGAGGCACGCCACCCTATTCGTATCAGTGGAACACCCTGCCCATTCAGGTCACCCAAACCGCTACCGGGTTATGCGCTGGAACTTTCAACTGCACGGTTACCGATGCCAATGGTTGTACAGTTACGATAGCTGTTACCATTAACCAGCCCAGTGCCGTACAGCCTAACCCTACGCAAGTGAATGCAAGCTGTTTCGGCTCCTGCAATGGCTCGGCCACTTCCAATCCGCTTGGCGGCACAGGCCCTTTCACCTACTCCTGGACCACCCTGCCTGCGCAACTGACCCAAAGCGCTACCGGCTTATGTGCCGGTACATATACGGTCTTTGTTACCGATGTTAACGGATGTACGGGTTCGCAAACCGTTACGATCACACAACCCAACGCCCTTCAGCCTAATCCATCGGTATCTCAATCGCCAACCTGTCCCGGTTCCTGCGATGGGGCCACCATCGCCCTGCCGATAGGGGGAACAGCGCCCTATAGTTATTCGTGGGCATTGGGAGGGCAGACAACCCAAAATGCCACCGGCCTGTGCACGGGTATCTATACGGTGTATGTGACCGATGCTAACGGGTGTACCGCATCGCAAACTGTGAACCTGACCGATCCCGCGGCCTTTGTGAACAACCCGGCCGTTGCGCAAGCCAATTGTGGTTTTTGTAACGGTTCCATAACCGCTAACATTACCGGAGGTACTCCGGGCTATATTTATTCCTGGCTGCCTGGAGGCGCTACCACGCAAACCATAAGCAACCTGTGCGCAGGACTGTACACGCTGATCGTGACCGATGCCAACGGCTGTACCCAGCAGTTTACCGTTCCCCTGAGCAATACCACCGGCCCGGTGCTTACCATGAGCTCCACCGGCACCAGTTGCAATACATCTCCCTGCGATGGAACGGCCAGCGTGGTGGCCAGCGGCAATAGCCCTTTTGTATATACCTGGTCGCCAACAGGCGGTACCAATGCCACTGCAACAGGGCTCTGCTACGGAAGCTACACGGTTCAGGTGACCGATGCGGGCAATTGCATCACTTTCGATACGATCACGGTTCCGCAGCCTTCACCCATAGTGGATAACGCGGTGGTGCAGAACGCGCAGTGCAACGGCATATGCGATGGAAGCATAACGCTGGCGCCCACCGGTTCGAATGGCGGGCCCTATACCTATTCCTGGTTCCCGGGAGGAATGACCACCGCCACGGTCAATAACCTGTGTACCGGAACGTATACCGTGATCATCTCCGATGTGAACGGATGCACCAGCGCCTTTACCTACACTATACTGGGCACTACGGTCATTAACGTTGCCTCGTCTTCCACCAACATAACCTGTAATAATTCCTGTGTAGGCACGGCTACGGTCACGAATGTGAGCGGTGGGCTGTTGCCGTACACCTATTTGTGGAATGATCCGTTCGGGCAGTTTACGCCCACGGCAACGGGGCTGTGTGCCGGAACCTTTATTATTACGGTGACCGATGCCAACGGCTGCCAGGCCTTTGATACCGTTACCATCACGCA
Organism: Bacteroidota bacterium; assembly: GCA_040756415.1. Classification (GTDB taxonomy): domain Bacteria; phylum Bacteroidota; class Bacteroidia; order JADZBD01; family JADZBD01; genus JBFLYZ01. The sequence continues at coordinate 37,904 of JBFLYZ010000016.1, forward strand.
GAGCCCGGCCATTACGGCCTCCTTCACTATCACGCAGCCTTCCTGCGGGCAATGTAACGGGCAGATCGTGGCCACGCCATCGGGCGGTACAGCGCCTTATGATATTGTATGGAACACGGGCGATACTACCTTTACCATCAGCGGTGTTTGCGCTGGAGTTTATTCGGCCGTGATCACTGATGCTAACGGATGTACCGCCACCGTTACTGTTCCGGTTAGCAATGCGGGTGCGCCTTCCGTTTCAGTAGTAACCACCAATCCTGTTTGCTTCGGCTCCTGCACGGGCACTGCCACGGCAACGCCTTCGGGCGGCACGCCACCCTATAGCTTCAGTTGGCTGCCGGGCGGACAAACCACCTCTGCGGTCAATAACCTTTGTGCGGGAACGTATTATGTACAGGTGATTGACGCCAATGGATGCATTGCCACCGACAGCGTTGTGATCACCAATCCCCCGCAGATCGTGACCAACCAGGTGGTGGTGAACACCGATTGCGGCATATGCAACGGAAGTATTACCGTCAACCCATCGGGCGGCACGGCTCCCTATACCTATGCCTGGTTACCCGGTGGCCAAACCACGCCAGCTATCAACAACCTGTGTGCCGGAGTGTACACGGTAACGATCACCGATGCCAACGGATGCTCGCAAACGTATACCATACCCATCACCAACATAAATGCCCCGGCCGTTACCGTAAGCACGACCAACGTGCTTTGCAATACGGCCTGCAACGGTACCGCTGCCGCGAACGTGACCGGTGGAACGCCTCCCTATACCTATTCCTGGAGCACCGGGGCGTCAACGCCCTCGCTGAACGGTCTTTGTGCCGGCAACTATTGGGTAATGGTAACCGATGCCAACGGATGCACCACTTCTGTTACTTTCGCTGTGACGCAACCTCCGGCTATCGCTTTCTCACAGGCTGTGATCAACGACCCGCTTTGTAACGGTGATTGCAATGGCAGCATTACCGTCATCCCTTCAGGCGGAACCCTGCCTTTCAGCTACAACTGGAGCACAGGGGCAAGCACTCCGGGAGTTTCGGGTCTTTGTGCCGGTACCTATACGGTTACAGTAACCGATGCGAATGGATGTACCGCTCAGCAGATCATCACCTTAACAGACCCTCCCGCCATAACGCTTTCGAACACGGTCACACCCTCTAGCTGTAATACCGTGCCCGATGGCTCTATCGACATTACGGTTGGCGGAGGCAGCGCGCCTTATACCTATAGCTGGAGCAATGGCGCCACTACACAAGACCTTACCAACGTACTTTCCGGAACGTATACGGTGATCATCACCGATGCGAACAATTGCAGCGTATCTGACACCATTACACTGAACGCCACCGTATCGGTCATCGCCAATATACTGGGTAACGACACCCTGTGCTCGGGCGCCTGTACCGTGCTTGACGGCAGCGGCAGCTCGGGTGCGCTCAGCTACCAGTGGTTCGAGATACCGTCTATGATCAGCCTGGGAACCAACGATTCGATAACCGTATGTCCGCCTGTGGGAAGCACAGGTTATATCCTGATCACCTCAAACGGGGCCTGCTCGGATACCGATACCATCGTGGTGGTGGTGAACAACCTGCCGGTGGCGGATGCAGGAAACGACACCACCGTGCTTATCTATAACAGCGCCACGCTGGGAGGAGTTCCCACCGGTCCCCCGGGCTCCACCTATAGCTGGTACCCCAATTTCGCGCTCAATGATTCCACGCAGGCCAACCCGGTGGCCACGCCCACCACTACCACCACGTATTACGTGCTGGTCACTTCGGCCCAGGGCTGCACCGCGCTCGACAGCGTTACGATAACGGTGATACCGGAGATCAATTTCCCGAACGGAATTTCGCCCAATGGTGACGGGCAGAACGAATACTGGATCATCGATAACATCCAGCTTTTCCCGAACAACCACGTGGAGATATACAACCGCTGGGGCGAAATGCTGTACTCGGTGGACGGCTATGACAATGCCAATGTCAAATGGGATGGCACGTACAAGGGCCAGCCATTGCCCGTGGGCACGTATTATTACATCATTGACCTGAAAGATGAGCTGTATCCCGAGGCGTTTACGGGACCGATAACCATATTGCGATGAACATGCGGATAAAAAGGATCATAACGATTGCCGTGCTGCTGGCCGGCATGTTCAGTGCCGGGGCGCAGCAGCTTCCTTTGTACACGCAATACATGCTGAATGATTATGTAATGAATCCCGCAATAGGCGGAAAGAACCCCTATTTTGAAGCGCTGAGCGATAACCGGTACCAGTGGATAGGCATCACGGATGCTCCCCGCACCTATAGCCTGAGCGTTCACGGCCCTACCAAGAACCTGAAAGTAGGCCTGGGCGGATACCTGTTCACGGATATAGTAGGACCTACGCGCAGGATAGGCGTTGACTTTACCTATGCCTACCACATCGCGCTCAGCGATAAAATGAAGCTCTCCCTGGGATTGTCGGCCGGCCTGCTGCAATTTGCGGTTGACGCGTCAAAGATCACCCTGCACGACCCCGTTGACCTGGTTATCAGCAGCGGGTACCAGAGCGTGCTCATTCCCGACTTCGGTGCCGGGTTTTACCTTTATGGCGACAACTGGTACGTAGGATCGGCAGTGCCCCAGATCTACCCCGCGCAGATCAAGTTCTTCGATTACATCAGCACCTCAAAAAGCAAGCTGGCCACGCACAGCTATTCCATGGCGGGCTATCGTTTTGATATAGGAGAGGATTTTGACCTGGAGCCGTCTGTGCTGGTAAAGTACGTGAAGCCGGCCCCCGTGCAGTTCGATTTCGGCCTCCGGGCTGTGTACAAGGAGAAGTTCTGGCTGGGCGGCACATTCAGGACAAGGGATGCAGTATGCGCCATAGCCGGGTTCAATTACCAGGAGAACCTGTCGTTCAGCTACTCGTATGATTTCAGCACAACGAATATCAAGAATTACAGCAGTGGCACGCATGAGCTGGTCATTGCCATACGCTTTGCTTACCGTAAGCCCCCTGAATCGCAAAGCAGGATAAACTAGAATTGATTTTTTGCGTTCATACCTTCGGATGAGAACTACTATCCTTGGCTTCTTTCTATTGCTTTGCTCCTTTTCCTGCACGGATGCTTATGCCCAGGACAGTTATGTAAGGGCGCCTTCCGACACATCATCTGCGTATACCGTGACCATGAAAGACGGCTCAGTGCTGAACGGAAGAATATTGGAGCGCACAAAAGCCGAGATCGTGTTCAGCGATATCAACCTGGGCAAGATTACCCTTAAAACGAACCAGATCAAATCGATCGAGCGGGTGAGCGATGACACTTATGTGGCGGTTACCATGAAAAGCGGCAGCAAGGTGGTGGGCAAGCTGCTTGGCAAAAGCGATACGGTGCTGCTGGTGGAGTCGTCTACCCTCGGTAAGCTGACGATACGTATGAGCGAGGTAAAGGAGATGAGGCTTATCGATAAAAAGAATATCTCCAGGAAAGGCGATTATCGTTTTCCCAACCCGCTTGGGACGAAGTATTTTCTTTTCGGCCCCAGCGCCATCGTGCAGAGGAAGGACCAGGGCTATTTTCAAAGTACCTATATCGCGTACAATTCTGTTGACTTCGGGCTGAACGACCATGTTACCGTGGGGGGAGGAGTGTTCGGCTTCGTATTCCCATATGTGTCGGCAAAGGCGGGTGTGGAAGTGGCCGGCAATTTTCACGTGGGGGCGGGCGGCCACCTGCTGGTCAATCCTTTTTTCAGCGAGATCGGCATCCCCTGGGCCGTTTATGGAGCGCTTAGCCTGGGTAACAGGGAAAAGAACGCATCACTGGGAGTGGTGTGGGGCGGTGGCTTCGGCAGGAGGCTGGAGCGGCCCATTTACTCTTTTTCCGGGCAGATCCGCTTCGGCAGGCGCTCGGCATTCATAACCGAAAATTATTTTTATCCCGTGCAACAGCAGGGATACAACTATGTAACCGGCATTGCTGTTTCGTCCATTACCTATTATTACGCTGCTGCTTATACCTATGGCATCCGCATACTGGGCGAGCGCACCAGTTGGGATGTTGGGTTCCTGGGCTTATCCGATTTTGCCGATGTTATCCCCGTTGGCATCCCCTTCGTATCCTATACACTGAAGTTCTGAAAACCTGTTTTTTCAGGCGCGGATCTTTTCCTTCAGCTTGTCGAGCTTGACCAGGCTGGCGTTGAAAAAGCGTACGCGTTGTTTTTCACCGGTGCCGCTGATGCCTTCTGATTTGCTGATAATGCTGTTCAGCCAGCGCTCGGTATCGCTGCAGAATGCTTCATTGGAAGTGACCATGGCGTTAAAGGTATGAGGCGAGTAAAAGCATATCTTTCCCGATCCGGTGCTCACCAGGATGCAGGCCGTTGAGATGTTCACATCGCTCCTGAACAGGTCGAGGGTGTTCTCGTTCTCCGCCCATTTTTTTTCGTCAGTGAACTTGGCCCGTTTCTCGGCCATTGCCCGGATCATTTCCAGCACCCTGCCCAGCTCATCGCATATTTTCAGGGCTTCCTGCCGGCTGCTGAACAGCCCGCTTTCATAAGCAAAATCGATCTGCTTGATGTTGCCCAGCACGGTCTCATCGCTCCAGATCTCGGTGACCGGGAGCGTGTTGTAGATGCGGGTCAGCGACCGGGCCAGTTCCACCAACTGATCGCTGATCAGGGAGGGGTCGTATATCTTTCCCTTGAACTCCGGCAGCTCCAGTATGGCCCTTTTCCAGAAAAAGAGCTTGAAACGGGTCAGTTCTTCCGAATTGAAATAATAGAAGATGGGAATGCCTTCGGCCGCATAGGTGATCTTCTTTTTTTCTATCCGCTGTATGGCGGTGAGCTTGCCTTTCAGGTCTTCGAAATAGTTTTGCAGGAAATTCTCCGTGTGCTGTGAGCTGGTGTATTCGAACAGGACGGAGTTCTTGCTTGTTTCAACGAACATATCGAACGATACTCCGAACTTTTTGCAGAGCTTCTGTATCTCGCTGAAGGTGAGCGCTGTTTCTCCCCGCATTCTCCGGTAAACGCCATCATTGGTCACCCCCAGGATATCGTTCAATTCATCAACTAAAGAGCGGTTGGGCGGAAGGCTCTCCCTGATCTTCTGAAAAAAAAGTACTTGTGACATAGGATTCTTTGGGCTTTTTGTGTGGATGTGCGATAAAGCAATTTTAGCAAAAACAGCAGAGCGCGTGCAGCCTCCTGCCGCTTACCAGTGCCAAAATAGCACTTTCGGCAGGTTTTGTACTGAAAAATACTAAAAAACGTGTCCTGAATTGGCATTTTCTCCGTTCAGGGGCATTTCCGGCTCCATGATCGAGAACAAATATGAGGATTAAGCAAAGCCCTTTAAATGAGGTAGTTATGTGTAGCCCGAAACTGTATTCCCTGGCCCTCGCGCGGATTTTGCGCAAATCAATAAACAGCCGCTAAGTTTCCTTGTTTGTACTGTTTTGAAGTAGTCTCCTCGCTTACGGAGTGCCGCGCAGGCGATTATTGAAAATACCCCGTTCGCTCGCCATTCAGTTCAGTTTCTCATCCCTTTTCAGCCGCCCTAGTTTTGCTTCATAAAATCAAAACACAGCGATAACATGAAGGATTATATGAAGAACCACGATCTGTTCATCAGTGTGGCCATGGCAGCCGTTTCGGTAGTGGGCGCCACCGGGCTGGTACTCCTTATAAGCATGCTCTTTTAAACAGATTGCCATGAAAGCAAAACGCACCATTATTCTTTTTCTTGTCATGGCCCGCTGCGGAATCGCGCCACTGGCAGCCGCGGGGCTTGGCCAGAGCAAAACGGCCGGCCTGCTGAGCGGTGAATATGTGCCGGTAAAAACAGCCATCAGCACGCACGCTTTTAAGACCGGCCGGCCCGTAAAGAAGCTGGCTTTTGTCGGTGAGCTGAAGCTTAAAACTGCAGGATGGAAAAGAAGGGCCTGCCGTTATGCGCCTTTTGCCGCCAGCCTGGTAGAGCACTGCTCGCTCAAGCCGGTGCTCAGCTTCGGCAAGAACGAGAAACTCGTTTCGCTCAGCGGATTTAAAATGAAGATCAGATTATACTAGTTCAACCTGAAAACAATAATAGGAAACAAAGACCGGCTTTACCCTGCATCGACCTCGCGGTGAAGTTGGGAGGCGACCATAAAAAAAAGCAGAATAATAATCAAGTATAACATACACCCAAAACTCAACTAAAAATGAAAACAATGAAACAGGCAATCGGAAAAATGATGCTGGTCATGGCGGCCGCTATCACGGCAGCGAACGCCAGCGCGCAAGGCACAACCCGGCCAACGGCTGCCGTGGTAAGTATTGACAGTAAGGGAGTGATCTCGGATGCCGAAGCGGTGAAATACATGGTGAACCTGGAGGTGGAGAAGACGGGCATTTACAGTATGCTCGACAAATATGAAGTGGCGGAAGGCGTTGCCAAGAATGGTATCGACATCAAAAGCTGTTTTTCCCGCTCCTGCGTGGTATCGGCCGGCAAAGCTCTCGGGGTGGATAAAATGATCACAGGCTGCGTGGAGCGCTTTGGCGAAAAGATCGTGATCTCGCTGAAGGTGGTGGATGTGAAGCAGGAGGTGGTGGAGAAGCAGGATGCAACGGAATACCTCAACCTGCAGCCGGAGTTGCAGAAAATGATCCGGATCTCGGTGCAGAAGCTGCTGGGCATCACCCCCGACCAGAATCTGCTCAACCTGCTGGTCAATTACGATACGCCCATCGAGAGCCCCAAGAACCAGGTGAACCTGAACGGCCCCCGCATGGGATTCTCCTACACGCTGGGAGAAGCCGGGAAAGTGCTGACCGGCCCTTTGAATAAAGGGGGATACAACATGTTCCCGGTCATGTTCCAGTTCGGATGGCAAAAGGAATGGCAGTACCTCAGTGCCGGAAATTTCCAGGGGTTGATCGAAGTGCTTCCCATGATCAGCGGACTCGAATCGGGAAAGATAATACCCTCGCTTACCCTCATGAACGGCTTCAGGATCGGGAAGGCGGGATGGGAATTCGCCTTCGGTCCTTCGTTCAGGGTGGTGAAAAAAGCCAATGGTTTTTATGGTGACGGGTCGAACAATACCGTTAAGGGAGAGTGGTACCTGCGTGAGGAATGGGGGGATATTGCTCCGCGTGACAGCTTCGGAGGATTGATCCAAAACCCATATGATATCACCTCGCGCCTGGACAGCCGCGGTAGCGCTACCTTGTCGACCGGCCTGGTGCTGGCGGTGGGCAGAACGTTCAGATCAGGATACCTGAACATGCCGGTCAACCTGTACGTATCTCCGCGCAAGGAGGGTACCATTGTAGGATTCTCATTCGGGTTCAACATCTATAAGAAACCGAAGGTTCAGTGATCTTAACCGTTCCGCATGGGGCCGTTCGCCTCATGCGGAACATAATTCATCATCCCATGCGTATATTTCTCATACTATCCATCGCGCTTGCAGCGCTTTTTTATCCGGAAGAACGGGGCTACGGGATCGACCTGTCTAAAAAAGATGACCTGCTGGCGCTTGGAACAGGCAGGATAATTGAAAAGGACAATACCATTATCAAAAAGATCACTCTCGCTGCTGTAAATGAATACTGGATAGAATACATAAAAGATAACAGCCTCCATGATAAGCTGATGGAACAGATCATACGGATCGAATTCCCGCAAAGCAAATGGGGAGCCGTTAAAATAGAATTCCCGGATAACAAACCCAGTATCTCCAGGCTGAACTAGACCGTAGAGTAGCGTTTGGCCGCGGGCCGGTGTAATTTGTTTAATATTTATATGTTTGTATACAGGCCTAAGCCACTGCACCATGAAAGCAAGAACTACCTTATTGATCATATTCTCGGTTATTTTCAGCGGCACCTGCTTTGCCCAGATCACGCAAACCATCCGCGGAAAGGTGATCGAGAAGGAATCCAAGACGGAGATGGCGGGCGTGAACGTGGTCCTGACCACTGACACGGCAAAAAAGACGGGTACGACCACCGATATGAACGGTTACTTCAGGCTGGATAACGTGGTGGTGGGCCGTCATTCCCTGAAATTCTCTTTCATCGGCTACAGCGAGGTCTCTTTGTCGAACATCATAGTGGATGCCGGCAAGGAAGTAGTGCTGGTCATCGAGATGGAAGAGCAGATCGCCACCAAGGACGAGGTAATCATCACGGCCAATAAAAGCGGGGAATCCGCCAACGAGATGTCGTCAGGCAGCACGCGCAGCTTTACCATCGAGGAGACGAACCGTTATGCCGGCAGCCGAAGCGATCCCGCCCGCATGGCTTCCAATTTTGCCGGGGTGCAGGGGGCTGACGATTCGCGCAACGATATCGTGATCCGGGGCAACTCGCCCATGGGCCTGCTCTGGAAGGTGGAAGGCATCGATATACCCAACCCCAATCATTTTGCGGTGCCGGGCACCACGGGCGGGGCGATCAGCGTCCTGAACAATAAGATATTCGGTCAAAGTGATTTCATGACGGGAGCCTTTTCGGCCGAATTCGGAAATGCCAACGCGGGCGTGTTCGACATCCGGCTGCGCAACGGCAACAACGAGAAATACGAGTTCACCGGGCAATTGGGTTTTCTCGGAACCGAGTTTTCGGCAGAGGGCCCGCTCAGCAAAACGACCGGCTCCTCCTTTCTGCTTACCTATCGCTATTCCACGCTGAAGCTTTTCGAATCGTTCAACATCAAGCTTGGCACCAGCGCGGTGCCCAGCTACCAGGATGCCTCGTTCAAGCTCAATTTCCCAACGAAGAAGGGGGCTTATGTGTCGCTTTTCGGCATCGGAGGCATCAGCGACATCAACATCATGCTCAGCGATAAATCGATAGAAGAAGTGGAGATCTATGGCGACAGCGACCGCGACCAGCGCTTCAGCACATCCATGGGATTGCTGGGCGCATCCTGGTCCAAATCGCTCAATGAAAAGAGCTACCTGAAGTTCACGCTGGCGGCCTACGGTTCCGATGTGTGGGCCATGCACGATAAGTTTAAGCGCGATTCAGTGTATGCGCTCGATACGCTATATGATAAAATGAACTACAGGTACCTGAACGGAAAGTACTCGCTTAATTTCTCCCTGACAAAAAAATACAGTGCCCGCTGGGCCATGAAGACCGGCATGCTGGCCGATTACATCCGCGTTGACCTGATCGACAGCAATTTTGTGGAGGCCACCGGCCAGTGGAGCGTGCGCAACGACTACCGGGGCAGCTATTACCTGGTGCAGCCTTTTGTGCAATGGAAATACAAAAAGACCGACAACCTGAGTTTTAACTTCGGCATTCACGCCATGTACCTGGGCCTGAACGGCAGTTTCTCGATAGAGCCGAGGGCGGGAGTGAAGTACCTGATGAAGAACAACCAGTCGCTCAGCTTCTCGGCCGGCATGCACAGCCAGATGCAGCCCACCTATATTTATTTCAACCAGGTGAAGGATACTGCAGGCAAATACGCCCTGGTGAACAAGGACCTTGGATTTACGCGCAGCCTGCACGCGGTGCTGGGCTATGATAAGGCCATCGGGCAGAACGCCCGCCTGAAGATCGAGGCCTATTACCAGTATCTCTATGAAGTGCCGGTGGATACCTTCAGCTCTTCGTTTTCGCTGGTTAACCAGGGATCTACCTTCAGCCGGTTTTTCCCCGGCAAGCTGGTCAACGAGGGAACCGCAAACAACTACGGCCTTGAGCTGACCATCGAAAAGTTCTTCAGCAAATCCTACTACTATATGATCACCGCTTCTTATTATTCATCCATGTACAGGGGAAGCGATGGGGTGCTGCGCAACACCGATTTTAACGGCACCTACGCCACCAATGCGCTCATCGGCAGGGAATTTACCATGGGCAAGCGAACGGTGCTCTCTACGGGTACCAAGATCACCTGGGCGGGCGGCAAGCGTTATACCCGGGCCGATACCGCGGCTTCATCCTTGGCCGGAGAGCTGGTAGAGATCGATTCGCTGCGTAACCAGGAGCGCTTCAACGATTATTTCCGCTGGGACGTAAAGGTGGGGATCAAGATCAACACCAAAAAGGTGACGCACGAGATCGCCCTGGACCTGGTGAACGTGCTCAACACCCGCAACGTGCTGGGGCTGACCTACGCTCCTGACCCGGCCAACCCATCGGCCGATCCGATCAAAAAAGAATACCAGTTGGGATTCCTGCCTTTATTCTATTATAAAATAGATTTCTGAGATCAGAAAGCAGTTGAAACAAACCGCGTGAACAGGTAGCCACCGCCTATCAGCCAGATAAAAAGGATGGCTGCCAGGTAGACCGGCCGGGCCCCGACCGTACGGAACTTTTCAAAGTTGGTCTCCATGCCCAGGGCGCACATGGCCATGGTGAGCATAAAGGTATCGATCGCATTGATGACATCCACCGCCTGCGCGGGCACCAGCTTCAGCGAGTTGAAGGCGGCCACGCCTATGAACCCGAAAACAAAGTAAGGTATAAATACCTTTTCGCGGCTCCCGGTGGCGCTGCTGCGTTTCTTGCGCCTGACGATGAACAGGCTGAGCAGGATCAGCATGGGCCCCAGCAGCATGACCCGGGTCATCTTTACGATCACGCCCGTGTCGGCCGCCAGCTCGCTTACCGCATTGCCCGATACCACCACCTGGGCTACCTCGTGCACGCTGCCGCCTATATAGATCCCGTAAGCGCCCGGATCGAAATCCAGCAGGCCGCTTTTGTAAAAGAGCGGGTAAACGAACATGGACAGGGTTCCGAACAGCACTACGGTAGAAACGGCTATGGTGGATTTATAAGGCTCGGAGCGCAATACCGATTCGGTGGCGAGCACGGCAGCCGCTCCGCAGATGGAACTGCCCGCGGCCGTCAGCATGGCCAGGTCCTTGTCCATGCCCAGCAATTTGATGCCTATGAAGATGCCGATCAGGAAAGTGCTTCCCACCATCAGCGCGCTTTCAATGAGCCCGGGCAGTCCTACCGCGCTGATCTCCTGGAAGGTGATCCTGAAACCGTAGAAAACCAGTGCCGCGCGCAATACATGCTTGGTGCAGTACAGTATGCCCATCAGCCACTTATGGGGCAGCTTCTGCCTCAGGGTATTGCCGTAGATCATGCTGATAATAATGCCAATGATCAAAGGGCTGAGGCCCAACTGTTTTACGAAATCGAGCCGGGCCAGCAATGTAGCCACGGTGGCAAAGGCTGCAACGAACAGCAATCCGCGCAAGGTATGGGGCCGGTTCTCGCGGTTAAAATAATACATACAGGGGCAGGGCCTTCTTCACGCTGGTAAATATAAAAGTTTATTGCGCGGCAAGCGGGAACGGCCAAAATTCCCGATTCGTAATATTGTGTTAATTGTGGGCACTGAAGCGGCCCGGCATTTTCGTAACTTTGTATAACCAAAGATCGGATGACATGTTGATCGAACAGATGTATACCAACTGCCTGGCAGAGGCAGCCTATTATATTGAATCGGAGGGCGAGGCGGTGATCATTGACCCCATACGCGAAACCAGCCCGTATACCGATAAGCTGAACTCCAGCGGAGCCAGGCTGAAATACGTTTTCGAGACCCATTTCCATGCCGATTTTGTATCCGGCCATATTGACCTGGCCAAAAAGACCGGGGCGAAGATCGTGTACGGCCCCATGGCCGACACCCGGTACGATGTATATAATGCCAAGGACGGAGAGGTGTTTTCGGTGGGCAAGATAAAGATCAGGGTGCTGCACACGCCCGGCCATACCCCCGAATCGTCCTGCTTCCTGCTGTATGACGAAAAGGGAAAGGAGCATTGCATTTTTACTGGCGACACGCTTTTTGTTGGCGATGTAGGTCGCCCCGACCTGCTGGACGGAAAGATGAGCAAGGAGGAGCTGGCCGGGATGCTGTACGATTCGCTCAATAACAAGCTCAAGAAGCTGCCTGACGATGTGATCGTTTATCCAGCGCACGGCCCCGGCTCTTCCTGCGGCAAGAACATAGGGAAAGAGACCTGGAGCACCATAGGCGAGCAGAAGAAGACGAACTATGCCATGCAGGATATGAGCAAAGAAAAGTTCATCGAGCTGGTCACTTCCGGGTTGAGCGCTCCACCCATGTATTTCTTCGAGGATGCCATGATCAATAAGAACGGGTACGATAATATCGATGAGGTGATGAGCCGCAACATGAAGGCGCTGAGCGCGGATGAGCTGAAGAAGGAGGTGGCTGCAGGAGCTTTGGTGCTGGATACCCGCATACCCGATCATTTTGAAAAAGGATTTATCAGCGGGGCCCTGAATATAGGCCTGAACGGCACCTATGCGCAATGGGTGGGAACCTTGGTTGACATCAACCGCCCGCTGGTCATCGTGGCCGATGAGGGCAAGGAGGAAGAGTCTATAGGCCGGCTGGCCCGCGTGGGCTACGAGAAAGTGAAGGGCTATCTCAAAGGCGGGATGAAAGCGTGGACGGATGCCGGCAACAAAGTGGAAACGGTACGGTCCATTACTCCCGAAGAATTTGCCGAGCGCGCTAAGAAGAACGGGTGCGGCATACTGGACGTGCGCAGGCCTGGAGAGTTCAGCGATTCGCACGTAAAAGGGGCTGAGCACATTACCCTGGCCGAACTGCAGTCGCAGTTGCCTAAGATCGATAAGAACAAACTATACCTGGTTTATTGCGCGGGCGGTTACCGAAGCATGATCGCATCGTCCATACTGGCGGCCAACGGCTATAAGAACATTATCAACGTGTATTGCGGCTTCAATAAGATCAGGGAGACCAAAGGCGTTGAGCTGGAAACAGCGGTAAAGGACTAAAGCCGTTCGAACGTAAATCCTCTTTTTGAGAATGCATCCAGGACCCCGGGCAGCGCCTGCTCCAGGTTCCGTTTCGCTTTTTCGCTGTCGTGAAACACTACGATAGAGCCCTCGCGCGCGTATTCCGCCACGTTACGCAGGCACTCTTTCCCGCTGATGCGCTGGTCAAAGTCAGCGCTCAGCACATCCCACATAACAACCGAATAGCGTTGCAGCAGGGCCCGGTACTGCGAGCGTTTCATTTTTCCGTAGGGAGGCCTGAAAAGCGGCTTGCCGTGCGAAGCCTGCGAAGTTTGGGTTGCTGCCTGGTGAAGGCTCATTATCTGATCGCAGCGTTCCGCGTTACGGAGGTATTCGCTGGCCGATGTGCTCCACCCGTTGAAATGACCGTAAGTATGGTTGCCTGCCGAATGCCCTTCGGCCAGTACGCGCTGATATGTTTCGGGGTATTTGCGGATATTGTCTCCCACGCAAAAAAAGGTGGCTTTAGCCCGGTATTGGCTCAGCAGGTCGAGCACGTATGCGGTCACCCGCGGGTGCGGGCCGTCATCAAAGCTCAGGTAGATCTTCTTCTCCGCGGTCTTTATCCGCCAGAGGGCCCGGCTGTAAACAAGCCGCATAAGCCGGTTGGGACGTATGGAGTACACGGTGCGTATAAAATAAAAACCCGGGCTCATCGCACCGGGTTTTCCATTTAGCCTTTATCCGGAATAAGGTAAGCCGAATATTTATTCAGTATCTGCTCCAGGTCTTTGCCCGTAGCGTCCTGGCCGGCCTTTTTGGCAAAGTTCACCAGGCGCTCCAGTATATCGGTCTTGCGGTACACCTCGCGCATCATGTTGTTCCTGTCCTTGCCGGAAAGCGACAAATAATATTCGATATCGCCCTGCAGTATTTCCGCGTAACGCTTGGCCAGCTTGTTGGCCTCATCGTACCCCCCCGCATCGTAAAAGGCCTGCACCAGGTAAGTATTATATTCATAAGGCTCGTTGTAATAAGGTACGTTGTGCTCGGGCAGCACCTGCAGTTCTTTCCTGAGCACTTCCAGTGCCTTGTCCTTTTTACCCTCCTGTATCAATGCCTGCGCCAGCGTGATCATCTGCATGCGCAGGGTCTGAGCCATGCGCAGGTTGTTCTCGTCCATGTACACTTCGTTCTTATCGAGCCCTCCCCAGGCGAACTTCTTCATGGTGTTCTCGTACATGATATCCGTGGCTATGCGCAGGGGCTTGCTTTCATCCGGCTTGAGCGGAACCAGGCGGTAGGCCAGTCCTTCGAGCTGGAAAAAAGGCTGAAGATTGATGTAGGCATCGCTGCCGGTGGTGATCGAGAAATAGATGGGCCGCTCCCAGTTGTTGGCCGAAATGATATCGAGCACCAGCAGGTCGCTCTTCATGAGGTAGTTCTTCGATACGGTCCATTCGATGGCATTGACCAGGAAAGCGGTGTCGCGCTTCAGCACGGTGCCATTCGCGAGCACCTTGTTCTTATCCACCGGCACGCGGAAATTTTTTGTGGGGAAGAAATTGCGCGCCTCGTCACCGAGTTGCACCTTGGCCTTGGGGTTCTCGTCATCGCCCACAAATTCGATCATTTTCTTCAGGTCCTGGAAACCGGTAAGCTCTTTGCGCTCGCGTATGGGTACCCATTCGCGCTTGCCCAACCCGTATTTATCGACCGTGAGCGTGAGCGGGATAGGGTCCGAATCATAGGCCTTGCGGGCGAGTTGCTCGATATACCAGTCGGTATTGGCCAGGCTCAGGTTGACCACGCGCACATCCGTGCGTATGCCTTCCACTTCCTGTACGTACCAGAGCGGGAAGGTGTCGTTATCGCCATTGGTGAATATGATGGCGTTCCTGGCGCACGACTCGAGATAGTTGCGCGCGTAATCCAGGCAGGTATAACGGTTCGAGCGGTTATGATCATCCCAGTTCTGGGCGGCCAGCAGGCCCGGCACGGCCAATGTACACAGCACCGTAATGACGGCCGCGCGCAAGGTCTGGTTCCTGAGCTGCTTGAGCATATCGAACAGGGCCAGCACGCCCAGCCCTATCCAGATGCAGAAAGCGTAAAATGACCCGGCATAGGAGTAATCCCGCTCACGGGGCTGGTATGGATACTGGTTCAGGTAGATGACGATGGCCAGGCCGGTGAGGAAGAAAAGCAGCAGCACCACAAACGCATCTTTGTTGTTCCTGTTGAAATGGAAGACCAGGCCCAGCAGGCCCAGCAGCAGCGGCAGGAAATAATATTTGTTGTTGCCCTTGCTTTCCGTTACGCTTTCAGGAAGCTTCGCCTGGTTCCCCAGCCGCAGCTCATCGATGAAAGGAATGCCGCTGACCCAGTTACCCTCCAACTGGCTGGTGTATTCTATGCCATGGCCCTGTATGTCGTTCTGCCGCCCCACGAAGTTCCACATGAAATAGCGCATATACATGTGCGAGACCTGGTACTTGAAGAAGTATTTCAGGTTCTCGAAAAAAGTGGGCTTGACAATATCTTCCACTTCTCCGCTGAAGGGGTTGTTGTACCGTATGCGCTCGCCCTTGATATTGGCCCACGACTGGTATGCCTTTTCGTGGTTGCCCTGCTGGCTCCACATGCGCGGGAACACGGTGCAGAAGCGCTTGTCGTAATTGGGTTTTTCGTTCTTGCGGTCGTCAGCTATCACGTATTTTCCCGCTTTATCATCGCGCTTGTAGACCGGGGTGCCGTCTATGTACGGCTCATCCGCGTCCAGAGGAGAATTGTAGTATTGCCCGTACAGCAGGGGCCAGTCGCCATACTGCTCGCGCTTGAGATACGAGTACAGGTTGATGGCGTTCTCCGGGTTGTTCTGGTCCATGGGCGTGTTCGACAGCGAGCGGATCACCAGCACGAAGAAAGACGAATAGCCGATGAGCAGCACGGCAAAGGAGAGCACGATGGTGTTCATCACGTATTTCTTCTTCTGTATGGAATAACGTATGCCCCATACGATGCCCCCGATGAGGAGAATAAAGTAAATGATGGTGCCGTAGTTGAAAGGCAGCCCGATGGAGTTCTTGAAAAATATCTCGAATGATGCCGAGAGGCTGACGATACCGGGTATGATCACGTTCATGATGGCGCCCAGCAGGAGCACCGAGATCACTATAGCCAGGATCAGGCCGTTGCGCGTGGTCTTGAACTTCTTGAAATAATAGATCATCACGATGGCAGGTATCGCAAGCAGGTTGAGCAGGTGAACCCCTATGGATAAGCCCATCACATAAGCGATAAAGATCAGCCAGCGGTCGGCATAGGGCTCATCGGCAATACGTTCCCATTTGAGGATGGCCCAGAAAACGAGGGCCGTGCAAAGCGATGACATGGCATATACCTCGCCTTCCACAGCCGAGAACCAGGCTGAATCGGTAAAGGTATAAGCGGCAGCTCCTACAAACCCGCTGCCCAGGATGGCCCAGAGCTGCCCCCTGGTCATTTCGGCAGCGCCATTCATACCCGCCACGATTCGTTTGGCAAAAGCTGTTATCGTCCAGAAAAGGAATAAGACCGTAAAGGCGCTGGCCAGGGCGCTCATCACGTTCACCCACAGGGCGGCCTGGCTGGGGTCGCCACCGGCAAAGAGGGTGAAAAATCGGCCCAGCAGAAGGAAAAAGGGCGCCCCGGGAGGGTGTCCTACTTCCAGCTTGTAGCATGAAAGGATGTATTCCCCGCAATCCCAGAACGAGGCGGTAGGTTCAATGGTACTGAGGTAAACGACCGCTGCAAGCAGGAAAGCTCCCCATCCCAGCAGGTTGTTTAGTTTGTTATAATTGTTCATTGCGAGCATTTTATGGACAGCGAAAATATAAAATATATTGGTTAAGCCCGGTATTATTGGGATAAGCGGCACCCTCTTTTAACAATTATTTTGACAAAAAGCAGAATTTCTTAATTTTGCGCTCCCCGTTTGCGGGGGAGATTGCCCGATCGTCTAATGGCAGGACTGCAGATTTTGGTTCTGCGTGTGTTGGTTCGAATCCAGCTCGGGCAACAGAAGGCAAACCTCCAGCGAAAGCTGGAGGTTTTGCGTTTATGTTAAGCCCCCTCCACGGACCAGCTCGCTCAGCGAGCTGGTCCGGATCCAGCGCCCGGCCTGCAGGTCGCCCAGGAACTCGATCAGCTCATGCTATCCAAGCAGGGCGATGGCTTTTTGCCGCGTCTTTTCAAAAGGCAATATTATCCGGCAGCCGAGCTGGACCTGACCGTCTTCTGCCTGTACCAGGGCTGGCTCGATGCGGCCAGGGCCTTTGCCGCACGGGCGGCAATACGATCAACAGCGCTTTATCCCGAGCTGTACCACAATACCGGGTCTGTTTTTTTCCAGATGCAGGATAAAGAGCGTGCCATGCGATGGCTGCAGAAGTTCCTGGAAACAGGAAAGGACGAAAAAGCGGAACGCATGGTGCAGTTCATGCGCAGCGTGAACTGAAAGGGACCGCACTTCAGCAGGCCGGTAATGAAGAAGGGGCGCAACCGGGTCGTCATGTTAATAACCTCTGCGTATCATTTCCGTATAAGCCTGAATGACGAAATTCTTTTTGCATAGTTTTGCTGCGATGAAAAAGACCCTGCTGTTTTTCTCCCTGTTGGCTGTCGTCCAGTTCTCGCTGGCGCAAACAGCGCCCAAGAATCCGCCTAAAAAGAAAAAGGGCATTCCGCATACGGAAGTGGAATATTACGATGAGGATGGCAAAACCAAAAAAAAGACCGAGATACAGTATGAGGGCCACCTCATGCACGGATCGTATAAGATGTGGTACGAGAACGGGGTGCTGGCCAAAGAGGGAACCTACAACCTGGGCCTGGATTCCGGGAACTGGAAGGCCTATTACCTCTCAGGCAAGCTGAAGAGCGAAGAGAACTACAATAACGGCAAGCGTCACGGCAAAAGCTCGTATTGGTACGATAGCGGGGTAAAAGCCCAGGAGTGCTACTATAAGCACGACCGGCCCGACAGCGCGTGGACCGGCTGGTGGGAGAACGGGCAGAAGAAGAGCGAAGAAACGTTCAAGGCCTACCAGAAGAAGGAAGAATGGTTCAGCAGGAAAGAAGGCAAATGGATGTACTGGTACGAGAACGGCAAGCCGGAGACCGAGGCCTGGTACAAGAACGATTCGCTTCATGGCGCGTTTACCGCCTGGTACGAGAACGGGCAAATGACCAAGAAGGGCAGCTACGTAATGAACCGTGAAGACGGAAAGTGGACCTTCTGGTACAAGAACGGGCAAAAGCGCGAGGAGACGGAGTTCAAGGACGGGGATTATTTTGTCTGGAACTACTGGACCGAAAAAGGAGAGCAGTTGTGCAAGGACGGCAACGGCAAATACGTGATCATACTGGCCCAGCAGTTGCAGCGCATGGACGGCCCCATGAAGAACGGCAAGCAGGACGGCCTGTGGATATTTTCTCACCTGGGTACGGAAAAGAAGGAGAGCGAGGTGATGTACGCAAGCGGCAAGAAGAACGGCAAGTGCACGAACTATTATGAGAGCGGCATTGTGAAAAGCACGGGAGAATACAAGGACGACAAACAGCACGGTTACTGGAAGTGGTACGATAAGCAGGGTAAGATCGATATGGAAGGCACGCTGGACATGGAAGTGCGCACCGGCAAATGGAAATACTGGTATTCGAACGGCAAGCTGCTTTCAGAAGGCGATTACGCCAACGACAAGCAGAACGGGCACTGGCAATTCTGGTACCAGAACGGCAGCAAATGGAAAGAGGGCGATTACCTGGACGACAGCAAGCACGGCCATTGGGTTTTCTGGTATGACACGGGCGCCAAATCGCAGGAGGGCGAATACGTGAAGGGCCGGGAGAACGGGCACTGGCAGTCGTGGTGGCCGAACGGGCAGCCCAAGGATGACGGCTATTTCAAGAACGGCATCATGGATGGCAAATGGGTGGGATATTATGAGAACGGCAACAAGGACTACGAGGGACAGTATGCCGACAGCGTGAAGACGGGGGAGTGGAAATATTATTTCAAAAAGACCGGCAAGATGCGCATGGAGGGCAAGTACCAGAACGGGCTCCGCGAGGGGCAGTGGGTGCAGTGGATGGAGACCGGGACCAAGGAGAACGAGGGCGCCTACAAGGATGGATTGAAGTCAGGCAAATGGACCTTTTATTATCCCGAGGGAATGAAATTCAAGGAGCAGTACTTCAAGTATGGCAAACCGCACGGCAAATGCGTGACCTATAATGAAGATGGAAGCGTGATCAGCCGGTCGGAATATATCCTGGTGCGCCCCACGGAAAAAGAGGAGTGGATCAGCGTGAAACACGGCACCTGGATCGTTTACGACAGCAAGGGGAATGTCATTAAGAAAGACAAATACGACAAGGGTAAAAAGTTGTAAGCCCTATTTGTGCCGGTGGTGATGTTGATGATGCCCGCCCGGTTTACGGTAACCTATATTGCCTGTTTTCCCGCCTTTGCTTTTTCGGATGCTCGACATCCAGGTGAGCGTAATGATCAGCACAAAGGCTATTCCTGCGATCGAATAAAGCAAAACCTTGTTGCTGGAGATCTGTTCACCGAGCGAAAGCTCGGGGGTGCTTGCCGCAGTAGCGGAGGTGTCGGCAGGGTTCTGGTCCTGTGCCGTAGTCATGGACGAATCCTGTGATGCGGTAACAGAATCCTGCGCAAAGGCAGGCAGCGCGCAAAACAGGAAAAGGATCACGAGTATGTAATCCCTTGTTTTTAAGGATACTTGCTTGATAATCATATAATTATTTATTGGTTGCTACCTAAGCATATCCTGGTCAAAGAACTACTTCACCTTCCGGTCTCAAGCAAATATAAAGCTAATATCCTATTTTTGGTCTTTTGTTATTCTGAAATATTTGCCTATATTTGCAACCGCTTTTATGGCAATACGTTCGAAGAGGGGTCAGCAGCCCCTCTTTTTCATCTGTAAAAAATGATAACGGCTGAACGGATAAGGGAATTAACGGAGCAGAAGATTGCCGGAACGGATATGTTCATTGTAGAGATAAAGGTGCTGCCGGTCAACCGGATCAGCGTGCGGCTCGATCGCATGGAGGGGGGTATCGTGGTGAGCGATTGCGCGGAGGTAAGCCGGCATATCGAGGCGGGCCTGGACCGGGATGCGGAGGATTTCAGCCTGGAGGTATCTTCGGCCGGATTGGAGGAGCCCTTCCGTGTAAAGCAGCAATACCTCAAGAACAGGGGCCGCAGGGTGGAAGTGCTCACCTTCGATGGCCTCAAGCGCCAGGGGCGGCTGCAGGAGGCGGATGAGACGGGCATTACGCTGGAGGTGACCCAGCGCGACAGGCAGTTGAAAAAAGATGTTACACACACCATTGCAATACAGTACGATCAAATCAAACAAACAAAAAAAGTAGTATCGTTCAAATAACAATGAAATGAAAAAGGCAAAAGCAGAAAACAGCATTAACCTGATCGAATCGTTCGCTGAGTTCAAGGAGATGAAGAACATCGACCGCGTTACGTTGATGAGCATTCTGGAGGACGTGTTCCGCAGCATGATCCGCAAAAAATACAATTCAGACGAGAACTTCGACATTATCGTGAACCCCGATCGCGGTGACATCGAGATCTGGCATAATCGCATTGTGGTGGATGATGAGTTTGCGGAGGATAGCTTCGATTACGATCCGGCCAAGCACATCAGCCTGAGCGAGGCCAGGAAGATCGATGAGGACTTCCAGCTTGAAGACGAAGTGACCACGCCCGTTAAGCTCGAGGATTTCGGCCGCAGGGCCGTGCTGGCCGTGCGCCAGAACCTGGTATCGAAAGTGCTGGAGCTGGAAAAGGATAACGTATTCAAAAAATACAAGGACCGCATTGGCGAGGTGGTGACGGGCGAGGTGTACCAGATCTGGAAGAAAGAGATCCTGGTGCTGGATGACGAAGGCAATGAGCTCATCCTGCCCAAGTCAGAGCAGATACCCACCGATTTTTTCAAAAAAGGCGACAGCGTGCGCGCGGTGATACAGCGGGTGGATATGAAGAACAATTCGCCCGTGATCATCCTTTCCCGCACATCGCCCGAGTTCCTGGCCAAGCTCTTCGAGCTGGAGGTTCCCGAGGTGTTTGACGGCCTTATTACCATCAAGCGCATCGTGCGCGAGCCGGGCGAGCGCGCCAAAGTGGCCGTAGAAAGCTATGACGACCGCATCGACCCGGTGGGCGCCTGCGTGGGCATGAAAGGCTCGCGCATACACGGCATCGTGCGGGAGCTCAAGAACGAGAATATCGATGTGATCAACTTCACCAATAACCCCACGCTGTTCATTCAGCGCGCCCTCAGCCCGGCCAAGATCACCACCATCAAGCTGGACGAGGAGAACAAGCGCGCGGAGGTCTACCTCAAGCCCGACCAGGTTTCCCTGGCCATCGGCAAGGGCGGCCACAACATCAAGCTGGCCGGCCGCCTGACCGGTTACGAGATCGATGTGTACCGCGATACCGATGAGGATGTGGAAGATGTTGACCTGGATGAATTTGCAGACGAGATCGATAGCTGGATCATCGATGAGCTCAAAAACATCGGCTGCGATACCGCCAAATCGGTGCTCGAGCTGAGCGTGGAAGACCTGGTCAAGCGTACCGACCTGGAAGAAGAGACCGTAAACGAAGTGCGCAACATACTCAAATCCGAATTCGAATAAACGATCAGGAATAATCACCTAAACGAAATATGGCAGATACAGAAATAAAACGGTTGAGCAAGGTTGCTAAGGAGTTCAATGTGGCATTGCACACCATTGTCGATTTCCTCGACAAGGCAGGGCACAAGGTGGAATCGAACCCCAATGCCAAGCTTACGCCTGAGCAATACCGCATTTTGCTCAACGAGTTTTCTGATGAGAAGAAGGATAAGGAGGTGGCGACCAATATTTCACGCGCCAAGCAGAAGCGCGAGGCGGGTGAAGAGATCATCGAGCTGCCCAAAAAGCAGAAAGACGAGCCCGAGGAGATACTGATCAAGGATAACCAGGTGCCCAAAGAGAAGAAAAAAGGCAAGGCGCAGGAAGAAGAGGACGTGATCCGCGCCAAGGCCGATCAGAAGATAGAGGTGAGCGTGAAAGGAAAGATCGACCTGGAATCGATCAACACCAAGACCAAGCCGGAAAAGAAATCGAAGAAAAAGGACGAAGAAGAGGAGAGCAAGGCGAAGAAAAGCGCTAAGAAAGAAGCAGCCGAAGAGCCGGCCGAAACCGCTGAGAAGCCGAAAGAGGATAATTTCATCAAGACCGAGTACCAGAAGCTGGAGGGGCCTAAGATCCTTTCCAAGATCGAGCTGCCGGTAGAGGAGAAAAAGAAACCGGTGGCCTCGTCCAACGCTGATTTTGAGACCGACCGCAAGAAGAAGCGAAAGCGCATCAACAAGAACAAGGTCAGTACGGCCGATTTCAAGCAGACGGATATCGACCGCCATAAAGGCAAGCGCGACCAGAAGCCCCGCCACGAGCTTTCTGAGGAAGAGATACAGAAACAGATCAAGGAAACCCTGGCCCGGCTGAGCGGTGGGGGAAAATCAAAGGCATCGAAATACCGCAGGGAGAAGCGCGATGAGATCCGGAGCAAAATGGCCGAGGAGGCCGAGCAGGTAGCGACCGAAAGCCGTACCATCAAGGTAACGGAGTTCGTTTCAGCGAACCAGTTGGCTACCATGATGGGCGTTTCGGCCACCGAGATCATTGCCAAATGCATGGGCATAGGCCTTTTCGTTTCCATCAACCAGCGCCTGGATGCCGAAACCATTTCCATGATCGCTGAGGAGTACGGCCACAAAGTGGAATTTGTAAGCGTGGAGGTGCAGGAGGCCATACGCGAGGAAGAGGATACCCCCGAGCAGCTCAAGCCCCGCCCGCCCATCGTTACCGTGATGGGCCACGTAGACCATGGCAAAACATCGCTGCTCGACCATATCCGTAAGACCAACGTGATAGCCGGTGAGGCCGGTGGCATTACCCAGCACATTGGCGCATACAGCGTGAACCTGGCCAACGGCAAGACCATTACTTTCCTGGATACCCCCGGTCACGAGGCCTTTACCGCCATGCGCGCCCGCGGTGCCCAGGTTACGGATGTAGCCATCATCGTGGTAGCGGCTGACGACAGCGTGATGCCCCAGACCATCGAGGCCATCAACCACGCCCAGGCGGCAGGAGTGCCCATGGTATTTGCCATCAACAAGATCGATAAGCCGGGAGCGAATCCCGACAAGATACGCGAAGCCCTCGCGAACATGAACATCCTGGTGGAGGAATGGGGCGGTAAGTACCAGTGCCAGGAGATATCCGCCAAGAAAGGGCTCAATATCGAGGCCCTGCTCGATAAAGTATTGCTCGAGGCCGAGTTCAAAGACCTGAAGGCCAATCCCGACAAGAAAGCCGTTGGAACCATCATCGAATCCACGCTCGACAAGGGAAGGGGCTATGTGGCCACCGTGCTGGTGAAGACCGGCACGCTGCGCGTGGGCGACTACGTGCTGGCGGGCTGCTACAGCGGCAAGGTAAAGGCCCTCTTCAATGAAAGGGGGCAGCCGCTCGAGGAGGCCGGGCCTTCGCATCCGGCCGTGATGCTGGGCCTCAACGGGGCACCGCAGGCGGGCGATAAGTTCAACGTGATGGAAGATGAGCGCGAGGCCAAGGAGATCGCCAACAAGCGCCTCCAATTGCAGCGCGAACAGGGCATACGCACGCAGAAGCATATTACGCTCGATGAGATCGGAAGGCGACTGGCCATTGGTGATTTCCGCGAGCTGAACGTGATCGTGAAGGGCGATGTGGACGGCTCGATCGAGGCGCTCACCGATTCGCTGCAGAAGCTGTCTACGGAGAAAATACAGGTCAATATCATCCACAAGTCGGTAGGTGCCATCACCGAGTCGGACGTGCTGCTGGCATCGGCATCCAACGCCATTATTGTAGGCTTCCAGGTGCGTCCTTCAGTGAGCGCGCGCAAGCTGGCCGAGACCGAGCAGATCGATATACGTCTCTATTCCATCATTTACGATGCCATCAACGAGGTGAAAGCGGCCATGGAAGGCATGCTGGCGCCCGAGTTCCAGGAAAAGATCGTTTCCAACATCGAGATCAGGGAAGTATTCAAGATCACCAAAGTGGGAACCATTGCGGGTTGTATGGTGCTTGACGGCAAGATACAGCGCAATACCAAGGTGCGCGTGATTCGCGATGGTATTGTGGTCTACACCGGTGAGCTGGGCTCGCTCAAGCGGTTCAAGGACGATGTAAAGGAGGTGGCTGCGGGTTTTGAATGCGGCCTGAACATACTGAACTTCAATGATATCAAAGTAGGAGATATCATCGAAGGATACGAGCTGGTGGAGGTAAAGGCCAAGCTATAGCCATTAAACAAAGCAGGTAACAGCAGCCGGTCAGTGTATGATTACTTTCTGTGAATACACGCGGGTGTCAGTTACCGCTTTGATGATGTATATTCCCCTGGGCAATTCTCTCAGGTCTGCCTCGTTTTGGGTCAACTGAAAAGCTTTTATTTCTTCCCCGAGTAAATTGTAGACGACAATTTGAACCCCTATCGTTTGCCTATCGCCTGTTTGTAACTGAAAAATGCCATCTGATGGATTCGGAGTTATCAGAAGGCAGGGTTGGCCGTATTGCCAGCTACTGATCGATAAAGTAGTACACAAAATGCTGTCTGTTGTAGGCGGAGTTTGCGGCATGGTAGGCGGAATGTATGAAAATACAGTAAGGGGGTTTTCTATGCTTCGCGAAAATGTTGTAAATGTACATAAGGTGTCCAGGAACAGAATGTTATCCGAGTAGCACGGAATCCGGCCAGACGAATCTGTTTTTATTAAAATCCCGTTAGGATAAAAACCATAACTCTGGGTATGTCCTGCGAAAGCCAGGCCACCGTCAGTTGTGGAGGTGATGTCGAAGCCGTATTCGTCCAGAACGCCACCGTAATATCTTCCGTGAAGAGGATTGCCCAATGAATCAGTAACGAGCAGGAAAATATCAACGCTTGGGTTTTGGATAATTCCGGTAATCGCATAATGGCCAAAGTCAGTAACGGTTATGGCGTACGGATAAATGTAATTATTGCCATTGTAATACACCTTCGACCAAACAATATTTCCTGCTGAATCCGTTTTGATTAAAGCGGGTCCGTTAAAAGCGGACAGCCCAGGCTTTCCGCAAATAATGAATCCTCCGTCAGCTGTTTGTTTTACATCGGTGCCGAAACTGTTTAGTACAGTTCCGTAAATTTTTTCCCAGATCAGGTTCCCGTTCAAATCAATCTTCAGCAGGACAATATTTCCAATACCCGAATTTACCGTGGTGTCAAGCATGGAACCTACCAGGATAACACCTTTTTCGGTTGCCCCATCGTACCAGTGATCGAGATTGGAAAAGCTGTAAACATTGGCGAAAGGATAATAACTTTCAAATGTTTTCACCCAAATAGGGCTGCCATTGGCCGTAGTACGGATTACCAGATAAGAATAATTGTTGTTACGCATAACCTGACAGGCGGCAATATAGCCTCCGTTACCAAGCTCCGTAACTCTGAAAAGATTACGTGATACTATTGTATTATCGATAAGAACAGAGGTTGAGGATGTGTCGGGGAGATAGGCTTTGACCCATTGGACAGTACCCTGAGAATCAAGTTTTATAAGACTCAACTTATTGCGCATTTCCCAGGGGCCAGGCTGCACAGTATCGCGTAAATGCCCGGCACATATATATCCGTTATCACTGGTTGGCTTTATGTCGTAAACATTATCCGAACCATTTGAATAGTGAAGAATTTTTTTAGCCCAGGTAACGTTTCCGATACTATCCACTTTGACTATTCGTATCTGGGCGTCAGATGATGTAATTTGGTCATTACCACCAACGATAAAGCCTTTGTCACGCGTGGCCGCTACTGTATTGATGCAATCCATTGTATCGAAAACCAGCGCAAATTCAAGATTTATCTGTCCCCAAGCACAAGGAGCAGACAAAATGGCAAAAACGTATGTGATAATAGACCGGATAATTAAAATTAATGCTAAATCCGCGTTCTGACCGCCAAAAGCCCCCTATAAAATTTCCGGTGCTTTTTCTTGATAATCAGGAAAAAAGTACCTATTTTTGGACTTCCCCAGCCCA
>JBFLYZ010000017.1:0-61602 GCA_040756415.1 Bacteroidota bacterium
TGTTATAACTTAAAGTATAGATGCCCGCAGACAGGCTGCTGACATCGATGCGTATTTCGGTTCCGCTGCCGAATGTTTGCGAATAGACCGTTTGTCCAAGAACGTTGATCAGGCTGATGACGACCTCCTTATCCTGCCCGGTTGCACTGATGCTCAGTTGTTCACTGGCCGGGTTGGGAAACACCAGGATCAGTTCCGTTTCGTTGCCCTCGTCAACGGTAAGGTAGCAGCCGTAAGGCGCCAGGGAGGCGGTGAGCGAATTCCTGCGGTTGGCGATAAAGGATTTCAGACCGGGGAAGTTGCCTCCGCCAGGTCCCACAACGTTCACGTTCATGCTTTGGTTGTCTTCGAACTGCTGGTTGGTGTAGAACTTGTTGGGGTCGGCATAGTAATCGTTCCGTATCTTATTGGCCAGGCTGTCGATCACGGGATCCAGGGCCGCATTGCTGAACTGGTCCATCTGCATCAATACGCAGAACCAGTACGTAAGTTCCTGCTTGGTGGCGTTATCCAGCAGCAGGTTATTGCAGAGCGGCCGGTTGGTGGTGGGGCTGCCGAGATAAAAAGGGCTCAGGTTCTCGAGCTGGGTGATGTTCATGCCCTGGGTGAAAACGCCAAAAGCCTCGTTCACATCATACATGATCCACTGAAACCTGTTCGTGATCGAATCGTGGTAGATGTAATAATTATGCCCGGTGCCTATGTACGAGTCGAGGTTCGCAAAAATGTTCGATGCCGCCCAGGCCTTCAGGAAGGCGCTGGTGTTGAAATACATGTCTACCGAGTCGCGCAGGTCATTGACAGGCGTAAGGTTTGCCACTTTGATGAACTGCACCAGGTCGCTCCAGTCGTTGATGGTTTCGTTCGTCTTTAGCTCGTATTTGTTATAATAGGAGGATGGCGTGCTGTTGATCCACTTCAGGTCCCCGCTCGGGTCGCCTTTGAAGAGGTTGCCGCGCTGGTCATTGAACCAGGCGTCAAGGAAATCCTTGTTCACCTCTTCGCTCAGCGTGAACAGGCCCCAGTACTGGTTATTGTAATATACTTTGGCGTAGGTCACGCGCGGGGCCGGTATGCCGTTACGCACCATGAAATCCGACATGATCTTCTCGCGCATGAAGGTAGGGTCCTTAAACCCGTTGTTCAGGTTGAACTTGTTCAGGTCATCGATGTCCTGCCCGGCCACGTAAAGGTCCAGGTCGATCTTCATGGATTTCTTCTGGCCGGGATTGTTGTAAGAGGAATTCCCTTTGAACTTAATGCCTACCGAGTCGTACGGTACGCCATCGAAGATCATGTCGCATACGTAGTAGCTGTCGGTTGTATAGGATGTCACCAGCGAATCGTAATAATCCGGGTGGTAAAAGTTGAAATAGATGCTGTGTATGTTCGCTGAGCCGAAAAGGGTATCGCCATCGTTGTTGTAGTTCTGCGCGGTCAGTGCGGGGCACGAGGCCAGCGCGAAACAAAGTATGGCGGCATGTTTTCTCATACAGGATGCGGTTTTTAGATGATACATGGATGAAAAGGTTTAAGGGTTTTTTCAGTTTACGGTGTTTCCCGGATATGGCTTTTGGTCCGTGCGCCTGGTTTGCGCGTTGGTCCGTTCTGGGCCTGCTCAATGATTTTGTACAAAGGCCGGTTCTTATTCGCCTCAAGTATAAAGATCAGTAAGATCACCAGTGCATGCATACAGTGGCCCAAATGTGTTAAACCCTTTGCTCCCCGGCAAGTCAAAAGATTCATATTTTTGGGAATCCGGGGAAAGAGATATTTTTTTCAATACGGTGATAATCAATTATTTGATAATTTTTTGTCATGGAATCCGAATGAAACCCACGCAAGACCTCTTCCTGCTCATTCAGTCCTTAAGCGCCTCGGAAAAAGGTTACTTTAAGAAGTACTGCCTGCGCAATGGCGAAGCCTCTTCACGCAATTACATCCGTTTGTTCGACCTGGTGGCGGGCATGAAAACGTATGATGAGGAGGCGCTGCGCGGCAAGATCGGGGAGGCGACCATGCTGCGCAATCTCTCTTCGGAGAAGAATTACCTTTTCCATCTCATACTCGAATCGCTGGTGGTCTCGGGCAGCGGCCAGTCTGTCGCGCCCGAAATGGAAAAGGAGATGCTTAAGGCCAGGGTCCTGGCGGAGAAAGCGTTTTATGAGAACGCGATCAGGTTCGCGCAGAAGGTAATGACGTATTGCCGGAAAGCCGATAACTTTAACCTGTGGCTGGATGCGCTGGAGCTCGAGATATTCATCTGGCCGTATCTGCCGGCAGATACCCGGAGAGAGTTCGATGATGTATTCAATGAAAAGCAATCGGTGCTTCAGAACATCATGCTGGTGGAGAAAGCCCGCTATTTTCACTGGCAGGTTATGGAGCTCTACAACGTGGCAGGCATGGGACGCAGCAGCGGCCAGATGGAAAAATATGAGCGGGTGTACCGGAGCAGCCGCCAGTTCCATGAAGAGCAGGAGGGGTACCTGCCCGTTTCAGCGCGGATCCTTTGCATTAATACGGAGGTTTTTTACCATAATATTTCCGGGAACCTTCCCGCCTCGTGCGGGGCCCTTCGCCAGCTCATCGGATTGCTGGAAAGCCGCAGCGAGATGCTGGCCGAGCGCATGAGCCTGTATATTTCATCCATCAATAATCTTATCCTGGTATTGCTCTACCTGAAAAAACACGATGAGGCGCTGGCCGAGATCGATAAGCTGGATAACCTGAAGGTAAGCACCCCTAAAAGTTACAATGCGGCATTTGTATGCCGGTACAACACGCGCTATGAACTTTATGCCAAACAGGGTAAGTTCAGCGAGGCTTATTTGCTTTCGCTGAAGCTGAAAGAGGAGCTGGAGCGCCAGCGGAACAGGATAGGGCTGAACTTTACCATTCATATCCTCTATTATTCCTTCCGCGCCTGTTTCAACGCGGGTAAATACAAAGAGGCGCTGTACTGGATCAACAGCATCCTGAACTCTGCGAAAGAAACGGTAAGACAGGAAGCCCTGGCCATGGCCCGCATATCCGAGATCATCCTGCATTACGAGCTGGGCAACTCCGACATTCTCGACAACCTGGTTGGCTCGGCACTGCGCTATATGAACAGGAACAATTCGCTGAACGAGTTCGAGTGCATTATGCTTGACTTTTTCAGGAAAGGGCTCGATGAGAACGATACCCGGGGCTCGTTCGCCCGGCTTAAGGAGCGCATATGCGCGCTGGAGCAGCATATGCTGGAGCAGCGCGTGTTCAGCTATTTCGATTTCATAGCCTGGGCGGAGAGCAAGATAGAGGCCAGGCCCATTGCCGAGATACTTGAGCGCAGGCTGGCGGCAAAAGCGTAATTTTACCTCATGCGGAAATTCGATATCATATCAACCGTTACGGAGCTGGAGCCCGGAGAGCTCAGCGCTGCCGACCGCCAACTGCTGGATGCCGCGCGTGCCGCTTCGGCTACGGCCTATGCGCCCTACTCGGGTTTCAGCGTAGGGGCCGCCATACGCGTGCATAGCGGTGAGATCGTGAGCGGCAGTAACCAGGAGAACGCGGCTTTCCCTTCGGGGCTTTGCGCTGAGCGGGTTGCGGCTTTTGCCGCTGCCTCAAAATTTCCTTACGAGGCCTTTCAGGCGATCGCGGTGGTATGCCGATCGGAAAAACTGCCGGCAGATAAACCCTTATCGCCCTGTGGCGCCTGCCGCCAGGCGCTTTCCGAGTACGAGAAAAGGTCGGGCAAGATCCGCGTTATCCTTAGCGGTGAAAAAGGGAAGGTGCTCATCCTCGACAGCATAGAGGCCTTGCTGCCCCTGCCCTTCGGGGCCGACAGCCTCAGGAAATGATGGCTGGCGGACCTATGCGTAAGAGGAGAAGCTCTTTTTGTAGTAATTTTGCCCGGTGAACGTCAAAAAGAGATCGCGGCCGCTTCTTATCTTTTACCTCCTGGTCGCTTATGTGTTTGTGCAATTCTTCTGGTGGACCTACCTGCTGCTGGACCTGAACCGCGAAGCCCTTGCCCTGCGCGAGCAGTTGCTGATCAGCGAGGCCTTTGATGACGCGGAGGTGAAACGGATCAGGGCCGAATACAAGGACAGGATCCGGTCGCGCAACTGGATGATAGCCGGTGAAGGGGCCGTGTTCGTACTGCTTATGGTATTCGGTATTATGCGCGTACGCAATACATTTAAAAAGGAATCGGAGCTCAACGCCAGGCAGAAGAACTTTTTGCTTTCCATCACGCACGAGCTCAAATCGCCCATCGCCTCATCGCGCCTGCAGTTGGAAACCCTGCTGAAGCGCGAGCTGCCGCGCGAAAAGCAGCAGGAGCTGGTTGCTAACGCGCTGGCTGATACGGAGCGCCTGAACAAGCTGGTGGAGAACATACTCCTTGCCGCCCGGATAGATAACAAGAGCGTTGAGGCGCACAGGGAAGATACGGCCGTATCGGAACTGCTTGGCGAGATAGCGGAGCAGGTAAGAATGATCTACCTGCCCCGGCAGCGCATGGAAACGGATATAGCAGGGGGAGTGCGCCTGATGACCGATAAAACCTATTTCCACTCCATCGTATTCAACCTGCTGGAGAATGCCATAAAATATTCGCCCCCCGGCTCACTGATCAGGATCATGCTGCGCGAAGATCAAAACAGGGTAACTTTGAGCGTGGCTGACGAAGGGCCCGGCATACCCGCTGACGAAAAGGAGAGAATATTCGGGAAATTCTATCGCATCGGCAACGAGGAGACCCGTAGCGCCAAAGGCACGGGCCTTGGCCTGTATATCGTAAAGAACCTGGCCGAAAAGCTGGGGGCCAGCGTTAGCGTAAAGGATAATACCCCGGGAGGGGCCGTGTTTGAAGTAAGCTTTGAAAAATGAAAAAACTGGCACTGATCATACTGGACGGCTGGGGTATAGGCGATGGTTCGCGTGCTGATGCCATAGCCAGCGCGGACACACCCTTTTTTGACTCGCTGATGAAGAGCTATCCTAATTCCACGCTCAGGACCTCGGGCGGGGATGTGGGCCTTCCCGAAGGACAGATGGGTAACAGCGAGGTGGGCCACCTGAACATAGGGGCCGGAAGGGTGGTGTACCAGGACCTGGCGAAGATCACCAAGGCCGTTCGTGAGCGGACGATCGACACCAATCCCGCGCTGAAGGAGGCATTCGCTTATGCGAAAGAGAACAACAGGTCCGTTCATTTCATGGGCCTGGTAAGCGATGGCGGGGTGCATTCGCACCAGGACCACCTGCATAAGCTCTGCGATTTGGCTAAAAGCGCTGGCCTGGAAAAAGTATTCATCCACGCCTTTACCGATGGGCGCGATACCGATCCGAAGAGCGGTTACGCGTATATCAAGAAGCTGGAAGAACACCTGCAAACCTCGGCCGGGCGCATTGCCAGCATTTGCGGCAGGTATTACGCCATGGACCGCGACAAGCGCTGGGAGCGCGTACGCCTGGCCTATGATATGCTGGTGAAAGGCGAGGGAAAAAAGGCTGTCCATGCCTTAAGCGCGGTCAAGGAATCTTATAATGAAAATATTACGGACGAGTTCATGCTTCCTGTGGTGATCTGCGAAAAGAACAGGCCCATCGCAACTATACAGGAAGGTGATGTGGTGATCTGCTTCAACTTCCGCACCGACCGCTGCCGCGAGATCACCACCGTGCTGACCCAGCAGGATATGCCGGAGCAGGGCATGAAGACCCTGCCCCTGTACTATGTTACCATGACGAACTATGACGACACGTTCAGGAACGTTAAGGTGGTTTACGATAAGGAGAACCTGCAGCAGACATTGGGCGAGGCGCTGAGCAAGGCGGGTAAGACGCAGATCAGGATAGCGGAAACGGAAAAGTACCCGCATGTTACTTTTTTCTTTTCAGGCGGAAGGGAAGAGGCCTTCCCCGGTGAAAGGAGAATTCTTATTCCTTCGCCCAAGGTGGCTACCTACGATCTTAAGCCGGAGATGAGCGCGGTGGAGGTGACCGATGCCATTGTGCTCGAGCTGGAGAAGGGGGCAGCGGATTTCATCTGCCTGAACTTCGCCAATACCGATATGGTGGGACACACAGGCGTGTACCATGCGGTGATCAAAGCCGCTGAGATCGTGGATTCATGCCTGAGGCGTATCGTGGAGGCCGGCCTGAAAAGCGGCTATTCCTTTCTTATCCTTGCCGACCATGGCAATGCCGATTACATGATCAACCCCGATGGCTCGCCCAATACCGCGCATACGACCAATCCTGTTCCCGCTATCCTCATCGATAGTGAATACAAAAAGATATCGGCAGGCAGGCTGGCGGATATCGCCCCCACCGCTTTACGGATACTGGGCCTCAGCATTCCCAAAGAAATGACTGGTGATGTTCTTTGTAGCTGAGCATGTGTTGATAACTTGTTTTCAGGAGTATACTTATAAGCTGTATCTTAGCCCCGCACGCTAAATTCAAAATCCATACCTGCCGCGTCCTGCCACACCTGCCGCCCGGAGATTTTGAACCTAAAGAGTACCTGCCCTCATATCTCATCAGATAGATCAGTCTGCGAGTGGATTTGAGTTCCGTGTCGCGCTATTGAAGCGCGGCATCCGATTCATTTTATAATATGCGGAAGCAGGTACCTCTGCTGCCCTGACCGCATACCATCGTAACTTTTTAAAAGCAACTATTGGATCGGTGCGGGTGCGCTTTGGAGTTACTCAAGTATCCTTATAACCATTAACCAAAACAAATCCTATGAAAAAAAACATCACAGGAATGCTGGCCGCAGCGCTGCTGACCGGCTCCCTAACGCTCAACGCGCAAACACCCTGGGACTTCTTCGGGGACCTTGTCCCTTTCGGTGGAGCCACCATGGGCTCGAACAACAACCGCCCGATCGGTTTTGAAACGTTCGGTATTAACCGCATGGTTATTTCCAATACGTTCGCCACTGTTCCGGGTGGTGTAGCGGTAGGCTCGGGCCTGCCTTTGGGCTTCAACACCCAGAGCCAGTTCCAGATCCATAACCTTGGAGGCGGCCTCACCAGCATGCGCCTTACCAATGCCGTTACGGGAAACACAGCCACGTCTGGACTGATCATGGGCATCAACGCGGCCGGCACTATAGGGCGGCTGGGCTGGCAAACCGGCTCTTCGCTGCGGCTGATCACCTCATCGGTTGACCGCGTGACCATTCTGGCCAATGGGTTTACGGGCGTGAACACTACGGCACCCGCCAACTGGCTGGAGGTGAACAGCGGCCTGGCCTGCAACAGCGGTTTGACCTTTACTCAGTTGAATTCGGGCTGCGCTCCTGTTGCCAATCCCGGCCTGGGCGTGCTGGCGGTGGATAACCTGGGCAACGTGATCTACGTGAGCAGCAGCAACCTGTTCGGTGACGACTGCTCCGTTCCTTTTCCAGGAAGCAATCCCCTGCTGAACAGCCGGTATGTAAATATGAACAACCAGAATATCTATTTTGCGGATATCGCCTCTAACCTGGGCAGCCTGTACATCGGCACCAACAATAATTGCGGCCCTGTCACTTCCAGGCTGGATATTATCAATGATTCCAAGATCATTTCCGCTTTTTTTCAGACCACGCTAGGAACGGGTGCGGGCATAGCGGGCATGCGGGCGGTGAGCAATAACACCGCGGCTACCGGTGCTTCGGTGGGTGTGTCGGGAGTGAGCTCCACGCTGGGAGGCACCACTATCGGGGTGCAGGGAATATCGCAGGGTGGCAACGCGGGCTTTGCCACCTTCTCCATCGGTGTGGCCGGGCAATCCTTCAACCCGACAGGCGCCTCTACACAGGTGATTGGCGTGAATGGCGTTTCACGCAACGGCAGCAATTATTCCATTGCAGGCAACTTCGATGTGGTCGGTTCTTCTTCCCCGCAGAATTTCGGCCTCCAGGTCGAAGTAATGAGCAATACTTTCGGGGCAGGCGGAACCAATTTCGGAGGACAATTCATCCTTCAGGGCAATAACGCGGCCAGTACGGAGTACGGTATTTACGTAAGCGTTCCCAATGCGATGAACGGCACCGGTACAGGACCCGATTATGCGGGCTTTTTCATTGGCGATGTTGTTTCAAATACGTTCATCGGCCTGTCGGACCAGCGGCTGAAGAAAGATATCGTTCAGATCGATAACTCTCTCCAGCTCATCATGAGCCTGAAACCCGTAACCTACAAGTTCGATACCGAAACCCACAATAATCTTGGTTTGCCGGCAAACCAGCAATACGGGTTCATTTCGCAGCAAGTGAAAGAAGTGCTACCTGACCTGACCGCCCCTGTTGTCTATCCTGCTGTCTATGATTCACTGGGTAAAGAGGTAAGCCCCAAACAGGAATACCTGGGCCTGAATTACGATGGCTTCATAGCCATACTCACCAAGGGTATGCAGGATCAGCAGAAGATGATAGAAAGCCAGCAGAAGCAGATCGATGACCTGAAGAACCTGATCAGCGGTCAGTCTACTGGCGGTAATGGCAGCGCAACCAATGTGCAGCTCTCCGATAAGAACGCGGTCGTGCTCAACCAGAATACTCCCAATCCTTTTGCCGACCAGACGGTGATCAGCTATAATATACCCGATAATACCGGCTATGCGCAGATCATTTTCTACAACAGCATGGGACAGGTCATTAAAGTGGTTGATATTGCGCAAAAGGGAGCAGGCCAGCTCAATGTGTTTGCTGAGGATCTCTCCAGCGGTACGTATACCTATACACTGGTAGTTGACGGCAAGGTGATGGATACGAAGAAAATGACGAAAGCCAGGTAAAATGGCCTATGGATACCGGCCGTGCGCGGCAGGCCGGTATCCATCATTACAGGCCATGCCGAGGGCGCAGAGCGGAGTGTTAAAGCGGGCAAGCTCATGCCTTCGGGAATGCCAGGGCAATTGCCGTCTTGATCATACGGTTTTAGGGGCTAGTGGTAAAAACGGAGCTTATTACTAAATTTGCTCAAGCCCGAAACCATTTAAACCTCCCAAGTAATGGAAACACCCGTAAAAACGTATCACATCTTTTACGAGAAGGAGCTCGATGCCGTGGTCATGGAATGGCACGGCTACGCCACCAGCAGGCAGTTCAGGGAAGGCACCGAACTGATGCTCAATACCCTTATCAGGCATAAGGCCGGTAAGGTGCTGGCCGATGTGCAGGATATGATCATGATCGGCATGGAAGATCAGCAGTGGCTCGAAGAAGATTTTCTGCCCCGCGCAATTAACTTCGGATTCAGAGCGGTGGCCATGGTCAGGCCGCGCAGCTATTTCAACAAAGTGGCTGTTGAAAGCGTCTCCTACAAGGTAGACAAGAACAAGCTTTCTATCAATTTTTTTGACAATGCGGACGAGGCGCGGGCATGGCTCAGGGCGTATTCGGTGCAGGGATCATAATTTTGGACCGGGCCGGCAGACCCCATGCAGATCACAGCGCATTTACCGGTAGACGGATTCGAAAGGATCAAACAATATGTCCTGGATCATGGCGACCGCCAGACCTACCGCAATTACGACAACAACAGCCCGCACTACAGTTTTGAGGCTTTTGATGTCTACCTGAGCCCGAGCATAGGGCAGCGCAACATCAATTGCGACCCGCTTCTTTCGGATTTCAACGAGATCGTGGTGCGGGATGGTAAGAACGATCCGCTGTACTGTATTATCCGTATCGTGCGGAAAGGGGATAGAGGCGACCCGCGCATCTATGTGCCGGAGGGATTTTATGAGGATAATGTGTACCTGTACAACGTTTATAAGGAAGATCCGGATAAGCTCAGGGAAAACCTGCTGAACATTTACCTGCCGGAGATAAAAAAGGT
This sequence comes from Bacteroidota bacterium, assembly GCA_040756415.1. Classification (GTDB taxonomy): domain Bacteria; phylum Bacteroidota; class Bacteroidia; order JADZBD01; family JADZBD01; genus JBFLYZ01. The sequence goes on from JBFLYZ010000017.1 coordinate 9,831, forward strand.
AATGAGCGCCTCTTTGTAAGGCACAGGCAGGAATCCTGGAGCCTTTGTAAATAAACGCCCAGCCCGCTGCCGGCCGCTGGGCAAGGATATGCGGGCTGTCTTTTTAAAGGAAATCAATCCTCGTCTCCGTGCGACTCCTCGTGGAAGTTGAAGTTGGCCGAGTACTTGCCCTCCCACCAGAACTTCGTGCGCTTTTTGTCAAAGCTGCCCACCTCGTTCATGGTCTCGCAGTCGTACAGGCGGCCGTTCACCATGGTAAACTGTACCGTTTCGGTATTATAGATGTCGTCCAGGGGATTCTTCTCCAGCACGATAAGGTCGGCCAGCTTGCCTTTTTCCAGTGAACCAATGTCCTTGTCCATGCCGATGTACCAGGCTCCGTTCATGGTGGCGCAGCGCAGGGCTTCCATGTTCGTCATGCCGCCCTGCCTGAGCATCCACAATTCCCAGTGCGCACCCAATCCCTGCAACTGGCCGTGCGAGCCCATGTTCACCTTCACGCCCGCATCAAGCAGTTTTTTGCACGATTTGCTGACCAGGATATGGCCATTTTCGTATTCTTCATCGGGTATCATGGTGCGGTGGCGCGAGCGGGCGTCAACGATACCGCGGGGCGTAAAGCTGAGCAGGCGTTTCTTCTCCCATACGTTGGTCTTTTGATACCAATAGTATTCACCGCTTACCGTGCCGTAGCAAACGATAAGGGTAGGCGTGTAGCCTGTTTTGCTGGCGCTCCAGAACTTTACCACGTCATCATATAAAGGAGCGTAGGGCAGGTTATGCTCAACACCCGTATGCCCATCGGCCACGTGGCTGAGATTGTACCAGCTCGTACTGCCTCCTTCGGGCACTACCATAATGCCTAACTGCGAGGCCGCCTCTATCACCTGCTGGCGCTGCTCCCTGCGGGGCTGGTTATAGCTTTTTACAGAAAAGGCGCCATAGGCCTTTGTTCTTCGTATCGCTGATTTGGCATCTTCCAGCGAATTGATCACCGCTTTGAAATCACCGTCAGCACCATAAAGTATCCAGCCCGTAGAATAAACACGCGGGCCTACCATGTTACCTGCCTTCACCATCTCCGACTGGGAAAATACCATCTCAGTGTTGGATGAAGGATCGTGTGTAGTGGTCACCCCGTAAGCGAGGTTGGCGTAATACTGCCACTGCTTTTGCGGGCTCAGCCCCTGGCGGAAGGTGCCCAGGTGGGCGTGCACATCCACCAGGCCGGGCATGATGGTCTTGCCGGCATAATCGATCTCTTTGGCCCCGGTGGGAATTTTCACTTCGCCCGTTTTGCCTATTTCCGTAATGCGATTGTCCGTAATGATGATGGTGCCGCTCTCGATAACCTCGTTCGCGGCATTCATGGTAATAATGCGGGCGTTTTTGAGGGCAAGCACCTGCTTGGGCTTATCGGTTTTAAGCACCAGGTTGATCCTGGTGCCCGCGGTATCCAGGGGCGGCACGGTATCCATGGCGCCAGGAAGGAAGGTGAAGCGCCTGGTAAGGTCGTTGGTGAAGTATTCATCGCCCAGCACCCAGTGCAGTTTCTTGCTGTCAGCGCTCCAGTGCAGGCTCAGGCCGGCATCCCGGGCCACCTGCGTTCCGGGTACGGATTTGATGTCAGCGCTCAGGTCTATGGACTTGCCCGCCTCGGGAAAAGCGGCAATGTAAACCTTGAATAGCTCTTTGTAGGCTATCCATTTATTATCGGGGCTGGGCACGAACATGTTCGTGTATTTGCTGGTGAAATGCACCTTCACATCGTTGCCGCTGAGGTCGCAGCTTTTCAGCGCGTTGTCCTTTCCTTCGTTCGACTGGAAGAAAATACGTTTTCCGTCAGCCGAGAAATAAGGCTCGCTCCCCTCTTTGGTTATCAGCGTCATCTTACCCCCGCTGGCCGGTATCCAGTAAATGCCCGGGTTCACGCAGAAGGCGTTGCCCTGGGCCTCGTTGCCGTCTTCTTTCTGGAACACGATCTTGCTGCCATCGGGCGAATAGCGGGGCGTCCTGAAAATACCTTTCTCCTGCGTCAGCTTGGTGATCTGTCCGCTGGCCAGGCTTACCTTCGAGACGGTGCCCATCTGCTCATCGTTCCAGGTCGCGCATACTATTTCATTTCCTTTCGGTGAGAAGCAGGGTTCGAACTCCAGGTCGCTGCCTTTGGTCAGGCGTACGGGTGCGGGCGCATTAGAGGGTTGACCCATGCTCTTTTTCCAGAGATAGCCTACCGCGTTGAACACGATGGTCTTTTCATCGGGCGAGGTAACAACCTGGCGAATGGTCTTTACGGTGAATTGGTCGGGCGCCACTTCCTGTGCGAACTTGAGGGTTTCGCGCATACGGTGCTTGCACTTGGCGGTGAAGGGAATGTCGGTGCCTGTATTGGCGGTAACATCCACCTTGCGGATCTTCCCCTCGGCCCAGATGATGATATTTTTCGCATCCAGCCAGGCGAAGTTGGCATAAACGCCAAAGATGGCCCAGGCCTCCTGCTGGTCCTTGCCCAGCTTATCGTATACGGGCCATTCTTCACCGGTTTCCATATTGCGGAGGAAGAGCACCGATTTGGTGTGCACCCTTCTTACAAAGGCCAGTGTCTTGCCATCCCTGCTGATCTGCGGGCGCACGGCTCCTCCCGGCCCTCCCGCAACGATCTCCGTTTCTCCATTTTCCACATCGTAGCGCTTGATCACGTAGATCTGCGAATTGGGGTTCTTGTTGTACTGGAAGAACCCGCCCGGGTACATGTCCTCGCTGTAGTAAACGTATTTTCCATCGGGCGAAACGCTGGGTTCGCCCAGGTCCTGCTGGTCGTTCTTGCGTTTGGTGAGCTGTATGCCCTCACCGCCCGTAAAGTGGTACATCCACAGTTCGCCCGCCCCGAGCGATCGCGTACTGGTGAAATGCTTCCGGGCTACCAGGTAGTTGCCGTTGGGCATCCACACCGCGTTATTGAGCAGCCGGAAGTTCTCCCTGGTGACCTGTTTGGCATTGCTGCCGTCACGGTCCATCATCCATATATTGTCGCCACCTCCCGCATCGCTGGTGAAGGATATCTTCTTGCCATCGGGCGAAAAGCGGGGCTGCACCTCGAAGGGCAGGCCGCTGCGCAGCACCTTGGCTTCGCCTCCTGTTACCGGCATGATATAAATATCACCCAGCAGGTCGAACACGATTTCTTTTCCATCGGGTGATACGTCCAGGTTCATGAAGGTGCCTTCAGATACCGTAAACTCCGTTTCGGTGTATTTGCCGGGAGGGTTGCTGACGTCCCATTTTTTCTTTTCTTCTTTCAGAGTGAGGGCCAGCGTGGTGAGCGCGGCAGCGCAAATGGCCAGCAGGTAAATGCGTGTTTTCATAGGTCGGAATTAAGAAGGCCAAAAATAGGAAAAAACCAACTCACTGGCTGGCCAGCAATAGGGTATTTGGGATCAATAATCTTAGGGATTTCTTTTGCTGATGGGAGATTTTGAATTTAAGTCATAATGGTTTAATTTAGCTTAATACCAAATACCACCGTACATGAAAAGGAAGTTTCTTCTCATCGCATTCAGCGGTTCTCTTTCGGCTTTTTGCTTCGGGCAGAGCAACACCTGGAAACTGAATGGAAATAATGTAGGTCCATCTGACTTCCTGGGCAGCACAAATAACCAGGATCTGCGTTTCAGACGCAATAATGTGCTGAAGATGAGTATCCTTTCCGATACAATCAGAATGCTTAGTAATGTGTCGGTTATCGGCACATTTGAGATAGCTCGATCAAAATTCCCCCAATCCTTTTAAGGATAAGACGGTAATTTCCTATGAAATTAAGGCCGACTTCAAAAGTGCCGTTATAATCTTCACAGATATCGAGGGAAATGTCATGAAGGAAGTTGCAATACTAGAAAAAGGCAAAGGTCAGCTAAGTGTCTATGCTTCTGATTTGTCAAGTGGAATTTATACATATACGATTATCGTAGATGGGGTTACCATTGATTCTAAAAAAATGATTAAAACGAACTAAATGCGGCTCCAAACCCAGGCAATTCTTGTTTCCTTTTGTTGTCCACTTTTTCTTTGTGGTCAGGGATATTGGACGCAAAAAGCGGATTTTATCAGCAATGGAAAAAGAGTTGCGGCTGCATTTTCAATTGGAAATAAGGGCTATGTCGGGATTGGAAGGGATTCGTTCAACTATACAAATGATTTTTGGGAATGGGATCAGGCTACAAATGCCTGGTCGCAAAAAGCAAACTTCCCTGGGGGGCCAAGGGTATTAGCGGTGGGATTTTCCATAGGATCTAAAGGATATGTAGGAACAGGATGGAGTGGGACATCAGATACGCAGGATATTTATGAGTATGATCCCTTTGTAAATAGTTGGACTCCAAAGGCAAGTCTTTCGGGATTGGCAAGGGAAGGAGCTGTTGCTTTTTCCATAGGAACAAAGGGTTACATAGCGACTGGATATAATTTTTTTTCAAACGGATACTTCCAGGATTTATGGGAGTATGATCAAAGCTCGGATACGTGGTCGCAAAAAGCGAGTTTTGGAGGAGCTTCAAGAGCATACGCTGTAGCGTTTTCGATTGGTGCAAGAGGTTACGTTGGTACAGGTTATGATGGAGTTTCCCAAAAACAGGATTTCTGGGAATGGGATCAATCTTCAAACACGTGGTTTCAAAAAAGCAATTTTGGCGGCACTGGTAGATCTTGGGCCGTAGGCTTTTCTATCGGTACTAAGGGATATATAGGAACCGGATCGGTATATTGCCAAGACTTTTGGATGTGGGACCAAAATACGGACGCATGGATTCAAAAAGCTGTTTTTTCCGGGATAGGAAGAAATGGCGCAATCGGATTTTCTATAGGGAATAAAGGTTATTTAGGATTAGGATTAGGAACGGGTGGAACATACCCTAAAGACTTTTATGAGTATACTCCTGATTCACTAACATCAACTGAGGAAACTGAAAATGTTGAAGTAAAAATCTACCCTAATCCTTGCTACGGGCGTTTAAATATCAAGACCAATATTCTTGAATCAGAGATTCAAATATTCAATTTATCGGGTCAGGTTGTTTGTACAGTCGAGCTAAAAGATTATTATTCGGAAATAGATACTGCTTTATTACCTGCGGGTGTATACTTTCTTAAAATAATTTCTGGCAGTAAAACTTTCTCGCAAAAGCTTGTCATTCGGTAAAGCGCTGTGCCCTTTTAAGGACTAAAGAGCAGACTGCGATCTGTTATGAAACGATTTCCGATTTCAATAGCGCAATGATAATATTTACAGACATGAATGGACACGTAATAAAAGAAGTTCCTATAGAGGAAAGGAGGAAAGGACAACTAAATGTTTATGCGTCCGATTTATCCAGTGGAATTTGTACATATTCAATTGTAGTTGATGGAATTACTATTGATACAAAAAAAATGATCAAGAGTAACTAGAATGAAGAATAGTTTTGTTTTGTTATTTCTGCTGACTGCAACGTGCACCTTAGCGCAAACCCGGTCTACAGTGAGTGGAGGTGTGGTTTCCAGTGGTCCTACAGGGGTTCGTGCTTTAGAGACGGATACAATAAGTAACGTGTTATATGTGGGCGGAGATATAACTCAGGCAGGCGGAAATAGTATCAATAACATTGCAAAGTGGAACGGAACTACATGGGATTCATTGGGCTCTGGAACTTCGTATTGGGTAACTTCGATGAAATTCTTTAGCGGTAATTTGTATGTTGGCGGACTGTTTCTGTCAGCTGGTGGAATCCCGGTCAATTACATAGCAAAATGGGACGGAAGTAACTGGGCGGCATTGGGAAGCGGGGCCAATGGCAACGTGTATGCCGTAGAGGAATATAATGGAGAAGTCTATATAGGTGGCAACTTTACGATGGTCGGAGGCCAACCCGCAAATTATATTGCCAAATGGAATGGTGTCTCTTGGAGTGGGGTTGGCGGTGGCACCGACAATGTTGTAAGTGTTTTGAAGAAAATAAATGGTAGGCTGTATGCAGGTGGCTCTTTTACTATGGCTGGAAGTACTACAGTAAATAACATTGCTTCCTGGGATGGATCCATGTGGTCTGCATTGGGATCAGGTACTGATAATTCAGTTTCAGCTATTTGTCAGTATAATACTAATATAATTATTGGCGGAGCATTTCAAAACGCGGATGGTGGACCATGCAGCCGGATCGCGAAATGGGATGGTTCAAATTGGACGGCTATTGGAGCTGGAATGAATTCGGATGTTTATGCTTTGGCTTATGACGGGCAGTACCTGTACGCAGGCGGAATGTTGTTTACTAGCCCTTTTCAAAAAGTTGCACGATGGGATGGTACAAATTGGATGCAAATGGGTACTATGTGGAATCCGGTACCATCAATGTATTGCATGGAGGTATGTCAGAATTACCTTTATGGCGGTGGTTCGCTTACAACATTCGGCCACATTGCTAAATGGGGTTTGCTTACAGATATTTATTTTCAATCATCAGAACCTCAGGGTTGTATTTATCCTAACCCTAACAGAGGAAAGTTTAGAATAATGACAGGTTTTCCCGAAATGAGCCTTAGCATATATAATGTGTTAGGGAATGAGCTTTACAGGGATGAGGATTATATTGATAATTCAATAGTTGATGCTTCATTTCTTCCGAAGGGTGTGTATTCCCTTATGCTATGCGGTGATAATCAATATTTTCTTCACAAGTTAGTTATTCATTAAAGTGAATACTTAGCGCAGTGCCTGTCTAAGGTGATGCTCCATATGATCGACATAATCATCGATCAGGAACTGCAGGGTTTGGGTTCCGTACTCGGGAAAATCGGCCGTGTTGCCCAGCTTGCTTTCATCAACCGTTTTGAAAATGTGCAGGATGTGCATGTTGTAGATCATCCAGAACTTGACGATATCGATCCAGTTGCGTGAACTGTATTGCTGTACGCTTACCCACTCGTTTTGCCTGTACTGCGGCAACTGCAGCCCGTTCTCGATCTGCATGCGCACGAAGCGCTGATGGTTGTTGGACGCGGAATCGATCAGGTGGCCCATGATCTCCTTTTTGCTCCATTTGCCCGGGGCTGGGCGGACGCCTGCCTGCTCATCCGTAAAGGCGAAGAGCTTGTTCGGGGTTTCATTCAGGATCTTTTCTAATCGCGTGGCAGCTTGCATCATAAGGTTGTTTTTTTAGGAGATTCGGCTCCAGTTGGGTTTGTTTTTATTTAAATAACGTAAGTGTTCGAGTATACGCTGGTGCTGCGGTTTAGCCAGCTCGGGGTCATCGGCAAGCAGGGCCGTGGCGGAGTTCCTGGCATACTGCAGCACCTGCTGGTCTTTGGCCAGGTCGGCCAGCCTGAGGTCCACCACACCGCTCTGCTGGGTGCCCATCAGGTCGCCCGGGCCGCGCAGGCGCAGGTCGGTCTCGGCTATCTCAAAGCCATCGTTGGTGCGTACCATGGTCTCTATGCGCAGGCGGGCATCGTCCGATAATTTGTACGAGGTAAGCAATATGCAGTAGCTCTGTTCCGCACCCCGGCCCACGCGGCCCCTAAGCTGGTGAAGCTGCGATAGCCCGAATCGTTCCGCATTCTCGATCACCATTACGCTGGCGTTGGGCACATTCACGCCTACTTCGATCACGGTGGTAGCTACCATGATCTGGGTCTGCCCGTTTACAAAACGCTGCATCTCCGCGTCCTTATCCGCGCTTTTCATTTTGCCATGCACCACGCTCACGCGGTACGCAGGCGGGGGAAACTCGCGAACGATAGCCTCGTAACCTTCGAACAGGTTTTTCAGATCGAGCTTCTCCGATTCCTCGATGAGGGGATAAACCACGTAGACCTGCCGCCCTTTCCGTATCTCTTCTTTCATAAACCCGAAAACGCGCAGGCGCTGCGACTCATAGCGGTGAACGGTGGTAATGGGTTTGCGGCCGGGAGGCATCTCATCGATCACGCTGATGTCGAGATCACCGTAAAGCGTCATGGCCAGGGTGCGCGGGATGGGTGTGGCGGTCATGACCAGCACATGCGGCACCTGGCTGCTCTTACGCCAGAGCTGCGAGCGCTGCTCCACACCGAAACGGTGCTGCTCATCGATCACGACCATGCCCAGGTTGTAGAACTGCACTTCGTCTTCGATAAGCGCATGCGTGCCGATGAGGATGTGAAGCCGGCCCTCGCGCAATAGCTGGTGGAGTATTTTACGCTGCGCTGTTTTGGTGGATCCGGTAAGCAATCCCACCCGCAGGTTCATGTTCCTGAGCAGTTCCGTGATGGTTTGGTAGTGTTGGCCGGCCAGTATCTCGGTAGGCGCCATGATGCAGGCCTGGAAGCCGTTATCGATGGCGATGAGCATGGTCATGAGGGCCACTACCGTTTTGCCGCTGCCCACATCGCCCTGCATGAGGCGGTTCATCTGTTTTCCGGAGCCTATATCGGCACGTATCTCTTTGATCACCCGTTTCTGGGCATCGGTGAGCGGGAAAGGCAGGTGTTCGTTGTAAAACTCGTTGAACTGCTCACCCACTTTCGCGAACACGAAGCCTTTATAGTTTTTTTGCCTGACCAGCTTCAGCTTTAACAGCTTAAGCTGTATGAAAAAGAGCTCTTCGAACTTGATCCTGAACTGGGCTTTGCCCAGCAGATCGGGGTTTTGCGGAAAATGGATATTGCGAAACGCGTCTTCCAGCGATATAAGCCTGTATTGCGCGGTCAGCTCCTGCGACAGCGTTTCGGGGATTTTTCCCCTGATCTGCTCTGACAATGTCTTCTGCAGGCGCCAGATGCCCCGCGTATCGAGCCCCTTTGCCTTCAGCTTTTCGGTGGAATTGTAAACGGCCTGCAGGGCGGAAGCCAGCTTCGTGTTCTCATCGCTTACCTCTTCTATCTCGGGGTGCGGTATGCTGAAGGCGCGCTTGAACTCGTTGGGCTTGCCAAACACGATGTATTCTTCACCCGCTTTCAGCTTTTCTTTCATCCACTTTACGCCCTGGAACCAGACCAGCTCGATCGTGCCGCTATCGTCAGCAAATTCAGCCACCAGCCTTTTTTTCCGCTCTGCACCGGCCACACCTATGCGCGTTATCTTTCCGCGCAACTGCACGTAAGGCAGATCGGCACGTATCTCCTTTACCTTATAGAACCTGGTCCGGTCAACATAGCGGAAAGGGTAGAAGGTAAGCAGGTCGAGGAAGGTGAAGATCCGCAGCTCTTTTTTAAGGGCTTCAGCGCGCTGGGGTCCTACGCCTTTGAGGTATTCGATGGGGGTCTCCAGGAAGGCATTCATCAGCGACTAAATTAAATTAAAAACCCTCTCCGAAGGCACGAACTGCTCCCCTGGAGCGTTTTGCGGACCGCGCGGGAGGGTTGTTGATTTTTCTTCAGATGCTTTGCTCGCCCAGCAGCAGCACGGGGTTCTCGAGCAGGTGCCGGAAAGTTTGCAGGAAAGCGGCCCCTGTTGCCCCGTCCACTACACGGTGATCGCAGGAAAGGGTCACTTTCATGACATAGCCCGGAACGATCAACCCGTCTTTCACCACGGGCGTTTGCTTGATCCCTCCTACGGCCAGTATGCAGGCATCGGGCGGGTTGATAATGGCCGTGAACTCGTCAATGCCGAACATGCCCAGGTTGGAAATGGTGAAGGTATTGCCTTCCCAGTCCTGGGGCTGCAATTTTTTCTCTTTGGCTTTTTGCGCAAAGAGCTTCACTTCGGTGGCCAGTTGCGAAAGGGTTTTGGAATCGGCAAAGCGCACCACGGGAACCAGCAGGCCTTCGTCAACCGCTACGGCCACACCGATATGGATGTGCTCGTTGTAGCGTATCACATCGCCCCTCCAGGAGGAGTTCACCCGGGGATGCTGGCGCAGGGACGAAGCGGCAGCTTTGATGACAAAATCGTTGAAGGAGATCTTGACCTTGTTAACCCCATTGATGGTCTCGCGCGCCTTCACGCACTCATCCATGTCTATTTCCATGGTGAGGTAGAAATGGGGCGAGGTGAACTTGCTCTCGGCCAGGCGCCTGGCGATGGTCTTGCGCATCTGCGAAACGGGCTCCTCCGAAAAGCTTTCTTTCCCGGTGAAGATGTGCGATTGCCCGTAGTGCTGGAACATTTCAATATCGCGTTTCACCACCCTTCCTCCGTCACCGCTGCCTTTCAGCTTGTTGATGATAATGCCTTTTTCCTTAGCCAGCTTCTTGGCCAGGGGCGATGCTTTCAGCCTGCCGTTATCGGCCGGAGCGCTATGTCCGGATTGTACTTGCTGAACCGGTGCCTGCTCGGTCTTTTTCCCGGCCTCCGCTTCTTTTTTGGGCTCTTCTTTCTTAACTTCTTCCTTTTTCGGCTCGCTTTTGGGCTCTTCTTTCTTAGCCGGGGATTTCTGCTTTTCCCCTTCCAGTATTTTGGAGATGTCCTCTCCTTCTTTGCCGATGATGGCCAGTATGGAATCAACGGGAGCGGCCTGCTTTTCCTTTACGCCAATGTACAGCAGTACCCCATCGTAGAACGATTCGAATTCCATGGTGGCTTTATCCGAATCGATCTCGGCCAGTATCTCGCCCGATTTAACCTTGTCGCCAACTTTCTTGATCCACCTGCTCACGGTGCCTTCGGTCATCGTGTCGCTGAGCTTGGGCATGCGTACTATTTCGGCCATGTTACTCTTTTATGAAAGGATAATCGGGTTGAACATAAACATCCTTATACAGCTCTTCGGGTGAAGGGAAGGGCGATTCTTCCGCGAACTGTACGCTCTCATCCACCAGGGCCTTTACCCTGGCTTCCATTTCTTCCACGCCCTTGTCGTCTATCCACTTTTTGCCGCGCATGGTGGCCAGGACCTGCTCGATAGGATCGAGCTTCTTGTATTCCTCCACCTCGTCTTTGCTGCGATAAGTGCCGGGATCGCTCATGGAATGGCCCCGGTAGCGGTAGGTCTTCACTTCGAGCAGGGTAGGGCCGTCTCCTTTGCGTGCGCGTGCTGCTGCATCGGCAACGGCCTGGTGAACGGTCTCGCACTTCATTCCGTTGACCTGGAAGGAAGGCATGTCGTAGGCAAGGCCCAGTTTGTAGAGGTCATGCACGTTCGAGGTTCGTTCTACCGAAGTGCCCATGGCGTAATTATTATTCTCAATGATATAGATAACGGGTAGTTTCCAGGTCATGGACATGTTGAAAGCCTCGTGCAGCGCGCCCTGGCGCACTGCGCCATCGCCCATCAGGCAAACGGTTACATTATCGTTGCCGTTGTATTTATCCGCGAAGGCGATACCCGCGCCCAAAGGCACCTGTCCGCCCACGATGCCGTGTCCGCCAAAAAAATTGAACTCTTTCGAGAACATGTGCATGGATCCGCCTTTGCCCTTTGAGCAGCCGGTGATCTTGGCGAAAAGCTCTGCCATGACATATTTGGGATGCATGCCGCGCACGATGGGATGGGCATGATCGCGATAGGCCGTGATCACCCTGTCGCTTTTGCGGATGGCGGTCTCACCGCCAGCGGCCACGGCCTCCTGCCCTATATAGAGATGGCAAAACCCGCGTATCTTTTGCTGGATATAAAGCTGTCCGGCCTTTTCCTCGAACCTGCGCATGAGCAGCATCTGCTCATACCAGAAGTAATAGGTTTCCTTTGAAAATGAAGCGTCAGCAGACGTTGACGCTTTCTTTTTTGCTGCGGCTTTTTCCATCGCTATCGGTCAGGATGGCAAATATAAAGGTTTTTACGTGCTCTCCTGAAGTTTCGGGGCTATCCTGCGCATCATGCCGCGTGGTGCGAAACGCACACCGGCAGCCGGCAGTGTATTCATAAAGCCGTGAATAGCAACCACTTTACATCACATCATGGCCCGGCAACCGTATCGGGCCGATTCATGCGGGGCGGCCATTTTCAGCCCGTTGAGCTTTTGGCCCGTACGCGTCACCTGCGCCATGACAAAGCCTTCTGCGGCCATGATCCTGGCCGGCCCGTAGCTATGCTGCTGGAGGCGCGCTGATCCGTGCAGGTTGGCTGCACAATTATTTGGTGTTTAGTTGCAGGCCGGTTTGCGTATTGCCGAGTAGGTCGAACAGGATCAGCTTATCGCTGATCCCCGTTTTTCCGAGGATCACCTGGATAACGTTCAGCGCCATGTAGGTGCCGATGATGCCAGGCACCATCCCGAGCACGCCCGTCTCGCTGCAGTTGGGCACTTCTTCGGGGTCGGGCGGCTGGGGGTAGATATCGCGCAGGTTACTGCCGCCTTTGTAATTGAATACGGCAAGCTGCCCCTCGAACCGGAAGATGCTCCCGTACACGAGCGGTTTGTTCAGTTTCACGCACGCATCGTTCACCAGGTAGCGGGTCATGAAATTATCCGACCCATCGGCAACAATGTCGTAAGCTGAAATGATATCTTCCGCGTTCTTCTCATCCAGCATCGTTTCATGCACATTGAGCTGTACGTGCGGGTTCTGGCTTTTCAGCTTTTCAGCGGCTACCGCGGCCTTGGGCTTGCCCACATCGTTCGAGCCATAAAGTATTTGCCTGTGCAGGTTATGCAGCTCCACAGTATCGAAATCAACAATGCCGATGGCGCCCACGCCCGCCCCGCAGAGGTATTGGAGCAGGGGGCAGCCCAGGCCACCGGCTCCCACCACCAGCACTTTTGCCGCGCGGATCTTTTGCTGGCCTGCTATGCCTATCTCGCCCAGCATGAGCTGGCGGCTGTAGCGTATCAATTCATCCTTGCTGAACCCCGACATCATGAAAATGCTTTATCCCAGTCTTTCCATACCGGCTCGTATCCCTGCTCCGCGATCATGGCAGCCACTTTTCCCGGGCTGCGCTCATCGCACACCTCGAACTGCTCGAGCGAGGCGGGTTCTACCGCATATCCCCCCGGGTTGGTCTTCGATCCCGCGCTCAGGGTGGTGGCGCCCAGTTGGATGATATTGTCGCGGAACTTTTCGCTTTCGCGCGTGGATACGGAAAGCTCCAGCTCCTCGTTGAAGATGCGGTAGGCGCAGATCAGTTGTACCAGTTGCCTGTCGCTCATGAATTGGGGCTGTATGGAAAACCCCGTGTTCCCGTTCAGCTTGCCCTGGGTAGAGTAGGGCCTTAACCTGGGAAAGGAGATGGAATACCTGGTTTGCCAGTATCGCTTTTCCAGGTAATCGAGGTGCAGGGCGCAGAAAAAGGAATCTGTTCTCCAGTCTTCGAGGCCCAGCAGAACACCCAGCCCTATTTTATGCACTCCGGCCCTGCCCAGGCGATCGGGGGTAAGCAGCCGGTACGAGAAATTCGATTTTTTGCCTTTGGGATGGTACTGCCTGTAGTTCTTCTCGTGGTACGTTTCCTGGTACACCAGCACGGTATGGAGCCCATAGGGAATGAGCTGGGCATATTCATCCTGGTCGAGCGGCTGCACTTCGATGGAGATATGCGAGAAGCGGGGCCGGAGCAGGGAGATGGCGTGTTTCAGGTAGTGAACCCCCACGCGGATATGGTCTTCGCCTGTTACCAGCAGGATGTGATCGTAACCCATTTTTTTGATGGCTTCGGCCTCGCGCAGCAGCTCATCGTCAGTCAGCGTTTTGCGCGGTATCTTATTGTCGAAGCTGAAGCCGCAGTAGGTGCAGATATTGCTGCACTCATTGGAAAGGTACAATGGCGCGTATAGCTGTATGGTTTTGCCGAAGCGCTTTTGCGTAAGCAGGCGGCTGAGTTGCGCCATCTCTTCGAGGCGGGCCTCCGCGGCAGGCGAAATGAGCGCCATGAAATCATCGAGGCTGCGCCTGCCTTTGCGCTGCAGGGCCTGTGCTACATCGGCATCCGTTTTCGATCGTATGCGCTGGCGGGTTTCGTCCCAATCGTATGTGTTGAATATATCGCTGAACATGTTACTCCAGGAATGCGGTGAGCGGGCTGCTGGCTTCCGCGTTTTTTTTCTTTGTTCCCAGCTTGGCCTCGAAAGCCATTCTCCCGGCCTGGACGGCCAGGCGGAAGGCATGGGCCATCTGCACCGGGTTCTGCGCCACGGCAATGGCGGTATTAACCAGCACCGCGGCCGCGCCCATTTCCATGGCTTCGGCCGCGTGAGATGGCGCACCTATGCCCGCGTCTACGATCACGGGTACGTTGCTTTGCCCGATGATGATCTCGAGCATGGCGCGCATTTGCAGGCCGTTGTTGCTGCCTATGGGCGAGCCCAGGGGCATGACCACCGCGCAGCCGGCCTCTTCCAGCTTCTTGCACAGCACGGCATCGGCATGGCAGTAGGGCATGACGACAAAGCCCAGCTTTACGAGCTCTTCAGCGGCTTTCAGTGTTTCGATGGGATCGGGCAGTAAATATTTCGGGTCGGGATGTATCTCCAGCTTGAGCCAGTTGGTTTCCATGGCCTCGCGCGCCAACTGGGCGGCAAACACCGCCTCTTTTGCATTCCTGGCCCCGCTGGTATTGGGCAGCAGGTGGATATGCGGGTGGCGCAGGTGAGAGAGCAGGTTATCGGTATCGGTCTCGAGGTCGACCCGCCTGAGCGCGACCGTTACCAGTTCCGAGCCGGATGCAAGCACGGCCTCTTCCATCTGCTTGGCGGAGCCGAACTTTCCCGTTCCCAGGAAAAGCCTTGAGCTGAACTCTTTGTCAGCGATCTTAAGCGTATTCATACAGGTATTTGTTTAGTTCTTTTATGAGCTCTTTTTTATTTGCGTGACCGGTGATAGCCCCCGATACGGCTATGCCGTAAACACCGGTCTCCATGATGGCCTTCACGTCAGCCGCCCGTATGCCGCCTATCGCGTAAACGGGAACGGTCACATTGCCGCGCCCGAGCTCGCCCATGATCCTGCGGTAGCCTTCCGGCCCGAGCACCGGGCTGAGCTTTTCTTTGGTGGCCGTGAAGCGAAAAGGCCCCAGGCCAATGTAATCGCACCCTTCTGCCGCGCGCCTGAGCGCATCTTCCGTGGTATTGGCGGTACCGCCAATGATCTTTCCGCCCAGCAAGGCCCTGGCCTCAGCGATCTTCATGTCGCTAAGTCCCAGGTGCGTCCCATCGGCCTCCACTTTGGCCGCTATGGCAGGGTGGTCGTTCACGATGAAGGTTGCCTGGTAATGCGCGCACAGCGCTTTTACTTTTTCTGCCAGGAAGGTCAACTCCCGTTCGCATGCGCCCTTGAACCGCAACTGTATCCAGCCGCAGCCTGCATCCAGGGCCTGGCGGATGTTGATCTCCTGCTCGGCAGCCGTGCCGCCCTGCGATATGTATTGAAGCCTGCTATACATGGTGAAAGCCTAATAATGTTTTATTGCTGTTCAGAAAACGGGTCACATAATCCTTGCCTTCGAGGCAGGCGCGGTTCAGCTTCCTGCCCAGCGCGAGCCGGGCGGTAATGGCCGATGAAAGCACGCAGCCGCTGCCGTGTTTGCCGTGGGCAGCTATCTTCTTCGGACGGAACGAGAATTGCTTACCCTCCTTTGTAAATAAATGGTCGCGGCCTTTATCCGCCTCGCTGTGGCCGCCTTTCAGAAATACATGGCAATATTGGCTCAGCGCCTTTGCGGCCTTCATTTCGTCCTGCCCGCCCGCCAGTGTTTTTATCTCGTCTATGTTAGGGGTCAGCATGAAAATGCTTTTGCAGACCTCGTTCACTTTATCCCTCTCGACCGTACTATGGATGGTGAAGCCCGCGCTGGCTTTAATGACCGGGTCCCATACGATCTTAAGGGATGGGATCAGCGAGGTCATACCGGAGATCAGCCTGTTCAGCTCGACAAGGTTTTTGATCATGCCGATCTTGACAAATTCAATTTTGTATTTTCTCAGCAGTACATCCATCTGCCTGATTATTTCTTCCGTTTCCAGCCACTTAACGCCTTCGAACTCATCCTCGTTCTGAAAGGTCAGCCCCGTTACCACACCCAATCCCAGGCATTTGTTCGCCTCGAAGGTCTTGATATCGGCCAGCACCCCTGCGCCACCGCTGGGGTCGAAGCCGGCTATGCTCAGCACACCAGGTCTTTCCTTTGGCATTTTTCCTTCATCCTTAAAAATGTACCGAGCGGGTCAGCGCTTTGCCATACCGCGCCCAGAACGGCTATGCCGCAAAATCCCAGCCCGCGGCAGGTTTCTATTTTGCTTTCATCCACACCGCCAAGAGCGACAATCTTTTTTCCCCTGACATGGAGGCCTGTTTCCGAAAGGTCAAAACCGCTCTTGTATCCTTTTTTGGAAATGCTGTCGAAGACAGGGGAAAGAAAGGCGTATTCATACTTTCCATCGTAGCGCTTCAGCTCATCCAGCGAATGGAATTTCGGAAAGGCGGAATGCAGGAAGATCTTGTCGCGGAACTGCAGGGGGAACTGCCGGATATAATCCTGGACCTGCTCAGAAGAAAGGTCGGGCTTGTGAACATGATAGCTCTCCAGCCCATGTTCAAGCAAGGCGAGTGCCGCAGCGCTTTCACGGGGATTGCCGGATGCGGGAGACAGTACGATCAGTTTCATAGATCAGCGCATTTCGCGTGAGGGATGGAGGCATAGGCCTGCCCGCAGGCAGGCTTGTTGGAGCTCTCCCGCCTGATGGCGGGAAGCGACTGCCGACAGCCCGGCCCGACACGGCTGAAGCCGTGGAGGGACACGCCCGGATAAAAGTTATTCTTTAACATAGATATCGCTTCCTTTTTCCAAAAACTCCTTCGATTTCTCCGCCATGCCTTTTTCCGCGTATTCCCGCACATCCTGCGTGATCTTCATCGAGCAAAAGTGAGGTCCGCACATGGAGCAGAAGTGGGCTGTTTTGGCCCCATCCTGCGGCAGGGTCTCATCGTGGAACTCGCGCGCAGTATCGGGGTCGAGCGAGAGGTTGAACTGGTCTTCCCACCTGAATTCGAAACGGGCCTTGCTCAATAAATTATCTCTCAACTGGGCGCCCGGATGGCCTTTGGCCAGGTCGGCCGCGTGGGCCGCTATCTTATAGGCGATCACCCCATCCTTTACGTCTTTTTTATTCGGTAATCCCAGGTGCTCTTTGGGCGTAACATAGCAAAGCATGGCGGTGCCGTACCATCCTATCATGGCGGCTCCGATGGCCGAAGTGATGTGATCGTAGCCCGGGGCTATATCGGTAGTAAGCGGGCCGAGCGTATAGAAAGGCGCCTCGTGGCAATGCTTCAACTGCTTTTCCATGTTCTCCTTAATAAGATGCATGGGCACATGCCCGGGTCCCTCGATCATGGTCTGAACCTCGTGTTTCCAGGCTATGCGCGTGAGCTCGCCCAGTGTTTCCAGCTCACCGAACTGGGCCTCATCGTTGGCATCGGCAATGGAGCCGGGGCGCAGGCCATCGCCCAGCGAGAAGGCCACATCGTAGCTCTTCATGATCTCGCAGATCTCTTCGAAATGCGTGTAAAGGAAATTCTCCTTATGATGGGCCAGGCACCATTTGGCCAATATGCTGCCCCCGCGCGAAACGATGCCGGTGACCCGCTTTGCGGTAAGCGGGATGTAACGCAGCAGCACGCCCGCGTGAATGGTGAAATAGTCAACCCCCTGCTCGGCCTGCTCGATCAGCGTATCGCGGAATATCTCCCAGGTCAGCTCTTCAGCCCTGCCACCCACTTTTTCCAGGGCCTGGTAAATGGGAACGGTGCCCACGGGCACGGGGCAGTTGCGTATGATCCACTCGCGGGTTTCGTGAATGTTCTTTCCGGTGGAAAGGTCCATAAGCGTATCGCCACCCCAGCGTATGGACCACACCATTTTCTCCACTTCTTCCTCTATGCTGGAGCTTACGGCCGAGTTGCCTATGTTGGTGTTGATCTTGACCAGGAAATTGCGGCCTATGATCATGGGCTCGCTCTCCGGGTGATTGATATTATTGGGAATAATGGCCCTGCCCCGCGCTACTTCATCGCGCACGAACTCAGGGGTAATGTACGATTGGGTAAAGGCACCAAAGTTCTGCCCGGCATGCTGGGCGGTCATGCCATTGTATTTCTCACGCATCAGGTCGATGAGCTGGTTCTCGCGTATGGCAATGTATTCCATTTCGGGGGTGATAATTCCCTTGCGCGCGTAGTGCATCTGCGATACGTTATGTCCGCTCCTGGCTTTGTAGGTCTTCAGCGCTTCAGCCTCGTTGAAAGGGGAGGGTATGGCCTTGATGCGCTGCGTCAGCTCCACATCGTTCCGGCCCAGTATCCATTTCTCCCGCAGGCGGGGCAGTCCCTGCCGCACATCGATCGTTACGTTGGGGTCGGTATAGGGGCCGCTGGTATCGTACACGGGCAGCTTTTCTGCAGCGCCATTTTTGTGCTTTGACGCGATGCCGCTGGATATCTCGATCTCGCGCATGGCCACGGCAATATCGTGATGCAGGCCCTTTACATAGATCTTTTGCGATTTAGGGAAAGGCTCGCGCGTGAGGATGGCGTTGCTGGGGAGTTTTTCGGTTGTTTTCATAGGCCTGTTCTTATTAGATCATCCGCCCTGTGCGGCCCGGATGATGAGTACCTGATCGTATGGTTTTAAGTGATGATCGTTCCAGTTATTCCTGGGAATAACCGAGCTGTTGACGGCCACCGCGATGCCTTTTTGCCCGGCCTGATGAAGCTGGTCAAGCAACTGACTCACCGAGCAGGGCTCGCTGACCTGTTTAAGCTGACTGTTTACCGTTATTTCCATTCCTTTGAGAACTTTAGGAATGGCTGTGAGAGACCTTTCGCTTTTCCCTTCGGCAGCATGACCTGCATCAGGTTGTGAGGGTAATATCTCAGTCCGCCCAGCGGACACCCCTAAAGTTTAGGTAAAGTTAAGTAATTTATGGAGTACAAAGCACGGGATCGCAAAAAATAAGCGGCAATATTATTTCTGGCCAAGTATGTCGTAAAGTGCCAGCACGAGAAAAAAGAGGATTGCACATGCTAAGAAAAATCTCTTTAATCTTCGGTAAGCAGCCTCATTGTTTCTTCTGTCGTAATGATCTGCTATGGTTGCAATAAATATGGCGCATCCAAAAACAATAGTGCCATAAAGCAACCAGGCTTTCAGTCCATGCAGATGCACTTCCGGGCCTAGGGCGCCTCCTCCCCACCGGCTGCGCATTTGCAGCATAATATCGTTATGGATAACCCCAAGCGTACCATAGGTCAGAAAAAACACAGAGCCCAAAAAATAACCGAGTCGCTTTTTAAACGGAACCTTATTGGCGCGATATTCTTTTTGTGAGGGCATGTGATCACAAAAATAAAAATCCTCCTTGCGGATGACTTTGTTTTTTTGTGGTGACGGAGGGAATTACTGCGTGATTCCCTCTGCCAGAAGTCAGAAAGCAAAAGTCCTTGCCCTTTGGGCCGGCTTTATTTTCCCCGCTCGTTTCGCTGGAGCTTTGCTTCGCTCACTTGCGGGAAAAATAAAGACCCCGCATATGCGGGGTCCTTTGCTTTTATTCGTGGTGACGGAGGGAATTGAACCCCCGACACAAGGATTTTCAGTCCTTTGCTCTACCAACTGAGCTACGTCACCGAATCGGGATGGCAAATGTAATAAATTTTAATTTCAGCAATATTCTTTCTTCGTAGTTTTACGCAATGAACCTTTGTGTTGACATAGGCAATACCCGCATCAAGTACGCCATCTTCGATAAGGGCGCGATGGTGGAGCAGCAGGCGGTGGAGAAAGTGGGTAAATCGGACTTCACCAGGCTGGTGAAAGATTTTCCCATTCGCAGGTCCATCGTGTCCTCGGTGGTCAATCACCTGCCTGAGTTCGTGAACTACCTGAAGGAGCGTACCAACTATTTTGAGTTCACTTCCGAAACCCCAACGCCTTTGAAGAACCTGTACCGCACCACGTATACCCTGGGCAGCGACCGACTGACCGCGGCCGTAGGGGCGTATTCGCAATTCAAAGGCGAGGATTACCTGGTCATTGATTTCGGCACCTGCATCAAATACAATTTCGTGAATAAGGAAGGCGAGTACCTGGGAGGAGGCATATCGCCTGGCATCCTCATGCGCTTTAAGGCCCTTAACGCCTTTACCGACCGCCTGCCCCTGGTGGACTTCGATACCTCTTTTGATAAACTGGTAGGGACCTCCACGCGCGAATCTGTTCTTTCGGGAGTGATAAACGGTGCCGTGGCCGAGGTGAATGAGATCATGGACCTGTACCAGGCACAATATTCAGGTATTAAATACGTTATCACGGGAGGCGATGCCCCGTTTTTTGAGAAACGGCTAAAAAAGGGCATCTTTGCCGATCCTTTCCTGCTTTTGAAGGGATTGAATGAAATCTTGAACTTTAATGTTAAGTAAAACATCTCTCCTTTCCTTCAAGTCTGCCATCCCGGCTTTAGCGCTGGTGCTGCTGTGCTTTTCTTTGCATGCCCAGACCTCTACCAGTTCGCCCTATTCACGCTTCGGGCTTGGCGACCTGCAGTTCAGCGGTTTTTCCAGCTCGTATGGCATGGGAGGGGTAAGCTACGGCTACCAGAACGATTCGCTGGCCCCCTTTTATATCAATAATGCCAATCCGGCATCGCATCATTCGGTGCGGCTCACCACCTTCGAACTAGGTCTGATGAATAACCTTGTGCAGATGGAGACCGCCAATGAGAAGTTCGTTGCCAACCGCACGGCCCTGTCCTATTTCTCCATCGGCTTTCCGGTTAAGAAATGGTGGGGGATGACCGTGGGCATTAACCCGTACAGCAATGTTGGATACAAGGCGGGCTATTCGGAGGAGCGCGACAGCATAGGCACGGTGAATTATGTGTATGAAGGTAACGGGGGCGTGAACGAGCTGTACTGGGGTAACGGCTTCAGCTATAAAAACTTTGCCATCGGCCTCAATGCCGCATACCTGTTCGGCAGGAGCAATTACATCAGCCGCGATTCATTTCCCAGTGCCGGTAATTTTTTCAGCACCAAGGTGACCCGGTCAACAGACTACAGCGATTTTTACTTCAAGCTGGGCCTGCAGTACAAGACCAGGCTTTTTAAGAACAAGTGGAGCCTGAGCCTGGGCCTGAGCTACAGCATGGAATCCGATCTTCATGCCAGGTACACCCTGCTTGCCGAAACCTATAAATACACCTTTGTCGAGTTCATACGCGACACAGCCCTGTACGCGCCCGATTCAAGCATACATGTGACCTTACCCATGATGCTGGGTGCGGGCTTTGTGCTGCGCAACGATAAATGGATGCTGGGCGCTGACTTTTCTATGCAGGACTGGAGCAGGTTCAGCGCGTTCGGGCAGGCCGGGTACCTCACCAACAGCAATCGTGTTTCTATAGGTATGCAATACACGCCCGACCGGCTGGCCGACAAAGGATCCTATTTCAAACGCATGAACTACCGCCTGGGGGGGCGCTACGCCAATACCCACCTTTTGCTGGCCAGCGACCAGCAGATCACCGACATGGCGGTCAGCTTTGGCTTCGGAATGCCCCTGCGCAAGCTCAAGGTGGGAGAAACGTATAACCAGTCCATGCTGAACATCTCGTTTGAGCTGGGCCAGCGCGGCACGATAGAGAATGACCTGATACGCGAGCGTTATTTCCGCGTGGTGCTGAGCCTTACCCTGAACGAGCGCTGGTTCATACAGCGCAAATACGATTAAGCCGATGGTGCTTAAGGCAGCCAGGATATTGTTTCCCTATTCCCTTGTTTCCTTATTCCTTATTGCCCTTCTTTCCTGCGAGAACGACATCGAAAAGGTGCGTCTTTTTATCTCACCGGAAAAAACACCGGTAGAAACGGCAAAGGATGTGGAGCTGGTGTACAGCGATTCGGCCCGGCTGAAAATGAAAATGACCGCCCCCGAGATGAACCGCTACGAGAGCCCCAAGGAATACATTGAGATGCCCAGGGGCGTGGTGCTTCTTTTTTATGACGACAGCGGGCAGGTCAACTCGCAGCTTACGGCCAATTATGCCATACGCCACCAGGATAACGGCAAAATGGAGGCCAAGAACAACGTGATCGTGGTCAATAACAAGGGCGAGCGGCTGGACACCGAGCACCTGATATGGGATGAAGAGAAGCAGAAGCTGTATACAAAATCGAAAGTAACCATAACCACCGCGGATGAGGTGCTGAAGGGCGATGGCCTGGAATCGAACCGCGATTTTACCGAATACCGCATACTCAAACCCAGCGGAAGCATGATGGTAGAAGATTCAACACTCCATAATAATGATTAAGCTGATCAAATTCCTGATCTGGTTCTGGATAGTACTGGGAGGCATCATGCTGGCCCTGGGGGCCTATTTCCTGCTGAGCGGGTACGAAAAGGACGGGCTTACTTTCCTGGCCTTTGCCGGCATCAGCGTGGTGATGGTGTGGCTGAACAAAAAGCGCATGAAGCTCTATGGCGAGCGGCAGGAGCCTCCCCAGAAGGATAAGAAGAAGCAGCCGTAAGGCCTTGGCCCTGCATCTCAGGCCCATTGATTATCTTTGCCGGGTATGAGCACCCAGCTCCTGGTCATTGTTCTTTCGGTCATATCCACTGCCTTCTTCTGCGGGCTGGAGATCGCATTCCTGACCAGCAACAAGCTGCGCATCGAGCTGGAGAACAAGCAGGGGAACCTCAATGCCAAGATACTTTCCTATTTCATCAAGCACCAGTCGTATTACATAGGCGCTACCCTGGTGGGCATTGCCGGGTCCATCGTGGTGTTCAGCCTGTACATGTCCGACCTGATGCAGCCCCACCTGGAGCGCATTACCCATAACAAGGTGCTGATCCTGCTCATGGATACCTTTATTTCTACGCTCATCATACTGGTCATTGCCGAATACCTGCCCAAGAACATTTTCAGGTCGTACCCCAATGCGCTGCTGAGCTTCTTTGCCATACCTCTTCTGGTCGTTTATTTCATCCTGTTCCCCATCGTCTTTGTTTCCATTAAGCTCTCCGATTTTTTCCTGCGCTTTGTCTTCCGCGTGCGGCAGACCCAGGAACCGGTGGTCTTCGGCCGGGTGGACCTGGATAACCTGGTGCGTGAAAGCACCTCGCGCATGTCGGAAGAGGAAGAGCTGCAGCACGAGGTGCAGATATTCCAGAACGCCCTGGACTTCTCGGAAGTGAAGGTGCGGGAGTGCATGGTGCCGCGAACGGAGATCGTGGCGGTAAGCGTAAACAGCTCTATTGAGCAGTTGCGGCAGAAATTCATCGATACCCGGCTATCGAAGATACTGGTCTATGAGAACTCCATAGATAACATGATCGGCTATACGCATTCTTACGAGCTGTTCAAGAAGCCGGATAGCATACGCAGCATATTGCGTCCCTCGCTGATCGTTCCTGAAACGATGCCGGCCAGCGGGGCCCTGACCCTGTTCATCCAGCAGCATAAAAGCGTGGCGGTGGTGGTGGATGAGTTCGGGGGAACGGCCGGTATGCTGACCATGGAAGATGTGATGGAGGAGATATTCGGTGAGATCGAAGACGAACACGATAAGGAAGACCTGGTCGAAAAACAGATCACCGATAATGAGTACGTATTTTCGGGCAGGCTCGAGATCGACTACCTGAACGAAACGTACGGCCTTGACCTGCCCCTGGTAGAAGGTTTCGAAACCCTGGCAGGCTTCATACTCAATAACTACAAAAGCCTTCCGCGCAGGGGAGAGACCATACGCATTGGCAAATACGTATTCAAGATACTGGCCGTTTCAGATACCCGGATAGAGCAGGTGAGCATCAGGGTGGAAGAATGAGGGAGAGATGGAAATGCGAGATATGAAATGAGAGATGTGAGATGGGGGGATGTGAGAGTGAAACGAGGAATGGGAAATGGGGAATGGGGGAGGGCCGCTGATCTGATTTCGCTTTTAATATCCGGTGGTCTTTCTCAGGTATGAGTATGCTTTTTTCTCCCTGGTAACCTGGCGGTCGGGTTCTGGGCCTCCCGGTGTTCTCTTCTCCGGAGGACCTTCCAAAAGAGCCTTCGGGGCGGCTGTTTTTTTCAGGCGGATATACTACCCTTTTTCATCTTCCGCACCTCTCATTTCATATTTTTAGCTATATTCGTGCCCCTCAAATATAACATCATTAAAAATGACAGTTTTAGAAAGATTAAGAAAGCGTTCGGGCCTGCTGGTGAGCATTGTAGGCCTTGCCCTGCTCGCATTCGTACTGACCGGACTTTTTGAGTCCAGGTTCTCTTTTTTCACGGATAAGCAGGTAGTGGGATCCATCTTTGGCGAGGATATATCCCTCCAGGATTTCCAGATGGAAGTGGAGAAAATGGCCGAGCAGCAGCGCATGAACTCGGGTTCCAATTCGCTCGATGAGCAGGCGATGGAAATGGTGAACAACAATGCCTGGGACAAGCTGGTGCGCGACCGCGTGCTGGTGAGCCAGATCAACCGCTCGGGAATATCTGTTTCGGACGCGGAGCTATCCGAGATGCTGTGGGGCAAGGAGATAGACCCGATGGTGCGCGGTGCCTTTGTGGACCAGCAGACCCAGAAGGTAAATCCACAGTTCGCCAACGAGCAGACCGGTGAGCTGGATGGCGCCAAAATATACAAGTTCGTGAACGAGCAGATGGATAATCCCCAGAATCCCGATTTCAAGCCCCGCTGGCTGAAGTTCGAAGAGGGTATACGCGAATCGCGGCTGAACAACAAGTACATGACGGCCATTAAAAAGGGTCTGTACGTTACTACCTCGTATGCCAAGGCCGAGTACCTGGCCCTGAATAATTCGGTTAATTTCAAGTATGTGCTCAAGCGCTACCAGACCCTGGCCGACAGCCAGGTGAAAGTGACCGAAGAGGAAATAGAGAAATATTACAACGAGCACAAGAGCCAGTATAAGCAGGAGGCTTCGCGCAAGATCGAGTACGTGGTGTTCGATGTGCTGCCCTCTGAGGAGGATATCAAAGCCAAGGAAGAGCAGATGGCCAAGCTGGCCGATGAGTTCCGTAAGACGGATAACGATTCGGCCTTCGTGATGCGCGAGTCGGAGAACAAGTATTTTGACAACAATTACCTGAAGAAGAACCAACTGCCCCCGGGCGTTGACACCACTTTCTTCAACGCGGAAAAAGGAACCGTGTTCGGTCCGTACAAGGAAATGAACAAGATCAAGGTTTCCAAGCTGGTGAACAGCAAGATGAGCGTGGATTCCGGTAGCTGCCGCCACATTCTCGTTGCCTACCAGGGTGCCTCATCTGCCGATCCTTCCGTAACCCAAACCAAGGAGCAGGCCAAGGCCAGGGCCGACAGCCTGCTGAAGGCCTTCAAATCGAAGGGCACCAAGAATTTTGAGGCGGCCGTAAAGAAATTCTCGGCCGATAAGGGATCGGTTGAAAAAGGCGGTAAATACGAATGGTTCAAAGAGGGGCAGATGGTGCCTGAGTTCCAGAACGCGGTGTTCAACGGCAAGAAAGGCGACCTGAGCATTGCCGAGACCGTTTACGGCTTCCACGTGATAGAAGTGCTGGATGTGGGCGGTAAATCCAGGAAG
This sequence comes from Bacteroidota bacterium, assembly GCA_040756415.1. Classification (GTDB taxonomy): domain Bacteria; phylum Bacteroidota; class Bacteroidia; order JADZBD01; family JADZBD01; genus JBFLYZ01. Next base: position 35,294 of record JBFLYZ010000017.1, read on the forward strand.
GTGCAGGTAGCCACCATCGAGCATGCCATAGAGCCCAGCACCAAGACCAAGCAGGAGGTATTCGACAAGGCCACCGATTTTGCCATTACCTATAATACCAAGGAGCTGTTTGAAAAAGGCATAGAGAAAGAAAAGCTGAGCAAGCGCATTGCCGACCCGGTGAAAGAAAGCGATAAGACCATTGCCGGACTGGACTCTCCCAAAGAGCTGATCCGCTGGGCTTACGAGGTGGAAGAGGGGGCCGTGTCGGTAGAACCGTTCAGCTTTACCAATAAATATGTGGTGGCTCTTGTTTCGGAGGTGCGTGAAAAGGGCTTTGCTTCGCTCGACCAGGAGCAGACCCGCAACGAAGTAGAGCTGAAAGCCAAGCAGCAGAAAAAGGCGCAGATGTTTGCAGAGGAGTTCAGGAAAGTGCTGTCCGGTGCCAAGAGCATTGATGACGTGGCCAAGAACATGAACTTCCCGGTAGAGATGTCGGAGAATGTGACCTTTGGCTCGTACTCCATCGCCAACCTGGGCCGCGAGCTCGAGCTGATGGGCATACTGTTCACCCTGAAAGAAGGACAGCTTTCACAGCCCATTGCCGGTCAGCAGGGCGTATACGTGGCGGTAGTGGAAAAGATCAACAAAGCAACGGAGACCAAAGATTACTCGGCCAGCAAGAACCAGGCGAAAACCACCGTGCAGTACCGTGTGGACAGCGAGGTGTTCAACGCGCTGAAGACAAATGCCGAGATCGAGGATAACCGCGCAAGGTTCTTTTAAGAGTTTTTAGTGACCAGGATGGGGATCGCCCTGACAGCACACCGTCAGGGCGATTTTGGTTTAGGACAAATCAACTACAGCTTTTCATTATGATAGTCCGAATTAATGCACTGATTTTTAAATATTTGCAAGGATATCAGCAGTACCCATATTTTTATTGCATTTCATCACTTTTTTTCACTTTTTACCACAAATTGTGGTAATTTTGTATTGGAGGCTTTGCCGAATACCTGGCACTGCCTTTTTTATTTTACAACTACTACACTATAAATTTTTCTAATTATACCATTTTCTCCGTCTCTTTCTGTAATATTTCTTAAAGGCACTACAAGCCTCAAGTATTTGGAGAGTTCGCTTCTATATTCTTCATCCCTGTTAGGAAACTTCCATCCCCATGAAATTAGATATGCGATTATATCTACTATTTGAATGCCTGTAGTAAGGTCGCTATGAACAAAAAAAGGTTCTGGAATTATTAAACTTGACCGATGTTTGCCTTTAACTGTTTTCTTAAAGTAATTATCCATTTGACCGATTAGTAACTTACTTTTTGTCTTCTCAATTTCGTCAAATACGATAATCCCAAACTGTTGCTCTTTTCTATCTTCTAAGAAGTAAAAAAACCTCTCAAGTAAATATATATAATCTCTTCTTAGAAGGGCATCTCCAACATCGTCTGAATCACGTACAGGTTCTTTAGAAATGGTAGAGAATATTTTACATCTAAAATTAGAGCAGATTTCCAAGACGGATTCAACAAAACGTAGTTTAGCCTGAGCTAATGATGTTAGTTGAATTCGATTTGCCGATTCACCATTCTCTAAACATTGCTTTGCATATCGGCAACATGAATCCTCGTCTATTTCACCCATTTGAGCGGCTAGTCTGAAGACTTTCTTTTTTAGAAAATCTTTTCCCTTTATCTCTCTCTTATGATTCCCATGATTGTTACCGTAATGTTTTCCGAAGAATTTTTCTTCAAGAATCTGAACTTGATTAATAAAGTTCCAAAGATCTCTATCTTCAACAGCTAACCCACATAATACTTCATACGGTGAATTATTGCCATCTGAACCACTTTCATCGATGAATAAGAAATATGCCATAAACAGTACAGGGTCGGATAACTATTGAAAAGTAGTCATTTTATTTGAAAATAAAAGCAATCCTTATCTTAACACTAAAAGCCGGTCGGAGTCGAGGCGGATGAAGATGAAGAGCAGGATAGTGAACCCGAACATGGAAGAGCCGCCATAGCTGAAAAAGGGCAGAGGAATGCCGATCACAGGCGCCAGGCCGATTGTCATGCCGATGTTGATGGTTACGTGAAAGAGCAGGATGGAGGCCACCCCGTATCCATAAATGCGCGAGAACATGGATCGCTGCCGCTCAGCGATAAAGATAATGCGCCATATCAGGACAAGGAACAGCAGGAGCACAAAGGTGCTGCCTGCAAAACCCCATTCCTCGCCTACCGTACAAAAGATAAAGTCGGTGCTTTGCTCGGGCACGTAGTCGTACTTGGTTTGCGTACCCTGTAAAAAGCCTTTGCCCCAGAGCTCGCCCGATCCTACCGCCACCATGCTCTGGTATACGTTCCAGCCTTCTTTCTTTTTGCTTTCCTTGTCCATTTCGAGGATACCCAAAGCCACCTTGATGCGGTTCTGCTGGTAGACCTTCAGCTTGCTGAAAGCGTAATTGGAGCCGTAAACGAGCCCCCCTGAAACGGCAAAGGCCAGAAAAATGGTAATGAGGTTCCTGCGCGTTCGCCTGACCAGGAACACGAAAAGCAGGGCGATGCCGCCCAGTATGCTGATCAGAATGATCTTATCGAACACCAGGGCCAGGATGAGCAGGAGCAGGGCGAGGAATCCCAGCAGCAGGTAGTTGCCCGAAAGCCCTTCGCGGTACAGCACAAAGATCAGGGCCGAATAAACGAGTGCCGAGCCCGTTTCTTTCTCGAGTATGATAATGCCCATGGGCAGGAGAATAATGAGGCCGGAGATGATCTTGGTGTTCATGTCCGTAAGCCGGATGTTGAGCGTGCTCAGGTATTTGGCCAGGGCCAGGCAGGTGGCGAACTTGCCGAACTCGGCCGGCTGTATGCCGAAACCCCCGAAGCGGAACCAGGATTTGCTGCCCGAAATCTCTGTTCCGAGAAAGATCACGGCTACGCACAGGATCATGGCGATGCCGTACACCGGGTAGGCGAACTTGGTGAAGAGGCTGGTATCGACAAATAGAATGACGATGGCGATGATAAAGGCCGCGATGATGAACAGCATCTGGTGCCCGTACTTCTGCGAGGTGTCGAAGATGCTGTTATGCTCTTCGTTATACACCGCTGCATAGATGTTCAGCCAGCCCAGGATGACCATGACCAGGTAAATGCTTACCATGATCCAGTCTATGCCGTGAAATATGTTTTCGCGCTGGCGCATCAGTCGGAAACGGCTGCGGGTTTCTTTTTCTTTCCTTTTACGGGCAACACCACACCTTCTAACATTTCTTTTTCCATATAAGGCCGGGTGATCTTCCCCGTAAGGTATTTCTCTATGAGCAGGCTGGCTATCGGTACGGCCCAGCGGGAGCCGAAGCCCGCGTTCTCCACGATCACCGCCAGCGCGATCTTCGGGTTTTCCCTGGGAGCGAAGGCGATGAAGAGGGAATGGTCCTCACCATGCGGGTTCTGGGCCGTGCCCGTTTTGCCGCAGAAAAGAATGTGAGGCATCTTGCCGTTGGCGGCCGTTCCAGCATCCACCACTTTATACATGGCATCGTACACCACATCGTAGTACTTGGGGTCGATGGTGGTATATTTCTTTTCCCTGAAGCGCTTGTCGATCTCACGGCCCTCGACCTTCTTGACGATGTGCGGGATATAATAAAAGCCCTTGTTCGCAATGGTGGCGCAGAAGTTGGCAAGCTGAAGCGGAGTGGCGCCCACCTCTCCCTGGCCAATGCCCAGCGAATACACCGAGGCGGCCTTCCACCGGCCCGGGCCGTGAAAACGGTCATAATATTCTACCGAAGGAATATTGCCGCGCAGTTCGTTGGGTATATCGGTATTCAGCTTTACGCCAAAACCCATGCTGTTGACGTGTTTCTTCCAGTTCAGGTAACCTTCTACCGTTTTCGCATATTTGTTGATGATGTTGATGAACGTGCGGCAATAGAACGGGTTGCACGAATACTGTATGGACTGACTCAGATCGGCCGGTGAGGGATGGCCGTGGCAGTGAATGCTTTTGCCGGCAACGGTAAAGCTGCAGGGCAGGCGCGATTCGGGCGTGAGTATGCCTTCCTGCTGGGCGATAAGGGCCTGCGCGATCTTAAACGTAGAGCCCGGGGGGTAAGAGGCCATCAGCGCCCGGTTGAAGAGGGGGTTCATGCTGTCCTTTTTCAGCACGGAATAGTTCTTCGAGCGTACGCTTCCCACCAGCAGGTTGGGATCGTAGGTGGGGCTGGTAGCCAGCACCAGGATCTCGCCCGTTGAGGGCTCTATGGCCACCACGCTGCCCAGTTTGTTCTTCAGGAGCTGCTCGGCATAAAGCTGCAGGTCCAGGTCGAGGGTGCTGTACAGGTCCCTGCCCGCCACGGCCATGGTATCATAAGCCCCATCCATGTAGCTGCCCTTTTCGCGGTTATGCACATCCATCATCACGATCTTGGTGCCGCGTTTGCCCCGCAGGTCCAGCTCGTAGGATTTCTCAATGCCGCTGATGCCGATATAATCGCCCATGCGGTAGTAGCTGCTGGTATCAATGATCTCGGGAGGCACCTCACCGATATAGCCGAGTATGTGGGCCGCCACGCTCATGGGGTATTTGCGCAGGGTCCTCGGCTGAACGTAAAATCCCGGGAAGAGGTAAAGCTTCTCCTGTATCTTCGATGAGTTCTCTACCGAAAGCTCCTTTTCAAAAATAGAAGGCTTGTAAGGCGAGTTGGGTTTCTGCACCGCCTTTTTCATCCGTTTTAAAAAAGTTTCGCGGTCTATGCCCAGCGTTTGGCAGAATTCCGCTGTGTCGAGCTTTTTGACCTGGTTGGGAACGACCATCAGATCATAGGCGGCCTGGTTGTACACCAGCCGTTTGCCGTTGCGGTCGAAGATGTTCCCGCGTGCTGCGTAATCGGGGCGATATTGAAAGGCCTGGCTGTCGGCCGCGATCTTGAACTTGTCGTTGATGATCTGCAGGTAGAACAGGCGGATAATGAAAATAAGTACGATGGCTCCCGCAATGGCGGCAACAACGTATTTCCGGTCCGAATATGGCGTTCCTGTATTCACCTCTCCCTAGGTGTCACAAACAGAAGCTGAGCAATGAAAATCGTGAGTAAAGTAAAAGCGGAGCTCAAAATTACTTTAAAAAAAGTAGAAAAGAAATCATTTAGTCGAAATGTTTCGAGGTAAAACAGCACCAGGTGATGGGCAAACACCAGGATGCCGGCATAGATGAAGAACCAGGAGATGCCCATGTCGCGGAAGTTGGGTTTTTTGCCGCTCTCGTAGCCTTCGCGGGGGGCCATGTAGCGGAGCACGCTTTTGCGGGCATAGGCCAGGAACACGCAGGCGCTGGTATGGAGGCCCAGCGTATCGCTGAACATATCGAGCAGCAGGCCCAGCATAAAGGCGAGGAGCATCACTACCCAGTCGGCCGTTTCGAAAGGCAGCATGAGCAGGATAAGAACGTAAAGGAAGGGGTTGAGGTAGCCGCTCAGTTGTATGTTGTTGAGAATAAGCACCTGGATGAGCACCAGCAGGATAAAGCGCAGGCTGTTCTGTACGAGGCTGTTAATCATTCTGCGATACTTTTTCCAGTTCTTCCTGTTCGTCTTTGAGCAGGTTGTTCACGATATATACATACGTGATCTTGCCGAAATCGGTCGAGAGGCGCACCTTCAGGTTGTTAAAGGTGTTCCCGGTAATGGGCTGCACCTCTTCGATGGTGCCCACCATGATGCCGGCCGGGAAGATGGAGGAGTAGCTGCTGGTTACGATGGTATCGCCCTTGAGCAGCTTCAGGTGGGAGGGGATGTTCCGCATCGTCCCGAAGCGGTAATCGCCCGTCTCCCAGGTCAGCAGGCCGGTCTCCCCGTATTTTTTGACGGAAGAGGGCACGGTGACCTTGGAATGCAGCACCGACATCACCGAGCTGAAGTTCGAAGAGACCTCTTTCACTATGCCCACAACGCCCTGGCCGCTGATCACGGCCATGCCTTTTTTCACCCCCTGCGCGCTGCCCCTGTTCAGGGTCAGGTAGTTGTTCTTCCGGTTAACGGAGTTGTTCACCACTTTGGCAACGATGTAGGAATACTGCTGCTTGAGCGCGGAGTCGCGCACCAGCCCGGGGGTAACCAGGTAACTGGTGTACGAGCCTTTCAGCATGTTCCTGAGCTCCGCGTTCTCCTTTGCCAGTTGCTCGTTCGACCGCCCCAGGCTGAAATAGTCCGTTATGCCGGACCAGGTCTCGTAAACAGAGCCCGCCACCGCGTTGGATGAATTGACGAAGCTGGCGCGCTGGTAATTGTTGTTCTGGATGAGGAGGAAGACAGCGACCGATTCGAGAAATAAAAAAAGAAAGGTGAAATAATTCTTGTAAAAAAACAGGACCAGGTTACGCATTTATACTTTTTGAGCCACCTGTAAAGTTATTACTCCGAAAAAACCGTTACCGGATCAGGAACGGGAACTTGTCAACATTCTTTAGTGCAATTCCGGTGCCGCGGGCCACGGCACGAAGAGGGTCTTCCGCCACGTGTACGGGCAGTTTGGTCTTGAGCGAAATGCGTTTATCGAGCCCGCGAAGCAGGGATCCGCCCCCGGCCAGGTAGATGCCGGTGCGGTAGATATCGGCCGACAGCTCGGGCGGGGTCAGCTCCAGCGCGTTCAGGATGGCCTCTTCGATCTTGGAAATGGACTTATCGAGCGCGTGCGCGATCTCCGAATAGGAGACATAGATCTCTTTGGGTATGCCGGTCATCAGGTCGCGCCCGTGTACGGCAAAATCGGGGGGGGGATTGTCGATCTCGCCCATGGCCGCGCCCACTTCGATCTTGATACGCTCGGCCGTGCGCTCACCGATCAGGATGTTATGCTGCCTGCGCATGTATTCTTCTATGCTGGAGGTGAACTCGTCACCGGCTATGCGTATGGATTTGTCGCATACGATGCCGCCCAGCGCGATCACCGCGATCTCGGAGGTGCCTCCACCGATATCGATGATCATGTTGCCCATGGGCTCTTCCACATCGATGCCAATTCCGATGGCGGCAGCCATCGGCTCGTGGATGAGGTACACCTCCTTGGCGCCAGCGTGCTCGGCCGAGTCGCGCACCGCGCGCTTCTCCACCTCGGTGATGCCCGAAGGGATACAGATCACCATTTTGAGCGAGGGCTGGAAAAAGCGCTTGCCCGGGTTGATCATGCGTATCATTCCGCGTATCATGTGCTCGGCCGCATCGAAGTCGGCTATCACACCGTCTTTGAGCGGGCGTATGGTCTTGATGTTCTCGTGGGTCTTGCCGTGCATCTGCATGGCCTGCTTGCCTACCGCGATCACCTTACCGGTCTGCCGGTCGACCGCCACGATAGAGGGCTCGTCCACCACCACCTTATCGTTATGAATGATGATCGTGTTGGCGGTTCCTAGGTCAATCGCGATTTCCTGAGTAAAAAGATTGAATAGCCCCATAAGGTTCAAATTAATGTTTGAAATGACGTGTTCCGGTAAATACCATGGCCATGCCATGCTGGTTGCAGTACTCGATCGAGTCTTTGTCCTTGATCGAGCCGCCCGGCTGTATCACAGCCGTGATCCCCGCTTCGTGAGCGAGCTGAACACAATCCGGGAAAGGGAAAAAGGCGTCTGAGGCCATTACGGCACCTTTCAGGTCGAAACCGAAAGCGGCCGCTTTTGCCACAGCCTGCCTGAGCGCATCCACCCGTGAGGTTTGACCCGTTCCGCTGGCCAGCAGGGTATTGCCCTTCGCAAACACAATGGTGTTCGACTTGGTGTGCTTCACCAGTTTATTGGCGAACTCCAGGTCGACCAGCTCCGCCTGGGAAGGAGCCGCTTTGGTTACGGTTTTCATGTCAGCCGCCCGGTCTGTCCTCAGGTCCTTGTCCTGCTCGATCACCCCGTTGAGCAGGCTGCGGAACGACTTGCCGCTCAGCTCTACGGGATTTTGTACAAGGATGATGCGGTTGGACTTTTGCTTCAGGATGTCAAGGGCCCCGGCATCGTAGGCGGGAGCGATAATGACCTCGAAGAACAGCTTATTGATCTCTTCGGCAGTGGGGGCGTCTACCTTCCCGTTCGTGACCAGTATGCCTCCGAAGGCGGAAACCGGATCGCAGGCCAGTGCCGCGTTCCAGGCCTCGAGCAGGGTCGGGCGTGACGCTGCACCACAGGCGTTATTGTGTTTCAGAATGGCGAAGGTGATCTCGCTGAACTCAGCGATGAGGCTCACGGCCGCGTCAACATCCAGCAGGTTGTTGTACGAAAGCTCTTTGCCGTTCAGCTTGGTGAACATCTTATCCAGCGCCCCGAAGAAGGTGGCTTTCTGGTGGGGGTTCTCACCGTAGCGCAGGGGGCTGGCCTGGCGTATGCTTTGCTTGAACACGTTCAGCTCAGCGTTGCTGTTGAAGTAGCGGAATATGGCCGAATCGTAATCGGAAGAGATATCAAAGGCTTTTGCGGCCAGCAGCCTGCGGTCAGAAAGCCCGGTGGTTCCGTTCTTGCTATGAAGCAGGTCCAGCAGCTCGGGGTACTGTTCGCGCGAAGAGACGATCACCACGTCCCTGAAGTTCTTCGCGGCTGCGCGTATCAGCGAAATGCCGCCAATATCGATCTTCTCGATGATATCCTGCTCTGCCGCACCCGAGGCAAGGGTTTCCTGGAAAGGGTAAAGGTCAACGATCACCAGGTCGATCTCGGGTATATCGTATTCCTCGAGCTGCGCCACATCGCTCTGTAGCTCCCTGCGGCTGAGAATGCCGCCAAATATCTTCGGATGAAGGGTCTTTACCCTGCCTCCGAGTATAGAAGGGTAGGAGGTGAGGTGCTCTACCGGGGTGACTTTCACGCCCAGCTTTTCAATGAAATCCTGGGTGCCGCCCGTACTGAAGAGCTTTACGCCCAGCTCATCGAGCTTGCGTATGATGGGTTCGAGATGATCTTTATAGTAGACGGAAATTAAGGCGCTCTTTATCTTTTTCTGGTCATTCATCGGGCGAAAATTCGAATCAAAATTATCAAATTAGGAACCGCTAAATTAGCTCAAATCCGGCTTTGTTGATAAAAGTTTTAAATTGTTGATAATGGCTGAAGGTTCCGGGCGGCAGCATGGTTAAAAATTACGGTGACGGCTGTAAGCCTTATACGCTGCTTTTGATAACTTTGTTTCTCTTTTCTCTCTGAAAATGCTGTTTCTTACCCTGCTGAAAGAAAGTATCCTGTTCGCCCTGAATGCGCTTAAGGTGAACCGGCTCCGCACCTTCCTTTCCCTGCTGGGCATCACCATCGGCATTTTCGCCATCATTTCTGTTTTTACGGTGGTCGACTCGCTGGAGAAGAACATGCGCGACAGCATCAAATCGCTGGGGGATAACGTGGTGTTCGTCCAGAAATGGCCCTGGACCTTCGGGCCCGATTATCCCTGGTGGAAGTACATGAACCGGCCTGTGCCGGATGTAAAGGAGCTGCAGGAGATCCAGCGCAGAAGCCGGAAGAGCGAAACGGCCGCCTTTCTCATTTCTTTCCAGCGGACCGTTAAGCGGAGGAACAGCAGCGTGGAGGGGGCCAGCATCGTGGCCGTATCGCACGATTACAGCAAGGTGCAGACCCTGAACATTGCGAACGGGCGCTATTTCACCGAGTCCGAATCGGCTGGCGGCCGCGCCATCTGCGTGATCGGGGCCACGATCGCTGAGGGGCTTTTTCCCAATGAGGATCCCGTGGGAAAGGACATCAAGGTGCGGGGATTGAAGATACGGGTGATCGGGGTGCTGAAAAAACAGGGAGAAAGCATACTGGGGAACAACCAGGACGGCCAGGTGATCATACCGGTGAACTATGTGCGCAACCTGGTGGATATACGTGACGAGCGCTTCGAGCCGATGATCATGGTCAAGGCCAGGCCGGGGGTGACGAATGACGAGCTGATCGATGAGCTGACCGGTATCATGCGTCAGCTCCGGAAGCTCAAGCCCATGGCCGATGATAACTTCGCGCTCAACCAGACCAGCCTCATCTCAACCCAGTTCGACAGCCTTTTCGATGTGATCGGAACCGCTGGCTGGATCATCGGGGGCTTCTCCATCCTGGTTGGTGGCTTCGGCATCGCCAATATCATGTTCGTTTCGGTAAAGGAGCGTACCAGCCAGATCGGGATACAAAAATCACTGGGCGCGAAGAACTACTTTATCCTCATGCAGTTCCTGGCCGAATCGGTCTTTCTCTGCCTGATCGGGGGCGGGCTGGGGCTGATCATTATCTATGCGGGTACGCTGATGGTAGGCGATTCGTTCGGCATGGAGATCGCGCTTTCGCTCCCAAATGTGATCCTGGGCCTGACCATCTCGGCACTGATCGGCATCGTATCGGGTTTCGTGCCGGCCTATTCCGCTTCCCAGCTCGATCCCGTAGAAGCCATACGCGCCAATTGATATGATAAGCGCCAGAAAACGGTCCAGGCTTCTTTCCGCGGTATGCATCATGGGCTTCATCTGGAGCTTCGCCAACCTGATCTACGTCTTCTCGCCCTTCCTGAAGCATGCCAGCATCTGGCTGCCCGCCTTATACGGCCTGACCATTGCCCTGCGCTTCATTTCGTTCGTAGGCGTTTGGCATATGAAGAAATGGGGGGTGCACCTGTTCCTGTTCAATTTTGTTTTCGGCATCAGCATATTGGTGCTTTTCAATGTGGAGATCAGCCCCCTGTCGGTCATCCTGGGCCTGTTGGCGATGACGGTCTTTTTGCTGTATTACCGCAAAATGGATGAGAACCTGTAGGGTTTCATCGGCAGATCACGATCTTCTGGGTAAGCGTTTCTCTTCCCGTAACGGCACCGCACCAGATATGAATGACCTCGTTCTGGGCGGGTACGGCCGCTGAGAACAGGGTAATAAAAAGGGCGGTAAGCAGTTTTTAGGCCTCCAGGGCCTGGGGGTTGAGCTTAGACAGGTGTGAAATGGCATCGCTTACGCTGTGTACAGAGCCAAAGGTAAGAGTTAACTTATTGTTCACTTCTTTCATGCTGCATTCCCTGGGATGCTTCTGCACAAAGGCGATGATATCCGTGAACAGCCTGCTCTGGTAAAAAGGGGATTGCTGGTTGTTTACAAAATGGCAGATCATTTTCCCGTTCTTAAGTATCAGTTTTTCGAACCCCGACCGCATGGCCAGCCAGCGCAGCCGCACTGTATTGATCAGCTCCTGGGTCTCTTTCGGCACCTGCCCGAAACGGTCGATCAGGTTATCCAGGAAGCGCTGCAGGTCTTCCTCGGTTTTGCTTTCGTCCAGTTCCTTGTACAGCGATAAGCGCTCGGTGATATTGGAAACATACTTGTCCGGGATGAGTATTTCCAGGTCGGTATCCACGCTGCAATCCTTTACGATAGGCTGCCGGCCGCTGGCTGCCGCCTCCGCTCCTTCCCTGAATGCGGGCTGAGGCCCATCGCCCTGCTGCATTTCTTCGCGCAATTCCTGTATGGCCTCATCCAGTATCTTCTGGTACATTTCATAGCCTATATCGGATATAAAACCGCTTTGTTCCGCGCCCAGCAGGTCGCCCGCCCCGCGTATGTCGAGGTCGCGCATGGCGATGGAAAAGCCGCTGCCGAGATCGGAAAAATCCTCTATGGCCTTGAGCCGTTTCCGCGCTTCATCCGTAAGGGTGAGATGCGAAGGCACCAGCAGGTAACAGAAGGCCTTTTTGTTGGTCCGGCCCACGCGGCCCCTGAGCTGATGCAGGTCGCTCAGGCCGAAGTTCTGTGCATCGTTGATGATCATGGTATTGGCGTTGGCGATATCCAGGCCGCTCTCCACGATGGCGGTGCATACCAGCACATCGTAAGCGCCCTCTATGAAATCGACCATGACCTTTTCGAGCTGATCGCCCTTCATTTGCCCGTGCCCCACCGCCACCCTGGCATCCGGGCAAAGACGCTGCACCATTCCCGCTATTTCGAAGATGTTCTGAACGCGGTTATGCACGAAGAACACCTGCCCGCCCCGCGCCATCTCGTAGCGTATGGCGTCACGAACGATCTCCTCGTTGTAGTTATGCACTTCGGTCTGCACCGGGTAACGGTTGGGCGGTGGCGTGTTGATGATGGAAAGGTCGCGCGCGCCCAGCATGGAGAACTGCAGCGTGCGCGGGATAGGGGTGGCTGTGAGCGTGAGCGTATCCACGTTCGACTTGAGCAGCTTGAGCCTCTCCTTCACGCCCACACCGAACTTCTGCTCCTCGTCAATGACCAGCAGGCCCAGGTCTTTGAACTTCACATCGGCATTGACCAGGCGGTGCGTGCCAATGATGATGTCGATCTTGCCTTCAGCCAGCTTTTGAAGGGTCTCCTTCTGCTGCCGGGCCGATTTGAAGCGGTTGATGTAATCCACGGTTACCGGGAATCCTTTGAGCCGTTCGGAGAACGTTTTGAAATGCTGCAGGGCCAGTATCGTGGTAGGCACCAGCACGGCCACCTGCTTCGAATCGTTCACCGCTTTGAATGCCGCGCGAATGGCCACTTCGGTCTTGCCAAAACCAACGTCACCGCACACCAGCCGGTCCATTGGCGCCCCGGATTCCATGTCGCGCTTTACATCGGCCGTGGCCTTTACCTGGTCGGGAGTATCTTCGTAAATGAAGCTGGCCTCCAGCTCATTCTGCAGGTAATTATCGGGGCTGAAGGCGAAGCCGCTGGTGGCCTTTCTTTTCGCATAGAGGCGGATGAGATCGAAAGCGATCTCTTTGACCTTTTTCTTGGTTTTGTTCTTCAGATTCTGCCAGGAAGCCGATCCCAGCTTGTCGATCTTGGGCACGGCCCCTTCCTTGCCGGCATACTTGGCCACCCGGTGAAGCGAGTTGATGCTTACATACAGGATGTCATTGTCTTTGTAGACCAGGCGAATGGTCTCCTGCAGCTTGCCGTTCACCTCCACTTTCTCCAGCCCACCGAAACGGCCTATGCCGTGGTCGATGTGCGTCACGTAATCCCCCGGCCGCAGTTCGCGCAGCTCTTTGAGCGTAAGCGCCTCTTTCTTTTTGTAGAAGGCGTTCTTAAGGCGGAAGCGGTGATACCGCTCGAAGATCTGGTGATCGGTAAGGCAGGCCAGCTTCAGATCTTTATCGATAAACCCCCCGCTCAGCGAGCTGTTGATGGGAGTGAAGAGCTGCTCACCGGGCGCAATATCCCCGAAGATCGCGTGCAGCCGCTCGATCTGTTTGGCGGTATCGGCAAAGATGATGTTCCGTATGCCCGCGCTGTTGTTGGCGCGCAGGTATTCTTTGAGCAGGTCGAAGTTTTTGTTGAAGGCCGGCTGGGGGCTGGCGTTGAACGGCACCTGCTCGCAGGGTATGGAACCGGGATCTTTGAAGAGCAGAAGAGGGAAGCGCCTGGTTTGCGCAGAGAAATCAGCGCCCGTAATGAAGAGTTCAGCGGGTACGAGGTGATTGAAAATGGATCCTTCCTGTTTCCCGGCAAATATCCTTTCCGCGTTGGCGTACTCGCTGCTTATCCTATCCCCGGCCAGCTCCAGGTCGGCTATCCAGAGTATGCTGTCGGGGGCCAGGTACTCGAAAAAAGACTGCCTGCTTTCCATAAGCAGTTTGTCCTCTATGTTCGGAATGATGGTAACGGAAGGCACTTTCTTTACGCTGAGCTGGGTCACGGGATCGAAGCTGCGCAGGGTCTCCACGTCCTCGCCAAAGAGCTCGATGCGGTAGGGGTAATCGTTGGCGAAGGAGAACACATCGATGATGCCTCCGCGCACGGAGAACTGTCCGGGTTCAATGACGAAATCTTCGCGCCTGAAGCCATAGGCGGCCAGGGTCTCGGTAATGAACTCGACCGAAAGCTTTTCGCCCTGCTTTATGCTCAGGGTATTGCTGCCCAGGTGGCTGCGGGTAACCACTTTTTCCGTCAGCGCCTCGGGATACGTTACGATAAAGCGCGATCCCCCCGGTATGGGCTGAAGCATACCGCTCAGCACTTCGGCCCGCAGCAGGATGTTGGCATTATCGGTTTCCTCGACCTGGTAAGGCCGCTTGTATGAAGAGGGAAAGAACAGTACCTGCTTTTCACCGGCCAGCATTTCCAGGTCATTCAGGAAAAAGGCAGCCTCTTCCTTGTCGTTCAGGATAAAGAGGTGGGTCCTTTTCTCGTCCAGGTTATGCGCGGTGGCCGCGGCCACAAAAGCCGCGGAAGACCCGGTAAGTCCTTTGAGGCAGATAAAAGGGGTAGCGCCCGAAAAGAGTTTTTGTGATATCTCACGTACCTTCCCGGACCGGGTATACAGGTCCAAAACCTCGCTGCTGTTCACGCCCGCGTAATGCTGGGCGCAAAGATAGAGTTTTGCCTGTTAACATGCACGGGCCACCCAGGCGCCAATAACCCGGTACGGTACAAATGGCGTGAATTGCGGAGGCGACAGAAAAATAAGGGTGATCAGGCCTTGATCTCGGCAGCCGAATACTTCTTCATAAAATCTTCGCAGACCTCAACCAGCTCGGCCGAGCCGATGAAAACAGGCGTACGCTGATGGAGCTGAGTGGGCTCGATATCCAGTATGCGCTTAAAGCCATCGCTGGCCCTGCCTCCCGCCTGTTCGATAATAAAGGCCAGGGGATTGCACTCGTAGATGAGCCGGAGCTTGCCTTTCGGGTTCTGCGAAGTGGTGGGGTAGATGAAAATACCCCCGTAGATCAGGTTGCGGTGTATGTCGGCCACCGCTGAGCCGATATAGCGCGATGAAAAGGGCCTGTTGGTGGGCTTATCCTCTTCCTGGCACCACTTGATGAATTTTTTTACGCCATCCGGAAAGTGAATGTAATAGCCTTCGTTGATGGAATAGATCTTGCCTCCCTTCGGTATCTTCATGTTGGGATGGGACAGGCAGAACTCTCCTATGCTGGGATCGAGGGTAAAGCCGTTCACGCCCTTGCCGGTCGAATATACCAGCATGGTGGAAGAACCGTAGATCACATATCCGGCCGCTACCAGCTCGCTGCCTTTCTGGAGAAAATCCTCCAGCGTGCCCGGCCCGGTGAGCGAGGTTCTGCGGTACACCGCGAAAATACTGCCCACGGATACGTTGGCATCGATATTGGACGATCCATCGAGGGGGTCGATGGCCACTATGTATTTAGCCGATTTGCTCTGGTGGTTGGAAACGGGTATGATCTCTTCGTTCTCCTCGGAGGCTATGGCGCAGCATTCACCGCCCACGCTCAGCGCGGCAATGAACTGCTCGTTGGCGAAAACGTCCAGCTTCTTGACCTGCTCGCCCTGTATGTTATTGTCCCCGGTCTCACCCAGTATATCGGCAAGGCCGGCCTTGCTCACCTCGCGGTTCACGATCTTGGCGGCAATACCTATGTCGCGCAGCAGGCGCGAAAGCTCGCCTTTTGAATACGGAAAATCAGCCTGCTTTTCTATGATGAACTGTCCCAGGGTCTTTACTTTGCTCATAGCTGTTCGTCTTTCATTGGGTCACGAATATACAAATTTGTTACGGTAGCCCAGAGGCAAAAACTATTACATTTGCCCTGCACATTCATGGATATTACCATTCGAAAAGGCTATCGTGAGGACCTGCCTGCCGCGTTCGGGCTGATCAGGGAGCTGGCTGTTTACGAACGGGCCGCCCACGAGGTGAGCAATACCCTAGCGCAGATGGAGAAAGACGGTTTTGGCGAGAACCCGGTCTTTGGGTTTTTCGTTGCCGAAAGGAATAAGGTCATCATCGGGCTTTCCCTTTATTACTGGCGTTATTCCACGTGGAAAGGGAAGCGCCTCTACCTGGAGGATATTATTGTAACGGAGAAGGAGCGCGGGCAGGGCATAGGCCATCGCCTGTTCGTACGGACCATGGAAAAAGCGCTGGAGGAGAACTGTTCGGGCATGATGTGGCAGGTGCTGGACTGGAACGAGCCGGGCCTGAACTTTTACAGGAAATACGGGGCGAAGTTCGATAGTGAGTGGGTGAACTGCAGCCTGGAGGCGGCTGAAATGAAAAAACTGCTGAGCCCCAAAACGGTTTAGCCCGACCGCGTGCCCGGGCTTGGGGGATATTAATACGGGTTTAATTATGCGTGTATTCAAATTCGGAGGGGCATCGGTCAAAGATGCGGCCGCGGTGAGGAACGTAGCGGAGATCATGAAAAGATTCCCCGGCCCCGATGCCATCGTGGTGGTTTCGGCCATGGGCAAGACCACCAACGACCTGGAGGCGCTGGCGGATGCGTTCTACTACAGGAAGAAGGATACCGAGCATATATTCGATAAGATACTGAGCTATCATTACGGCATCCTGAATGCGCTTTTCCCCGGTAAGGACCATGCCGTTTACCGCGACATAGAAGAAAGCTTCGGGATACTGGAAGCGGAGATCGAGAAGGAGGCGGCACTGCCTTACGACCAGGTATACGACCAGATCGTGTGCATGGGCGAGCTCATTTCCAGCCGCATTGTTTCGGCATACCTGAACGAGGCGAAGGTAAAGAACCGCTGGCTGGACGTGCGCGATGTGATCCGGACCGACAGCACCTACCGCGAGGGGAAGGTCAACTGGGAACTGACGGAAAAGCTGGCCAGGGAGAAGCTGGGCGAGGGGATCACCGTTACGCAGGGGTTCCTGGGCGGCACTCCCGAGAACTATACCACTACCCTGGGGCGCGAAGGCAGCGACTACAGCGCGGCCATACTGGCCTATTGCACGGATGCCGATGATGTAACCATATGGAAGGATGTTCCGGGGGTATTGAACGCTGACCCCAAATGGTTCGATGATACCCGGCTGATCGAGCAGCTCAGCTACCAGGATGCCATCGAACTGAGCTATTACGGGGCCACCGTGATCCACCCTAAAACGCTCAAGCCCCTGCAGAATAAAAAGATCCCTTTATACGTGCGCTCCTTCCTCGATCCCGGCAAAATGGGCACCGTCATCAGCGAGCAGCAGTTGCAGTTGCCCATACCCTGTTTTATTTTTAAGGTGAACCAGGTGCTCATCTCGATTTCGCCCAAGGATTTTTCATTCATCGTGGAAGAGAACCTGAGCGATATATTCCGGCTGTTCTCGCAGCAGGGTATAAAGATCAATACCATGCAGAATTCCGCGCTCAGCTTTTCGGTTTGCGTGGAGAACGATCTCCGCAAGCTGCCGCAACTGATCGAAACGCTGCGGAAGAAGTTCAGGGTGTTGTACAACGATCAGGTGGAGCTGGTCACCATCCGTTATTACGACCAGGCGACCATCGACCGAGTTACCGCAGGCAAGAACATCCTGCTCGAGGTAAAAAGCCGCTATACCATACAGATGGCGATGAAGAACGCCTAAGCGAACAGGCTCCTGATCTTTTCCGCCAGCACCCGCGCCATCTTTTCATTGCTTTCAAAGGTCCAGCCACCGATGTGCGAAGTGAGCAGGGTACGTTTGCTTTTGGCCAGGTAGCGGAAAGCGGGCGGCAGGCTGGCCCGGTCCAGCTCTTCGAATGAAAGGGCCTCGTACTCGAGCACATCGAGGCAGGCGCCCAGCACTTTTCCCGAACGCATGTTTTTGACCAGGTCATCGGTGCGGATGATCTTCCCCCGCGCGGTATTGATCACATAGATGCTCTTTTTAAAACGGCTGATGAAGGCATCGTTCACCAGGTAGGTGGTCTCTTCGGTGAGCGGCAAATGCAGGCTGAGGATATCCGTTCGCTCGAACAGCTCGTCCATGGCCGCTTCTTTCGCCAGGCCGTCTGAAAAATTCTTTTTGTATTTATCGTAGGCCAGCACGGTACAATCAAAACCCCTGAGCTTTTTCGCAAACGCGCTGCCCGTATTGCCGTAGCCGATGATGCCAACGGTTTTGCCGCCCAGCTCATAGCCCCTGTTCGCCTCCCGTATCCATTTACCCTTTCGTACTTCCTTATTTGCCCGCGCGATGTTCCTGAACAGGCAGAGCAGCATGCCAATGGCGTGCTCGCCCACCGCATCGCGGTTCCCTTCGGGCGCGTGCAGGCAGGCGATACCCTTGCTGCGGGCATAGGCCACGTTAATGTTTTCCATGCCGGCCCCCACGCGCGCGATGAAACGCAGCGCGGTGCAGTGGTCGAGAAAGAGGTCATCCAGTTTAAAGCGGCTCCGGATCACGATACCCTGGTAGCTGCCTATCTTGCGCTGCACTTCCTCTTTGGAAGAGGTAAAATCCTCTTCGCAGGAAAACCGCATGTTCTCCAGCTCTTGTTTCAGGGCGGGGTGGCAGGAGTCGAGGAAAAGCACGTTCATATCAGTAGAAGCCGTACATGAGCCGGCCGATCAGGAAGTAAACGAACAGCCCGAGGATATCGTTGGTGGTGGTAATGAAAGGTCCGGTGGCCAGCGCGGGATCGATCCTGTAGCGGTTCAGCGCCAGCGGGACAAAAGTGCCGAACAGCGTAGCGAACACGATCACCGAAAGCAGGGCCACGCTCACCGTTATGCTCAGCGCCATCGAATCGCTGAAAAAGAGGTTATATCCCAGAATGAGTACCGCGCAGATCATCCCGTTCAGCAGCCCCACGGTGAACTCTTTGCCCAGCTTGCGTAGGATGCCCTCGGCCATCAGGGTTTTATTGGCAATGCCCTGCACCACGATAGCCGAAGATTGCACTCCTGCGTTGCCGCCCATCGCAGCGATCAGGGGCATGAAAAAGGCCATTTCGGGATGTATGCGTATCTGTCCCTCGTACTCTTCAATAACCTGCGATCCGAATATGCCGCCCACCAGTCCTACCAGCAGCCAGGGTATGCGCGAGCGCGACAGCATCCATATTTTATCCGAATGCTCCACGTCTTCGGTGATACCCGACATCATCTGGATATCCTTCTCGGCCTCTTCCTTGATCACGTCCACCACATCATCGATCGTGATGCGCCCCACCAGCTTTCCCAACCCGTCCACAACGGGTACGTAGATCAGGTCATATTTTTCCATGATGCCCGCCACCTCCTCGGCCGGCATGCTGGTCCTTACCGAGATGATATCCTTGTCGTAAACATCGCTGATCCTGCTCCGCAGCGAGGTGGTCAGCACCATTTTGATGGGGATCACGCCAAGCAGCTTCTCATCGTCATCCACCACGTACACCGCGTACACGTCTTCAATGTGGTCGGCATGCTTGCGCAGCTCGCGCACGCACTCGAGCATGGTCTTGTTCGCGTTCACGGCAACCAGCTCCTTCTGCATCAGTCCCCCTGCCGTGTTCTTGTCGTAATTCATCAGGTCAACGATATCGCTGGCCTGCTCCTCGTCTTCGATGTGGGAGAGTACCTCATCCTGCTTCTCATCGGGAAGCTCAGCGATCACATCGGCCGCTTCATCCGACTGCAGGTTATCGATCAGCTTTTCGGCTATCTCTTTCGAGGAAAGGGATTCGAGTATCTTTTCGCGCACATCCTCGTCCAGCTCCACCAGCACTTCGGAGGCAACCTCTTCTTCCAGGAAGTTGTAGAGCTTCTTGGCGTCATCCAGCTCGAGGCGGTTGAGGATTTCGGCTATATCGGCAGGGAAAAGGTCGTGCGTGAGCTCTGACAGGAAACGGATGTCGTTGCGCTGAATGGCGTCATGCACCTGCTCCAGGAACTCGGTATTGATCTCGAACTGCACGAAGATTTTTTTTGCAGCGTGAAGTTAAAAAAAATCCACCTGCGGTGCTCCGGCAGGTGGATATAAAAACGTAAGGCGAACCGTTACTGGATCGCTATTTTTCTCGAATAAAAGATGCCCTTGTCCGATACCAGGTGGAGGAAGTAGGCGCCTTTGGGCAGGTTGGCCGCCTGCACGTGCAGGGTGTTGCCGCTGAAGGATCCCTGCCATACCGTTCTTCCGCTCAGGTCGATGAGCATGGCCTTTACCGAATGCTGCCCGGCATCTTCGAACTCTATGTAAAAATCACCCTGCGAGGGGTTGGGATAAACGATCAGGTTGCTGGCGGTTTCGGTCTCAGTGACTGAAGTGGAGGAGGGGACGACCAGCAGGGGGCGAAGAAAGGCCTTGACGAAGCTCTCGGTCGTATCCATATGCGCGATGGCGGGGGCGCTGGTGCCGTAATAGGGAGCGTGGTCCTGCCCGTACCAGGTATGGAGCGGGTTCTGAACGCTGATGGAACTGGCCCGGCTGGCCAGCGATGAACTTCCGTCAACGACCATAATAGGGAAACCCAGCACATAGATCATGGCCGTGCCGTAAGGAACGGTTTGGTCGTTGTCGCCATGCAGGCTCACAAAGGGCACGTCACCGGGTACCAGCCAGTTGAAATCGCCCAGCGCACCGCAGAGGTTGATGACCCCGTTCACGCGATGCGAATAGCCGGGATTGCCGCTGTTGCCGTCAAGGCCACCCAGCGAGCTGATGTTGATCCACGAGGGCACTTCAGAGAGCTGGTCCAGGTAGGCCAGGTGCAGCCCGGTAAAAGCACCGGCTGAGCTGCCCCCGCAGAAAATATAATTGGGGTGAATATTGTAGCTGTTCCCGTTCTCGGCAAAATCCCTGCGGAAAAAACGCACCGCGGCTTTCATGTCCTGCACGGCACGCACCACCGCCTTAGTGGCGTTCACGCTGTCGATCGGGAATCCGATACCGAGCCGGTAATCGATCGATGCGCATACATAGCCTTTTTTCGCAAAGCGGTTGCACAGTTCGACCACATCCTGGTCGGTCTTGGTGCCGCCAATAAAGCTGCCCCCGTGCGCCAGCACAAGTACCGGCCGCATGGAAACCGTATCACCGGCCGGCTCATAGATATCCATTTTCAGCACCTGGGTGCTGTTATTGATATTGGTGGCAGAGCCAAAGGTCACGTTCGAAGTGACCGTAACGCTGCTGAAAACAGGTTCCCAGTAACGTCCACCGCTGGTATCGATAGGTATAAGCTGCGCGCGCAGGCTGTTGATTGCGCTAATGCAGAGCAAGAGGACAAGAAGTTGTAAGGGTTTTTTCATGATGGCTCGGAATTAGATGAGTAAATATACTAAAAATACCAGGATACCTAATCTTTTACGGGCTAAGCTGCCATTCACGGATGGCTTCGAAAGGATAGATGAGCATAAGCACGTTGATCAGCAGGCTGTCCTTTATCCACAGGATCATGGTGATCTCCACCACCAGGAAAAGCGCGAGCGTTTTACGCCCGCCCAGGAGGTAGGCGATCAGGAATCCCGCGCTGCAGCAAACAATATCGAACATCGAATTGATAATGGTATCGCCCGTATAGCCGAAGGCCGCGGTGACGTTGCGGTACCGGTCAATGATGAAGGCGGAGTTCTCCAGCAGCTCCCATCCCGCCTCCAGCGCGGCAGAACCCACAAAGCGCCAGCTCCACGAAAGGCGCGGAAAGAGCCAGCGCAGCAGGAAAAAGAAGATAAGGCCATGCTGCATGTGGGAAAAGCTGTAGGGGTCGAACAGGTGCTGCGAGTTCTCTGAGCTGAAGGTGTCGCTTACCCAGAAGTGGACATTCCCGGACGAGGCGGTCCACAGGCGGCCCTGGTGGTGCAACTGGAGGGCGGTAAGCGCCAGCAGCAGCGCCAGCACGATAAAAGGCAGGTGCTGCCGGTTACGGTTCATATGGGCCAGAACTGGTATTCGAGCGCAAAGCCCGGAACAAAGGCGCGCGATTTATAGGTACCACCGAACTGCGTCTCGAGGTTGGTATCCGTACGCTGGATGCCTTCAATATACAGGAAAGAGAAGTCGAGGTTGAATTTTTCGGAAAGCATGAGCGTGACCCCGCTGGTGATCCCGATCTTGTGCTGATCGGGCGTTTCGGGTGTCAGGTACCCCGCGGGGGCCGGGCTGGTATCGAAATAGGCGCCCATGCGCACCCACACGCCTTTTCCCACCTTGTACTGGGCTCCTATGCGGTAGATGAAAACATCCTTATACTGCCTGGCCGAGCGGATGTTCTGAAGCTTGGCCGTGGTGTCGCGGAAATCGATGCGCAGCGTATCGTACGAACTCCAGCCGATGTAGTTGAGGTCCAGCGCCAGCTTCAGCTTCCCGTTCGGGCAATAGCCAAAGCCCAGCGTGATGACCTGAGGCAGTTTGATGCGGGAAGAAAAGACCGTGGAAGGGAAATAATCTTTCAGCGACTGGGGCACGCTGAAGTTGGCCGGGCCATCCTTCACGTTCACGCTGACGGCCGAGCGGTAGTCCAGTCCCATCGACAAGCGTTCATTCGCCTGGAAATACAGGCCGGCATTGAAGCCGAATCCCATGGCCTTGCCTTCCAGCAGGCCCTCACCGTAAAAGCCCAGCGTATCCTGTACCGGGATGGCCTTGCGCAGGGAGAAGCCTCCCGTGGCAAAGACCGGACCGAACCCTATACCCAGCTTTTCGCTGATGCGGTAAGAAACGGTAGGCTGGATGAACACCGTCTTCAGCTCGATCTCGCGGATCAGGAACTGGCCTTTCCAGTCATCGGGCCACTGGTTGCGGCTGCCGAAAGGCGTATAGATGCCACCGCCAATGAAAATGTTTTTGGCGTTTTTCAGCCTGAAGGCTGCATACAGCGTAAACGGGGTGCCGATATGCAGCTCGGTATTGGCGGTATAGGTTCCCGGAAAGGGCTCGAGATAAGTGGTGCGCGGCACAATGAAGCTGGCCCCACCGTAAATGCTGCTGATGCTGTCGGCAAAGCAAACCGCCCCGGGATTGAAGAGCATGCTCGAAGCGTCCAGCCTAAGCCCGGTACCGCAATGCCCCATCCCGCTTTGTTTCTGCCCCTGCAGGTTCACCTGGAAACCACCTGCCAGACAGCAGGATAGGGATAGGATACTAAAAAGGATGGACAGAAAGAGGCGGACCATTGTGGCAAAAATAAACAATTGTTAAAACCCGGGTGCCGGCTTGTGTTCAAAACGGAGAAATCTGTTAGTAATAAATCCCGGTTTCCGGATGAAAAAAGGCATTTTCCGGGTTATTTTTTGCGTACATTTGGCCACCATTTTAATCAAAAAGCTCACAAATAAAGAGACCATGAAATCGAAGATTTTACTAATTGTTCTGGCCCTCGCGTTTTGGGGATCCAAAGGAAACGCGCAGGTAAAAGGACTGGATGCGAAAATGATTGCCGCCAATTATTACAAGGGGGTAGTGAAGATACTCCTGTTCGACTCGCTTGCGGAGAAAAAGAAGCCGGGTGGGGGATATATAGGAAGGGGAACGGGATTCTTCGTAACGGATGACGGCATTATATTCACCAACCGCCACGTAGTGGAATATTGCGTGATGGGCTATATCGATTACGATTACAAGGATTCGTATGGTCAGACCCAGGTTGGCTTCGATACCTATACCAGCAAGATAGCCAATGATCCCAATACGACCAAGGTCTATGCCACCGGGTATACCACTCCCATTGTTCAGGTTTACTGGGGAAAGGGAGAAAGCGATTATACCCTTTATGCCGCGCAGGTGCTGACGATAGGTACGGGTTCTTTTGACGGGGCTATGATCAAGATCGTTTCCGACCTGAAGGGTAACAAGGTCACCCAGAAGTTCCTTCCTCTTCCTATCGGGAACTCGGACGCAGCGCAGCAGGGCGAGGACCTGTGTGTATACGGCTATCCTGCGCAGTATGACGGAGGCTGGGACATGATGGTGAAGGACATGAGCACGCTCACCTTCGGCAAGTTCAGTGGCCTTGATTATGTGTTCAACAAGGACTACGGGTATATCAAGACCGATGCTTCCATCAACGGAGGCAACAGCGGTGGGCCGGTGTTCAACGAAACCAACAAGGTGATCGGTATCGCCACGGCTGTTGGAAACAAGACCGGTATAGGCCTGGTGGGCGGTATCAACGGCATGTATTACGTGGTAGCTCCCAAAAGCGCCATCCTTACCCAGTTGAACGCGAAAGGGCTGACCATTCCTAAGAATGCGGGATCCATCAACACGATCATGGGCGATAAGCAGCCTATCCTCACCCCTGACCAGATCAATGCCACCAAAACGGGCGGCAACACCACTACCTATAATACGGATTATACTTCATCATCCAGCGGAACGTATTCCAATTGCGATGTATATACCACCAACGAGGTGAACGAAAGCACCGGTACCGGGCCCAAGATCACTTCGTTCGAGATACCCAGCGATGGAGCTTACATCTATGTGGTGGTGGATAACGGCAGCAAATCGATAGAGACCGACCATGTGGAGATCGATGTATATAAGGACGTGAGCGGGACCTATACCTTCCAGGAAACGAAGAAATACGATCTGAGCAAGTCTACCCTTACGGGAACCTGGATGAAATACACGCTTTATTCGGCCGGTAGCTATCGCTTTGACGTGTATAACCACGCTTCGGCCAAGATCGGAACGGCCTACTGCACCGTAAGCATGAAGGGCGGTGGGGGCGGTAACAGCAACTCTACGGTGTACTACGCCAGCTCTTCGGTGTATTGCTCTGACAGCAAGCCGAACAGCAGCGGATACGCTCCGTCTTACACCACGTTTAATATCGATAAGGGCAAGAGCCAGTATATTTACCTGGTGATCAGCAACGGCAGCAAGACCATGGGTACCGATGGGATCATTGTTTACCTGGATAAGAAAGTGGGTGGGGAGTGGAAGCAGCAGGATAAGCAGAACTACACCATTACCAGCGATCTGAACTACACCTACCTGGAATGGTACTTCTCTGAAAAGGGCGAATACCAGTTTGCCGTCTATACCAAGGATATGGTATGGATCAATAACTCCGAGCCGATATTCATCAAGTATAAGTAAAGAGCTGAATGCATCTTTAAAAACCCTGCCGCGTATGCTGCAGGGTTTTTTATTTCAGTTCCGGGGGAATGAGGCACACCGGGATCGGCCTCATCTTGTGGGCATTCATCGTGTTGAATCGCCTGTAAATGGCTATGACCTCTTTTTTCCGGGCATCCAGCGCTTCGATCCGGCCGGCAGGAGGGTTTTCCTCCAGGAACTTCATGGCCCATTCCAGCTCATCGTAGCTGGCACCTATCTGGTCCTCATCGGTACGTTTATCCTGCCACAGCCCGTCAGTAGGCGCTGCGGCCAGAATATTCTGTGAAATGCCCAGCTCGCGGGCCAGGGCGTACACCTCGCTCTTCATGAGGTCAGCGATCGGGGAAAGGTCTACGGCCCCATCGCCATATTTCGTGAAAAATCCCACCCCGAAATCCTCCACCTTGTTGCCGGTCCCCGCAACCAGAAGCCTGTGGCCGCCAGCATAGGCGTACAGGGCGATCATGCGCAGGCGCGCGCGGGTATTGGCCATGGTCAGGTGATGCGTGGTCACCTCGTTGGGGAAAAGCGATTGCAGTTTAAGGAACACTTCGGTGAGCTCGATCTCGTCACCGCTCACATTGCTGAAATTCGTTTTGAGCCATTCAATATGCTCTTTGGCCCGGTCGTCATGTTCTTTGTGCTGCAGGATAGGCATGTTCAGGGCGATCACCTTTTTTCCCGTGAGCGCGCAAAGCGTGGAGGTAAGAGCGGAATCGATGCCTCCTGAAATGCCTACCGCGAAGCCGTTTGTTCCGGAAGCATCGCTGTACTCGCGCAGCCAGCCGACAATATGCTCGATCACTTTTTTGTGTTCCATAAAAAAATCCCCCGCTACGGGCGGGGGATTAAAATTAGGAATATTATCGCTTCAGAACAGCATGCCTACCGTAAGCGCAATATTGCTGGCGGCCGCATTTTGAGGATAAGGCGTTGGTGAGGTAGTGGCTGTGCCATCGTTCTTGACCAGGTACTTCGACTCTTTCGTCAGAACATTTGAAAAGCCGTAATTGAACCCCAGGCCGAACACCAGCGAGGTAGTGCCTGACAGGTTATATTCCGCACCGCCCCCAACTTGAAGCTGAAAACGGAACAGCTTCATATCATCCGTATTATCCAGGTCAGTAAGGCTCGACTTGGGCTTCTGGGCCGTGCGCTGGGTCACATTATCATTTACCTTGGCCTTCAGGCGAAAGGAAGAGTTCAGCCCGAACTTCATAAAGTAGGTCATGCCCCCAATATCCTTGGTCTTCATTTTCAGGCAGAACGGCAGGGTAACATAATTGGTGCGGTAAACCCGGTCATTCAGTTGATAGAACACCACGTTGCTTTTACCTGCGGCTGCCGTATCACTGAAAGGAAGCAGCACCTGGTCCTTGGTATTAAAATAGTAGCTGGCCGAGGTGTCCAGGAAGTTAAGATAACCTCTGTCATAATCGATCTGCAGGCCGGTGGCGATCACCGCTACCGCGTTCAGGCGGAACTCCACCGACATACCCCAGGCAAAGCCTACTTTTGAGCCGGCCTTTTCCAGTTTT
>JBFLYZ010000018.1:0-59250 GCA_040756415.1 Bacteroidota bacterium
GACCGGACAAAAACAAAAATCAAACCATTTAAACAAACTAAAAAACAAAGCTATGAGTAAAACGAAAATTACCCTTTTATGTCTTATCATGATGCTGTTCTTCATGATAAAAACTTCGCAGGCGCAGATCGACCTGGTGCCCGGCATCAATTATTCTTACAGTCCCCCGGGCAGCAACGGCATTATAACCAACATCACGGTAGATGCCTGCAACAACGACAACGGCAATGCCGGCTCCTTCGATGTGTCCATGTACCTCTACGACCAGAGCACGACCAACTACTGGATCATCGGCACCACCAGCCTTCCCGGTTTATCGGGCAATGCCTGTGTAACGATCTCGAACTGGAACATCGACATCAATAACACTCCGGGTATTCCTGCGGGAACCTATCGCCTTGGCGTATGGGTCGACAGCAACGATGACATCACCGAAACGGATGAGAATAACAATGCGGGATTACTCTCTGGGAACATCAATTATACGCCCAGCACCAGCAGCATCACGGATTTCTCTTCCCTTGCCGGGAGCGTTTCCCTGGGTTATGCTTCACCTAACCCTGCAAGCGGCATCACCACCTTCAGCTTTTCCATCGATGCGGAGATGGAGGTGAAACTGGCCCTTTACGATGCAGCGGGAAAGCTGGTATTCATCCTGGCTGATGATCGGCTCCAGGCGGGCGCTTACACCTACCAGGCTGACGCTTCAACGATCGAAGCGGGCATTTACTTCTATTCGCTTTCGGCCGGGCCTGTTTTGCTCACGCAGAAGCTGGCCATTACCAGGTAAGTACCGGAAGCCCATCACAGGAAGCCCGCTTTGCCGCGGGCTTTTCCTGTCTGTGCTCAAATTAAGGTTCGCGTCAGTTCGCCCTCATTGGCAAATTGTTATATTTGCCCAATACGTACCGCTTATGTCAGAAGAACCCAAGAACGTGAACGAGGAGCTTTCGCTGGAAGAGTTCCGCAGGGAAGTGCTGAACGACTACCGCATAGCTTACGAGAGCCGCGAGACATCTTTGCTCGGGCGCAAAGAAGTGCTTACCGGCAAGGCCAAGTTCGGCATATTCGGTGACGGCAAGGAGGTGGCCCAGGTCGCCATGGCCAAGTTCTTCCGCAAGGGCGATTTCAGGTCGGGCTATTACCGCGATCAGACCTTTATGTTCGCGGCAGGCCTGCTCACGCTCGACCAGTGGTTCGCCCAACTGTACGCGCATACCGATGTGGAAGCCGAGCCTTCCTCGGCCGGCAGGCAGATGAACGGCCATTACGCCACGCGTTTCCTGAATTCAGACGGCACCTGGAAAGACCTGACCAAACAAAAGAACTCATCGGGCGATATTTCGCCCACGGGCAGCCAGATGCCCCGCCTGCTGGGCCTGGCCATGGCCAGCAAGCATTTCAGGCAGAACCCGGGTCTGCAGACCGAGCGGTTCCGCCAGTTCTCCGATCGTGGCAGCGAGATCGCCTTCGGCACGATAGGCGATGCGTCCACCTCCGAAGGCCTGTTCTGGGAAACCATCAACGCAGCAGGCGTTATGCAGATACCCATGCTGGTATCGGTATGGGATGACGGGCACGGCATATCCGTTCCCAAAAAATACCAGACCACCAAGGAGAGCATATCCGAGATCCTGAAGGGCTTCCAGCGCGATGAGCAGGGCAACGGTTACGAGATATTCAAGACAAAGGGCTGGGATTACGCCCACCTCTGCGAGACCTATGAAAAGGCCACGCAGGTTTGCCGCAACGAACATATACCGGTGCTCGTACACGTAGAGGAGATGACCCAGCCCCAGGGGCACAGCACCAGCGGCTCGCACGAGCGCTATAAATCACCCGAGCGCCTGCAATGGGAACAGGATTTCGACTGCATCAGGAAGATGCGCGAGTGGATACTGTCGATCAACCTGGCCGCGCCAGCCGAGCTGGATGAGATCGAAGCGAACGCCAAAAAAGCCGTGCGCGAGGCTAAGAACAGGGCCTGGGCGAACTATAATGCTCCTATAAAAGCCGAGATCACGGAAGTGAATGCCTTACTGGACGAGCTGGCCGCCCAGTCGTCCAACGCCTCGGCCATACTGAAGCTTAAAAATGAGCTTTACTCAGCCATGGATCCCCAGCGCAAGGATATCCTGGGCTGCGTGAAGAAAGCCTTGCGCCTGGTCCGAGCCGAAGACCTGGCCGCCAGGCAAAAACTGATCAACTGGCTGAACGTATCAAAGATCGAGAATTACGAGCGTTACAGCTCTTACCTGCACAGCGAGAACGCCATGAGCGCAGGCAATGTGCCCCCCTCGGCCGTAGAATACGGTGAAGAAAAACAGTGTGACGGAAGGGAAATACTCCGTGACAACTTTGACAGGATACTGGAGAAGTATCCCGAGGTGCTGATCTTCGGTGAAGACTCCGGGAAAATAGGAGGAGTGAACCAGGGACTCGAAGGACTGCAGAAAAAATACGGTGAGATACGGGTGTTCGACACCGGGATACGCGAGGCTACCATTCTGGGTCAGGCCATAGGGCTGGCCATGCGCGGGCTGCGCCCCATAGCGGAGATCCAGTACCTCGATTATCTCTTGTACGCGCTGCAGGTGATGAGCGATGACCTGGCCACCGTACACTGGAGGACAAAAGGCGGGCAGAAGGCCCCGGTGATCATCCGCACGCGCGGACACCGCCTGGAAGGTGTATGGCACAGCGGATCGCCCATGGGAATGATCGTGCATGCGCTGCGCGGGATCAACGTGTGTGTTCCCCGTAACATGACCCAGGCCGCAGGGTTTTACAATACATTGCTGATGAGCGATGAGCCCGGGCTGGTGGTGGAGCCGCTCAACAGCTACCGCCTGAAAGAACGCGTACCCTCTAATTTCGGTGAGTTCCGCATTCCGCTGGGCGTTCCCGAAGTGCTTCGCGAAGGCTCCGACATTACCATTGTCACGTACGGCTCCAATTGCCGTATAGCTATGGAGGCCTGCAGCCAGCTTGAAGAGGCCGGCATATCCGCTGAGCTGATCGATGTTCAGACCCTTCTTCCTTTCGATGTCCACGGCTCCATAAAAGAGTCGCTGAAAAAGACCAATCGCGTGCTGTTCTTCGATGAGGACGTGCCGGGAGGGGCCAGCGCCTATATGATGCAGAAAGTGCTGGAAGAGCAGGGAGGCTACCGCTACCTCGATTCTGAGCCCAAAACGCTTACCGCCAGGGAACACCGCCCCGCTTACGGGTCGGATGGGGATTATTTCAGCAAACCCAGCGCTGACGATGTGTTCGACAGCGTGTACGATATCATGCATGAGACCGACCCGGAGAAATTCCCGAAGATATATTAACGCTCCGGGGATCGTGTGCCGGCCCGATGAGTTTGCCGGTGCGTTACGGGAATAATGACGCTTTTCCGGGGCCTGATTGGGAAACACAGCAGGATGATGAGAGCTCATGGCTTCCAAAAACAACATCAGAAGAATACGTTGAAAAAGATCACCGAAGCCGATTCAAAATACGCCCGTCTCGAAGCGATGGGCGTGAAAGAATTGCTGCGCAACATCAACCGCGAAGACGGGTCGGTTCCGGGAGCGGTTGAAAAAGCTATCCCCCGCATAGAAAAGCTGGTGAAAGCCATAGTGGGCCGCATGAAAAATGGCGGACGCCTGTTTTACATTGGGGCCGGCACCAGCGGCAGGCTGGGCATTGTTGACGCCTCCGAATGCCCTCCCACCTATGGCGTGCCGCATGGCCTGGTCATCGGGCTGATTGCCGGTGGTGATAAGGCGATCCGTAAGGCGGTCGAGTTTGCCGAAGATGATCCGGAGCAGGGCTGGAAAGACCTGAGATCGCATAAGATCAGCAAAAAAGATGTGGTGATCGGCATCAGCGCATCCGGCACCACCCCTTACGTGGTGGGGGCCCTGAAAAAATGCAGGAAGCACGGCATCCTCACCGGCTCCATCTCCTGTAATAAAGGAAGCCCGGCCGCCAGGGCGGCAAATTACCCGGTAGAGGTGATCGTAGGCCCGGAGTTCGTTACCGGCAGTACCCGCATGAAAGCCGGGACGGCCCAGAAACTGGTGCTGAACATGGTATCCACCTCGGTGATGATACAACTGGGGCGGGTGCGCGGCAATAAGATGGTGGATATGCTGCTCAGCAACAACAAGCTGATAGACCGCGGCACCAACATGATCGCACGCGAGCTGGGTATTTCCCATACGGAAGCGCACAAACTGCTTGTGCGCCACGGCAGCGTGCGCAAGGCTATCGATTCGCGGAAAAAGAAATAAGCGCTGGATATTCTCGCATTTCCTGCGTAAATTAGTGTGTAATTACGCCATGCACACGATCGAGCCATATTACAACTGGAGGCATCTCTA
This sequence comes from Bacteroidota bacterium, assembly GCA_040756415.1. Classification (GTDB taxonomy): domain Bacteria; phylum Bacteroidota; class Bacteroidia; order JADZBD01; family JADZBD01; genus JBFLYZ01. The sequence goes on from JBFLYZ010000018.1 coordinate 4,374, forward strand.
TGCGGCCGAAGACGATGAGCGCTCTCCGTTCTACGGAAGGGAATACAGCGAGTTCGAGTTTACGCACCAGATATACAATTATGTCATTCACCCGCAGTGGGACGATATCGGCTCCCCTACCCTGTTCATCAAGATACTGTCGGTTGATTATGACGAAGGATTCTGCATCATTGAGCTGATAGGCGAATGGAACGACACGATCAATAACGACATCATGCGCCTCAAGCGCGATATCATCGAGCCGATCATGGCCCAGGGCATCAACAAGTTCATCATCATTGGCGAGAACGTACTGAACTTCCATCATTCCGATGATTCCTACTACGAAGAATGGTTCGATGAGGTGGAAGAAGGCTGGATCGCCTTCATCAATTTCAGGGAGCACGTGCTGAGGGAGTTCCATCACCAGCACATCGATTATTATTTCAACTCAGGCGGAAAGCTGAACGAGATGAACTGGAGGGGGCTTACGCCCCTGCAACTGTTCCAGTTGGTGGAGCAGCAGGTAACCAAGCGCTTAGGCTGACTCCCTGAGCATGCCGGCCACTTTCCGGTCGATCACGAACGTAAAATCACTCTCGCTCAGGTCGTTTAACGGTATCCACCGGAAAACGAACTCGTCATCCGTATGCCGGAGAAAATCGAACTTCTTGTGCTTTACCCCGAAGACCGGCTCAGCCAGGAATTCCACCAGGTAATAGATGCTGATCACCTGGCTGTTGGGGTTGAAGGCCGATTCCACGAAAAAATCGGTGGTATAGAAATGACGGATCGCCCGTATTTCCTGCCCGGTTTCTTCCACGAACTCGCGCCTGATGCAATCGATCGTTCCCTCACCGAACTCGAGCCCTCCGCCAGGGAACTTGGTGATCTCCATGCCCCTGATCCGCTCGTCTGAAACGAGCACCTTATCGTGGTAAATGCAGATGCCGTACACCCGCACTGTGAATGTTTTCACCGGAACTTTTCCTGCCTGATCCATTTAGCTAAGAATTTTTTATCACCTGTTATCTTACCCACAACCCGGTAGGCCGACCTGACCAGCAGGCTTGAGCTGAGAGCCTCTTCGCGGATCACGCGGGCAGGTATGCCTCCCCCCGAGTGCAGAAAATCCACGCGGCCCTTGCGGCAGACCAGGATACCGGTATGCTGGTCGAGTCCGGTCAGATACACCCCATCGCCCTTCGCCCAGATCTCATCAACAAACTTCTGTATGGTAAAGTTAGAATAACGGAAGATATGAGCGGGCGACACCAGGGACTTTATCATTTTCTCTGATGCGCACTGCGATAGCTCCGCGCGGTTCAGATTGACGCCCATATCCCGGAGCAGGGTGGTCACAAAATAGCCGCAGGCTACGCTGCCTTTTCCGGGCACTTCGCTGGTGCCGTTGAAATCCCAGTCGGTACCTTCCCAGTAGGGGAACAGGCGCTCATCCAGGCGCCTGGTGAACTGCCGGCCCGCCTCGGCATAGAAATGCTCCGGATACCGCGAAGGGAAAGCGGAGGCCAGCTCGTCCCTGTACATCAGGATCGAATCGACCTCCTTTTTATAATTTGCGTACGAATAAGCCTTATCCCTGAAGAACCACTGCCGGTAGCCGCTGAAATAAAGACCTGCGGCTAGCGCGGCCGGCAGCAGGATCAGGATGGTCCATTTTCTCATATCAGGGTTTGGTCGCCCGGGTCATCTCCCTTTTACCGGGAGGCCCTTTCAGGGCCTGCAGCTCAAATCCTGCCGACCGCAGTGTACGTTTTACGTTGCCCTGAGCGCAATAGGTTACAAGAACAGCCCCTTTTTTCATAGAGCCGAAAAGTTTTTCGAATACAGCGGCTGTCCACATCTCAGGCTGGCGCGAAGGCGCAAAAGCATCAAAGTAGACCAGGTCATACGCTAGGGAAGGAATAAATTCCTGCACTGCACTATTTATTTTAGTCAGAGTAAAAAAAGGCGTGATCGCCAGGGGCTGGTTCCACGGGCACTCATGCAGGCGGCAAAAGGTTCCCTGATCGCTTAAAAGCTGCCCGTAGTTCAGCTTACCGGTCACTTCGCTCTCCAGCGGATAGGCTTCCAGCGAATCGTATGCCACGGGCCTTTTAAGCTTTTCCGCCTCCTGCAGCGTCAGCAAGGCGTTGAGCCCTGTGCCAAAGCCTATCTCCAGGATGGCGGGTGCCGCATCCATCCGGCCCAGGCAGTAAGACAGGCCGGCCCCGATAAAAACATGCTTCGACTCCTGCACCGCCCCGTGTATGGAATGGTAATGCTCGTTCAGCTCCGCGTGATGCAGCGTGTGCGAGCCGTCAGCCGTCAGCACGATCTCTCTTTTCATTCAGCTAAGAAAATACTATTGCCTGAACCAGGCCACAGTGCCGGGGCAAGCGTTCACCGGTTATGTTGCGCGTGTTATTTGCTAAGGATCTCGAATTCCGTCCTCCGGTTCATCTGCCGGCCTTCGTCCGTATCGTTGGTGGCAATAGGCTTGGTCTCACCATAGCCGGCCGATTTCAAACGGTCCTTATTGATCCCTTTCGACACCAGGTAGCCTACTACCACTGCCGCCCTGTCCTGCGAAAGCTTGAGGTTGTAGTCATCCGATCCTTTGCTGTCCGTATGTCCCGATATCTCGATCTTGAGATTGGGATAATCGTTCAGCAGCTTCGCCAGGCGGTCCAGCTCGGCATACGATTCGGGCCTCAGCGTGGACTTGTCAAAGTCGAAGAACACGTTCTTGAGTATGATCTTGTTACCCACCGCGAAATTCTTCAGCTCCACATCCTTCACCACTTCCTGGTAAGCCGCGGTCTGCGGTATATCGAAGTTCTCGGAATGGAATAGATAGCCTTCTTTCTTCACCGCTATGCCGTAGTTCTTCCCGGCAGGGAGAGAAACGAGGTATTTCCCGGTTGAGGAATTGGATTTGAAGGTGGCGATCACCTGGTTGAGCGTATTGTCTACCAGCTCGATCTCAGCCTCCAGGGGCTTGTCGTTGAGCGCATCGGTGATGGTGCCCTTCAGGATGGTGAGCGATGGCTGCTTGATATCCACCTTTTGCGCCACCACGGTGGTCACCGGCTTCAGCATGCTGGCAAGCAGGTAGTCCTGCGTGTTCAGCACGGGAGGCTTCTCAGGCCCCAGGAAGGTGATCATATAAATATCTTTCTCGCCCTGGCCTTCTATCTTGAACGAAGAATAGTAACCGTGCTTGCCGCTGGCCGAAAGCACGAAATCGATGTCGTCATCGGGCGTGTTGATAGGATAACCGATATTTTCAGGAGTAGACCACTTCATGGTCTTTTCATCCCATACCGATTTGAAAATATCATAGCCCCCCATGGTCTTATGGCCCTGCGAGCTGAAGTAAAGCGTTTTCCCGTCCGGGTGAATGAACACGCTCTCCTCGTTATAAGCGGTATTAATGATACTACCCAGGTTCACCGCCTTGCCCCACTTCCCTTTTTCATCCTTCTTGCACATGTAGATATCATGCATGCCCAGGCTGCCTTCTTCCTTATTGCTGACAAAGTACAATATCTTGCCGTCAGAAGAAAGGCTGGCCGATGACTCGTGGAACTTGGTGTTGATGTTGCTGCTCATCTTTTCGGGCTTGCTCCAGAACTCCCCTTTCTGATCACACTGGTAAATGTTGCCGTCACCCTTGTCATCGAGGTACATGAGCATGGTCTGGCCATCGGCCGAAAGGCCCACGGTAGCATCGTGTACCTCAGAATTGATGGGCTTGCCCGCATTCTTGGCTGTATTCCATATTCCCACCGTGTTCGTTGCAATATAGATATCTTCCATAGCCATACCGTCATTGGGATCGAGCATATCGCTGATGGAGCCCGGCCTGCGGGAAGTGAACATCATAATGGATTCATCGGCCGAAATGACCGGGCCATAGTCCGGGTAGGGCGAGTTAATGGCGTTACCCACATTATCAATGAATACCCTCACCGGGTTCTTCACCAGCTCCATTCCGTTCAGGCATTCGTTGATCTTCTTATTGGTGTCCATTACCTTTTCCTTGTCCTTATCGGGTATCAGCGTTTTGAGATAGGTCTTATACTCGTCAATGGCCTTCTGCCATTCCATGGTCAGGTGGTAGTTGCGGCCCAGGTAATAGTGTATCTCGGGCGAGCAATTGGGATCCAGCTTATAGGCTTTTTCAATGTACGGGCCCGCCTTCCATTTGTAGTTGGACCAGATGTAGCATACACCGATCTTGTAATTGAGCAGGGCATTGTTCGGGTTGAAGTCGTTCGCCTTCAGGAAAAAGGGAAGAGCCTGGGAATAGAACGGCCTGCCCTGGGCAAACAGCTCGTTCCCGTCCTCGAGGTTCTTTTTAGCCTCCTTGAACCCGTCTTTCTTGTCCTTGAAGTTATCCTTAGTGAACTCCACGTTCGTTTGAGCCGGCATGGCTGCACCGAACAGGATGAGAACAGCGGTGAGGATGAATTTGCGCATATAGACTTTCATACGAATACGTTTTGAATCATTTTATACAACCCGAACCATACACTTTGGCGATCTCAACGCCCAGCTCTCCGGCCTTTTTCCAGTCATCGCAGGCGGTCTTATCGCGCAGCATTTCTTTGGCTATTCCGCGATTCAGGTAGGCATAGCCGTAGCTGCTGTCGTACTTGATCGCCAGGTCGCAATCCTGGATGGCCCCCTTATAATCTTTCAGCTTCAGCCTGGCGCCCGCCCGGTTGTTATAGGCATAGGAGTAATCCGTCTTCAGTTGTATGGCCTTGTCGAAGTCAGATATAGCTCCCTTATAATCGCCCGCATCGAACCTGGCGCTGCCGCGGCTGTTATAGGTCTGGTAATCGGGCTTAAGCTTGATGGCCTGGTCGTAGGCCTCTACGGCCAGCTTGAACTCGCCCTTCTTACGGTAGGCGCTGCCCAGGTTGCACCATACAAAGGCCAGCGTAGGATCAATGCTCTTGGCCTTGATGTAATCCGCAATGGCCCCGTCAATATCCTCGAGCATGCGCTTGGAGCTGCCGCGGTCGTTATACGCATAGGCGTAATCGGGCTTGATGGTGATGGCCTTGTTGAAATCCTCGACAGCCCCTTTATAGTCCGCGTTCTCGAACTTTAGCCCGCCCCGGTAATACCAGGCATCCACATAATTGGGGTTCTTCAGCACAGCGGTATTGTAATCGTTCATGGCATCTTCTTTCTTGCCGAGCTGGTAATAGGCCTGCGCGCGGCTGAAATAGGGCAGGTTATCGTTCGGATCGATCTCCATGCACTTGTTAAAATCCTGTATAGCCCCGTTGTAATCTTTCAGCACATACTTGGCCGTGCCCCGGTTATACCAGGCCTTTTCGAAATCGGGCTTGAGCGTCAGCGCCTGGGTGAAGTCGGAGATGGCCGCCTGGTAGTTCTTGCTCTCGTAATTGGTCACTCCGCTGTTATAGAACTTCTCGGCCTCCTGGTTGGGTATGGTGGATACCTTTACCGTATCCTGCGCAGCGGCAGTACAGCAGATGCCGGTTGCGGCAGCAAGGATCAACAATCGTTTCATGCTTCGGGGTTTAGGGATTGCTATGGCAAGATAACAATTTTTGATAAAACAAAAATAATACCGGACGGCTGAAGGAATAAAAAAGCCCTCCTGCGTTTGCCGGAGGGCGTATAGGAAGGGAATGGACCTTCTATTTCTTCTTGCTGCCGGGCTTGGCCTTAAGCGTACCGCTGAAGGTATAGGTCTTCACCGTTTTGCCTTTACGTTGCAGCTCGGCCGTACCTTCAATATCCTCACCGGTCACAGTGCCGCTCCAGATCATGATCTCGCCTTTGTCGTTGGGCTTGGTCTCACAATCGAAGGTATATATCTTTTTTTCCGAAGTGCTGTCGATAACGGTGCAGTTGTAAGGCGAATTCGAAAAGCCCCAGTCCATGAACAGTACGGATTTGAATTTACCGGTATTGAATTTAAGCTCGTCATCCGGGCAAATGGGCTTCGACTTGCCGTCCTGCAATACTTCAACCACATACGTTTTCGTATCCAGGGGCAATTTGGGCTTGGTTTGATACGAGGTGAAAGCAAAACAAAGCACAGCAAAACCAGCCAGGGCAGTTGTTATTGATCTTTTGCGGTGTAGAATTACTTTTTTCATAGGTCTTGGTTTGGTCATTTTTGGAAATTCAAAATAAAGAAAAAACCCGAGATTTTTAAAAACAACTTTTCAACAAAATAGCAACAAAATCAGCTATATTTGCGCCCTTAAATTACCAAGACCATGCCAAAAAAGCAAGCCGCTGTGCTGAATGCCGGCTCACTGAAGTTCCTGGAGAATTACCTGAACAACCCCTCGCCCACCGGGTTTGAAAAAGAGGGTCAGAAGCTCTGGCTCGATTACATTACTCCTTATATAGACGATCATTTTTCGGACACCTACGGCACGGCCGTGGGGGTGATCAACCCCAAAGCCGATTACAAAGTGGTGATCGAGGCGCATGCCGATGAGATATCCTGGTTCGTACATTACATTACCAAGGAAGGTTTTATTTACCTGCGCAGGAACGGTGGCTCCGACCACCAGATCGCTCCTTCCAAGCGCGTGAACATCCATACCGATAAAGGCATCGTAAAGGCCGTGTTCGGCTGGCCGGCCATTCACGTACGCGAGCCGGGGCGCGAGGAGACCCCTACGCTTAAGAATATTTTTCTCGATTGCGGATGCTCGTCTGACAAGGAAGTGGAGGAGCTGGGCGTGCATGTGGGCTGCGTGGTCACCTACGAGGACCAGTTCATGACCCTGAACAACCGTTATTTTGTGGGCCGCGCCCTCGATAACCGCGTGGGCGGCTTTATGATCGCTGAAGTGGCCCGTCTCATTAAGGAAAGCAAGGTGAAGCTGCCCTTCGGATTGTATATCACCAACTCCGTACAGGAAGAGGTGGGGCTGCGCGGGGCCGAAATGATCGTCAAGCGCATCCAGCCCGATGTGGCCCTCATCACCGATGTGTGCCACGATACCCAAACGCCCATGATGAACAAGATCGCGCAGGGCGATATCCATTGCGGCAAAGGCCCCGTGCTCACCTACGGGCCGGCCGTTCATAATAACCTGCTGAAGCTGATCATCCATACGGCCGAGAAGAACCGGATCCCTTTCCAGCGCGAGGCCGTATCGCGCTCCACGGGCACCGATACCGATGCCTTCGCCTATAATGGCGGGGGCGTGCCGTCCGCGCTGATCTCGCTGCCCCTTCGCTACATGCATACCACGGTGGAGTCGGTGCATAAGAAAGACGTGGAGAGTGTGATCCGGCTGATATTCGAAACGCTGAAGAGCATTAAAAAAGGACAGAACTTCAATTATCTTCAATAAGGGACGGGCGGGCCGCACAGGGCCTGCTTTTTTCGTTTCCTGAAAATTTATCTACTTTTATTTCGCTCTAAACAAAAAAGCATGGCGTTATTGGGCTCGATCCTGAAGCGTACGATCAAACTGGGCACCCAACTGCCCCGTATACGCAGGCAGAATGCCTATAAGCAGCAGATCGGCACGCTCCGCAAGCTGCTCAGCAAAGCGGAATACACCTCGTTCGGGGAATACTATAATTTCTCACGCATCCTGAACGATAAGGAGGTGGTAAAGGCCTTCCAGCATTCTGTACCCACGCACGATTACAATTCTATTTTCAAAAGCTGGTGGTACCGGAGCCTGAACGGAGAATCGTATGTGTGCTGGCCCGGGCGGGTGAAGTACTTCGCCCTGAGCTCAGGCACTTCGGAGGCTTCGAGCAAATACATACCGGTGACGCGCGAAATGCTGAAGGCCATACAGAAGACCAGCATACGGCAGATCCTTACACAGGGCCACTTCGACCTGCCGGAAGAGCACTACGAAAAAGGGATACTCATGCTCGGGGGCAGCACCCACCTGAACTACAACGGCACCTATTTCGAAGGCGACCTGAGCGGGATAACGACCAGCAATATACCCTTCTGGTTCCAGCATTTCTATAAGCCCGGCAGGCGCATATCCAAAGAGCGCGACTGGAACTCCAAGCTGGACGAGATCGCGCGCAACGCGAAGAACTGGGACATCTCCATCATTTGCGGGGTGCCGGCCTGGGTGCAGATCCTGCTCGAGAAGATCACCGCTGAATACAACCTGAAGACCATACACGATATCTGGCCCAACCTGCGCGTGTACGTGCATGGCGGGGTATCGCTGGCCCCTTACAAAAAGGGATTCGACAAGCTGCTGGCCCGGCCCATCATTTACCTGGAAACCTACCTGGCCTCCGAAGGCTTTATCGCCTACCAGAGCCGGCCCGATACCGAGGGCATGCGGCTGGTCACCGACAACGGCATATTCTTCGAGTTCGTGCCTTTCACCGGGCGCAATTTCGATGCGGACGGCAACATGGTAAAACAGCCCGAAACGCTGACCATACATGAAGTGGAGGAAAACACCGAGTACGCGCTGCTGCTCTCCACCTGCGCGGGCGCCTGGCGCTACCTGATAGGCGATACGATCAGGTTCACTTCGCTGGAGCACACCGAGATCATTATTACCGGCCGCACCAAGCAGTTCCTGAGCCTTTGCGGTGAGCACCTGTCGCAGGATAACATGAACCGGGCGGTTGAAATGGTTTCGGAAGAGCTCAATATCGACATCAAGGAATTTACGGTGGCCGGCATACCCCACGGCACGCTGTTCGCGCATAAATGGTTCATCGGCACTGACGATAAGGTGGACGCGAAACGCATTGCCGAAAAGATCGATGAAAAGCTCAAGGTGCTCAATGACGATTACCGCGTAGAGCGCAGCGCGGCCCTGAAAGAGGTGATCGCGGAGGTTTACCCGGTAAGGTTCTTCTACGACTGGATGCGCACGCACGGCAAGGAAGGCGGGCAGAACAAATTTCCCCGCGTGATCAAGAACGCCCGGCTGGAAGACTGGGAAAAATTCCTTTCTGAAAACAAGCTGAGCGCGGTATGAACCTGGTATTTGACGCGATGTACAAGGGCTTTGCGCTGGGAATGGCGTTATGCATCTCCATCGGCCCGGCTTTTTTCGCGCTCATACAATCCAGCCTGAAGAACGGATACCGCTCGGGCATTGCCCTGGCCCTGGGTATCTTTTTGAGCGATACGGCCTGCGTGGCCCTGGCCTACCTGGGTGCTTCCAGCCTCTTTGCTAAAGAAGAGAACAAGACCATTATCGGTGTTATCGGGGGAACTATCCTGCTTGTATTCGGCATCTACAACATCTTCCAGAAAAAGTCCATTACCGAGGACGATCATGCTGACGATATCGTGATCAAAAAAGTAAACCTCCCGTTCATGGTGCTCAAGGGTTTCTTCCTGAACATCCTGAACCCGTTCGTGATCCTGCTCTGGATAGGCTGGGTAGGACTGGTCAGCTCGCGCGAAGAGTACACGCACGTGGAAATAATCATTTTTTTCGTGACCACCCTGGCCACCGTGCTGGCTACCGATATCCTCAAGGCGCTGGCAGCCGGAAAGATCAAAAAATTCCTGAACGCCAGAACGCTGGCATTGGTGAACCGCCTCGTGGGCTTAATTATGGCCGGGTGCGGTGTCTGGATGATGTACCGCGTGTTCTGATCAACTGATGATATAGTTGCGTACGGAAGAGACCTTCAGGCGCAGCAGGTTCAGTTGCTTTTCGGTGATCTCCGTTTTGGTCCGCACCTTCGAGTTGACAGAATCGTAATCGATCTCAATCCCGTAGTACGCTGACTTCAAATCCTGCAGCCGGATAAGCAGATCGGCTATGTCCTTATCCTGGTTATAGGTGCGGATGAGCTCGATGATATTATCCAGGTACAATTGCTGCTGGGCGATAAGGGCCAGGCCTTCCTGGTCGTCTTTCTTCACGATGTTGGACGAGATATACAATCCTTCTATAAAGCCGCCCGTAAGAATCATCAGGCCCACGTCCTCGCGCTTGTTGTCACGAAAGTAGCGGTTGGCCTCGTTGTACGACATCAGGATGAACTTATACAGCGAATCCTTGTTGTTGATGTTATCCTTATATTTCTTTACAAAAGCGGCAGCCTGGGTGGACAGGTTCAGCTCGTTCATTACCTTTTCAACCTTGTCGAGGTACTTCAGGGCCATGTTGTGATCGTCATAAACGGTGGCATACCCCATGTCTACGCAGTAAACACCCAGGTTCAGTCCCTTGAGATAGTTGGGAAGGTAGTCGGCTGTTTTATCCTTCGTGCGCTCAAACACCTTTGTGGTATACGCGTTGTCATAGGATCGCAGCGCGGTGGATACCTCCAGGGGCGCTGGCAGGGCATACAGCTTCATGTCCGAAAGTCCGCTGGTATCGGTGGTCTTTACGGATGACGAGTCGGAAGGCTCGCCCTGGCCGTTACCACCTGAACTACCGCAGGAGCCCGTAAGGACATACACTAAAAGCAAGGAGGCAAATCTCAGGGTTTTCATATCAGTTTCCGTTTACGATCACTTTCTGTTCATATTTCTCATTCTCCGAGCTGGCCCGCACAATATACACTCCCGGTTTAAGATTATTGTTCACATCGATGGAGAAGTCGAAGGACCCGGCATCATCGCGCACCGGCACCTGGGAATACACCAGGTTGCCGAGCATATCGATGACCGCCACCGTTATTGTTTTATCCTTGCCCTGCGGGCAATCCTCCAGTTTCACGCTGCATTTGCCCATGCATGGATTGGGAAAGACCTGGAACGTGCATGATCCTTTCTCCTGGCTGTTCTCTACCGCTATAATGGAGAAATATTCGCTCTTCCCGTCAAAGTCGGTTTGCTTCAGCCGGTAATACGAGGTGCCGCTGGCAGGCGCCCCATCCGTATAAGAATATTCGCGGGTCGTGGTGCTGTTGCCCGCGCCCTTCACTTTCGCCAGCTCGCTGAACGTAGCCCCGTTCGTGCTGCGCTCGATGGTAAAAAAATCGTTGTTGGTCTCCGATGCGGTTGCCCACTTCACCACCACCTGCCTGTTCTCCATCCGGGCGCTGAACGAAGTAAGCTCAATGGGAAGGGGAGAAGTGTAGATGATCTTTACCTGAATATGGTCAATGAACGCGGTCTTCTCGCCTCCCCCGTTCGATTTTTTCTGTATGGCTATGGCTACACCGAACCCGGAAGCGTTGATCTCGGCCGGGGTCCATGCCGTTCCCCATATGTCGCTGGGCCCGCCATAGGTCCTTACCCCATCGGCATCGGGCCAGTGCCCTGAAACAGCGTAGTCGTTGCCCGCAAGGGCTCCGGATTTGAGCAGGCGCACCGACCTGTCCTCAATCTTGTTGTCCTGCCCTTTTCGCTCTATGGTTACTTCTATGCCATCGATAACGGAGCCGGCCGGGATAGCGAAACCAAAATCCCTGGCGACCAGGTATCTTGACGATTCCCCGTCTTCGACCCCCACTTCGGCATACCGGTTATCGGAGCCATAGATGTCGCTTTTATTGTTCCACCCTTCGGTTCCCAGCGCTATTTCGTCATTATCCGAAGGGTTATTGGGGCCGCCCGTGGCGCAGATGAGAAGCAAGGCAGTGAAAGGAATGACCAGGAATCTCTTCTCTCCTCGGGGGAAAAAGGTCATTTTCATGGGGAGGCGGTTTGAAATTTAAGGTTAAGATAGGTAAAGCGGGGCATGTTTGCAAATATCCCGCATATACGATCACTTTTCAAGGATGGATCTGATGTCGGGTTTGAAATAGCGCTCGCTCTTCATGATCTTACCGTCTTCACGAAAAATGGGGTTGCCGTTCTCATCCAGCTTGGACATGTTGCTGCGGTGTATCTCATCGAATATCTCCTCGATCCTGTACTGCAGGCCGTGCTTGAGGATGGTGCCGAACAGGATATAAAGCTTGTCGCCCAGGGCGTCAGCGATCTCGGTCAGGTCGCCTCGCCTGCACGCCTCCAGGTACTCCTCGTTCTCTTCGTGCATCAGGCGGTGACGCAGGGTATACTCGGCCTCGCTGATCCGCCCTTCGGGGACCTCTCTGCTCCCTATCCGGAACACTTCATGAAACTCCTTGACGGAATTGATCTTTTCAAGCAGCATGGATCGGGTATCTTCCATTATTTTTCTTTTTTATCGGTGGACTCCTTGTCTTTGCCGGTATTCTTCAGGCTTTCCTGGTATTCTGCGTTCAGCGCGGCTATCACCTCGTTGGTGACATCCAACTGGTCATTGATCCCGAGGGCTCCTTCTCCCCTGGTGTTAAAGGTCAGTATGCAGGAATAGTTGTTGGCCTTGCTGAAGGCCTTGAAGAAGAGATAGAGCCTGTTCTGCACATCGGCCAGCTCCTTGGCCACCTGGTCCTGCAGCACGGGGTACTGCTTCTCCATATTGGCCAGCTCCTCGTTGCGTTTCTTCAGGTCGGCCTCGATCTGGAGCGATTTCTCTTTGGTGTACAGGCCCGCACCCGCCTTGTCGATATAATCGTTGTAGTCCTGGGCCAGGGATTTCTGGCGCTGGTTATACAACGCTTCAAAACCGCTCAGCTTCTGCTCGGTGGATTGTTTCACCTTTTTGTAGTATTCGTATTTCTCAAAGAGCGAATCGGAGTTCACATACACGATCTCGGATTTTCTCTGCTCCTGGGTGGTGTTGATGGACTTGGCCAGGCTGTCGATGACCTCGGCCTGCGAGCGCGATTGCACATCGGGCGCGGAAAAATGAAGGTAATACAGGATGATAACGGCAACGAGCAGTACGATGTTAAGCAGGAAGGATAAACGATTCACGGTCTGGTTGTTTTGTTTGATGCGGACAAAGATAAAAGAAAAGTGCCAAAAGGGCGGGCGCAAAAAACGCGTCACGCTGAAAAGCCGCGTGACGCGTCACCCCTAAACCAACCATTGAACTACTCTGCCATTGTCAGCCTGGTTGATGCGGTCTTGCCGCCCGAGTTCAGCACGCAGATGTAGGTGCCTGGCTCCAGGTCGGAAATGCTGAACTGTGAGTGATAAGTGCCCGGGTACAGTTTCTGGGCCATAAGCAGCGTTTTGACCAGCTTCCCGTTCATGTCGTAGATCTCAATGAAGCTGACCGAATGGGTAGAAATGGTATAACGCATATTCAGCTCACCGCCTGTGGGATTCGGATAGGCCTGGATGTTGTCAGCATTAAGGCTGTCGTAAGGCATTTGTTTTATTTCCGGATCAGTCACCACTTCTGCCGTTTCCACAGCCTGGTTATTGTGATCCTCTACCGGGAGAAAAACCATCTTGCCCATGATCAGCTCCTGCTCCGGCATCGTATCTGCAGGAAGCGGTGCCTGTCTTTTCATGGTATCTTCCGGAAGGAATTGGGCTTCGCCCAGGGGTTTATTGTTTGCCGGGAGGGTGCATTTACTGACGGTATTCTTGCCTGTTACGGTGGTTACCTTAGACTTTCCCGTTACCACAGGGGTTTGGGTGAGAACCGTATCACCTGTAAGTATCATCTCGCCTTTCACCGTGTTCTTCTCCGCGGGAATTTCTATGGCCACATCGCCCATCACCTGGCCGGTAACGGTCTGGCAACTGAACAGCATGGTGCCGAACACCAGGAACAGAGCCATGGCAAAGGCCCTTGCGGGAGAGGCGTTACGGGGCAGGCCGGTCAGCGGAACCCTGATATCGAAAGGCCGGCTCACCTGAGCGGCATTGAAACGGCCGCATATTTTTTGTCCCTGGTTCTGAAGGAACACTTCAGCGATCTCCTCATCGGTCTTGCCGGTAAAATCATATACTGATTTCTGGCAGGAGGCGCAGAAAGCGCCTTTGGCATCGGGTGTCATCCTGCCCCAGTCCTCGTGACAGGGCTTCGGGATACGGATCTCAAATTTTTGTGCGCTCATGACTATAAGGGTTGTTTGATATTAAGATGACGGCCTTTTACGGATTCCACAAAAACCCGAAAAAGAATTTCACCTCCGGGCCCGGAATAGCCCTTCCTCCTCGGCAATTTTCCATAAATTTGCGCTCATGCTTGAAAAGCTGGAAGCCATAAAAAGACGCTGGGAAGAGGTTGAACAGCAGCTTTCTGACCCGAAAGTGATATCGGACATGAAGCTCTTTACCAGGCTCAACAAAGAGTATAAGGAGCTGGGCGAGATCGTTGCGGTTTACCGCAACTATAAGGATGTGCTGGGCAATATAGAGTTCAATAAGGACGTGCTGGCCAATGAGAAAGATGCCGAGCTGAAGGAAATGGCCCGTACCGACCTGGTGGAGCTGGAGACTAAGAAAGTACAGATGGAAAACCAGATCAAGCAGCTCATGATCCCCAAGGACCCGGAAGACTCGAAGAATGCCGTGGTGGAGATACGGGCGGGAACAGGAGGCGATGAGGCCAGCATCTTTGCGGGCGACCTTTACCGCATGTATACCCGTTATTGCGAGCGGAAAGGCTTTAAAATAGAGGTGGTTGACGTATCGGAGGGCACCATGGGCGGATATAAAGAGATTGTATTTAATGTAATAGGGGATAACGCGTACGGCACGCTCAAATTCGAATCGGGTGTGCACCGGGTTCAGCGCGTACCTGAAACCGAGCAGCAGGGAAGGGTGCATACTTCGGCAGCGACCGTAGTCATTTTACCCGAGGCCGAGGATGTGGACGTGGAGATCAACCCGGCCGACCTGGAGTACCAGACCGCGCGTTCGAGCGGTGCGGGCGGGCAGAACGTGAACAAGGTGGAGACCAAGGTGCAGCTCACCCACAAGCCCACGGGCATCGTGGTGACCTGCCAGGTAGAACGTTCGCAGCATGCCAACCGCGAACGCGCCCTGCAGATGCTGCGCACCAAACTGTACGAGATCGAAGTGCAAAAGCACCTGGAAGAGACCACCAAGAAAAGAAAGACCATGGTTTCCACGGGCGACCGCTCGGCCAAGATCCGTACCTACAACTACCCCCAGAACAGGGTGACCGATCACCGAATAGGCCTCACCAGCTATAATCTTACCTCTTTTGTTGACGGTGAGATACAGGAGTTCATAGACGCGCTGCAGGTGGCGGAAAATGCCGAACGATTAAAGGAGGGAGGGGTGCTGGCCTGATGACGCGCGCGGAGCTCTTTGATATCATTAAAAAGAAAAGGTCCTTTCTCTGCATAGGCCTCGATACCGACCTTAACCTCATACCGCGCCACCTCCATGGCACGGGCGACCCGGTTTTCGAGTTCAACAAACAGATCATCGATGCGACCAAAGACCTGTGTGCGGCCTATAAGCCCAATACCGCCTTTTACGAAAGCCTGGGCTCCGCGGGCTGGGAGTCGCTCGAAAAGACCATCCATTATATCAGGGACACCTGCCCCGATGTGTTCAGCATAGCCGATGCCAAGCGGGGCGATATAGGCAATACATCGGCCATGTACGCCCGCTGTTTCTTTGACCTGATGGATTTTGATGCCGTTACGGTGGCGCCTTACATGGGCGAGGATTCGGTAACGCCTTTTCTTCAGTATGAAGGCAAATGGGTCATCCTTCTGGCGCTGACATCCAATAAGGGAGCCGATGATTTTCAGAAGCCGGGCAGGCTGTTTGAGAACGTATTGAACATTTCCAGGAAATGGGGAGATGCCGATAACCTGATGTATGTGATCGGTGCCACTCAGGCCGGCATGCTGGCTGAAGTGCGCAAGATCGTACCGGATAATTTCCTGCTGGTGCCCGGGATAGGGGCGCAGGGCGGCAGCCTGCAGGAAGTGGCCAGGTACGGCATGAACGCCCAGTGCGGGCTGCTGGTCAACTCATCGCGTAGCATCATCTATGCGGGCAGCGGCCATGATTTTGCGGAAAAGGCCCGCGCGGAAGCCATGCGCATCCAGGAAGAGATGCAAGGCCTTCTGAAAGGAGCGGAAATAATTTGATCGGGACCGGCACACCCCGCTGGCCCCCGCTGAAAAACATCTGCCTGAGCTCAGGCGCGGCCCTGCATAAACCAATTGAGGCATTGCATGTAAGCATCGCGCTGGCCCTCGGCCATCGCCTCGCGTCCGAAATTACATTCTGACTGCGACTGCTGTATCAGCCGGGTAGAATGATCGATCTGGCTGTTCAGCCATTTTACAAATTCCATCAGTTGCTCGGGGCTCGGAGTTATGGTCGTTCTCATGGTTGGGGGATTTTACGGGTTCAACTTATTCTTTTGCTAATTGTTCAACGGGTTTTTCATTGATCACGTTCTTATAATGTTCGTAACGGTCAAGTATCTGGCGCACGTAATTGGAAGGCTCGTAACCCCTGCAGTAACCGAACTTCACCACGGCATCGTTGTAATATTGCGGATTGGCCTTCTGTTCGATGAAATACTCCACGTTATCCTCCCATTTATCGGGGTCCCTTTTATATTTGATGGCCAGGTTGCGCGCATCAATGATATGGCCTAAGCCAACATTATAGGAGGCCAGCACGAATTTGATGCGCTCCTTTTCGTCCGGTATGTGGTCTTTCCAGTAATTGTCCATGCGTATCAGCAGGCTGGTGCCCGCGCGTATGCTTTCACCGGGCGTGGCCGCCATGCTGTCTATGCCGTAAAAGGCCGAGGTGGCCGGTATGATCTGCATCAGGCCGTAGGCCCCGGCCCATGAGCGCGCCTCCGGGTTGAAATGCGATTCCTGGTAGATCATGGCCGCCAGCAGCCGCCAGTCCCAGCCCAGCTTGTTGCTGTATTTGATGATCAGGTCATCATATACCGAAATCTTTCCTCCCGTATTTGAAAAGTATTCGCTCCCTATCCTTTCTTCGGCCGCCTTGGGGTTACGGAAGTACTTGTCGTAGATGAAGGCGAACTCGCCCGAAGCCCTCTTCTCTGCCAGCCAGGCATTGATGGCCGCTTTCAGCAGCACCGCGTTCTTACGCACCGCCCAGGCCACGCGCTGCGGAAAACTGATAGCCGTTTTAACATCGATGTTGGGATAATAGGTCTGGTTGATGAGGGCGATATTCTCATCGGCAACCGTAAAGTCGATGGTGCCATCGGCTACCATGGAGATGAGCTGTTCGGTCTCGCAATTGCCCGGAGCCTCCACAATATTGATCCTGCCCCCTATCTCATCGGAAAGGTTCTTCAGGCGCTCGTAGAACGAAGACCCCCTTCTTACGCAAACAAATTTTCCCGAGAGATCGACCGGGTTACGGACCAGTTTTTTTTCTACCTGCTCGTACGAAAGTGTTTTCCACTTTTCCGGCTTGCGCTGCACCAGCACCTGGCGCGTGAAAAGCATGGGCTCGGTGAAAGATACCACGCGCGAACGATCAGCGGTAACGGTCAGATTGGCGGCAATGATATCGGCTTCACCGCGGTTAAGCTGATCGAAAATGGTGTTCATGTCCCGAGCCACCACAATATCCAGCTCCAGGTTCTGCGAGCGCGCAAATGAGCTCAGCAGCTCGTATTCATACCCCATCAGCTCGCCCTTGTATACAAAATAGCCGGTGGTGCTGTTGTCGGTAAGCGCAATGATGCGTCCGCGCTGGCGTATCTTGTCCAGGTCGAAACTGAAAGCCGAACTATCGGAGTCGGAAGGCGGGGTGTCGCCAGCGCTATCGCCTGGCGAGCAGAACCTGGAGTGAAAGATATAAAGCAGCAGTACCGCACTGAGCATGTACATCGTTGCTTTGGCTTTTATGGCTGGGGCAACCATAAGACCTCCCTTTCCGCTGTTAACTTACAAGAACGCCACTGTTATGCTTTTGTACGCCAGCATGCAGGGTATAGTTACAGATTTAGCCGGGGCCCTTAAACCGAATGATTAATTTTGTCCTGTGTTCGATAAATTTATAGCCCGGCTGGCCGAAGAGCTGAAAAAGCCCCTTCCTGGAGAGGAGGCGCAACACCGCATGGCCCCGCTTTTACGCCAAAAACAGATCTTTTATAAAGACCGCTTGCAGGCCGCCCGCAAGGCTGCCGTGCTGATGCTCTTTTATCCGTTTAATCAGTCCGTTTATACCGTGCTCATGCTGCGTGCCGATTATCCCGGCACCCATGGGGGACAGGTGAGCTTCCCTGGCGGGCGTTTCGAGCCGGAAGACGCAACGTACGAACATGCAGCCCTGCGCGAGGCAAAGGAAGAGATAGGCATAGTGCCTGAAAAGGTAAAATTGCTCGGCCGGCTGACCCCTCTGTATATACCGCCCAGCGATTTCCTGGTGCATCCCGTTACGGGATACAGCCCCGAGCGGCCCGATTTCGTACTGGATACCACCGAAGTGGACAGGATACTGGAAGTAAGCATTGCCGAGCTGCTGGACAGCACGAACATGAAGGCCAAGCAGATCATGCACCGCAGCACGGGAATGCCGGTGGATACTCCGTATTTCGATATTCAGGGACAAACCGTTTGGGGAGCAACGGCCATGATGCTGAGCGAGCTGAATGAAATTATCAGGAAATGCCTGAAATGAAAAAACGCGCTGGAACTCAGCGCGTTTAAAATCGTCTTAGCCGTTTACTTCTTCTTGAACTCCGTCACCTGGTTGTCGTAGCACAGGTAGTAACCCCCTTTCAGAAGGGTGGAAACATCGATGTCCTTGCCATATCCCTTCTTCACGATAGTGCCGTAATAATCGTATATCTCGTACATGGTGGCATCGGTAAAGGTGATCTTGTTGTTCTTGTTCAACGCGTAATCGAGCTTGGGGCTGCTGGAAACGATCTTCACCGCGGCCGATACCTTGGGAGAGCTGGTAAAACCTACCTGCTTGACGCGGAACTGGTTTTCGCCCGAATGCAGGCTGACGTTAAAGGAATATTCATGCTGGCCGGGAGTACCCTTGCCATCCACCTCGCCTACCCTCACCCACTTGTTCCAGCGGAACTGTTCAACGATATAAGGGAGGGAGCCCTGCTCGCCCTTGGTGGTCCACTTGAGCAGGCCATCCGGGGTAATGCTCATGCTGATGAGCTCAAACGTAGGCTTGGGCTTTACCGCTTCAGGGTTCAGCACCTTGGGGCTGCATCCGTCCTTATAGCGGATCTCAATGGTCACCTTATCACCGAACTTAAGCTGGCGCTGGGTGAGATCGATCTCGAAAGCGCTCGAATTGATCTCGTCATTGGTGGTCTGGCCGTTCACGCGCACCTCGTACGTGCAGAATCCTACACCCGAGCTGGCCACGCTGTTCTGAACATATATATTCTTATCCTGGTACTGACCGTCAATAACAATGGTGCCGGCATCCAGCGATGAGGTAAACAGGAGAAATAAAGCAGATAGTACGAAAAGGTGTGTCTTTTTCATTGCATCAGATAAATTTCGTCTGCAAATATAGCGAATTTGTCGATAATAAGTCAAATCTCAGGGGTAGTATTTTATCAACAGGGGAGCTCTAAACCCTTCAATGTAACCACTTTACGGCTATGCGGAAAAGGAAGAACAGCAGCACCAGGGCTACCAGCACTACCCATACCCCTTTATAGTAGGCCCGGCTAACCGGAAGGTCCTTGCGGTAAGCCCAGAACATGGCCGCAACGAAAGCGATGAAGAAGGCTACAGCGAAGATGATCTGTCCGGTGGAAAAATGCATGGCCGAAATTACATCTTTTCGACCTACCTGGCACAGGTATTCGCATGCCCGGAGGGCAAGGTTTAGTATTTTTGCGGCCATGAAGCTGCGCGCACTGTTGGCATTTGTATTGCTTTCTTCCGGCTTACTGGCCGGTAAGCTGGAAAAAGGTTTCGTGGCGCTTTCTATCTACGATTATTTCAAGGCCAGATCACTTTTTTATTCCTCCCTGAAAAAGCATCCCTGCGCTGCCGCATACGGGCTGGCCATCATTTATTCGCGTACCGACAATCCTTTTCATCATCTTGATTCAGCAAGAAAATTCGTGCTGCTATCAGAAAAGAGCTATGCCACGATCTCCAAAAAAGAGAAAGAACGTATAGCCCGGCTGAACATCACGCCACTGGCCATTACCGACCTGCGGGAGAACATTTGCAAAAAAGCCTTCGAAAAGGCAGCCAATGAGAACAGCCTTGACGCGCTGAACAAATTCATCTCCGACTGGCCCAGCGCGGCGCAGGCGAAAGAGGCCATTAACCTGCGTAATGCCCTGGCCTTTTCCATCGCCAAAAAGTCCGACACCTGGCAATCGTACAAGGATTTCATGGAAAAATATCCCGGGGCGAAGGAGTTTGGCGAGGCCAAGCACCTGTACGAGTATACGCTCTACCTGTCCTATACCCATAGCGGCAGCATAGGCAGCTACGAGAAGTTCATCAGCGAGCACCCGCAAAACCCCTATGCTGACGATGCGCAGGACATGATCTACAAGCTGAGCACGCCCGATGGAACAATAGAGCAATACCACGCTTTTGTAAAAAAATATCCGTTGAACAGGAACAATGAAGCAGCCTGGCACCTCATCTACACCCTCTATACGGCCGACTCCCGGTCCGAATCGATCAAAAAATTCCTGGAGGCATTTCCCGATTTTCCCAATGCCAGTCTGGTACTGCGCGACCTGGAGCTTTCCCGGCTGGTCCTTTTACCGGTGCGGCAGAACAATAAATGGGGCTACTGCGATACCAGCGGGACGATACGCATAGAACCCCGTTTCGAGCGATGCGAGCAGTTCTCAGAAGGCCTGGCGGAAGTAGAGCTGAACGGGAAAATTGGATTCATCGATAAGGCCGGCAATCTGGTATTCGACTACCGCTTCCAGGAAGTGGACGCATTCAGGAACGGGTACTGCGTGGTGAAAGAGAACGACCGTTACGGGATGATACAGAAGACCGGCAAGTTCATCGTTCCGCTTGAATTTGATGAAGTGAAGGATTTCTCTGACGGACTGGCCGCTGTAAAAAAGCAGGGTAAATACGGCTATTACAATAAAAGCGGCAAGCAGGTGATCGAGTGCATCTACGAGAACGCGGGCGAATTCTCGGAGGGAATGGCGGTGGTCATTGTGGGAGGCAAATACGGCTACATCAGCAAGGCAGGCGATATCGCGATCTCCTGCGTGTTCGAATGGGCGGCCCCGTTCAGCGGTGGCGCGGCCCGGGTGAAAAAAGACGGCCGGTACGGTATCATCAACCCTAAGGGCGAATTCATCGTTCCCAGCGAATACGACCTGGTATTTGATTACAGCGAGGGCCTGGCCCTGGTCGTGAAAGAGGGAAAATGCGGCTATATCGGAAAGAAGGGAGAAGTGGCCATTCCCCTGCAGTACGATTACTCGCCTGTGATCAATATGCAGAACAACAGTTTTCATAACGGGCTGGCCGTGGTGATCCTCAAAGGGAAAAAAGGCATGATCGATACCACGGGCAAAATGGTCATACCGGCCGAGTATGCTGACCTGCTGCCTTTCAGCAACGGCCTGGCCGCGGCCCGTAAAAAGCTCAAGTACGGGTATATCGACCGAAAGAACAAACTGGTCATACCTTATTCCTACTATTACGCCTCTTCTTTTTCGGAAGGACTGGCGCTGGTAGAGAAAGACGACCTGTACGGTTTCATCGATGCGAAGAAAAAAACGATCATTCCTTTTGAATATGAAGAGGCTTCGGATTTCAGCAAGGGGATGACCTTTGTGACGCTCGATGGCAAAAAAGGCATACTGGGCAGCGGCAATGAACCGATCCTGCCCTGCGAAATGGACGAGATCACCGAAACCGGCAACGACATCGTATTGCTTGAGAAGAACGGGAAAAGCGCGTATTTCAACCTGAACTCGCGAAAAATGATCTGGAAGGAAGAAGGCTTCTGACCGGAGCCCTAGGGACCTATACTGTATTTGATGGAATACACTCCGCTGCAGGTGGCCATACCCGCGCAGGTATACACCTTGTCACCGTTAATGGTTGCCGCCACCCGGTATTCTCCGTCAGGCAGCTCAATGATCTGCGTAGCATAAGGCAGCACGGTGATCTTTTTGGAGTCGCTCTTGCCGCTGTACCATACGGTAAGCAGGTATCCCGTGCCGTTATGTATCTCTATGGACGAGTACTCATTACGTATCTTGATATCCGATACCTTTTCAGCAGCGGGAAGCTGCGCGTATTTGCCGGCAAAGATTGCGTCCAGCTCCAGGTCAATGATCTTTTTATCCGCCTCGATCTTATGCGAGCTGGCCGGGTAGTTTTTGATGAATTCCTGGATGGCCTGCAGCGTAGTCTTCTCCAAGGCTTTTTTCCATGCTTCGTCCTCTTTGTTCTTCAGGTACTGGAAGGCCATAGGAGCATAGCTGCATTTAGGATATTTGGCCACAAAGCTCTTATACGCGTTTTCCGTATTCGCTTTAAGGGTTTTTTCCCATTCAGGAAGTACATTTTTCAGCTCGAACACTGCGTATTTGGCATCGATAAAATGACGGCCGGCAGGGTACTTCAGGATATATGCTTCATATGCCTGTATGGTATTATTGGCCCTGGCGCTCGCCCATTCCATATCCTCTTTCACTTCCTTTATCCTCTTCTCAACAGACGGGATATGGTAAGACCCGGGATACTTGGCCAGGAAGGCCTCCAGGGCCTGCAGGTCGCTGCCCGCAACAGCATCTTCATATTCCTTTTTCTCGGTTGCCTCAGCCAGCAGCTTCTTCGCTTCGGGCATGTACTTGCTCGAGGGATAAGTGCTGATAAAATACTCGTAATCGGCTATTGCCTTGGTGTTTTTGGCTTTTTCCCAGTCACGCAGCTCGTACAGCTTGCCAAGCGTATCCCGTACCTTACCTGCCTGCTTATGGTCAGGATAATGCTTCAGAAAGCCTTCGTAAGCCGAAATGGTATTCTCCTTTCCGGCCTTTCTGTATTCCAACCCGGAACGGATAGCCGTGCATCCGGAAAGCAGAATGAACCCGGCTGCCAGCAGGAAAAGCGGCCGGTAGGCCTTACGGAAAAAAACAGTTCTCACAAGAGGTAAAGTTACAATTTATTTTCTGCTTCCGTTACCCCCAAGCCATCTTCGATTCCTTTTATATATTTGCCCTTCTTTAACGCTTAAACCACTTAAAATCCAATTATGAACAAGATCAAAGTAGCCAATCCCGTTGTTGAGCTGGATGGCGATGAGATGACGCGTATAATCTGGAAGTTCATCAAGGACAAGCTGATACTGCCTTACCTGGATCTGGACATCAAATACTATGACCTGGGCATAGAGCACCGCGACAAAACGGAGGACAAGGTGACCGTTGAGGCCGCGGAGGCCATAAAGAAATACAGCGTGGGTATCAAGTGCGCCACCATCACCCCGGATGAGGCCCGTGTAAAGGAGTTTAACCTGAAGCAAATGTGGAAGTCGCCCAACGGCACCATCCGCAATATCCTTGACGGGACCGTGTTCCGCGAACCGATCGTATGCAGGAACGTGCCGCGCCTGGTGCCGAACTGGACCGCCCCCATCTGCATAGGCCGCCATGCCTTTGGCGACCAGTACCGCGCCACCGATACCGTGATAAAGGGCAAGGGCAGGCTGACCATGACTTTCACACCCGAAGGGGGAGGCGACCCTCAAACCTTCGAAGTATACAATTTCAAAGGAGACGGTGTGGCCCTGACCATGTACAATACCGATGAGTCCATTCGCGGGTTTGCCTACTCCTGCTTCAACATGGCCCTGGGCAAAGGCTGGCCGCTGTACCTGTCGACCAAGAACACCATCCTTAAAAAATACGATGGCCGTTTCAAGGATATCTTCCAGGAGATCTACGAAAAGGAATTCAAATCGAAATTTACCGAGAAAAAGATCGTTTATGAGCACCGGCTCATCGATGACATGGTGGCTTCGGCACTCAAGTGGAACGGTAATTTCGTATGGGCATGCAAGAATTACGATGGGGACGTACAGAGCGATACCGTGGCGCAGGGCTTCGGGTCGCTGGGGCTGATGACCTCAGTGCTGGTTACCCCTGACGGAAAGACCATGGAGGCCGAGGCCGCGCATGGTACGGTTACCCGTCATTACCGCGATCACCAGCAGGGCAAGCCCACCTCCACTAATCCCATAGCCTCCATTTTCGCATGGACCAGGGGGCTGGAGTTCCGGGGCAAGCTGGATGGCAATACCGCTCTGATCAATTTCTGCCACACCCTTGAAAAGGTATGCGTTGAAGCCGTTGAAAGCGGAAAAATGACCAAGGACCTGGCCGTATGCATACATGGCAGCAAGGTGAACCACGGGGAGCATTACCTGTATACCGAAGAATTCCTGAACGTGCTGGATGCCGATCTTAAAAAAAGGCTCAAATAGCGCATTTCGGCAGTGTATCGGTTTGCAGATTTTAACACGGAGAAAGAGGGCAATCCGGGTACGCTGCCCGCATTTCCGGGTGTGAAATATTTTCCATAATTTTACTTAACTAAAAAAACTTACCATGAAATACCTATTCTCCATCCTTATCTTAATCACCGGCATTGCCGCTGTAAAAGTGCAGAACAGCGTAAAAGGCAAACTAATGAACGGAACGGTTGTCGAGATCATCAACAGCAAAGGAGAACTCGTTTACGGTAATACCAGCGCTGCTGAAACGGCCCTCACCATAAAGTCATTTACGCTGGTGGCCGTGAGCAAGAGCACTGAGCTGAAGTTCAGCCCGGCAAAAGGCAGCTCTACGCTGACCGGCAGCGACATCAATGCCATTAACAGCGTGAAAGGCGCGCGCGCCCTGGTTACGAACATAGTGGCTGTCGATAATAACGGGAAAGAGACCAAGCTTCCCGATATCCAGTTCTTCATCGAGTAACTCCTACCGGTCTTACCCGGAAAAGGTCCCGCCTTTGTTGCGGGATTTTTTATTTGGCAGGGACACCTGATGCCCTTCTCTAAGAAAAGAACTCCGGGCTGAAATTAACGAGATAGAGCTTCTTGGTGGCCCGTGTGAGGGCGGTATATAACCAGCGCAGGAAATCCGTATTGATCATGGCATCGGTCAGGTAACCCTGCTCCACGAACACGCTTTCCCATTGTCCGCCCTGGGCTTTGTGACAGGTTACCGCATACGCGAACTTCACCTGCAGGGCATTGAAAAAAGGATCCTTTTTAACGGCATCCAGCCTGGCCTGCCGGCCGCTGATATGGGCATAATCCGCGCTTACCTCCATGTACAGCCGTTTTCCCGCCTCGGGGCTCAATGCCGGTGTTTCGCTCATAATCGTATCGAGCAGCAGTTTGCATTCCAGCTCCGGCTCGTCCGGGTAGTCGATCATGCGTATACGCACATCGGCAAACCGGAAGCCGTAGCGCTCCTGCATCTTTCCTATCCGCGCGATCTGTACGATATCACCGTTGGCGATAAAACCGGCCTTTGATTCATCCGGCAGCCAGTGATAGTTATTCTTCACCACCATCATGTAATCGCCTGCCGACAACTCGCTCTCCTGCCAGCGTATGCGCGAACGGATCTGCTGGTTGTAGATGTTCGCCCTTTTATTGGAGCGGCAGATCACCATGCTTTCCTCCGCCCCGTGCTTGCTGTGCGAATCGTTCAGGGCATCTTCCAGCTCAGCGCCCGACAAGCGAACAATATCGCTGAAGCCGTTCAGCTCGAATCTCGGCTTTACCTCCAGCCCTTTCTGGATCAGGGCGCGGACGAGCGTGGCATTATACAGTATACCCGAATCCCCGCTTTGCCGCACTACTTCGGTGAGCTCGGCCGATTCAATGCTCAGCGAATAGTTCCTGGCCAGGTACTTTTCATCCAGCGCGGGGCTCACCGCCAAACCCACGGGAGGCAACTGAGCCGTATCGCCTACACATATGAGCCGGCAGTTCTCAGCGCTGTACACATACTGCAGCAGGTCATCCAGCAGGCTGCTTCCCGAAAAATCGGCCTGCGCGTTCGAGATCATCGAGGCTTCATCCACGATAAACAGCGTATGCGTATGCTGGTTCTTCTGCAGGACAAAGCGCTCAGCGCCTTCCCTGCCCGATCGCTTGTATATCTTCTTGTGTATGGTCAGCGCCTGCCGCCCCGCATAGGCCGAAAGCACTTTGGCGGCCCGGCCCGTGGGAGCCAGCAGCACCGTTTTGATACGGGCTGCCGGCAGGGCTTTAACCAGCGCGCTGATCGCTGTGGTCTTTCCCGTACCCGCATAACCCTTCAGCACGAAAAGAGCGTGCCGGCTGCCGCTGAAAACAAAATCAGAAAGCTTACCTATAAGCTGCTGCTGTCCGCCCGTGATCTCGCGCGGGAACTGCGCGATCAAAGCCTGCCTGAACTCCTCCCTGGTCATTCGTCAAAGATACACGGCACCTGCATGCGCCCGGCCCTTGTTAAAAAAATTGTAGCTTTGCCAGCCATGGTAGCAGCCGAGCAAAAGAATAAGCTATCGCCTGTTTTCAGCCTGGTGGATGAAGCCTTTGTGCGTAACCGCACGGCCAATTACCATCTTTCCATACAGGCAGGAAATGACGGCCTTTCACATTGCGTTCTCGACATCAAACCCAACCGCTACCTTGCACTGGAGTCGTTTACCTTTCAGCACATTTATAACTCCTCCATGCTGTGCGAAACGATCGATGAGCTGATCGGCAAGAGCGCGGTGCTCAAAAACCTGTTTAAAAGCGTAACCGTTTCGCTCGTCCATGAGCGCTCCACCCTGGTACCCTCCGCGCTTTTTGAAAAAGGACTGGAAAGGGAATACCTTGCTTTCAATCATGCCGTAGGGCCGGATGAGGACGTACACGTATATTCGCTGAAAAGCCTGGACACCAGAAATATCTTCTCCGTAAAGCATGATATATTTAACACCTTTAAAAAGCACTTCCCAAACGCCCGCTTTAACCACCATTCCTCTTCGCTGATCGAAGCGCTGGCCGGCAGCCCGGGCCTCTTTGTTCACGTTCAGGCATCGCATTTCGAGATCATCTTCGTAAAGGGGAAAAAACTTGTTTTCTATAACTCTTTCAGCCACCAGACCAGCGAGGATTTCATTTACTACCTGCTGTTCACCATGGAACAGCTCAAGCTGAGCCCGGAAAACACCGAGCTGCGCCTGGCCGGGGAGATAGAAAAGAGCTCAGCGATCTACTCGCTGCTGCATAAATACGTGCGCACCATACGCTTTGCCGACCGCAGCCCGGCCTTCTCCTATGCTTACGGCTTCAACGATGTGCCCAGGCACTTCTACTTCAACCTGCTGAACCAGTACCTATGCGCATAATCGGGGGCACGCACCGCAGCCGCAGGATCGATGCGCCCAGGAACCTTCCCCTCCGCCCCACCACCGATTTTGCCAAGGAAAGCCTTTTCAATATCCTCGAAAACCGGGCCGATCTCAGCACGCTTACAGTGCTCGACCTGTTCAGCGGAACGGGAGCGATCAGCTACGAATTCGCCTCACGTGGCGCCTCACGCATCATTGCCGTGGAAAAGAATACGGATGCCTTCCGTTTCATACGCAGGCGCTCGGCCGAATTCGGCTTTCATACCATTACCGCTATACGGGCGGATGTGTTCCGGTTCCTGGAGAGTTGTAAAGATCAGTTTGATATCATCTTTGCCGATCCGCCTTATGAGCTGGAACAAATGCAGAGGCTGCCCGAACTGGTATTCGGTAAGGGAATACTGAAAGCAGGCGGCCTGCTGATCATAGAGCATGGCTCAAAAATTAATTTCTCCAAAGCGGAACAATTTTTGGAGAAGCGCGTATACGGTGAGGTAAACTTCAGTATCTTTAGCCTGAAAACCAGCGATCTATGAGCAAAAAAACCGCGGTATTCCCCGGTTCGTTCGACCCGGTGACCAAAGGTCACGAGGATATCGTGAAACGCGCTTTGCCGCTTTTTGATGAGATCGTGATCGCCATTGGCCAGAATTCGACCAAGAATTATTTTTTCCCGCTTGAGAAAAGACGCGCATTTATCGAGGCCGCATTTGCGGGTGAACAAAAGATCCGGACGGATATCTACGATGGGCTTACCATTGATTATTGCCGTAAGATCAAAGCCTCCTTTATACTGCGCGGGCTGCGCAATCCCGCTGATTTCGAATTTGAGAAATCCATCGCCCAGATGAACCGGGCCATGGCTCCCGATATAGAGACCGTACTTTTTCTGACTGCACCCGAACTGTCGGCCATCAGCTCGACCATTGTACGGGATATTATCCGTAACGGGGGCGATGCCTCACCGTTTCTTCCCGTACGCGTCAAACTGAAATGATCCGTTCCATAGCCATATTGCTCTTTGCCGTTGCGGGCATTGCGGGGGCGCTATTCTCGCAAAACGTAACCATTTACGGGAAGCTGGATAAATCCTACTGGGGCAATACGGTTACCGCGTACACCTATGACGATTACCTGAGCTATTCGCTAAAAAAGCTGGGAGATGCGAATATGGACAAGATCGGCACCTTTACTATCAGCTTCCCGGCCGACAAGACCTGTCTTGTACTGCTGCGCACCGGCAACGCGGAAGCCCATCTTTATGCCGAACCAGGCAAGAGCTATAAGGTGGGGATACTGCCCAAAGACTCGGGCGCTGTAGAGACCATCTCTAACATTATACCCGTGGAGCTGACCTTTTTCGATGCCGACTCAGCGGATATCAACTACCTTCTTTACCTCTATACCGAAAAATACGATACGTTCATGGCCGCGCGCGTGGGGAACACCATGAACGAAAGCGCTTCGCTCGAGATCAAGATCGACACCTTCGAGGCGCGCATTCAGCGTAAATTCTCACAGTATAAGAATGACTACCTGCGCGACCACATCACCTATTCGCTTGCCTCGATGCAGGCGGTTTTCAAAAAAGACGCCTTTCTCTATTCAAGATACCTGGACAAGAAACCCGTGCTCTACGGGAACGAAGAATATATGGGCTTTCTGAGCAGTTTTTTTACCGCCACGGCCGCCTCCTATGCCGAATCGGAGAGATTCCTGAACCTGGTGAACGATGTTGAGCAATTCGACAGCCTGATGGCCTATTTCGGAAGAAACAAACTGCTGCATAACGATACCTTGCGCGAGCTGGCCGTAATGAAATTCCTCTTTGACAAATCGACCAATCCCGAGCTGAAGAAGAACCGGATCGTCAATATCATGAACCAGGCTTCGGCCCGGTGCAAGAGCAGCGAGAACAGGAAAATAGCAGCGAACCTCTCGAAAAAAATAGGCAAGCTGCTGGCGGGTTATCCCGCTCCAGCGTTCGCGCTCCAGGATAAGAACGGCACTACGGTGAAACTGGAAAGCTTAAAAGGCAAATATGTTTACATTGCCTTCTGGAAGGCCAATTGCACCGTATGTGAAGAAGAAATGCGCATGATCCCGGAGCTGAAGAAAAAGTATGGGAACAAGGTGGCATTCGTTTATATCAGCCTTGACCAGGACCCCTCTGTAATGAAGGATTTTTTGAAAAAATACCCTAAGTTCGACTGGTACTTCTTATCCTATACGGACCAGAAAACGATCATGGATGACTATAATGTGCTGGCCATACCGTATTATATTCTCATTCACCCCACCGGCAATATCAGCCAGGCCCCCGCTCCCCATCCGGGCCTGGACCTCGACAAATTACTGAACGATCTCATCAAAAAGAAATGATCACTTGCGCCTGGAGCGCAGCACCTCCACCACTTCATCCAGCCGTACATCCTTGGCCTGCAGCAGGACCAAATAATGGAAAAGCAGATCGGCCGCTTCGTTCCGGAACTTTTCCATATCGTTGTCCTTTGCTTCGATCACCAGTTCCGTAGCCTCCTCGCCTACCTTCTGGACTATCTTGTTGATCCCGCTTTTGAAGAGCGATGAGGTGTACGATCCATCGGCCGGATCGCGTTTTCTGCCGGCTATAATCTCTTCAAGCAGGCCAAGAAAATCCTCCCGGGCGTTAGCTTCGTTCCAGCAGGTATCCGCGCCTGTATGGCATACGGGGCCCTGGGGAATAGCCTTGACCAGGAGGGCATCGCGGTCGCAATCGGAAAGTATGCTGATCACGTTAAGATAATTTCCGCTTTCCTCGCCTTTGGTCCACAGGCGCCTTCGGGAGCGCGAAAAAAAAGTAACGCGCTTTCCGCTCTTTGTTCGCTCAAAGGCCTCCGCGTTCATATAACCCAGCATCAGCACTTTACCGGTGCGGCTGTCCTGCACGATAGCAGGGATCAGCCCATCCGGTGATTTTGAAAAATCAGGCTCCATTTTCAGGTTTTTTAAATACGTATTTCAATGTTTCTCGACTTCAGGTAAGCTTTCAGGCGGCCGATCTCTATTTCACCGAAGTGGAATATGCTGGCCGCAAGGGCCGCATCCGCCTTTCCTTCCGTGAACACTTCTGCAAAATGAGCCGCTGTACCCGCGCCCCCGCTGGCTATGACCGGTACCGGCACCGACCCGGATATCATGCGGGTCAATTCGATGGCAAATCCATCCTTCGTACCGTCATGATCCATCGAAGTAAGCAGTATTTCGCCCGCGCCCCTGTCCACCGCTTGCCTGGCCCAGTCATACACGCGGACCATGGTGGCTGTTCTGCCCCCGTTCAGGTACACGTACCATTCATCCCCCTCTTTTTTCGCGTCAATAGCCACCACTACGCACTGGCTGCCAAACTCAGCGGCTATATCGCTGATCAGGCCGGGGTTCTTCACGGCCGCGGTATTGACAGATATTTTGTCAGCGCCAGCATTCAGCAATAGCGACACATCCCCGGCTGATGCTATGCCTCCTCCCACGGTGAACGGAATGCTGATCTCGGCCGCCACACGGCTGACCAATTCCTTCAGGGTCTTTCTCTTTTCATGAGTTGCGGTGATATCCAGGAAAACCAGCTCATCGGCCCCGGCCTGCGAATAGTATTTGCCCAGTTCAACCGGATCACCGGCATCGCGCAACTGCCCGAAGTTGACCCCTTTGACGGTACGGCCCTCTTTGATATCGAGGCAGGGTATGATGCGCCTGGTCAGCATGAGGCTAATTCAGTTAAGCTGATACGGCCTTCGTAAATGGCCTTACCCACCACCACAGCCTTGCATCCCGATCGCTCCAGCGAACGTATATCTTCTACAGAAGCTACGCCTCCGCTCGCGATCAGGTATAGACCGGGAAATCCGCTGCTGATCTTCCGGTACAGCCCGTCAGCGCTTCCGCCAAGCATACCGTCTTTCGATATATCCGTGCACAGGACCTGTTTCACCCCGCGCTGCATGTTCCGGCCGATGAAATCCATTACGGAGATGGACGTTTCTTCCGTCCATCCGCTGACAGCGATCTTTTCCTCTTTAACATCCGCGCCAAGTATGATCTTATCCGCTCCAAAGCGATCGACCCATGAAAAGAACCGTTCCGGATCTTTCACAGCCGCGCTGCCGATCGTTACCATCGCTATCCCCGAGCCGAATACCGAAACCAGGTCCTCATCGGTCTTTATCCCCCCGCTGAAATCGATCGTCATTCCGGTATGCGCAGCCAGGCGCTCGGCCACTTTCAGGTTAATGACCTTACCGGCCTTGGCCCCGTCCAGGTCGACCAGGTGCAGACGCTTTAATCCCGCGCCTTCAAACTGCAGGGCCATTTCCAGCGGGTCCTCGCTGTATACTTTACGCGTGCTGTAATCGCCACGGGTCAGCCGCACACACTTGCCGTCTATAATGTCTATGGCGGGAATAACGGTGATCATAGCTTTAGAAAATTTTCCAGCAGCTTTTGGCCGGCCGCACCCGATTTTTCCGGGTGGAACTGCACGGCATAAAAATTATTCTTCTGCATGGCCGAACAGTAGCCGATGCCGTAATCGGTCCGGGCCGTATCATAATCATCGCATACCGCATAGTAACTGTGAACAAAATACATGTACGCGTTCTCCGCGATACCTTCGAACAGCTCTCCCTTCAGATCATGGATGTTATTCCACCCGATCTGAGGCACCTTTAACCCCGGCCCGAACCTTTTCACCCTTTTATCGAATATCCCCAGGCAGGGCGTATCGCTTTCTTCCGAGTAGCTGCACATCAATTGCATGCCCAGGCATATGCCCAGTACCGGCTGCCTTAGCGAAGGCAGCAGGCGGTCGAGGCCTTTCTGCCTGAGGTAAGCCATAGCCGCGCCCGCTTCGCCCACCCCTGGAAAAATGACCTTGTCAGCAGAAACCAGCAGATGCGGGTCATCGGTCACCTGGCCGGTGTGGCCCAGGCGCTGCAGCGCAAACAGCACTGAGCTGGTGTTGCCTGCACCATATTTTACCAGCGCTATTTTCACAGTACGCCCTTTGTGCTTGGCAGGGCCATATTGCCCGCCTCGCGCTTCACCGCCATTTTCAGCGCCTTCGCAAAAGCTTTGAAAACAGCCTCGATCTTATGATGTTCATTGACGCCTTCTGCCCTGATGTTCAGGTTGCATTTGGCCGCATCGGAAAAGCTTTTGAAAAAGTGAAAGAACATCTCGGTAGGCATTTCTCCTATCTTTTCGCGCTTGAACTCCGCCTCCCAGGTTATCCAGCTTCGTCCCCCGAAATCGATCGCCACCCGGGCCAGGCAATCGTCCATGGGAAGACAAAAGCCGTAGCGTTCCATACCGCGCTTACTTCCCATCGCTTTGGCGAAAGCCTCACCCAGCGCTATACCCGTATCTTCTATGGTGTGATGCTCATCGATGTGGAGATCGCCTTTGGCAGTGAGCTCCAGGTCGATCCCGCCATGACGGGCTACCTGGTCCAGCATATGATCGAAAAAGGCCAAACCGGTGCTTATTTTTGATTCACCGCGCCCATCCAGGTCCAGCCGGATCACAATGTCTGTTTCCTTAGTGGTCCTGCGGTGAGCCACCGCCCGGGGCAGCCCGCGGAGGAAATCATAAATATCCTTCCAGCCATCCGCGATGAGCGAGATCTTGCTCTCCCAGCCATCCGAGCTATCATAGTTCCTTATCAGGATAGATCGCGCGCCCAGGTTTTGCGCCAGCCTCACATCCGTAATGCGGTCACCGATCACGAAGGAGTTGGCAAGGTCATATCCGCCCGACAGGTACTGGGTCAGCATGCCGGTACCGGGCTTCCGCGTTGGCTTATTTTCGTGCTCGAAGGAACGGTCCACATGCACGGCCGTGAACCTGATCCCTTCTCCTTCCAATGTCTTCAGCATTTTATGCTGAACGCGGTCAAAGGCCTCCTCCGGGTAAGATGCCGTTCCCAGGCCGTCCTGGTTGGTGACCATGACCAGTTGGTAATCCAGTTCCGCGGCTATCCTGCCCAGCCAGGTGATAACGCCCGGCACGAACTCCAGCTTTTCCAGCGAATCGACCTGGAAATTATCGGGGGGTTCCCAGATTAGGGTGCCGTCACGATCGATAAAAAGTACTTTTTTCATGTGTATTGTTTTAACGCGTCAAGCAATAGGATGTTTTCCTGTTCCGTTCCCACCGTGATCCGCAGGCAGTCGCGGCAAAGCATGACCTTGCTGCGGTCGCGCACCACTATGCCCTTCCCTACAAGGTAATGATACAGGCCGGCCGAGTTTGCTGTACGCACCAGCAGGAAATTGGCGTCACTTTCAAATACCTTTTCCACCCTACCCGACCGGGCCAGCTCTTTTCTCAGCCATTCGCGCTGTTCTACCGTTTTTCTCGTCCACGCATTCACCTGCTCTATATTGTCCAGGGCCTTCATGACCAGTTCCTGCGATGCCACATTCACGTTATAGGGTGCCTTGATCCTGTTCAGCACCGCGATGACCGCTTCGCTGGCGAAGGCCATACCTACGCGCAAGCCCGCCATACCCCAGGCCTTGGAGAAGGTCTGCAGCACGACCAGGTTAGGATACCGTTGCAGCTCGGTGGTGAAGGACCTCTGCCGGGAAAAATTAATATAGGCCTCATCAATGACCACGATACCGCTGAAATTGTTCAATACGAATTCGATATCACTGCGATCGAGCGAATTGCCCGTTGGGTTGTTGGGGGAGCAGAGAAAGATCAGCTTAGTGCGCTCATCGGCCATCTCGGAAATGCCTTCCACGTTCAACTGAAACTCAGCGGTAAGCGGAACATTGCGCACCGCCACATCGTTGATGACGGCAGCTACCTCGTACATGCCGTAGGTAGGAGGCACCAGCACCACGTTATCCCTGCCTGGCTCGCAGAACGCGCGGTAAAGCAGGTCGATGGCCTCATCGCTTCCATTACCCAGGAAAATGTTAGCTGCCGGCACGCCTTTTATGCGCGATATCCGCTCCTTTAAAGCGGATTGAAGCGGGTCGGGGTAACGGTTGAACCTCTCCGGCAAGGGAGAGCCCCAGGCGTTCTCGTTGGCGTCAAGAAAAACGCGCGCCTCTCCTTTAAATTCATCGCGCGCGGAGGAGTACGGCACCGCGCGCCTGATATTGGCCCGTATCAGCTTATCCAGGTCAAACATTTTTTTCCAGTCTTATCGTTACGGCCCGTTTGTGGGCCAGCAAACCCTCTTCTTCGGCCATCACCGCAACCGAGGGGCCGATCCTCGATAACCCTTTCCGGCTCAATTCCTGGAATGTGATCTTTTTCACAAAACTATCGAGCGACACCCCGCTGTATGACCTCGCATAGCCGTTGGTGGGCAGGGTGTGGTTGGTGCCCGAGGCATAATCGCCA
The DNA here is from genome assembly GCA_040756415.1 of Bacteroidota bacterium. GTDB lineage: Bacteria > Bacteroidota > Bacteroidia > JADZBD01 > JADZBD01 > JBFLYZ01. The sequence goes on from JBFLYZ010000018.1 coordinate 38,871, forward strand.
GCGCTTTCGGGAGAATAATTACCCAGGAACACCGAACCGGCATTGATGATGCCAGGGACCAGAGAGCGGTAACGCGTGCTGGCGATGATGAGGTGCTCGGGTGCATATTCGTTGATCAGGGCAATGGCTTCAGACCGGTTGCGAACCAAAACAGCCCTTGCCGATCTTAAAGCCTGCCTGATGATATCCTTCCTGGGCAGAACCCTGAGCTGCTTTTCTATTTCCCGGATAACACGACCGATGACAGCAGCCGAGTCCGTTACCAGCATGACCTGCGACTCAGGGCCATGTTCGGCCTGGGATAACAGGTCAGCAGCGACAAAGGCAGGAACTGCAGTGGCATCGGCCAGCACGGCCACTTCGGAGGGGCCTGCCGGCATATCAATGGCCACACCCGATCTTGACACCAGTTGTTTGGCCATGGTAACATAGCGGTTGCCCGGCCCGAACAGTTTGTAGACCTTAGGGACGGTTTGAGTGCCGAATGCCATGGCGGCAATGGCCTGGGCCCCGCCTATTTTATAGATGCGCGTAATGCCTACCAGCCGGGCCGCATATAAAATGACCGGGTTAACTCGGCCATTGGCATCGCATGGGGTACATACTACCACCTCGCTGCAGCCTGCGATAGCTGCCGGTATACCCAGCATAAGAACAGTGGAAAAAAGAGGGGCGCTGCCTCCCGGTATATAGAGGCCGACCTTTTCGACCGGCACCGACCTCCGCCAGCATTTCACACCGGGCATAGTCTCCACGATCTTCATTTTCTCGCGCTGCTGAAGGTGAAAGCGGGTAATGTTGGTCCTGGCCACAGCAATGGCTTTTTTCAGCCCGGCCGGCACTTTTTTTCGCGCTTCGGTGAGCTCGTTCTCCGTGACCCGGATCGCTTTCAGGGTCACGCCATCGAACCGGGCGGCATACTTACGCAAAGCCTTGTCACCCTGCCTTCGCACATCGTCCAGGATGGCGGCCACTTTCTTTTCCAGGGCCAAAGCATCTCCCTCAGGCCGCTCCAGGAGGGCGGGCCAGCTCTTGCGTGCCGGATACCGTATTACCCTTATCATACGATCATCTTTTCTATAGGAACTACCAGGATGCCCTGAGCGCCATTGTCCTTGAGCCGTTCGATTATCTCCCAAAACTCATTCTCATTCACTACCGAATGAACCGAGCTCCATCCCTTCTGCGCCAGCGGCAATATGGTGGGGCTTTTCATGCCCGGCAGTATTCTGCAGATGGCATCCAGCTTTGCGTTAGGCGCGTTGAGCAGGATGTACTTATTCTTACCCGCCTTCTTCAGCGCATTGATGCGGAACAATAGTTTTTCTATAATAGCCGATTGCCCGGCTCCCAGCCTGCGGTTGGCGATCATAACGGCCTCCGACCGCATCACCACCTCGGTTTCCTTCAGGCCGTTCATGAACAAGGTGCTGCCGGAGCTGACCAGGTCGCAAATGGCATCGGCCAGTCCTATGCCGGGCGCGATCTCTACCGATCCGCTGATTTCGTGTATCTCGGCATTTACCTTCTGCTTCTTCAGGTATTTTGACAAAATGCGCGTATAGCTGGTAGCGATCTTTTTTCCCTCGAGGTCGCGGATAGAGCGATACCGCTTGTTCTTGGGAACCGCCAGGGCGAGCCGGCATTTACCGAATCCCAGCCGTTCCACGACCTTTACCTTACGACCCGATTCCATGACAATGTTCTCGCCTACAATGCCGGCATCGGCCACCCCGTCTTCGACATATTGAGGAATGTCATCGTCACGGAGAAAGAATACCTCCATGGGGAAGTTCTGCGCCTCGGTCTTGAGCTTACCTGCCTGTCCGGCCGACTGGTTGAAGCCGTTGCTGAATTCGATACCGCACTCTTTCAGTATCCTCAGCGAATCTTCGTAAAGCCTGCCCGATTTCTGTACCGCTATTCTCAGTTTCATAGTTTAAATGTATTAAAAATAAAAAGGGCTCACCACATTGGTAAGCCCTGATTGCTGTAGTATATCGTTCACATTACGCCATGCATCATCCGCTTACCCTTAACAGGTACCGTGGTGGTGATGCAGGTGTAATTGCTTATTCATATCGCTGCGCAAATGTAGGAAGTTTTTTCAAACCTCCAAAACACCCGCTCAGCAGCATGATGACGACCCTTTGCAACAATCCGCCTTGTCACCGCAGCAATCGCAGCAGCAGCAGCAATCATCTTTTCCGCAGCAGGTGCATTTGCCCTTTTCTGCGGGTTCTCTTTTGTTGTTTTCCATAGTTCAGCATTTTTAGTTTAACAGCATTTAATGGTTCCGAAAAGCTTATCGAAAAAAACCCGGGCCTCCCGGCAGGCCTTCTCATCGAGGCAATAGCACACGCGTGGTCCGTCAATTTCACCCCGAATCAGTCCGGCTGATTTCAGTTCTGCCAGGTGCTGCGAAACGGTCGACTGGGCGAGTGGAAGCGCTTCCACAAGGTCGTTGCATATGCAGGTGTTCCTGCGCGCCAGCATTTTGAGGATCGCGATCCGGGCGGGGTGAGCTATAGCTTTGGCGAAACGCGCCATCGCTATCTCCTGCTCCGAGAATTCTTCTGCTTTGGAATAGGCCATGATCTTTATCTTATATCGCAAATATACGATAATTATCCGGTCCCCCAGGCTTTTTTTCAATATTTTTGACAAAATCCTTCTTATGGCCAAACAACGCTGCGAATGGTGTCTTACAGATCCCTTATACATTGATTATCACGACAAAGAATGGGGTGTGCCGGTACATGATGACGGCAAGCTGTTCGAATTCCTGGTACTGGAAAGCTTCCAGGCCGGCTTAAGCTGGCTGACCATACTCAAAAAAAGAGAGAATTTCCGGAAGGCCTTTGCCGGTTTCGACCCCAGAAAAGTAGCCCGTTTCGACCGGAAAAAATTCAATGCGCTGATGCGGGATGCCGGCATCGTGCGCAACCGGCTAAAGATAGAGGCCGCCATCAACAACGCACAGCGTTTCCTGGAAATACAGAAAGAATTCGGCTCCTTTGACCGTTATGTATGGAGCTTTGTGAATGGCCGCACGATCGTTAATAAAAGAAGGTCATTGACGGACATGCCGGCCACCAGCCCCGAAAGCGATGCGATGAGTGCCGATATGGGCAAACGGGGGTTTAAATTCAGGGGCTCGACCATTTGTTACGCGTTCATGCAGGCCGTGGGGATGGTTGACGACCACCTGGATCATTGCCACCGCAAACGCAAGAGATAAGTTCAGGCTTTTACCGCATCGAGCTTTTGCTGCAGCGTTTCCCAGTTGCTCATTTCCGCCTCGAGCGATTTCTTCATGTCCTCGTACCTGGAATAAAGGGTCTTATCGTTCACCACCTCAGCGTACTGCTGGGGATTCATCAGCTTATCATCAATGGCCTTTATCTCCGCTTCCAGTTTGGCTATCTCCTTTTCCGATTTTGAGATCAGTCCCTGGATGTGCCGGATCTCCTTTTCTTTCTCCTTTTTCTCTCCATTACCGCTCTTTTTTTCTTCCGCAGGCTCTTCCCTTTTCTTTTCTGCCTTCGCGTTCAACTGGCTCAATGAGGCGATCTTGCGTGAAGCGATGTATTCATTCACGTCTCCCAGGTGCTGCTTCACTTTCTTATCCCTGAACTCGAAGGTCTTATTGGTCATCCCGGAGAGGAAATCACGGTCGTGCGAAACGATGATGAGCGTACCGTCATAATTCATCAGCGCGCTCTTCAACACCTCTTTTGAGCGCATATCCAGGTGGTTGGTGGGTTCGTCAAGCACCAGCAGGCTGTAGGGTTGTAAGAGCAGCTTGCACATGGCCAGCCGGTTCTTCTCACCGCCCGAGAGCACCTTCACCTTTTTATCCGCATCATCTCCGCTGAAGAGAAAGGACCCCAAAAGCGTTCTTACCGCCTTGCGCACCTCGCCCACCGCCACCTCATCGATGGTATCGAACACCGTTTTGCTGCCATCCAGCGTTTCGGCCTGGTTCTGGGCGAAATAACCGATGGAAACGTTGGCGCCTATGGTCAGGTTTCCCTCGCCTTTCTCCACCCCTGAAATGAGCTTGATCATGGTAGACTTGCCTTCGCCATTCCTGCCCACAAAAGCCACCTTATCTTCCCGCTCTATCATGAAATCCACATCCGAAAAGATCACTTTATCGCCATACTGCTTCTTTACCTGACGGGCCTCCACCACGATCTTGCCCGAGCGCGGAGCCGGTGGGAAACGGAAATGTATCCTGGCCGTATCCTCATCATCTACCTCCACGATCTCGAGCTTCTCCAGCTTCTTGATCAGCGACTGGGCAAATGCGGCCTTATCTTTCTTGGCCCTGAACTTGTCAATAAGCACCTGTGTCTTCTCTATGTAACGGTCCTGGTTCTTTTTTGCGGCCTCCTGCTGCTCTCTTCTCTCCTTGCGCATGACCAGGTACTTCGAATAGTTGGCCCTGTAATCATATATGCGGCCCATGGTGATCTCGATGGTGCGGGTAGTAATGCTGTCGAGAAAGGCCCTGTCGTGCGATACCATGACCACGGCACCGTAATAATTCTTCAGGAAATCCTCCAGCCACTGGATGGATTCAATATCCAGGTGGTTGGTGGGCTCGTCAAGCAGAAGCACATTGGGTTTTTGAAGCAGCAGCTTGGCCAGCTCCACGCGCATTCTCCATCCCCCGCTGAACTCGTCCATCAGGCGGGTGAAATCGCTGCGTTCAAAGCCCAGACCCAGTAGGGTGGTCTCGATATCGGCATCCAGGGAGTAGCCGCCCAGCAGGTTCATGCGCTCGCCCAGGTCATGAAGGTCGTGCAGCAGCTTCATGTAGCCCTCGCTCTCGTAATCTGTACGTGTTTCCAGTTGGTAGTTGATATCGGCTATCTTTTTTTCTATGGCTTTTACCTCAACAAAAGAAGAGGCGGCCTCATCAAAAACGGTCTTACCCAGGTTATGCGACATATCCTGGGGAAGGTAGCCGATGGTGCAATTGTTCGGCTTGGCTACTTCGCCCGAGTCATAGGATTGCAATCCGGCCAGTATCTTGAGCAGCGTGGATTTGCCCGCACCGTTCTTGCCGGCAAGACCTACCCTATCCTTCGGATTGATGAGGAAAGATATCTCTTCGAAGAGGGGCTCGCCCCCGAAGCTGATCGTTAAGTTATTTACCGAAATCACGGCCGCAAAAATAGCAATAATACATGCTTCGTTTTTGAGTAATTTTGCTCATGCGTATCCTTCGCAGCATTTTCACCAACCGCTGCCCTAAGTGCCTTAAAGCAAAGGTTTTTAAGACCGGTAACCCGTACAACCTTAGCCATTTTACAGAGATGAATAACGGTTGCAGCCATTGCGGCATGGATTTCAGGCAGGAGCCCGGTTTTTATTTTGGAGCCGCTTACGTCAGCTACGGCCTGCAGGTAGCCTTTATGCTGCTGCTGTATGTCATTTTCCAGGTATTTATTGAACTGCGCTTCTGGGTATTTGTAGGATTGCTGGCTGGACTCATGCTGGTACTGGTGCCCCTCTTCTTCCGCCTTTCGCGTTTGATCTGGCTTAATCTTACGGGCAGGCAGGATTAGACCCCCTTGATACGTTTCCAGAGGGAGGAGAGCGAGCTCATCCTGGCTTTTTGCCACGCTCCCCGCTCAAAAACGGGCCTTCCTTGCGGATCCTTTCTCACCATGAATGAAAATACAAAGTCGGCTTCTTCCAGGCTCCACCCGCCCGCTTTGCCGAAACGGATATCGCTGAAGCACAGCTCCTGTCCATCCTGTGTTATGCAGTAATATCCTTTTGAGAAAGTGATCAGCTTCTGCACCCGTTCATCGGCCTTCATCTCCTCGATGAGGGCCTTGTTGGATGGAACAAAAGAGAATTGCACATCGGAAGTGTCGAACCAGGAACGATAGGACATATAGTACCCGTTTTCGGTCTCGGCAATGAACCCCCACAGAATATTATTAAAAGGCGTGGGATACGACATGTGCCGCGTATATGCAATGCCCTCTTTCTCGAGCGCCCTGGTAAAAGTACGGCTCATCACCTGCTGGTTCACCAGGGTGAAGGCAAGGTAGCCGCAGCTCAGGATAAGCCCCAGCCGGTTCCATTTCCTGCGCAAAGCAATATTGTTCCTCGCGCGCATGACCATGATCAGGCTGAATGCCAGGGGCAGGGTATACAGCGGATCGATAATAAAGACGCTATTGATATCCACCCGGTAATCACTGAAAGGCAGGAACAAAGGCGTTCCATAACCGGTGAATGCATCCAGTAAGGGGTGAGTGAAAATAGAAAAAAACATCAGGAGGGTCCACTCCCTGAAGGAAGCATGCTTCCCTTTATACAGCTTATGGATCAGCCAGCCGAAGACCGGTGCAGCAAAGAAGGCAAAGATCAGCGAGTGCGAATAGCCCCGGTGCACAAAGAGGCCGTCCACCGGGTGGAAAAGGGGCTGCAAAATAACATCCAGGTCGGGAATGGTTCCGCCAATGGCCCCCCAAAGCAGGGCCTTATTGCCTACTTTCCTGCCCAGAACAGCCTCTCCGCAGGCTGCACCCAATACGATCTGTGATAATGAATCCAAGGCCTGTTTCTATGGTCTAAAGTTCTTTATATTTGACGAATAATAAGTCAAGATATGCTACAAAAACCCACCCTCGATTTCCTCAAAAACCTGAAAAAGAACAATAATAAAGCCTGGTTCGACAGGAACAAGCCTAAATACCTGGAAGCCAAGCAAGACGTGGAGAACCTCGTTCAGTCGGTGATTGACGAGTTGGGCAAGACCGACAGATCGGTAGCAGGCATGGATGCCAGGAAATGCGTTTTCCGCATATACAGGGACGTGCGCTTTTCGAAGGACAAAAGCCCCTATAAGACCAATATGGGCGCCAGCATCAATCCCGGAGGCAAGAAAACGGTAGGAACCGGTTACTATATCCATGTCGAGCCCGGTGCCTCGTTCGTAGCGGGCGGTATTTATATGCCCGAAACACCGCAGCTCAATGCCATACGGCAGGAGATCGATTATAACGCCAAAGAATTTTTAAAGATCATTTCCGACAGGCAGTTCAAGAAGTTCTTCAGGGGTTTTTATTCGGATGATGCGCTCAAGAATCCACCGAAAGGCTATGACAGGGACCACCCCATGATCAGCTACCTGAAGCTGCGCCATTTCATCGTATCGGGCGATGTAAAGGACAGCGATCTGCTTTCGCGAAATGCGGTAAAGAAGCTGGTCGAGATCATGAAGGCGGCCAGGCCCCTGAACAGCTTTATCCAGCGCGCCCTGGACTGACCCTGTTCAGAAATGCCAGAGGTCGTGTTCGATATTGAATAGTTCTTCCTTTATCGCGTCTGATTCGAGCAAGGCATTTATTCCCTGCGCATATTCCACGACCAGGCGGTCGTAGACATTGCTTTTTTTGTAGATAAAGCTGTCGAATATCCGCTTCTCGAACAACTCGTCAAATGTGATCTTGCCCGAGGTGTTGGCCACCAGCATGAGCACCGGTGCTTTGGCAAATGCCGGCCGGCATTCCGCATACGGTACCCAGAACAAGGGCTCATATCCCCTGAACTCGCCTGTATTCTGGTCGATCTTCTCGATGAGCGGGCAAAGACCGATAATGCGCACCTCCATGACCGAGCGCTGCTTATCGAAGAACCACAGCTCCTTAAGCCAGTACCGTTTGATGTTCTCTGAAACGATATCGCGGGCAATGGTCGTGTCCTTCATTACCCCGGTCAAAGGATCCTGGGTGCTTACCGTATCAATACGCTTGAGCAGCGCCACCACCTCCGAAATAGTGAGCGGATAGTTGAACTCATCATCCAGGAGCGGCTTGCCATAGGCGGTGATCCCTCCGGTGAACAGCTCTGACCGGAGCACATCAAAAAGGCTTCTGCGGCATTCTTTATCGGGCTCGAGCGGGTAATAAAGGGGCAGGTTCATTTTTTCGCGCAGGTCGATCACCCGCCAGATGGTCTTGCTCCACATCACGTCAGCCTCACGTATATGCACATAAGGCAGCGGGGTCTTATTGGGAAAATGTGTTGAGCCATAAGGGGTGGAAGGCTGCAGCAGGGTGGGCGGGCACTGCCCTTTTGTTCCATTAGCCAGCATCAGAAACAAAACAAAAAACAAAGAAAGGGTTCTCATACTTACCTCCTTGCCCCGGTGGGGCTTTTTGTTCTGTTAAAACCGCATAAAAACAAAAGCACCCCTTTCCGGAGGGGTGCTTTTGGTATTCTTAAAGAACTTTCGTCAGAAGTGCCAGAGGTCGTGCTCGATGATGAACAGGTCCTCTTTCACCCGGTCGGATTCGAGCAGCGCAGCCATTTGCTGTGCATATTCGATGATCAGGCGATCATAAACGTTCGACTCCTTACGGATATAGCTTTCGAACAAGCGCTTATGGAAGATATCGTCATAGGTCCTGCGCTCGGCATCGCTCTGCCTGTTGAAGCATTCGTACTTGGCGAAATAGTTGCGGCAGCCGGGGAAATACAGCCAGAACAAGGGCTCGTATCCGCGGAATTCACCGGTGGTCTTGTCGATCTTTTCGATCAGCGGAGAAATACCGATGATGCGTACATCCATCACCGAACGCTGCTTGTCGAAGAACCATACTTCCTTCACCCAGTACTGCTTTACGTTCTCGCTCATGATCTGGCGCGGCACCAGCACGGTATCCCAGGCACCGGTGTTCAGGTCCTGGGTAAGCACGGTATCCACGAAATTGAGCTTGGCGTTCACCTGCGACAAAGGCATCTCATAGTTGAACTCATCATCCAGCAGCGGTTTGTCGTACGCGGTCAGTTCACCCGACTGCAATCCTTTTTTGATCACATCGAACAGGCTGAGCCTGTCGTTAATGGGCGTGATCGGATAGTACAGCGGCAGGTTCTGCTTTTCCCTGAGGTCCACCACCCTCCATATGGTCTTGCTCCACATCACATCCGCTTCACGCAGGTGCGTGTACTGAATGGGCTTCCGGTCATCAATATGGTCTTTGATGTACGGGAGGCTAGGAGGCGGATTACCCAGCACGGTTTGTGCATCCGCGTCAAAAGCACACAGGCTCAGCGCGATTACAGCAAAAGCGGCTCTTAGCAGGTTTTTCATGTTCTTTACTTTTGGTTTATCCGATGATCTTAAGACTGATTCCACCGATGGTACGGATACTTCCGTCCGGACCTTTTACTTTAACGTTCTCGATATATACTTTACCACCCGTTTTCGCCTTGCTAAGGTAGGTCTTCTGCTCGGCCGACAAAGCGTTACCGGCTGATTTAACCGTTACTTCAGCACCGTTGATGGTCATGGAAAGATCGAACGAGATGACCTGGAACTTCAGGTCAAAATCGAAGTTCTCCATGTTCGCGATAACACCCTGAGCGGCCAGGAGCTGGCTCTTGTTGATCACATCGGTGGCCTTCTTGCCCGCGAAATAAGCAACAGGGTCAGGAACCGGCTTAACGCGGAACTTGAAGGTTCCCATGCTGGTGTTCTTCCCATTGAGGTCGGCCGATACGTTGATCGTAACCTCCGGGCCCTTGCTTACCTTTACCGTATACTTTCCCTTGCCCCCTGACAGCGTACCGCCCGCCATGGACGGCTTGATCTTATCTGCGGGAACACCGGGAACAGAGATCTCAACGGGGTTATCGACACCGATATAGAATACGTTCATCTTGGTAGGCGATACAACGGCAGCAGGTCTTGCCGCCATGAACGCGCTTTTGAACGGATAGGCCACCCAGGAGTTATCCGGGGCCTTCACGCGGATGATACCGCCATACTTTTGCTCGCCTTCAGATGAAGGGGTTACCGAGTAAATACCAACACCCCGGTCAACCTTCACCGAAGTAGAGTCGACAGGGCCTTTGATCTTCGGGTTTTTCATATCGGTGGTATCCACTTCTCCCAGCCATACCTGGGGGTTGGACGTTGAGCTGAATGCCGCAACGAATATCTCGGCACGGTATTCACTTCCGGTCAGCACATAGTTAGAATTGGAAACGACACGGGCAGCCAGCGTATCGAACTTAAAGTCGGCCGCAGTCACCTTCTTGAGCAGGTAATTCACCATATCTCCTTCCGCGTTACGCACATCGTTCTGGATCTTGGTCAGGTTGGCCACCGTAGCGGCAACGGGCAGGTGATAGAAGTTATACCACTCCCAGCTTACCATTTTCTCTTCGGATGTGTTATACGATTCACCGGTGTACATCCCCACATTGTAGTTCTTCCTTTCTTCCGGATCGAGCTGGCCGAGGAGCATGGTCTTGAACTTCTCGATCTTTTCCTTCAGCTCTTTGGCCTTGCCGGTAACGTTGGACGGATCGGACCCGATCATCACCAGCGTGGGCGAATCGTAGTCATCGAGCTTGCTGATGTTCTGAAGACGGAAGGTATCCGCCACATTCTTGTCGAGCCCTTCGGACACCTGTTTTACCTCCGATTTCAGCTCATCGATGTATTTGATCAGCTTATCGGCCTCTAGCTTTACGAGCTGGGCGCGCTCGAACCATTTCTTGGTCTTTTTTTCATCATTTGCCAGCGCATTCTGGAACGCGCTGTACAATATCCCGTTCTTGGCTTGTGAAGCGTTGATGGTATTTTCCAGACCGTTGTTCATCACTACGAACGCGTTGATAATCTCTTTCGAAACGTTCAGCGCGAGCAGTGCAGTGAGAACGAGGTACATCATACCTATCATCTTCTGCCTCGGGGTTTCTTTTCCACCTGCCATGTTATATAAATGCTATTTAAGAATTCGACTTAAGTTCTGGTCTCTGCTGAGAAATTACTTTCTCACGTTCATTGCTGTCAGCATGTTACCGTACACCGTGTTGAGCGCGGCCAGGTTGTTCGACAGTTGGGAAATCTCCTCCTTGTACCGCTGGGCATCGCTGACCGAAGCGTTGAGGGTCTCCATCATCCGGTTGATGTTGTCGTAGAACTGAGAAGCGGTCTTCAGGTTCTCATTGGCTCCCTGCAGTTGCAGCTCGTACGAAGCGTTGAGCGCTGCCAGGTTCTTGGAAACCTTTTGCAACTGATCACCATAAGCCTGCGCCTGCTGGAATGATTCGGTATTCGAATTGGAAATGCTCTCCAGGGCTTTGGCAGCCTTAGCATACGCACCCGTCAGCTCATTGGCTGACTCGTTCACCGAATCAGTTGCCTGATTGTAAGTTGAAGCCAGTCCGCCAACGGTTTTGGCAGCAGTTTTCATGTTATCAACGAATTCGTTGGTAGCCACACTGGCGTCTGAAATATTGGAAAGTTTGGAGGTGGTGTCACTCAGGTTCTGCAATCCTGAACCCAGGCTATTAATCAGCTCCGGACCGATCTTGGCCTCTTCCAGCATTTTATCCAGCGTTTCAACCGCTGATTTTTCGTCCTCTATGGCAGCCTGCTGCTCATCCCCTTCGCCATGCATTCCTGCCAGCTCGGGATAAACCAGGCTCCAGTCGATCTCTTCGTGAATGGGCTCAAATGCCGAGAAGAAAAATATAACCGCCTCGGTAGCAAGGCCGATAATAAGGAATAAACCGGCCATTGGCCAGTGCTGAATCTTGAATAATGCCCCGATAATTACAATTGCAGCGCCAATACCGTAAAGTTTGGCCATGAACTTTTTCCATGCTTTTGATCCTGGTCTCATCGTATTACTTTTTAAAGGTTAATAAATTGGTTAACTGGTCGATTGTTTGATTTGGTTTGATTGTGTTGATTAAATGATCTTAAATGTCATCCCCCTTATCGCGTCCGAGGTAGGTCATTACGCAACGGAAGCCGATATAGCACTTGGCAGTATCCTGGTACTCATACGAGCGGGTGCTGGTCTGCAGGTAGAAGCCGATGTCTTTCCATGAACCGCCACGGATCACTTTGCGCTTGAGCACAGAAGGATCGCTTTCCTTCGCGTCATATACATAGTCAGGGTTCAGGTCATGGCTGAAATCGTATGCAGCCTCGTCAAATGCGTTGCTGGTCCACTCGGAGGCGTTACCGGCCATGCAGTACAGTCCCCATTCGTTGGGTGAATATGAGGTGATCTTCACCGTATGGATACCGCCATCGATGAAGTAGCTTCCGCGCATAGGCTTGAAGTTGCCCAGGAAACAGCCGCGGATATTACGGATATACGGACCGCCCCAGGGATACGGAGAAAGGTCCAGGCCGCCACGGGCTGCATATTCCCATTCTGACTCGGTAGGCAGGCGGAAATCGTTCACGATGGTCTGTCCGATGCTCATCAAAAAGTCGTTCATGAGCTGGGTCCTCCAGATAGCGAAAGCGCGGGCCTGCTTCCAGCTTACCGCCACGACCGGATAATCGTCATAGGCCGGATGCCAGAAGTAGTTGTTGGTCATGGGCTCGTTAAAGGAATAGGTGAAATCGTGTACCCAACTGAGCGTGTCGGGGTAAACGTTAATGACATCTTTCTTGATGAACACCTTCCTGTCCTTGCCGGGCTGCCCGTCAACGGTATACGAACCCAGTGAAGTATCAGAAGTAGAGAAGCCTATGCCATTGATAAACATTTTGCCGTCCTCATTGGGATCGGGGTCGGGCGACTTTTTCCACTGGAAGCGGTTGGTCTTGCGCGAGGCCTGCTTCAGGTCGATCCAGTAGTACGCGTAGTTGAGCTTACGGGTATCGATCTCCTTCCTTCCGCGGAAACGCTCCCTTTCGGGCAGGTACATTTCCTCGATAATAGAGCGGTATTCCTCGTCATCGCTGTCCCATTTGATCTTGTATTCCCAACTGATGGGAGGAGGATCGGGATAGGTGTTGCCTATCAGTATGGGACGGTCGGCAAACCAGTCCTCTTCAGGAATGATGTAGTCCTCGTTACCCGCGTTGGCCAGCAGCCTGCGCGCGATCGAATCGCGCACATAATAAACGAACTGGCGGTACTCGTTGTTCGATATCTCCGTCTCATCTATATAATAAGCCTGCAGGGTAACTGTCTTGGCCTTGCTGGTATAGTTCCAGGGGATATCCTGATCACTCTGACCCATATTGTAACTTCCGGGAGGACAGTACAGCATCCCATAGGGATCCGGCTGGAACCAGGGTTCGCGCCCCGGCACTCCGATCAGCTCACCGTTGCCTTTATTGCAGGAAGCAATAAGAGTGGCCAGCGAAGCAAACAAGAGCACTTTTTTCATCGTTCCTCCTTTTTTGAAACTTCTGTTTTTCATAAGTGGTCATTTTTATTGATACGAAATCATCACACCGTGCGGTATGACGATTTCGCAGCAATATAGGGTTGCTTTAACGTGCGTTTCTTATAAAGGTTACAATTTTAAAAGAAATTTTAAACGCCTATTTCAAAAACCTTGGATTAATGTGACTTTGTCTCTTCACCTTCTTAACCAGCTTGATACAGTAGCCCAGAACTACCTCGTGGGTGTTGTTGCTGTGGTTCTTAAGGTCAGACATGGTGATATCGTAAGAATAACCCACTTTCCAGGCCATTTTCTCGCTAACCTTCTGGAAACCAAGTTGTGCCACAATTGCATCGGTCATCCTGTAGTTAGCGCCAAGCCATACCATATTGTTCCACATTACGTTACAGTTCACATCAAAAATAGTGGATTTGGCATCAGACTTAACTAATACAGAAGGCATTAACTTTAATGACGAGTTAATATCAAAATCGTAACCAGCCAGCACATAATAATGCCGTGCATTCTTGAAATCCAACTGGTTAGTGGTCTGCTTGAGCGTTTGCTCGGGCAGGTGGCTGGACGAAAGGCCTACATACAGCTTGGGAGTAGTATAGTAAAGCCCGAAGCCCAGGTCGTAGGTAATGGCTTTTGCGGCCGCATCGGGAATAGAAGCATCAGGTCCTACGGTAGAAGCTCCATCGGGAGGGATCCAGTTAAAGCTCAGAGCCTTCTGTATCATACCCACCTCGATACCTATGCCCAGGATACCGGCACCGATGGGCTGATGATATGCGTAAGAGCCCCTGGCAAAAAGCGACTTGTCGTTACCCAGGGCATCGGAAATAATCGTAAGCCCAGCTCCTCCATGAAGGGGAGAGTTGACAAGGACAGGAGCGTCAAGCCCGAAAAGTATGGTCTTAGGTGCGCCAGGGAAACTAACCCACTGCTGGCGGTACATGGCCACGGCACAGATGGCCTGGTTGGTACCCGCATAACCGGGGTTATAGCTCAGTTTGTTGTGGATGTACTGTGAGAACTGCGGATCCTGCTGGCCATAAGCAACAACCGCAGAAACCGCTAGAACTAAGGAGGTAAGCGTTTTTTTCATGTTAATTTTCGGGTGTTTAGTTAATAAAAAACCTTTCGGTTTTCACCTAAGAGGTCGCTAAGGTAGATAAAAATTCAAATAAAACAAATTTTAAACATTTTCCTGTTGACTGATTTTATCAACAGAGACGGGCTTTGGAAAAAAGGTTGCGTGTTAAAAACTCAGTTTCTGATAGGTTTGCCACCACTGGTCAGGCATTTCCTCCTCGAGCGCGGTCTGGTAGGTTGAATACGAACAGGGTACCAGCAGGTGGCGTTCGAACTTGAGCCGCTTGTCGGAGGGATAAGGCACCTCCATCCACCAGCGGTCGGATTTTTTGCTTTTGTAGAACACGATCTTGCTCTCCAGGTCCTTGATGGAAACATGGTACTTGGTATAATCGGTGGTCTTCCTGAACGGATAATCCTTTTTGCGGTTGTAAAAGCCGTCAATGAAACACCAGATCATTTGCGCGGCAAGGTGGGCGGTCTGCCCGCTCCTGTCGAGCGCTGGATTGATCTCGTAAATACCGATGGAGCTGAGCTTATCGCTCATTCCGGCATAACGCATGAGCTGGCAGGCCTCTTCACCGTAGAAGCCATTGGGCGAGGCGCTGGCGCAGCCGGGCGCATCGGTTTGCCTGACAGCCGACATATCGAAGGCGATCATGTCGGCATTACGGATCACCGGCTCGGCCTCTTCGATGCCCGCCCTCACCTGCCCCAGCCGGTGCGTATCGAAAAAGAGCTTGTTCATCATTTCCAGGTGAGCCGGGTTCACCAGGTAGGTCTGGTAGCCCAGCGCGCTGTAGTTGAACAGGTGATTGGGCTGATGAAGAATGATCCTTCCCAGCCAGCTCTGCGCGTCAAAATCGGAGTCGGGCCCGGCCAGGTCGATGCGCGAATCGACCGAGACCACGTTGATCGTGCTCTCGATCTGCTCATAGGCCAGGTAATTGGCGAAACACAGCTCGTTGCTTCCCCCGATCACAATGGGAACCACCTGCTTTTTCAGGAGGGCGTGTATCACCTTGCGCAGGGCAAAGTCCGTGTCTTCCACGGTAGCCCCCGCTTTGATATTGCCCAGGTCGGCCAGGCGTACCTGGTAATTGCCTTTGTACAGCCGGTACAAATGCTCGCGCACCCGGTCGGGAGCCTGGGCACAGCCCTTATTGGTGCCGCTCCTGCGATCCTCCTCTACCCCCACCAGCGCCAAATGCACTTTCTTCAGAACGGGGAAACCGGTTTGCGTGGTATGCGCTTTGACCAGGGCGCCCAGCGTATTTTCAGGGTAGGCCCTGCCCTCGTTGAACTGGTCGTGGCTGAGCGGTGCAAGAAATTCTTCCGATTCCATCCTGTTGACGTTTTCAGATCGAAGGTAAAATTAGTTTTTAGCGCTGCGTAACGCGGAGCATTCAGGAAAAGAAATAAACAGCAGGATGTAAATATTTTAAGCGCCAGCCCTTGACGGTTTGCCGGCCTAAGCGTAAATTCGTTTAAAAATCATTTATGAGGCCGGCTTTAGCCCCCGCAACCTTTCTGCTGCTGTGTTGCCTCTCCCTTCAAGCCCAAACACCCGATACCCTGCTAACCGCTGCGGATACCGCCTGGAAAAGTGGCGGGCAGGCGGGCGTCAATTTCACGCAAAGTCAGTTCAGCAACTGGGCCGCTGGAGGTCAGAACAGCCTCTCGGCCGCCCTGCTGGCCAACCTGTTTGCCAAATACGAGCTGGGACCCAGGAGCTGGGAAACCGTGCTGGATGCCGGTTACGGCTTCCTAAGGCAGAACGGAGATCCTTTCCGCAAGAGTGACGACCGACTGGAGCTGACCACTAAGTTCGGCTACAAATGGAGTAAGAACTGGAGCTATAGCTTTCTCACTAATTTCAGGTCGCAGTTCACTAAAGGTTACGAGCAGCCCAGCGACACATTCCCCGTATCGGACTTTCTTGCCCCGGGCTACCTGGTGATAGCGCTGGGAGCCGACTACCGGCCCAATGAAAACCTGAGCCTTTTCCTCAGCCCGCTTACAAGCAAGGTCACTTTTGTGACCGACCAGCGGCTGGCCGACCTGGGCAAATACGGCATGAAACCGGCAGTTTACGATAGCGCGGGCAACCTGATCAGCCGTGGGGAAACCGTTCGTTACGAGTTCGGGGCTTACCTTACGCTGAAATTCAGGAAGGAGATCGTAAAGAACGTTACCTTCAGCACCAAGCTCGACCTGTTCAGCAATTACCTAGTCAAATTCGGCAATATTGACGTGAACTGGGACTGCCTGCTGGCCATGAAAGTGAATAAATACCTCAGCGCGAGCATAACCACCAGCCTTATCTACGATGACGATGTGAAAATACCGCTCTACGAGCAGGTGGGCGCCACGCAGGTAAAGACGGGCGAAGGGCCTCGTGTACAATTCAGGGAAGTGCTGGCCATAGGCCTCGCCTACACGTTCTGAAGGCGCTGAAAAACTTGCTTGCTACGCGATTAATCCCCTAACTTTACAGGCCAGAAATGGCCGATATCCTCCGGACGACCCACGCCACCATCGCCAGGCTTGACGAGGTGACCATCCGCATTGAGTTTGACGCGGACTGCACTATTGACGTAAAGGACCTGGAAGAGAACCTGGACGCGTACCGCGCGCTGATGGGTGACCGGAAGTTCTACCTGCTCACCGTGTTCAATGAAGGCATAACGCACACCCTTGAAGTGCGCAAACAGTGGCTGCGGAAAAAGCGCAGCGAGTTCAAGCTGGGCGAGGCCTTTGTGATCAGCAGCCTCGCGCACCGGCTTATCGCTGATTTTATCATGCGCGTAACGCCACCCAAGCACCCGCTGAGGTATTTCTCATCAGAAAAATCGGCATTGGCCTGGCTCAAGAGCTTGCGCAAGAGAGACAAGAGCGCCTGAAGCATGATCCCCGGTCCTTGCCGGCTTCGGGTGTAAGTCCCGCTGCATTAAAAAGGCTATTTTTACCTTTTTATGGAGAAGATACGGGACCTGCTGCAGGCTTTGCAACGAATCACATCGGGCTTCAAAGGCTCGCTGGTGGTGAAAGACGTGAACGGTAAATACCTTTACGTGAACGAAACCTTCGCCAGGCGCCTGGGCAGGCCACCGAGCGAGCTCATCGGCATGTCGGCAGCCGATTTTTTCAGCCAGGAGATCATACAAACCGCCAGGAGGACCGACCGCGAGGCCTTCGAAAAAGGGCTCCCGATCGAATTTGAGACCAAGGGCAAGCTGCTGGGAAAACCGTTCATGGGTTACGTGGTAAAGTGGCCAATCTACGAGTCATCGGGCAAACCATTTGGCGTATGCCTGATGAGCGTATCCATCGAGGAAAAAGATACCATCATTGCCCTTCGTAAAAAACTGAACCCTCTTTTCGGGAAATAGAACCGAACCTTACTTTTTCTTCTTTTTCATCGGCACCTTGGAGGGAACCTTTTTCTTCACCGCCTTCGGCACCGCTTTGCGCGCGGCCGCTTTCCTGAGTGCCGGCTTTTGATCCGCGCCATTCGCGCTGGCCTTTTTCGCTTTTTTCGCTTTCTTCTCTTCCTTCAGGCCGGCAATAGACAGGCACTCGTCCAGGGTCAGTTCCTCCGGCAGCTTATCGGCAGGTATCTTGAAGAACTTTTTGCCCGCCTGTATGCAGGGGCCATAACGGCCTACCACCACTTTTACGCGGCCGTCTTCCTCCCAGTATTTGATCAGCTTCTCTTTTTCCTTTTGTATCTTATCCTTGAGCAGCGTAATGGCCTCGTCCAGGCTGATCGTGAAAGGATCGTAGCTTTTAGGCAGCGAGGCGTTCACCGTATCGTACTTGATGTAGTTGCCGTAAAAACCCTTGGCCACGATCACATCCTTGCCTTCATACTGGCCCAGCGTGCGCGGCAGCCGCGGACCGCTCAGTATCTCTTTCACGCGTTCGAACGTAATGGTATAGGGGTCTTCGGTCTTCGGAAGCGAAATGAACGAATTGCCCAGCCTGATGTAGGGCCCGTAGCGGCCTATGCTCACCACCACCTCCTGCCCCTCGTAGCTGCCCAGCGTTCTCGGCAGTTTGAACAGGTCGAGGGCCTCCTCGAGCGTAATGGAATCGATACGCTGGTCCTTACGCAGGGAGGCGAACTTCTGCTTCTCCTCTTCGCCCTGCCGGCCGATCTGCACCATGGGCCCGAAGCGGCCGATACGCACGATCACATCGCGCCCGCTCTTCGGATCCTTGCCCAGCACCCGCTCCCCGCTTTGCCGTTCAGAATGCTCGGCCACATTCTCTACCGTCTTATGAAAAGGCTTATAGAAGTCGCGCATGAGCTTTCGCCAGTCTACCTTACCCTCAGCGATCTCGTCAAAATCCTCCTCCACCTTGGCCGTGAAATGATAATCCATGATATCGGGAAAGTTGGCGAGCAGGAAATCGGTCACCACCATGCCCACATCGGTCGGGAAGAGCTTGGCCTTTTCGGCACCCGTGTTCTCGGTCCTGACCTCGGCATTCACGCTGCCGCCCCTGAGCGTAATAACATTAAAGTTGCGCTGCACCCCGGTACGGTCCTCCTTTACCACGTATCCCCTTTTCTGGATGGTGGATATGGTGGGGGCATAGGTCGAGGGCCGGCCTATTCCCAGCTCTTCGAGCTTCTTAACCAGGCTGGCTTCGGTATACCTGGGAGGATGATGCGTAAAACGCTCCACCGCGCTGATCTCAGCGGCAGTAAGCCCTTCGCCTGTTTTCATCGGAGGCAGCAATCCTTCCTGCGCGTCCTCATCGCTTTCGTCCTCGCGGGTCTCGAAATAAACTTTCAGGAATCCCTCGAACTTGATCACTTCGCCCGTGGCGATGAACACCTCATCGGCCGTGCTTGCTTTTATGGTAACAATGGTCTTTTCCAGCTCCGCATCGGCCATCTGCGAGGCGATGGTCCGCTTCCAGATCAGGTCGTAGAGGCGCATCTCCTGGGGCTCGCCATCGATGCCATGGCGGTTCATATAGGTGGGGCGAATGGCTTCATGCGCCTCCTGCGCGCCCTTGCTCTTGGTCTTGTACTGCCTCACGTGCACGAACTTCTCGCCATACAGGCGTTTGATCTCGTCAGTGGCCTGCCCGATGGCCGTGCCCGAAAGGTTAACCGAATCGGTACGCATGTACGTGATCAGTCCGTTCTCATACAGATGCTGCGCGATACGCATGGTCTGCGCCACGCTGTAGCCGAACTTGCGCCCGGCCTCCTGCTGCAGCGTGGAGGTGGTGAAGGGGGCGCTGGGCGATTTGCGGGCAGGCTTTGTCTCCAGGTTAGAAACAGAAAAGCCGGCTGTGCGGCATTTCTCAAGGAAAGCGGCCGCTTCATCCCTGGTAGCGAACTTTTTATTCAGCTCGGCTTTCAGCACGGCCTTGCCTTCCGTATGAAAAACGGCCGTAACCTTATAGCTCGAGGTGCTCTTGAAGTGCTGTATCTCCCGCTCGCGCTCCACGATCAGGCGCACGGCCACGCTCTGCACCCGTCCGGCAGAGAGCGAAGGCTTTACTTTCTTCCATAGTATGGGAGAGATCTCGTAACCCACCAGGCGGTCGAGCACGCGCCTGGCCTGCTGCGCATCCACCAGGTTCTTATCAATAGTGCGCGGATTCTCGATCGCGCGCAGGATGGCGCTTTTGGTGATCTCGCTGTAGGTGATCCTTTTGGTCTTCCTGGCCGAGAGTCCCAGGGCCTCGAACAAATGCCAACTGATGGCCTCCCCCTCGCGGTCCTCGTCCGTTGCCAGCCAAACCGTATCGGCTTCCCTGGCAAGCTTTTTCAGCTCGGCCACAATGGCCTTTTTATCGGCTGGTATCTCGTACTTGGGCTCAAAATCATTTTCTATATCCACACCCATCTCCTTCTCCACCAGGTCGCGGATATGACCGATAGATGACTTCACCTTATAATCCTTCCCCAGAAATCCCTCTATGGTCTTGGCCTTGGCGGGCGACTCAACAATAAACAGGTTCTTGCTCATACGCGTGTGCTTTGCTTACCCTCAGTTCCGGAACAATGACAAAAGTTTTATAAAAAGGTTGCAAAGAAAAGTATTTCAAATCCACTTCTCCAAAAATTTCG
>JBFLYZ010000019.1:0-58004 GCA_040756415.1 Bacteroidota bacterium
ATTTGAATCATTAAAGAATGAAGAAAGATATTGTTCCGCCCCTGGTAGAAGATGTGGCGGTTGCAGTGGTTAAGGAACTGAACGAAAAAGAGGAAGAGCAATGGAACGTGTACCTGCTCAACCTGAAAGAAGAGACCATAGAAGGCGTGCTGGTGACCTCCACCGGCTACGGTGAGCTCAATGGCGAGCACCGGAAAACCTCCACCCTCCGGCATTTTCTCGACACCCTTCCTCCCAAGAGCTTTTCGAAGATCGAGCCCATCATGGAGAACGTGTTCGGGCTCAACAACCAGTTCTGGGTGAGCTTTTACCTGAACAAGGTCATGTACGACAAAAAGTATGTTTTCCTGGCCGAGAGCATTACCGAGGACAACATGATCACGATCCCGCTGATCATGAAAAAGGGCGTAATGATCAGGTAGGCGCCTCTTTTCAATTCCTGAATATTTGTAATTTAGCTTTATGTTAGAAACGATACCGCTGGATTGCATCCTTTTCCTGGATATCGAAACCGTTCCGCAATACCCTGCCTATGAGCAGTTGCCCGATAACTTCCGTATGCTCTGGGACCTGAAATCCCACGCGCTGATCAGGAATCCCGAGCTGGAGAATCCCAGGAACATTTACCGTAGGGCGGGCATCTACGCGGAGTTCGGCAAGGTGATCTGCATCTCGGTGGGCTTTATCCGGGCCAGCCAGCCGCAGGAAGGCCGGGCCGGTGGCGCGCAGGGGCGCGAGTTCCGGGTCAAATCCTTCTATGGCGATGACGAGGCCAAACTGCTCAGCGAGTTCGCTGACCTGCTCAACAGCCGCTACAACAAACCCGAGCACCTGCTTTGCGCGCATAACGGCAAGGAGTTCGACTTTCCTTTCCTCTCGCGCAGGATGCTCATCAACGGCATTAAGCTGCCCCGCGCCCTGAACGCGCACGGCAAGAAGCCCTGGGAGGTCCAGCACCTCGATACGATGGACCTCTGGAAATTCGGGGATTATAAGAGCTACACATCGCTCAACCTGCTGGCCACATCGCTGAACATCCCCACTCCCAAAGACGATATTGACGGCAGCAAGGTGTACGATGTGTACTGGGAGGAAAAGAACCTCGACCGCATTGTGACCTATTGCCAGAAAGATGTGCTCACCGTGGCCCAGATCATCCTGCGCATGCGGGGCGAGCCCATTATCGAACCCGGCCAGGTAGTTGTCAGCAACTGAGTATGAAAAAGATCCTTTCTTTGCTGATCCTGCTCCCGTTCGCCCTTGTTTCATGCGATTCAAAAAAGAACCTGAGCGAATACGGGGACCTGTTCGCCCGGCTAATGAAGAACGAGAAGGGCATTTTCCGCGGCCTTATACTCGGGCTTAAGCCCAGCCAGGTTAAAGAGGCCGAAGGCGTGCGCCCCCAGCAGGAGGAAGAGAGCTACCTCTTTTATAATTTCAACCTCGATACGGCCGAATCCTATACGCTGGAATACAATTTCGATGAGCGCGGGCTCTCCGAAATGCGGCTTGACGCCTACTTTATTCAGGAGGCCGATGCGCGCGCGCTATACGAAAGCTTCAAAGCCTATTATACCGACCGTTTTGGCGAGGTGAACGACTTTTACGGCTTTACCGCCTGGGATATCGTGCAGGATAACCGCAGGATACGCATCGAGCTGGCCGATGAAAGCGCGGAATACAGGCAGGGTAAGTTCTCGCTGCTGATCTATTTCTCCATCGAGGCGCCCATCTTTAAGAAGGAAAACCCCTGAAAACCGCCCCGCCCTGCCGGCAGCTTGATCTTCCCGCAGCGCATACCCGCGGAGAGAAAGGCCCCGCTGGTCGAAATCTATGCGCCCGCCACCCCGCTTGTTTGCCAGATCAAATTATAATCGTATTTTTAGTACCTTTTTAAAAGAGGACCGGGACTTTTTATGAGCAAGGATATTCTATTAGAGATCAGGAATCTGGTCACTGAATTTCGCACCGAGGATGAGATCGTAAAGGCTGTGAACGACATCAGTTTCAGCCTGCACCGCGGAGAAACCATAGGCATTGTAGGCGAGTCCGGCTCGGGGAAGTCCGTTACCGCCCTTTCCGCCATGCGGCTGATCCCTAACCCGCCCGGCCGTATCTCCGGGGGCGAGATCATCTATCACTCCAAAACAAAAGGCCCTGTAGACCTCACCAAGCTTTCCGAGAAGGAGATGCGCTCGTTCCGCGGCAACGAGATAGCCATGATCTTCCAGGAGCCCATGACCTCGCTCAACCCGGTGTATACCTGTGGCGACCAGGTGATGGAAGCCATCATGCTTCACCAGAAGCTGAGCAAGCAGGAGGCCAGGGAGCGCACCATCGAACTGTTTAACAAGGTGAAGCTTCCCCGTCCCAATGATATTTTCGATACCTACCCGCACCAGATCTCGGGCGGGCAAAAGCAGCGGGTGATGATCGCCATGGCCATGAGCTGCAACCCGTCCATACTCATTGCCGATGAGCCCACCACCGCGCTGGATGTGACCGTTCAGCATACCATACTCGACCTCATGCAGGACCTGCAAGAGCAGTACGAAATGGGCATCATGTTCATTACGCACGACCTGGGCGTGATCGCTGAGCTGGCCGACAAGGTGGTGGTGATGTACAAAGGCAAGGTCGTGGAGCAGGGAAGCGTGTGGGAGATCTTTTCCAATCCACAGCATCCCTATACCAAAGGCCTGCTGGCCTGCCGCCCCCCACTGAACAAGCGCCTGCACTGGCTGCCCACCGTATCCGATTTCATGAAAACCGATGACGCGGGCGTAATGAGCGAGAGCGCGCATTCGGTGGAAGAGGTGACCAGCAAGCTTATCGTCACGGCCGAAGAAAGGCAGGAGCAGCACAAAGAGCTGTACGCCAAAGAGCCCGTGCTGAAAATAAAGAACCTGAAGACCTACTTCCCTATCCGCAAGGGCCTCTTCGGCAAGGCCTCCAATTACGTGAAGGCCGTGGATGACGTGACCTTTGACGTGTACCCGGGAGAAACGCTGGGACTGGTAGGCGAATCGGGATGCGGCAAGACCACCCTGGGCAGGACCATCCTGCGGCTGGTCGAACCCACCTCGGGCGAAATCAATTTCCAGAACAAAGACATCACTCACATCCCCCAAAAGGATTTCCGCGACCTGCGCAAGAACATGCAGATCATCTTCCAGGACCCCTATTCATCGCTCAATCCCCGCATCACCATCGGGGAGGCCATTATGGAGCCCATGAAAGTGCATGGCATTGGCGAGAACGACAAGCAGCGCAAAGAGCGCGCCATGCAGTTGCTGCACCGCGTGAACATGAACGAAACCCATTTCCAGCGCTACCCGCACGAGTTCTCTGGCGGACAGCGCCAGCGCATCTGCATAGCCCGGGCCCTATCCGTGAACCCGAAGTTCCTCATCTGCGATGAGTCGGTTTCGGCCCTCGATGTATCCATACAGGCGCAGGTGCTCAACCTGCTCAACGAGCTGAAGAAAGAATTCCAGTTCACCTATATCTTCATCTCCCACGACCTTTCGGTGGTCAAGTTCATGAGCGACCGCATGGTGGTGATGAACCAGGGCAAGATCGAGGAAATGGGCGATGCCGATCATATTTACAACGATCCGCAGACCGAGTATACCAAGAAGCTGATCAGCGCTATTCCCAAGGGCGAGCTGGAGGATATTAAAGCTTCCATGGCCAGAAAGCAGATGCGGCACGGGGCTACGCTGGTGTAATTCAATTTTCTTATTCCTGCCTGATTTCTGTACTTGCTTGGTTATTCGATAACCAGCCTGCCGCTTCCTATTATACGGGAAGAGATCACTATCTGGTACAGATAGATTCCTGAGGAAAGGTCCTCGCGGCTGATCGTGGTTCTTGGCGAATGGATATAAATTCTTCTAATCTCCTTCCCTATACTGTTATACAAAATCAGTTCGGCTTCTCCCTCCGGGAAATAGAAGGGATTAATATCCAGGGTGGCATAATCCGAAAACGGAATGGGAAACATGCGGCATTGATTTTCATTATATACATCTTCAATGTTGACGAATTGACACCCGGAGCCGGCATAGGCAGGATAATTTATCGCGATGTTTGTGGTTACATTATTGGAAAATGCCAGAATGTCCGGGATGGTGTCCAGGGGAGAAACTGAATTATTTATATCGGAAACGATATAACTGCTGTCCGTAAGGCACTGATTATAAAAAACCGAATCAAACCGCGCAAAATAAGCATCTGTACCTGTAAGGCCCGAAACAAGAATAGAACCCTCAGAGCCGATAGCCAGGGCCTTAAACTGTGCGGAGAGCGGCTGTTGCCCGTCATAATAGATCCTTGTTCTCAACACACTAAACCCGGTGTCTAATTCCATCAAGAATGGACAGTTTTTTGCCGGAATCCTACCACACACTATAATTTTGCCTAAATACACGACCATATCGGTCTGCAGCAGGCTATCATTGGCCACTATTTTCCTGCTTAGAATCGTATTTCCGCTGGTATCCTGCTTAATCAAATTAAATCCATTGGCATCACTATACCCTATGTAAAGGCTATTGCCATATAATTTCAACCTAAGGTGAGAATAGCTTCCTGCTAACGTATATGACCACGTCACCGAACCCGGTAAGTTGTATTTGAGCACTGCCAATCCATTTTGGGTTTTCATGATCACGTATTTGTTGTTGGCGCTGTCGCTTACTATATCTTCTGCAGCTAAATACGCCTGGTCATACAAATACTGCCTCCCATGAACAAGGTTGCCATTATTGTCGATTTCCATAACCATACTTCCAAGATTCCAGCCTCCGATCAGAAAATTTCCATTATTCCCCGGTACAATACCACCAGCAGCACCGGGATAATTATTGTACAGTTTACAGAAGATAAGATTTCCCCAGGCATCAAGTTTTACCACAGCGGGCACGGGAGCCAAAGGGCCCGGGGTCTGAACCATCACCGCCCCGGTAATTAAGAAGCCACTATCAGAGGTTTGAATGATCGAGCCGGAATAATTCAGATCGTACGTTCTTACAATCAAGGGAGTTCCATAATAATCAATACGCGAAAAGAAAAAGTTAGTTCCTGAATTTCCGGCTATAACATAATCTCCGTTATAGCACTGTAAAACTTTATTTGCTGATACTGATCCTGAAGTAAGATTGATTGTACTGCTGAAAAAGACCTGCTGTGCGTCCGACAAGAAAGCCGTCAGGAAAAAACCTATAACACCCAGGAATCGATACATCTTTTTGAGAATTATTAAATATACGTATTCATCTGATTTTTTGTTAAAATAGCCTAACGACAGATAAAACGATACTTCTACTCCTTTATTTTGTTTTCCAGTATTTTCCTCGCTTCAGGCTCCTCTTTCGACAGGTTGGTCATAACGTCCACGAATTTTTTAGGGTCATTGTATTTGACATACAGCTTCTTCAGCAAAAAATAATTGGAGGCGTAGTAGCGGTAGCGTACAAAATAGGCGTTATTGACCGGGTAAGAAAAGCGGTCCTGCTGGAATTGCGATGATTTCTTCAGCAGCTTCTGGATGTCATCGTAGCAGAAGGTATACAGGCCGGTAGGCACATTCCCCTTCGTCATGCAGATCATCGAATCGTATTTATTGATGGTTGCGTACAGGTTCTCGTGCAGGGAAACCAGGTTCTTCGCCTCTTTTCTGGAATATTGCGAAAACCGCTTTTCCAGCATCTGGGTAATGTAATTGCCCAGTATGTCGCAGGCCGCCTCTTCCATTTCATAAGGCAGCTTTCGGCCCGTGGCGCTGGCGTGCTGGTGAAAGGCCTCGTGGAAAACGATAAACGAAATGGTTTCGTAAGGATAAGACAGCAGCGCTTTGTTCAGCCTGGCCGCGCTGGTGCCTGCCGTTTTGTACACCATTACCTGGTAGTTCAGGCTGTCGTAGTGCTGTTTTTTCTTTTTGGCTTTTTCCTCATCGGTTCCCAGGTACTCGTACGGGGATTTGAGCACGTTACAGATCGAATCGGGCGAAGAGCAGTAGATATAATAATAGTAGTCATCCTTCTCCTGCCAGCTCTTGTAAAAATTACTGTCGATCTTAAAGCCCAGCTCATCGCGCGCGATCTGGCCCAACTGGTGAATGAACTGGACCTTGAACTTGATCCCGGCTGAATCCTGCCCGTACCGGTAAGAGCACTGGCCCGTACCGGAAGGTGTAATGCCGGCAAAGACGAGCAGCAATAGTCCCGCAAACACAAGTACCCGGAATGAGTGGTGAATGGCTGGCAGCTTCATCAACACAAATATACGGCAAATGCCCGCGGCTTGCCGGCTGCTGTGATGAATAATTTCTACTTTTATCACGCATGAAGCGGGAAGAAAAGTTTTTTTACATCCTCCTTGGTCTCATTACGCTGGGAATAGCCTATATCATCCTGGCCGCTGAAGCCACTTTCGACAAAGGTGACGGCATACAGCATTACCTCATCTCGCGGTATTCCTGGAAGTATCCCGAATTGCTGCTGCATCACTGGGGCAAACCGGTCTTTACGCTGATCAGCTCGCCTTTTGCGCAGTTTGGCCTGAAAGGCATCGCCTTGTTCAACCTGTTGTGCGCCACCCTGAGCGCGTGGTGCGCGTACCGGTTGGCCAAACGCCTGGGAATCGCAAACGCCTGGGCCGTGCCCTTCTTCCTTTTCTTTGCTGTTATCTATTTCCCGCTGATCAACAGCGGGCTTACGGAACCTTTTTTTGGGCTTATGCTCATTGCTTCGGTCATGCTTTTTACTGAACAACGATATACTGCAGCAACCCTTCTGGCCTCTTTCATGCCCTTGGCCCGAACCGAGGGCGTGCTTTTTCTCCCGCTATTTTTTATCCTGCTTCTTTACAGAAAGCGATATATACCCGTGCTGTTGCTCGGCACTGGCCTTCTGCTGTATTCCGTTATCGGCTATTTTGTATTCAAGGATATTTTCTGGCTGATCACGCAAAACCCGTACAGCGGCAATCCCGGATCTATTTACGGCTACGGGGAGGTGCTTCATTTTGTAAAGCAATACAACAACATATGGGGACTACTGCTCACGCTGCTGCTGGTAACGGGGATGGGCGTGTTTACGGCTGAGCTCATTAAACGCAGGGCCGAAATCCGCCCAGCGGCCCTGTTTGGCCGTACGGCCCCACCAACTTACCTGGCCGAAGAACTGGTGCTCATCTATGGGGCCTTTGTGATCTATTTCATTGCGCACACCATTTTCTGTATCATGGGTTCGCTGGGCCTGGTTCGCATGATGGGAGCCATTATTCCCGTTACGGCCCTTATCTGTCTGCGGGGGTTCATCTGGGTGAAAGCGCAGTTCGCATGGAGCCCCTTGCTTAAGTACGCTGTATCGCTGCTGATACTGGTCCTGGTGATCCGCACTCCGTTCAAACAATACTATTACCCCTATCACCTGGAGGGAGAAGAGCCGGTAGCGCTAAACACGGGAGACTGGCTAAAAAAATCTGAATATAAGGACAGGCATCTTTATTACCTGCATCCCTATCTTACCCTGGCGATGGATATCGATCCCTTCGATACTGTGAAAAGCACCGCGCTATGGGGATTAAACAGAGAGCATCCCGAGAACGGTCTTAAGGAAGGCAGCCTCGTTATCTGGGATGCACATTACGGCCCTAACGAGGCCCAGATCAAACTGGAAAAACTGATAGACAACCCTAATTTCCGCCTGCTAAAGACCTTCGAACCTGTTGTGCCCTTTACCGTGCTGGGGGGCTATGACTTCAAGATTCATGTATTCGAATGCGTAGCCAAATGACAAACATTTCTTATCATAAACACACTAAATTACCATAACCCGAGCCATAACCATGAATCTCCCTCACCTCACTCAATAACCCCGGCACGCGAGCTGCGCATATTAATAAATGCTTCCGCGGGAAGATCAGTAATTCCAGCCGTTTATTGTTCAGGCGCCTCTTTATTGTCGTAAGCCCCTGCAGGATAGATCAGGAACAGCACTTCAAAATCATCAAGGTAGATCAGGGTCCCGTCATGCGACAGAACATACACCGTAACAATATCATCGGGAGTTACTAATTCAGGTATTTTGATACGTGCGGTCATAGACGACCACTTCCTGTTGCTTTGTACAAGTCTGTTCAGCTTGAACGTGTTCCAACTATAGGATTTACCCCCGCTCTCGAAACTGATCACCAGGTCGGCATCTGAATCCCAGTCGGTCGTCCACGCCATGATATTGGCTCTTACATAAGCTTCTTTCACCGTATCTGGAACCACATCTCTTATACGCTTGGCAAAGGTCACGCTCTTTTTGTTCTTGCCATTCACCATTGAGGAGTATTTGCCGGAATACGAGTTTTCCGTGCTAAGGGTATGCATATCCCACCATTCGTAACCCGGATCGAAATCATTGAAAAACCGTATCCGGTCCTTTAACGACCATTCATCAGGAATAAAGGCGTTGGGCGTAAACATACCGATATACTTATCATCGGTACGAAGGAATATCTTCCAGTATTTTTCCATGGTCATACCGTCCCAGGGCAATATCAAGCGATATTTCTGATAGGTCTGAACCTGGCAAAGCAGCACTACAAAACCAAGAATAGGTGCAAAAAGACAAAGCAGCCAGCGCCTGCCGGCTATCCGCTTCAGCAACAAAGCCAGAAGCAGGGCGAACAAGGAATAATATTCCACAAAAGCACGCTGGCCAAAACTACCTCCGTAGAACCACATCCACCAGGAAGCGATCACCCATACCATTACGAACAGGAGCAACAGCATGGAAAAGAACTCGAAACGGCTTCTGTGCCAGAGCGGGACCAGTCCGAGGAGAGCCACCAGCGCCAAAGGAGTATAAACAAAAAAGCCCTTACGGTAGCTGAACAGCACGTTCATGATCTCCGGCTGGGTGAAGTTAAACCCTTCTTCGCCATACGACCAGATGAAGAACCTTCCGCTCTGGAAATAATAGAGCAGGATCTGCACCGATAAGATGGCTAAACAACCCGCAAGGGAGAACACGATCAGCCGAGCATTGCGGAAGAAGCGGATCATCCCATCACGGAATACAGGAAAGCTGCCCGCTATCAGTGGAGCCGCGAGCAGAATGATCCCGTTAGAAGGGCGGATCAAAACAACCAGGGCCAGCAGCCATGCACTCCACAGGAAACAGCGGTCCTGTTTCATGACCAGGGCCTGGCGAAGGTAATACAGGAACGCGGCCATGACGCCAAAAGAATACACATGCGAGATGCTGGCCTCAAAAACGGAATAGTAAAGAAGGTTGGTGCCGAAAAAGATCAGCAACAAGGTAAAAGAGGCAAGGATCTCACTGACGTAGAACAGGAGCAGCCTCCGGGTAAACAGGAGCCCAATAACCAGGTAAAATACCGCTCCGATACTTACTCCGTGCTGGAACAACTGCGAATACCCATCCAGGTCATATCCGAAAAACCAGCTCAGCAAAAAGGCCAGAAGGAAAAACGGAAGGAGCAGCAGGGCTTCGCCAGCAAAATATTTGTTCACTCTCTTTCCATCGATCTCATTACAGAAAAAAGGGCCTTCATTCGAGCCGTGGTATTTTTTTTCATTTTCATAGGAGAAACTGTATTGAAGGTCCTGATAAATAAAAATGGCGGGCAGGTAGGCGTAATATCCTTTACCATCACTGGCTATGGTGTCCTTCCAGAAGCCATCCTTCACGCGTTCGTCCAGGAGAAGGAACAGGCAGGCGATGGCACATAGACAGATAGCCGCGCGTGATGGATATTTTCTGATGGCTGATAGCATGCGGCCTGCAATACGCATAGATCAGGAGAAGTGCTTTATCATTACTATTTTCGCTTGTATAATATGGCTGCTTCATAAGGAGATGCCGCCACCCGTTCAAAATCCGTACTCAGCCTCTTCAGTATCCTTTGGGTGCAGGAATCCTGTATCTCTTTCCGGTAACGCCACAGCAGCACGTAGTCCACCCTTCCCGGTGTCTCCCGCTCATACCGCTCGATATCCGGACAGGGAGGATACAGGTGCATGGGCATGGTGGTATAGGGGTAGGTCTGCGGCTGCCACAGAACCGTAAAGCATTTGTTTGCTGCCTCGTAGTTCTCAAAAATAACGAGGTTCTTATCGGCACCCAGGTAATTAGAAAAATGACTGTGCATCCAGTTGTCGGAATAGTTCAGCGGAAGCAAGGTGCTGTTGGGCTTGATCTTGTCCGACACCGCATGCAGCTCAACCGCATCATTGCTTAGTTTGACAGATTCGGAATAGAGATATTTGATATGGCCAAAGTTGATCCAGAGCATGGCTACCATGGCCAGCAGACCTATCCACCGGTTCACCTCCTGCGAGGCGATCCAAACGATGAGCATCAGGAAGAACAGCATGCAGATGCGTACGGATATATACCCTCCTACGCCCCGCGTATCCGGGAGAACGAAATAAAGCACTATCATAAGTCCGGAGACCAGCAGCCATACATCGTTGCGCGAAACCCTTCTGCGCAGCGCATCTGAAAAGAGCAACAGGCCGCTGTTCTCCCTGCGCATCCAAAGGCGGAATAGCTTGGCCACGACCAATGCTGCGCAAAGTCCGAATAACAGGTAGAACAGCTTCACGGTATAGCCCGTTTCCATTTCCAGATTGAGCGAAATGAGCGGCCGTACGATCTTGATCCATCTGATCAGTTCATCGACCGAAAGCCTGCTGCCCGCTTCTTCAACCGGACTTTTGAGCAGAAATGCGACCGTGAGCGCCAGCGCAGGCAAAGCACCGGCAAAGGCGACCTGTGATTTTTTGAAGAAGGCCCTCAGGTACCATTGGCCGCTTGAAAATCGCTCGAAGAACAGGCTCCAGATGATGATAGCCGCAATAATGACACAGGAGATTACAAACAGAAAGATATGGCTGAAGTACAGCAGGAGCAGAAGCAGGGAAAAGAGCAGGACTCCCGGAAAGGCACGATGGTTCTCTATCCTGATCCAGCAGGTAAGGGCCAGGAACAGGAGCGGCAGGCCGAGGCAGAAGTTATAAAAACCCAGGTAAAAGACAAAGCTGTAAATGAATGGGAATATCAGATAATCAGTGAAGACGCCATGAGGATGTACGGTCTTTACCAGGAACCGAAACGACAGCGGAAGTCCCAGAATATACAGCGAAAGAATGAGCTTTTCTGCTGTGGCCGCGGAGGCAAAGGTGCCGAAAAAGGCAAGCAGGAAGTGGCCAGTCCAGTTAGGTTCGGGAAAAGTATTGAAATAATAATATTTTTCAAGGAAGGAAGTATCGCCCGCGAGCAATTCATAGGTCAGCCTGGCATTATACAGGTGTGCCGGCCCGTCAAGTGTGGGGAAAAAAGGCAGCAGCCACACAGGCAACAAATACGCAGCACAAAGCAACCAGAAGAAATAACGTTCGTGACGGGCAAACTTTCTTAATCCTTCAAGCAAAACGGAGGTCAGTATGCTCATCTTGCCTTATTTGCTCTTAAAGACCTTTGGATAGAAATTATATTTCAGAATGCACCAGATGGCCCGGAACCCGTCCTTCCATCCTATTTTTTTACCTTCCTCGAAGGTGCGGCCGTAGTAGGAAATGCCCACCTCATAGATACGCACCCCGGGCACGCGCGCGATCTTGGCCGTTACTTCCGGTTCGAAACCGAACCTCCGCTCACGAAGGCTGATGCGCTGGATCATATCTGTTCGGAACAGCTTATAACAGGTCTCCATATCAGTCAGGTTGAGATTCGTGAACATGTTAGAAAGCGAAGTAAGAAACTTATTGCCGATCGTATGCCAGTAGAAAAGAATACGGTGCGCGTTACCGCCCACAAACCGCGATCCGTATACTACATCGGCTACCCCTTCCAGTACCGGCCGGAGCAGCAAGTTGTACTCATTAGGGTCGTACTCCAGATCAGCATCCTGGATGATCAGGTATTCGCCTGTAGCCAGCTCTATGCCTTTATGCAGAGCTGCGCCCTTGCCCTGGTTATACGGTTGGTTATGCAGCCGTAGATCGAGCTCTGGATGCCGGCTAACGTAGGTCTCGATTGCTTCGCGGGTCTTATCCCTCGAACAATCGTTCACGATGATGATCTCTTTATGAATATCGTTCAGCAGCCGTACGGCCGCCACTTTATCCAGGATGAGATGAATGGTCTTTTCCTCGTTGTAAGCAGGAATAACGATGGATAGTTTACTTAACTTCATACCGCTTATTTGGTGCCAATAGTGATGACCGAAAGCCCTATTTTCCTGAACAGGCACCGATCGATCAGGCGGGCTACCGGAACGATACGGTTATAGAACGACATCTGCGACCTGGGAATGACCTTGTTCTTCATTAAACGGCCCGAAACGA
The DNA here is from genome assembly GCA_040756415.1 of Bacteroidota bacterium. Lineage (GTDB taxonomy): Bacteria > Bacteroidota > Bacteroidia > JADZBD01 > JADZBD01 > JBFLYZ01. Next base: position 12,374 of record JBFLYZ010000019.1, read on the forward strand.
ACCAGCCCAGAATGCCCAGCGCATTGAAATACATGGAACGCTTCACCTGAAGTCCGTTTTGGGTAAACAAGCCCTCGAGCTGTTTTTTCACATACCGTTTGTAATGGCACAATTCCTTGTCAAAACGATTGTACAAAAACTGCCAAGCCGGTACCAGGATGATGAGCGTTCCTCCCGGCCTGAGCAAACGCGAGGCATTTGCAAGGGCCAAGTTATCATTCTCGATGTGCTCGACCACGTTCAGGGCAAACACTGTATCAAACCTCTCCAGGAGATGGGCGTATCGCGTGCCAAACTCGGGGTGAACCAGGTCTAGCTGTTCTATGCCCAACAGGGTGCTGTTGCCCTTGAAATTCTTTTGCAAAATATCGCAATAATTACCCCTGACGTCTGTGAGAAAAATGGGATGCTTATCCCTCAGGAAAAAACCCGAGATATTTCCTATTCCGCTGCCCACTTCCAGTATATTGCCGCTGCAATACGGACGAATAGTGCGATACATCCACCCATTGAATTTATCGGCAGCCTCGATGGCATCCAGGGTTTCATGTCCCTCGGCATCCACTTGTTTGAATTCGAACTTGCTTGTTACGTTCATATGTATACGCGGCAACGAACCGGAAAACTCAAAAATACACTTTTTGCCCGTCTTCCGTGATGCGGGCTTGCCGCGGAAAAGCGCAAGTACGCTGACCCCTAAAACGAACAGTTAAGTATCCTGGTGTCCAGGTTATCGATCAGCACAGGCGTATCACCCAGGTTCCAGAGATAGATCTTCATCCGGTCCCCCCCGGCCGTTTCGCCCGGAAAGATACGGGTCAGCTTTACTGGGGACCATCCGGAAGGATCGGGCCAAAAATCTTTGAGGTGAAGGCTCTGCCAGGAGTAAATAGCTCCATCCGGCCGCTCGAATGAAACCACTATCGCGGCATCATAAACCGGCTCAAGCGGCCTTACGACAGCAGTGAACGAAGCGAGCATGTGCTTTCCGGCCAGCGAATCGGTGATCACATATTCGCTGCCAATGCTGTAACGGAACAAGGTGTCGGTTATGCACGATGAAGTGCCGCTGCCGAACGATGATTTGTAAATGCTGGCTCCTTCAACTCCTTCGAAATCGTTCGCAAGCACCGCAATCTCGCTACACACCGGAGACAGGCCGTTCTCATAAAGCACGTTCCCCGTGCGCTCAAAATTGAACAGCATCCGTGCCCGGAAGGCAGCGGGAACGGACCGCGTATGTTTATAAAACAGAAAATAGTCGTTCAGCGAGTCGGCCGGTTCGGTACGAACATAATTGAGCCAGTACAGGCTATCCTTTACGCGGTAGAAATTGATGCCCGGCTCAAAAACAAAATCGATGCCCATGGTTAGGGTGGTGCGTTCAGGCGGTATCGTTTTCCTTTTCTCGGCCAGTATCCTGACCGCATCTTTTGTATCCGAATCGGGTATCCATTGAAGGAGATAGCGCAGGTTAAAACTGAAAGCAAAGTGAAGGATCGACAGGAAGGCCAATCCTCCCAGGAAGTATCTGCCGGCCCTTGCAGTCCACAACTGCTCAACGATCAGCGTCAGGACCAAGATGCACAAGGGCGCAAAGAAAAGGGCTGTTCTGTCCAGCAGGTATTTGGTCTGCAGCAAGTGATGCTGCACTACGGTAGAAAGCGCGCATCCCAGTGTGATCAGCAAAATGGCCAGAAAAAAGTTGGTTTCGGCTCCGCGGAAGCCTCTGTATTGGCGTATCATCAGCCAGGGCAGGCCAATGGCCACTCCACCGGCCATCAGGATGATGAGCGGCAGCTTGAGCACCATAGCATACGAGCGATCGTATAGCATCGCTGCGCCAAGCGAATGCATGGTGTCGTTCCAGAAATCCCTTTCGCCTCCGTAAAAGAAAGTACCCGCATCCCTGATCCGGAATACGTAAGGCAAATAAGCCCAGAGAAGCAGGCCTGTACACAGTATAACGATCACAGCCATATGACCCGCTACCGTCCATTTCTTACGGGAGGCAGCATGAATGAGGCCAATGAGCAGTATCACCCCTGACAATACGACCAGGAAATTAAGCATGCTGATGTTCGCTATACTGGCCATAGCAATGCATACAAGCGATCCGGCTGCATGAGCCCAACCCCCGCTTTTGCAATACTGCAGCAGGAAATAGAGACTGGCCATCATCAGCCCCATGGAAATACCGTATCCCCGGCCTGCCGAAAAGAAATCAAGCAGAAACGGATTCATGTTGAGCAGCAGGAACGAAGCAACAAGTATAATGGATGAACGGGACCCGCGGACGACCAGGTAAGAAAAGAACAGGTATACAAGGTGAAACATGAGGTTGGGAAGGCGTATTACAAACTCGCTGAGTCCAAAAAGGGAAACAGCGATCTTCATCAGCCAGGTGTTAAGCAAGTGGTTGTTGCCGGCCATGTAATTGAATTCCGAGGGCACCCAAAAATCCCTGCGCGCAAATTCCAGGTAGCTGTAGGCCTCATCGTAAGTGATCGACATCAGGTACGCGCGCAGGGCAGTGTACAGAAAAAGGAACGACCCGGCTAAAAACAGGATCAGCCGGGTCGTTTTGTCCGGATAGGTCATACAGATCTCAGTCGAGCTTCATTTCGGGAATATCGCCTTCAATGACCAGCTTGCCTGCCGTTGATTTCTTGATGTGTTCGACCGTCACGCCAGGGGCGCGTTCTTTCAGCACGAAGCCCCCCTGGGGATGAATGTCGTAAACGCCCAGCTCCGTGACGATCTTCTTGATGCACTTTAATCCCGTAATGGGCAAGGTACATTTAGGCAGCAGCTTCGATTCGCCCGCCTTGTTTACCTGCTGCATGGCCACAATGATATTTTTTGCCGAAGCCACCAGGTCCATGGCCCCGCCCATGCCTTTTACCATTTTACCGGGTATCTTCCAGTTGGCAATATCGCCCTGCTCGCTCACCTCCATGGCGCCCAAAATGGTCAGGTCCACCTTCTGTGCGCGTATCATGCCGAAGCTCATGGCCGAGTCGAATATGGCTGCGCCCGGGAGCAGGGTAACCGTTTGCTTGCCCGCGTTGATGAGATCGGGGTCTTCTTCCCCTTCATAGGGGAAAGGACCCATTCCCAGGATGCCGTTTTCGGATTGCAATACCACGTTCACGCCTTTGGGAATATAGTTCGCACAAAGCGTGGGAATTCCTATTCCCAGGTTGACATAATATCCGTCTTTTATTTCTTTTGCGATGCGTTTCGCGATTCCGTCTTTATCAAGCATAGAACCAGTTCTTTATTGTTTTTTCCTTACCGTACGCTGCTCAATTCGTTTTTCGTATTTGGCTCCCTGAAAAATACGATGTACATAAATTCCCGGCAGGTGTATCTCCTGCGGGTCCAGCTCTCCGGGCGCCACCAGCTCTTCCACCTCCGCTATAGTGATCTTGCCTGCCATGGCGACCAGGGGTGAAAAATTCCGGGCCGTAAGACGGAAGATGAGGTTACCCATGGTATCGCCTTTCCATGCCTTTACAATTGAAAAGTCAGGCTCAAAGGCGTATTCCATAAGATAATCCTTCTCTATGCCATTGAATTTGAATTTCCGTACTTCTTTCCCAACGGCCACCTCGGTGCCCACACCGGCAGGCGTAAAGATGGCGGGCATGCCGTAGCCAGCGGCCATCAGCCGGGTGGCCAGGGTTCCCTGGGGGATCAGCTCCACCTCCAGCTCACCGCTGAGCATCTGCCGCTCGAACTCCGCGTTCTCGCCAACATACGAAGAGATCATTTTTTTGATCAGCCTTTTCTGAAGCAGCAGGCCCAGGCCAAAATCATCCACGCCCGCATTGTTCGAAATGCAGGTAAGGTTCTTTTTTCCCAGCTTTACCAGGGCAGCGATGCAGTTCTCCGGTATGCCGCACAGGCCAAATCCTCCGAGCGCAAGCGTCATTCCATCCTCTATGCCCTTAATGGCTTCATCTGCGTTTTTTACAACTTTATTCATTTTGTATCAATTGATTTCGTTTTCGGGTTCGTCAAACGGAAGGTCCCCATCGTCCGATTCCTTCGGGCAATTGAGGTCAATGCTCACCTTTTTTGACGGCTTTTGAAAATCGCCCTTTGCTATTTTCAGCGATTTGTCGGCCCACACCTTTTTCATGTACAGCCCCCAGATAGGAAGGGCCATGGTAGAGCCTTGTCCTTCGGCCATATTGGTGAAATGAATGATGGGGTCGTCACCGCCCACCCAGCATCCCGAAACCAGGTCGGGCGTGATGCCCATGAACCAACCATCGGCATTATGCTGCGTGGTTCCCGTCTTTCCAGCGATGGCGGATGTAAAGTTGTAGGGCGCGCCCCTCAACCCTACCCCCGTACCGAACTGGGTAACCCCTTTCATCATTTCCAGCATCACGTACGATTTCTCCTCGTCCATCACCTCCACTTTTTTAGGTATGAACTCGCTCAGCACTTTGCCGTTCCTGTCTTCGATGCGTGTAACGAAGATCGGCTCGTTATAGGTGCCCTTGTTGGCAAAGGCGCTGTACGCCCCCACCATTTCGAATACGGTGATATCCGGTGTACCCAGGCAGATGGAAGGATAAGGATCCATTTTCGCGGTAATGCCCAGCCGCCTGGCAACCGTTACTGCCGCCTCGGGGGTGAACTGCTTCATGATATACGCGGTTATGTAGTTCACCGAAAGCGCCAGCGCCTTTTTGACCGTCATCATCTGCCCGTCCATCTTCTTGGGCGTGGAGTTGCGCGGGGTCCATTCCTTGTCGTCAAAATGTATGGTCACCGGCACGTTGGGTATGCGGGTACAGGGCGACCAGCCTTCCTGTATGGCCAGCGCGTAAACAAAAGGCTTGAAGGTAGAACCAACCTGGCGGGCGCCTTCCTTCACGTGGTCGTACTGGAAATGCTCGTGGTTGATGCCGCCCACCCAGGCCTTGACGAAGCCGGTCTGCGGCTCGATGGAGCAAAAACCGGTTTGCAAAAATGCTTTGTAGTAGCGTATCGAATCCCAGGGCGTCATCACGGTATCGATCTCCCCGTCCCACGAAAACACGCGCATGGTGTCGGGTTTATTGAAACTGGCAATGATGTCGCTTTCAGAAAAGCCCGCTTTCTTCATTTTCTTCCAGCGCTCGGAGCGCTTCATGGCGCTGTTCATGGCCTTTTGTACCGACACGTCTATGTTCTTATCCGTATCTACTTTGCGCACAAAAGGAAATGTCTTCCTTTTCTTTTCCTTTTCCACGAATTTCTTCTGCAGGCTCTTCATATGCTCGCTCACCGCCTGCTCCGCGTACTTCTGCATGCGCGAGTCGATGGTAACGTAGATCTTGAGCCCATCCCGGTAGATATCATACGCAGAGCCGTCAGGCTTTTTGTTCTCCTCCGCCCACTTCTTCAGGAACTTATCCCTCAGGTATTCCCTGAAATAAGTGGCCAGTCCTTCGTTATGGCTTTCGGGCTGGTAGTTCAGACCAAGGGGAAGCGTTTTGAGCGAATCGTACTTTTCCTGGGCGAGGTATCCGTAGATCACCATCTGCTTCATGACCACGTTTCTGCGGTGCAGGGTAGTGTCGGGCCTGCGCAGCGGGTTGAACAGGGCGGGGTTCTTGGCCATACCCACCAGCATGGCCGCCTGCAGTATGTTCAGCGAGTCGGGCGTGGTGTTGAAATAGATCTTGGCGGCTGACTGTATGCCCACCGCCTGGTTCAGGAAATCGAACTTGTTCAGGTACATGGCCATGATCTCCTGCTTGGTATATCTCTTCTCCAGGCGCGTGGCGATGATCCATTCCTTTATTTTTTGGGTGAGGCGCTCGAGCTTGCCGGAAGGCTTGTCGGAAAAAAGCATTTTAGCCAGTTGCTGGGTCAGCGTGCTTCCTCCTCCGTCCTTACCGGCCTTGACCACCGCGCGCACCAGGGCCTTGAGGTCCACCCCGCTGTGGTCGTAATAGCGGGCATCTTCAGTGGCCACCAGCGCGTTGACGAGGTTGGAAGAAAGATTTTCGAAACGGGTATTGGTGCGGTTCTCCGCGTAGAACTTGCCGATCACCTTCCCATCGGATGAGATCACTTCCGTGGCGATATTGCTGATGGGGTTCTCCAACTGGGCGGGGTCGGGCAGCTCGCCAAAGCATCCGCCAAGGGCCAGCAGCAAAAGCAAACCAAGCAGGATGAAGGGGCTGAAAACAAGGGTCCAGAACCAGCGAATGTATTTCCGGAAGTTGATCTGGGAAGGCTGCGTCATTGGGAAATCTCTGCGGAGTAAAGATAAGGATTTCGCTGCTACCTGGCCTTTTCAATGCGCAGGCCCACATCGGCTATCCCCTTGAGCTTCTCCTGGCGCATGGCCTGCTCGTACTCAAAAATATATTTTCCCCTGCGGCTGAACTTGACCAGGGGTTTGAATACGATATGGTTGTCCCAGAGGTCGCCAAGGCCTTCGCCCATCCACCGCCCGGTCTCGTCCTGCAGGGCGCAGTTGAGCGTATCCCTGGCCCGGGTACCGTCAGGGAATGTGGTGGTCAGAAAAATATAAAGATTGCTGTAGGCGTAATCGCCCGTATGCCGAACATTGATGTACACGTTATACACCTGGGCGGTATCCTCGATGTTCGTTTCAAAGGATATCTTATTGTTCTTGTCCCAGGTCTTGCCGGGGATGGCCTTGTACTCTTCGTACAGCCTGTTCTCATCGCAGGCCGCGAACAGGAGGGCCAGGGATATAGCAAGGGGTATGTGCCGGGCCTTAGGCATACCGATCACTGCTGCCGGTTATTGGGTTTATTCCGGCCGAACCTTTTGTTCCCCCCGCCTCCCCGGTTCTTGTTCCTGCTCTTATTGCGGTTCTTTTTCTTTTTCGACTTATCGAAGCGGGTTATGCTGTCCTGGCCCACCACGTTCTCGTAATCCGGCTCAGCGATAACCGCCTGTTTTTCGTAGGCTATCATTTTGGCGTCTTTCAGCTCGGGCGGATTTTTCCCTTCCGCGTTCATTTTAATGATCTCCTTCACCCGCTCAACCGAAAGCGCGATGAAGTTATCGGGCTCAGATACGTACGAATAGAACATTCGCCTTCCGAATATATCCGTTTTCTGGTGGAAGGCCGGGCCCTTTTCCGTTTGCAGCTTGGCGTTGATCTCGGGAAAATCCTTTATGGCGTCCAGGTAAGAGTCGAGCTCGTAGTTAAGGCAGCACTTCAGCTTGCCGCACTGCCCCGCCAGCTTCAGCGGGTTGAGCGAGAGCTGCTGGTAGCGTGCCGCGCTGGTATTCACCGTTCTGAAATCCGTAAGCCAGGTGGCGCAGCAAAGCTCCCTGCCGCAGGAGCCTATTCCTCCCAGGCGGCCCGCTTCCTGCCTGGCACCGATCTGCCGCATCTCGATGCGCACTTTGAACTCCTCCGCCAGCTTTTTGATCAGCTCGCGGAAATCCACGCGATCTTCGGCCGTATAGTAGAATGTGGCCTTGGTCTTGTCGCCCTGGTACTCTACATCCGATATTTTCATCTCCAGCTTGAGGCTGAGCGCGATGGTGCGCGACTTATACATGGCATCCACCTCCAGGGCCTGGGCCTCTTTCCATTTGTCAATATCCTGCTGACGGGCCTTGCGGTACAGCTTCCTGATCTCCTGCGAATCAAAAGCGATGTTCTTCTTCTTCATCTGCAGCTTCACCAGCTCACCGCTGAGCGAAACAATGCCGATGTCGTGCCCCGGAGTGCCCTCCACCGCAACCACATCCCCCTGGGCAAGAGGCAAAGCGTTTACGTTGCGGAAGAACTCCTTGCGGCTGTTCTTGAAGCGCACCTCCACCACATCAAAAGGCTTCTGGCCGGCCGGCAATTCCATATTGGAAAGCCAGTCGAATACGTTCAGCTTGTTGCATCCTCCTGAACCGCAGGCCCCGTTATTGCGGCAGCCGGCAGGCAGTCCGCTGGTAGCCGTACTGCATCCTCTTCCGCTGGAACATCCCCCGCAAGCCATAATTTGAGATTTTTTTAATTAAAAAGGATAGCCCACCCGCACCGGAAAACGGCACGTTTGGGGCAGGCAAATTTAAGCTTTTAATTCAGATGACCCAACCGGCTGGCGCAGCAGGGCCATCATTTTCATCGACAGGTCCGTGAAGAGTATTTTGGGATTGGCATTACGCTCAATATGCTGGATGGCCCTGTTGAACTCATCGGTTATCTGCATGCAGTTTTCACCGTGTATGTAGGGCGCGAACTTCCTGACAAAATCCAGCTCCTCGCCCTGCAGGCGGACCAGGCGGTCGTCTCCGAAATTGAGCATAAGGGCCTCGCGCACCACGTTGAGCGCATAGGCCACGAAATTCTTGTGCTTTTCCCTGCCTTCGGCCGCAAAGCCTTCCACCCACTGTTGCGCCTTGAGCACGTCCTTGGTAAAGCAGAGCCGCATCCAGGCCCTGAACTGGATAAAATTGAAACCTGCCTGTCCGGCAGGCAGGCTCTCATCGCTGCTGCCGGATAAGAGCTGCCGGGCCTCGCTATAGCTGCCATCGGCAAGGTAGGCTATGCGCTCAGCCTCCTCCTTTCCCAGGCCATGCCGCGCAACCAACGCATCGCGCAGGTCTTCATCGGCAATACGGTTCACCTTTACGAGCTGGGTGCGCGAAACAATAGTGGGCAGCAACTGGTCCGCATTCTCGGTGACCAGCAGGAAAAGCGTCTTATCGGGCGGCTCCTCGAGTATCTTCAGCAGCTTATTGGCCGATTGTACGTTCATCTTCTCGGGCTGCCAGATGATCATCATTTTGTAGCCGCCTTCGTAGGCGGTGAGCGAAAGCTTCCTGAGAATATCCGCGCTTTCCTCAACATTGATCACGCCCTGCTTGTTCTCCCCTTCCAGGAAGCTGAGCCACTCGAAAAGCGACAGATAGGGATTTTGCAGGAACGCTTCGCGGAACTCTTTGACCAGGTCGCTGCTGATACGCGTTTCCTTTGACAGTATGATGGGGTACACCAGGTGAAGGTCGGCATGCTCGAGGCGGGCTATTTTCCTGCACGAAGGGCAGGCACCGCAGGAATCGTCACTTTTGCGGTCACTGCAGGCGATGTATTGCAGGTAGGCCAGCGCAAGGGCCAGGTTGCCGCTGCCCGGCTGCCCCATGAAAAGCTGAGCGTGGGCGATCCGGCCCTCCTTCACTCCCGAGATGAGCTTATCTTTTACCCCGCTCAGGCCTATGACATCCGCAAACTGCATTGGGGCGAAGATACTACTTTAGGGTTTTGTCTTTCATGGGGAAAACATAATTTTGCTGCGCCAAACATGTGCTTATGAAAACCGTTGACGATTTTAATTTTTCGGGCAAGCGCGCGCTGATCCGCGTGGATTTCAATGTCCCGCTCGATGACAGGTACCGCATCACCGATGATACGCGCATACGCGCTGCCCTTCCCACGATCGGCAAGATACTGAAGGATGGAGGCGCGGTAGTGCTCATGTCGCACCTGGGCAGACCCAAAGAAGGCCCGGCCGAAAAATACTCGCTTAAGCACCTGGTGGCTCATTTGAGCCAGGCGCTGGGAAAACAGGTGCTCTTCGCTGACGATTGTATCGGGGATACGGCAAAAAAGCTTTCGGGATCGCTGAAGGGAGGCGAGGTGCTTCTGCTGGAGAACCTGCGTTTTTATAAAGAAGAGGAAAAGGGAAATGCGGAGTTCGCTGAAAAGCTCGCGCGGCACGGTGATTTTTATGTGAACGATGCTTTCGGCACGGCCCACCGGGCGCATGCCTCCACGGCCGTTATCGCTCAGTTCTTTCCGGGCGCGAAATGTTTCGGCTACGTGATGAGCGGAGAGCTGGCCTCTATCAACAAGGTGATGAACGGTGCCGCGCGGCCGTTCACCGCCATTATGGGCGGAGCGAAGGTGTCAGACAAGATCCTGATCCTGGAGCAGCTTATGAACAAAGCCGACAACATCATCATTGGCGGTGGCATGGCCTTCACTTTCGTGAAGGCGCAGGGCGGGCACACCGGCAAATCGCTGGTGGAGGAAGACAAGCTGGAAACGGCCCTGGGCATACTGAACGAAGCGAAGCGGAAGGGAGTGAACATTTATATTCCCGCGGATGCGGTATGCGCTGATCGTTTCGATAATAATGCGAATACGCAGCGCAGCGCTATCGGGCAAATTCCCGATGGCTGGATGGGCCTGGACATAGGCGAGGAAACCGAAAAAATTTACTCGGATGTCATCGCCCGCTCCAGGACCATACTCTGGAACGGCCCCATGGGTGTTTTCGAGATGAGCAGCTTCGAGCACGGCACACAAGCGGTGGCCGAAGCCATAGTGGCAGCTACCCGGAACGGGGCCTACTCGCTGATAGGCGGGGGCGATTCGGTGGCCGCTATCAATAAGTACGGGTTAGCCGATAAGGTAAGCTACGTATCGACCGGAGGAGGGGCTTTGCTCGAATACATCGAGAGCGGCACGCTGCCGGGCGTGGAAGCGGTGGAGAAATAACCTCACAGGAACCTGCGCAGGTCCACTTCATCGCTGAGCGCTTTTCCCGAAAGCAAATGCTCAGCGAACTGTTCCGCGAAAAAAGGAGCCAGCATCACGCCCTTGCTTCCCATTCCATTGAACACACCCATGTTTTTCTGCCCGGGCAACATGCCTATAACCGGCCTGCGGTCGGATATAGCAGGGCGAACGCCCGCTTCGTGCCCGACTATTTCGAAAGGCACATGCAGCATTTTTTTCAGTTTTTCCACCAGCTCTTTACGGGCTTCGTCCGTTGGCGTATCGTCCAGCTTGTGCCAGCGATAGGTGGCGCCCGCAATGAACAGCTCCGGCCCGACAGGCAGCAGGTATAGTCCCTTATGTACGATCTTGTCGGTATCCAGCCCGGGGATGCGTACCGTGAGCAGCTCTCCCTTGGCGGGACGAAAGGGCAGGTCTTTCAGAAAAGGATTCCCGAGCGCCTTCCACCCTTCGCAGAAAATGATCCTGCGGGCGGTGATATCCCCGTATTGAACCGAACCCGCGTCATCAGCCAGTTTATCGTATTCGAATTTTTCCTCCGCCAGTATTCCCTCCGCCCGGAAGTGGTCGCGAAAATCGTCCAGGAACTTGGCCACATACAGGTTTCCCGCCTGCCTGACGAGCGCGCCACCGCAATCGTTGTTCAGTATGTCAGGCTGATATCCTTTTATCAGCTTTTCGGAAAGATATTCGGGCAGCTCATGCGCCCTTTTCAGCCAGGCACCCTTGTCGTTTTCTCCCGAAAAGAGCTTGACGATCTCCTTATCCAGAAAGAACTGCTGCTCCAGGAACTCCTCCGTTTCCCTGTAAAACTTCTTTGCGAAAGGGATCAGCGCATCCGCCTTCCAGGTTGGAGCAAGCCGCTTGAACACCACGGGGTTCATGTTCCCGGCCGCCACGCGCGAACAGGAAGAAAGGGATCCGTCATCCACCACCCGCACCGAGCACCCCTTTTTCAGCAAGGTATAGGCCAGTACGGTTCCGGCCAGCCCCTGCCCTACAACCAGGAAATCACATCTTTTCATCAGGGGCCAAAAGTACGAAAGGAAGGCGCACTCCTGGCTCCTGAAAGAGGCAATACCGCTTAAAAAGGAGGAAGAAAATTTACCTATCTTGCATACCCATGAAGGCAAGGAAAGAAAAACAGGTGATCGGCAAGTCGGAAGTGATCGACTTTCCGGACCTGGGGCTATACGGCATACAGGCCAAGATCGATACGGGCGCTTATACCACGGCTTTGCATTGCCACGACATACACGTTAAGGATAATGTGCTTTACTTCAAATTCCTGGATCCCTCACATCCCACCTACAGCGAACGGCAGCAGCAATTCAGGGAGTTCGGGCAGAAAGACATTAAAAACTCGTTCGGGGAGGTGGAGAAGCGTTATATCATTAAAACCCGCATACGCATAGGCAGGCGAGTCATTAAATCTGTAATTTCGCTGACCAACCGCGGCACCATGCGCTACCCTGTTCTGATCGGCAGGAAATTGCTCAAGCGCAGGTTCATCGTGGACGCGGAGCAGGAAAATATCCTTCCCGTAAAAAAGAAAAAGGTCAGGTCATGAAGATCGCCATCCTTTCAAGGAACGCCAACCTGTATTCGACCAGGCGCCTGGTTGAAGCGGCCCAGCAGCGCGGCCACCAGGTTACCGTGCTCGATCACACCAAATGCGTGCTGGTGATCGAATCGGGCCGGCCGCATGTCTTTTACAAAGGCGAGGAGGTTCCCCGCTTTGACGCCATTATCCCGCGCATAGGCGCTTCCGTTACTTTTTACGGTGCTGCTGTGGTAAGGCAGTTCGAACAGATGAAGGTATTTTCGTCTGTCGAATCGCAGGCCCTGGTCCGTTCGCGCGACAAGCTGCGCAGCCTTCAGTTGATGGCTAAGGCAGGCATAGGGCTGCCGAAAACGGCTTTCGCTTCCAATCCCAAGAACATCGATAACGTACTGCAGCAGGTGGGCGGTGCGCCCGTGGTGATCAAGCTGCTGGAAGGCACGCAGGGCATAGGCGTGATACTGGCTGAAACGCGCAACTCGGCCAAATCGGTGATCGAAGCATTCCTGGATGTGAACATCAACATCCTGGTGCAGGAGTTCATTGCCGAGGCCAAAGGGGCCGATATCCGGGCTTTCGTGGTTGACGGGCAGGTGGTGGGCGCCATGCGCAGGCAGGGTGCGGAAGGAGATTTCCGCTCCAACCTGCACCGCGGTGGCAATGCACAGGTGATCGAGCTCTCGAAAGATGAGCGGGAGACCGCCATCAAGGCGGTCAAGAAACTGGGGCTGGCCATAGCGGGCGTGGATATGCTTCAGTCCAGGCGCGGGCCGCTGGTAATGGAGGTGAATTCATCACCGGGGCTGGAAGGCATAGAAGGCGCCACCAAGGTAGATATAGCCGGAAAGATCATCGAGTATGTTGAACGCAATGAATTCCATCATCCTGTTTAAAAGGGAGAGCGCCCGTTTATGCCGAAGGAGATACTGATCAATAACCAGGTGATCAAGCCGGGGAAGGAGGCCGAAGTGAACCTGAACGTTTACCGCCTTCCCACGCGTACCATCATGGAAATACCCGTGCACGTGTTCCGGTCTGTGGAGGACGGGCCGGTGCTGCTGCTTACGGCCGGCCTGCATGGAGACGAGACCAACGGCATCGAGATCGTGCGGCAACTGATCAGGGGCAACTATTTCAAGAACCTGCTCAAGGGCAGCGTGCTGGCCATGCCCATCATCAATATCATCTCTTTCCTGAACGGCTCGCGCGATCTGCCGGATGGCAAGGACCTGAACCGCTGCTTTCCCGGCTCACAGAGCGGGTCGCTGGGCAGCCGCATCGCCTACGACATCATGAACGAGATCCTCCCGCAGGTGGATTTCGGGGTGGATTTTCACACGGGAGGCGCCAAGATCAACAATTACCCGCAGGTGCGCTGCGTGTTCAGCGACAACCGCAACCTGGAGCTGGCCAAACTCTTCGGCTCCCCCTTCATCATCGATTCGGGGTACCGCGAAAAGACATTCCGGCATGAAGCCGCAAAAAAAGGCAAGGCCATACTCGTATACGAAGCGGGCGAATCCATGCGCTTTAACAAGCTGGCCATAGATGAAGGCGTGAACGGCTGCCTTCGCCTGATGAAAAACCTGGGTATGATAGACGCGGAGGTGCCCTCATGCGATACGCGCATCATTGGAGATACTACCTGGGTGCGGGCCGATATGAGCGGACTTTTCCGCACGATGAAGAAGTACGGTTCGGCCGTTAAAAAGAACGAAGTGATCGGCACGATATCCGATCCTTACGGTGAAATGGAAGAAACCCTTAAAGCTCCCGCCAGCGGCTATATTATCGGCATCAACAACCACCCCGTGATCAACGAGGGCGATGCGCTGATCCATATCGGCATTGAATAAAATATCACTCCGGGCAAAACGCTAATCGTGCCCTGATTATCGTTCTGCACCGGAATGACGGGGGTCGCTTCTTTGTTTATTTCCTCAATACAGTTTTACCACCACCACGGGCGATGGGGCGCCCGAATGGTTATTATAGTACATTATCTGGTCCATTACATCGTTGTACTGCCCTTCGCCCGTACAATAAAACGTATCGTTGTGAGAAAGATGTGCCGCCAGGGCGTTGACCGAAATGCATATCTCGTGGCAGTTGCCGGGATTGCCCGGGGGGATATGGCAGATCGTGATCTTGTTGCTGGCCGAGCGGAACGATCCGAACAGCAGGACGATAAGCGCAGCGGCCATTATCCGGGTCATAGGGGCGGTTAGGTTTTTCATGATAGTAGCTTTTTATTTGATCAGACTGACTGTTCCATGATACACGTGCTGCTTGTTCCTGTGGTCGCGCAGGCTGATCTTATACACATATGCGTCCTGCTGCGCGATCTCGCTGCCTCCGCGCACCGTTCCGTCCCACCCCTCCAGCGGGTTCTCCGTGCGGAAAATAAGCTCGCCCCAGCGGTCGAAGATCAGCATCTCGAACGCGCTTATCTCCTGGCCTTCGCCCATGAAAACATCGTTCTTGCCGTCATCGTTCGGGGTAAAGGCATTGGGAATATAAAAGCTGAACTCGGGTTCCACTTCCACTACCCGCATGGCCGTATCGTAGCATCCCGAAGCATTGGAGGTGTACAGCACCACCAGGTACACGCCTTTCTGAGCGTAGGTATGGACCGGGTTGGCCAGCAGGGAGCTGCTGCCGTCACCGAAATCCCAACTGTACGTGGCCGCATTGGTCGTGGTGTTCACAAAATACACCGTAGGTTCCAGCGTGGTGGCTGGATCGGGTGTGGCGTTGAACCCGGCCACAGGCGAAGCATTCACCGCCACGGTCACGTACGAGCTGGCCGTACCCGTACAGCCCGCCTGCGAGGTGACAACGACCGTTACCGTATAGATGCCGCCTTGCGTATAGCTGTGGCTTGTATTTGACCCACCTGAAGTGCCTCCGTCACCGAAGTTCCACGAATAGGTACAGCCGCTGTTGTTCGGATTGTAATCGGCAAACACCAGGGTTACCTCATCGCAGCCCGTGGCCGATTGGGGCGACAGGTTGATGACGGGAAGAGGATTGACGGTAACTGTAACCGGTTTTTGCACCGTAATGCCGCAGCCGTTGGTGGCCCAAAGCGTATAGGTTGTGGTGGCGGTGGGCGACACCGTAAGGGGGCCGGGCGAAGAGCCCAGGTTATGGCTCCAACTGTAGGTAACCGGCCCAGTAAAGCCGGTGACCTGCGCGGTAAAGGTGGTGGAATTGCCGGAACACAGGGGGGGCGGAGTGGTGATGTTCACGTCCGTTACTGTGAAGGAGTATACATAAACGGTAACCGATTGGGGAGCTGAAACGCATCCCTGGTTATCTGTTGCGGTAACAACATACTGGGTGGTGGAGCCGGGATTGACCACATGCGTTTGCCCGTTACCCAGGTTCTGGGCCCAGAAGTAGTTGTACCCTCCATTTCCACCCGAAGCATTGGCCGAAATGATCACGGCTTGTCCCGGGCAGATGGTGTCTGTGCCGCTGGGCACGACCACGAGCGGTGCCGGCTGCGTGATCACCACCGATGATACGGTAGCGCAACCGTTCATGTCGCTTATGTTAACGGTATAGCTTCCTGCGGGAAGATTAGCGGCAGTTTGCGTAAACTGCTGGGGCGTGGTGCTCCACTGGTAGGCATAGGGTGCCGTGCCGCCCGAAGGCATCACCGTTGCTGAACCATTATTGCCTCCATTGCAGCTCACATTCACCACATTGCTCATAGCCGCATTGAGCTGGGGGGGCTGCGATACGTTTACTGCAGTTGAAACCGTGCAGCCATAGTTATCCGTAACGATCACCGTATAATTACCCGCAGGCAGGCCGGTGGCCGTTTGCGTAAACTGTTGCGGAGTGCTGCTCCACTGGTAGCTGTACGGACCAGTGCCCCCGCTGGGATTGGCGGTGGCCGTTCCATTGCTTCCTCCGTAACAGTGTACCAGCGTAGTTGCCGATGCAGCGGTCAGTTGCTGGGGCTGTGTGATGACTACAACCAGGGTGGTGGTGCAGTTGTTCGCATCGGTAACGGTAACAGTATAGCTCCCTGCTGAGAGGCTGAGGCCGGTAGCGGAGTTCTGCTGCGGGTTGGTGTTCCACGCAAAATTATACGGAGCTATCCCACCGGTGGCAAACACGGTGGCCGTACCATTGCTTCCGCCAAAACAGGTAACGTGGTTCACCTGCGAAAGGCTGAGCTGAAGCTGCGCGGGCTGATTGATCTGCACATTGATAACGGCTGTGCAATTGTTGGCATCGGTCACCGTGCAGAAGTAGTTCCCCGCAGCCAGGTTGTTTACCGCAGCCGTAGTCTGGCTGTTGCTCCATTGATAAGAATAAGGCCCCGTGCCTCCCGAAGGCAGTACGGTTGCGCTTCCGGTTGCCGTTCCGAAGCAGAGCGCGTCATTTTGTGCAGACGACAAAGCAAGGGGGGCGGGCTGCGTGATGGTCACCGAAGCGCTGGTCGTGCAGCCGTTGGCGGTCGTCACGATCACCGAATACGTTCCCGGGGGAAGGCCGATCACCGTTTGGGTGCTGGCGTTGAGCTGCGGCCAGAAGAAGGTGTACGGCTGCTGGCCACCGCTGGCAACTGCCGTGGCCGAGCCATTGCTGCCGCCTGTGCAGGAAACATGGGTAGAGGTTATGTTAACGGTGGCATTGGCGGCTCCGGCCTGCACTACGGCCGTATCGCTTCCCATGCATCCGCTTCCGTCAGTCACATACACGGTATAGGTGCCGGCCTGCAGTCCGTTGGCCTGCGCGCTGTTGCCTCCGCTGGGCATCCACTGATAGCTGTAAGGCCCGTTGCCACCGGTCACCGTAGCCACTGCGCTGCCGTTGGATGCACCGCAGTTCGCGGGCGTAGTGGAGTTAACCGACACCGAAAGGCCGGTTACGGTAATGCAAAAGGAAAAGGTCTGGCTGCCGTTGTAGGGGCAGTTGTTATCCTGAACCGTAACGGTAAAGCAGTACGGGATGGGGCTGATCTGGTTGACGGAAGGTGTCCAACTGAAAGTACCTACCGGGAACTGAGCGTTGGTGCTGGTAAACGTGGCGCCCGGTATGCCGTTGTTCCAGGTCAGGGTAAGTGCTTGTGCCTGGTCGGCATCAAACGAGTTCGTATAGAAGGTATAAGCCTGGCCGGCACAAATCGTAGCCGAATAAATATTGCTGCCGTTGATGCCGTTGATATAGGGAATATTGTTGGTGCAGGTCATGGTCTGCAGTTGCACATCGCGCATAACCGTTCCGACTACGTTTCCCCCTCTCCATTCGGTCACCTTTACGGCCACCACGGTCACCTGCTGCTGGGTGGGTGTCATGCAGATATCGCCTGTAGTGGCGCTGAAGCTTACCGGGGGATTGGAAGCGAGCGGCTGCGATGCGGAATAAGGGGTGACATAGGTGACCGGCACAGCGGGAGCATGCAGGGGGGTGATGAGCTGGAAGGAAAGCGAATCCCCATCAGGGTCGGTCGCCCCGTTGTTGTAGCAAAAGTTCTGCCCGGTACACACGTATGGGATAGGGCGATTGGAAAAGACCGGTGAGTTGTTGCAGGGAAAGCTCAGGTTGTTCAATGTCGCCTCGATATAAATATTCTGTGACCCCGGGGCGTTAATGTTGGTGATGGCGGCATTGCGGCAGCAGATGGTAAAGCTGAAAACCCAGTCGGCACAGGCCATGGGCAGGTTTACTATGCCCCTGTAAATATATTCCTGTACTCCCGGGTAATTACCGTTGCTGCACTGGGTGGTAATGCTCGGGCATACGGGCGTAACATCCTGGCCCGTATTGGGGATGGGATTAAGTGTTGCGTTAAAGTTCTGGTTACAGCTTGCGGAAGAGAGGTTGATGGTAACGTTGTTGGGAGCGCTCACTCCACCGCAATCGCGATAGAAGGAAAGGGTAAATTGATACTGGTTGCCGCCTAGGCACTGGTACGTCAGATCAGCGCCCTGGGCATGTGAGGCATGCGCTTCGCTGGTGGTGATAATAAAGGCAATGATAAAGCTGAGCCAAAGGAGCAGTTTCTGGTAGTAACGGCATTGCATAACGACCTCCTTTTAAGTAAAATCATTCTCTGAATCAATACGCGAAAGAACTACCTGTTTAACGGGCGGAAAAGGCCAAAGTTTCGGGCTTTAACTGAATTTAGACCATTCGTCAAAAAGCAAAGAGGTGGAATAAAAAAGCGTGGACGAACCCGCTATAATCGTAGGCGAATGGTATTTCCCCAATGAAAAAGTTATGAACAGGGAATTGTCAGATGCGTATTCCGATCACCAGGATATCGTCAAGCTGCTCAAAATCTCCGCGCCAGTCCTCTATCGTTTCATCCAGTATTTTCTTCTGCTCTTTCATCGGCTTATCATGGATAGCGACCAGCAACTGCTCGAAGTTCCGGTACTTGAACTTTTTTCCTTTATCCCCCCCAAACTGGTCGGCATAGCCATCGCTGAACGTGTAGATCACGTCTCCTTTCTGCAGCGCGATCTCCTTTTGTGTGAACGGCCTTTTCACGTCTTCATAAAAGCCCACGGGCTGCTTATCCGGCTTATATTCCTCCAGCGCTCCCGCCCGCACCAGGTACAGCGCGTTGTTGGCTCCGGCATACACCAGTTTTGCTCTCTTTTTATCCATGCGGCAGACCGACATGTCCATTCCATCTTTGCTTTCGCCTGCCGATGACTGCTTGAGCGAAAGGATGATGCGGTCGCGAAGCGTATTCAATATCTCGGCAGGCTCAATAATATTCTTTTCATTCACGATCTCGTTCAACAGGCTGGTGCCCAGCATGGTCATGAACCCACCCGGAACCCCGTGACCCGTACAGTCGCAGGTAGCATAGAACAGATGATCCCCCGAAGAAGTAACCCAGTAAAAATCACCGCTCACAATGTCCTTGGGCTTGAACAGCACAAAGCTGTTAGGGAAGCAGGCCCAGAACTCTCCATCCTGCGGAAGTATGGCCGTTTGTATCTTCCTGGCGTAATTGATGCTGTCGGTAATGCTCTTATGCGCCTCTTCCACTTTTTCCTTTTCATGGCGCAGCTCCAGGGTGCGGTCATGCACCGCCTTTTCCAGCACGGCCTTTTCGCGAACCAGCTTCTGCTCGCGCCATTTGATATAGCTGTACGCCAGCAGAAGAAGAGTGGCCGCGCAGAGGAAATAGAACCATTTGGTGCGCCAGAACGGAGGGGTAATGATGATCCTGATCTCTGTAGGCACCTCGCTCCACACACCGCTGTTATTGGCGGCCAGCACTTTCAGCACGTATTCGCCCGGGTCGAGGTTGGTGAACGTTACCTTGTTGTTGTTCCCGTTATCCACCCACTCGCTGTTGAACCCTTCGAGCTTATAGCGGTACTGGTTCTTTTTCGGGTTGGAATATTCGAGCGCTGAGAACTCGAAAGAGAAGAAATAGTCGCTGTAGTCGAGCACGATCTCTTTTGTAAATGAAATATCGAGCGGCAGGTTGTATTTCTTGTTGAGCACGGTAAACCCGGTAATGGCCGCATAAGGCGCCACCGTATTGTCTTTGATCTCAAACGGGTTGAACGCATTGAAACCGTGGAATCCGCCCAGGTAGAGTTTGCCGTCAGGGGTCATCATGGCTGCCTTATACAGGAATTCATTGCTTTGCAAGCCGTCATTCACGTCATACAGCTTCACCTGGCCGCTCCTCGTATTGAGCCGGGCCAGGCCGCGGTTGGTTGCCGTCCAGATATAGCCCTGCTGGTCCTCGATGATAAAAGCGATCTCCTGTTTCAGGAAGGGGTGAAGCCGGGAATAATTGATGAACTTCTTTTTCTGCTTGTCGTACATGCACAGGCCGGCTGCCGTTCCCACCCATAAGCGGTTCTTGCTGTCGAGGAACAGGTTGCTTATGCTGTTCTCGATCAGGCTGGCGGAATCCTTCGGGTCGTTCTGGAAATGGGTGAATTTCTCCGTAAGCGGGTCGAAGAGGTTCAGGCATCCGTCAGCGGTGCCAATCCATATTTTGCCGTCCACATCCCTGACCATGGCGCTGACCGTAGCGCCCCGGATGGAGGAGGCGTCCGAAGTATCGGGGTAATACACCTTGAAATCATCCTTATCGCGGTTGTACCGGCACACCCCGCCCCCATAGGTGCCGATCAGCAGGTTTCGCGCGTTGTCGAATACCATCACCGAAGGCGATGCGCTGGAGAGCGAGTTGGGCTGGCCGGTATAATAGTAGTTCCTGAACTTCCTGGTCACGGGATCGAGGCGGTACAATCCTCCGCCATTGGTGCCGAACCAGAACACCCCTCCCGAATCCTCGCAAATGGAATGCACAATTGAATTGGGACGAAGCGCGTTCTTTTCGTCCGGCACATAGTCCAGCTTCCTGAATTTTTTGCTCAGCGGATTGAAGATGCAAACGCCCTCCGAGGTTCCCATGTAGATCTCGCCCGAAGAGGACAAAAGAAAATCGTACACGTTATTGTTGCACAGGCTGGCCGAATCCCCGGGGTCTTTCTTATACCAGCCGAACCTGTAGGTCTTGGGATCGTGTATGCTCACCCCTCCGCGCCAGGTGCCGAACCACAAAATGCCGCTCTTATCCTCGTAGACGCAAAATACCGTATTGTCGCTGATGGAGTACAGGTCGCTGGCATCGGTCATGAACTCCCTCGCCTCACCGGTATTCATATCGTACCGCACGGCCCCGTGCTCGGCTGTGGCCAGCCACATGTATCCCTGGGAATCTTCGAAAAAAGAGGAGATGAGCCCGTAACGGAGCGTTTTGCAGAAAACAGAAGTGCTGTCGCGGCTGCTGTACACCTTACCGGTTGAAGGCTCGATCACATTATACCCCTGGTTCCATTGGCTGACCCATATCCAGCCCCTGCTGTCGGCATACACGGCCCTCACCTTTTCGGTAAGAAGCGATCTTTCCGTGCCATCGGCATGGTAATATTCGTATTTATCTTCCTTCGGGTCGTATGCGGTCAGGCCACCGCCCCAGCCGGCTATCCAGAACACCCCATTTTTGTCGATACACAGATCGCGGATGTTCGTGCCCGAAACACTTTTCATCCTGGAAAAGTTCTCCGTTTTCAGATCGAAAACGCAGAGCCCTGCATCCGAAGTGGCCAGGTACAGCTTATCATCATACAGGACTATCTTATTAATGAAATCGCCCGGTATGGACTTTTCATTTTTCTTATCGTGTACGAACCTCGTGATCTTGCCCGTTTTCAGGTCAAACTTATCCATGCCCCCACCGCCCGTACCGATCCACAGCACGTTCTTGTGATAAAGCAGGCTCCTGACGCTATTGGCAGAAAGCGAGTTGGTGTCGAACGGATCGTATTTGTATATCTTGAACGAGAGGCCGTCATAACGCGCCAGCCCATCGGCCGTGCCTATCCACATAAAGCCCATGGAATCCTGGGCAACGCAGGCCACGGTATTCTGGGGCAGGCCGTCATCCACCATCAGCCTCCGGAAACGGGCCGACTGGGCATGGCTGAACACATTAAACGATAATGCTACCAGCAACAGGGTATAACGAAGGGTGCGGCCCATGGAATGGCACAATATTACGAAATGAGGGATAATAAATTCAATTGTCTAAATTTGCACCATAACCCGCCACGCATGAAAAAGAATCTGATAACAGGCATACTGCTGCTGATCGGAGCGTCAGCTTCCGCACAGAACCGCTCCATCTCTTTCGAACAGGGATCATGGAAGGAGATACTGGCCAAAGCGGCCCAGGCCAACAAACCCATATTCGTTGACGCCTATACCACCTGGTGCGGCCCCTGCAAGTGGCTGGCGAAACATGTTTTTACCAACGACAGCGCGGCAGATTTCTTCAACGCTAATTTCATCAACGTGAAGATCGATATGGAAAAAGGCGAAGGCCTGGCGCTGGCCCAGCAATGGCAGGTCAGCGCTTATCCAACCCTGCTGTACTTCGACTCCAAAGGCCAGATGATACACCGCGCCTGCGGGGCGGACATATCGGCCAGCGGGGTAAAGAGCTTCCTGGCCCAGGGGAAAGAGGCCCTGGATCCGCAGAAGCAGTTCGCAGCGCTTAAGAAGAAGTATGATGCAGGCAGCAAAGACCCCGAGTTCCTGGCTCATTACCTGTTCTCGCTCGATAATGTTTGCCTTCCGGCCGGTGAAGCGCTGACGGCATACTTCGCAACCCAGGAGGAAGCCTCGCTTACTTCGCCCAGGAACTGGAAGATCATTTATTACCACGTGAACGATATCGCTTCGCGCGAGTTCAGGTACCTGGTGAGCCATGCGGAGGATTTCGCCAAGCTGTATACCCGCGACTCGGTGGATAACAAGATCAGCTACACCTACTCCGATGCACTGACCAGCCTGGCCCGGGATGAGAGCAAAAGCGCTGAATACGAAGCCCTGAAAAAAGAACTGAAGCTGAATAATGTGGCCAACAGCGACCAGATCATACTCGATGCCGAACTGGTGCGTTTCGCGAAGAAAAAAGACTGGAAGAACTATTCCCTTACCGCTGAGGCCTACAGCAAATACGTTAACGACAACGCCAATATGCTGAACAGCATTGCCTGGACCTTTTACGAGCACGTGGATGACAAGGGCATGCTGGAAAAGGCCCTGCAGTGGTCGGCACGTTCGCTGGAACTCAATACCAATTACGCTTATATGGATACCTACGCGGCCCTCTTATACAAGCTGGGGAAGAAGACGGAGGCAAAAGCGGCTGCGGAAAAAGCCATCGAGCTGGGCAAAAAGGAAGGAACGGATTATTCGGGCACCGAAGACCTGCTCAAACAGATAAACGCGCTGAAGTGATCAGCGGGGCTTGTAGCTTTCCAGCTTAAGGATATAGAATTCGGGGTCGCAGTTTCCCGTTAAGGCAACATGGTGTTCAAAACGCAGGCTGTTGCCGGGCCTGAGGTCGTATCTGGCAATGTCCTCACCGGAGGCAAACTTCCCGAACTCGGTGGAATAATATAAGGTATCCTCTTTGCCCTTTTCGTTCACCAGGAATACCACCTCGCTGTACAGGCTGTCGCGGGGGCGCACCGCGGTGATCAGGGCGGGCATTACTTTGACATCATACATGCAGGGGGCATCCCCATTACGCGGCTCGTCCTTTTTCAGCAGCGAAAAAACCAGCACGGGCAGTACCGCCACGATCACTATAAGGACAAAGAGCAATCTATTCTTTTGCATGATCCTGCAGGTTCTTCAGCATTATATCGTAAGCCATCCGTTTCAGCGCGGGAACATCTTCCTGGCCAAGCCCTGTTGTAGGGATGGGGTCGGCCCATACCGCGCGCATGATGCCCGGACGCAAAGAAAACGGATTTTTCGGAGAGTTGCGCCTGCGGTTATCGATCACGGTGAGCACGGCCAGGGGCACCTGCGCCTCGATGGCCAGGCGGAAGGCCCCGTCATGAAAATCCAGCAGAGGCCGAGATGTCCTGTTGCGGGTGCCCTCGGGACAAATAAATACCGAAACGCCCTCGCGTATGGAGCTCAGCATCAGTTGCAGGCTTTTTGCGCGGTCGGCCTTATCCTTCCTGTTCACCGTAAGATAGAGCCTGCGAATAACGTATCCCAGTAAGGGTATCCGGCCCAACTCGGCCTTGGCCAGGAAACGAAAGGTGTTTCTGCACGATAGGGCGTATAAGGGAATATCGAGCTGCGACTGATGGTTGGCTACAAAAACATAGGTCTGCCGCGGGTCGATCTTTTCCTTCCCTTTCACGCGTGCCGGTATAAGCATGACCAGGCTCAGCAAGAACGCCCAGAACCTCGAAACGGCATGCGCGGCATGCGGAGCTTTTTTTTCCGGCAATGCGGCAAACAGGATCACGTATGCAAGAAAGAACAAGGGCACCGTAACGATGAAGAATATCATCGCACAGATGCCGATGAGCAGGTAAACCGGTTCAGCCAGGAGCCGCATGCGGGCAAAGCTAATGATTAGATCTTTTCAGATCATCTCTTCTTCGGGAAGTCAAATGAAATACACGCGCCTCCGCCCGCCCGGGTGTTCATCCAGGCAAACACTTCGAAGCGTATGGCAACGATCCCGCAGGTAGGCACGTTATCAATCCCCGCCCCGGCAAAGGTGTTGGCCAGGTGGGTAATGGCGGGATTGTGGCCGAACAGCATAAGAGAAGAATGGCGGTCGTCCGTCTCCGCAACCAGGTTCATCAGCGTTTCCACGCTGGCCTCGTAGATGCGCTCCTCTATGCCGAGCCTGGAGGCCGGAAAACCTATGTTCCTGCAAAAGATCAGCGCGGTGGAAAGGGCCCTTATCGCGGGACTGGCGCATATGCAATCGGGCATGCCGGACTGATCGCGGAACCTTGCGCTCATGGTATGCGCATCGCGGTAGCCGCGCTGGTTGAGCGGCCGGTCGATATCGGCCAGCTCTTCATGGCCCCGGTCCGATTTGGCGTGCCTGACTAAGTAGAGGGTTTTCATTATTTGAGCTCCTTGGGCCAGGGATACGCGCCTGCCCAAAGCACGAATGACTGCAGGCGGTTCTGGTTGGCGGCCATCCACTGTTCCACCTCTTCGTTCGTGCCTTCGCGGTAGCCGTACAGCACGTAACAGAAGGTTTCCAGGTGGCCCTGCTTTTTCATGTCAGTGAAGAACGGTACGTAGTATTCCCAGAAAAATCCCTTACCCTCCTTTTTCTGTTCATCCATGGCGGTAACCATGACATCGAACTTCTGCACGAACAGCTCCAGCTCGCTTTTGTCCTTGTTCTTTTCATCAAAATCATAGGCGGCCGAAAGCGACAGCAGCAGGTCGACCGTGCTGAAATTATCTTTCTTATCCTTGTCCATCGAGCTCTCATCGATCGTGATGTTGATCGTGCCATCGGTGGACCGCGCTGCATTGCCCTTGATCTTTTTGAGCACGTACGGAAGGGCCTTATCCGACTTGCTTCCTTCGTGCTCCAGCAGCAGGAAGCGCAGCAGGGCGAGCGTGGCCGGTATCTTTTTGCCCATGGCCTCCATGGTCATGCCCAGGTAATAATGCGAGCCGGCATGCTCCGGATTGATGAGGATGGCCTTCTGGAACATTTCCTGGGCGTCATCATAGGCTTTCAGGCTGATATAGGTCAGGCCGGAATTGAACGGGAGCAGATAGGAGTCGGGGAACTTCTTCATTCCTTCCTTATACACTTTCAGCGCGTTCTTGGGCTGGCCCAGCTCATCCAGGCAATTGCCGTAGGTGATATAAACGGCCTTCAGCTCCTTACTGCCCTTATGCTGGGCCAGGGCCTGTTTGCACAGGTCGGCCGCCTCCTGGTACTTGCCCAGGAAATAAAGCGCTACCGCCTTCTCTGATTTGGCGGACAGCCAGGCCGGATCGGATTTCAGCGCGGCATCATACTTGGCCACAGCCGATTTGTAATCCCCCGCATCGGCCAGCTTCATGCCTTCTTCGGTCAACTGCTGGGCCGACTGCCCGTAAGCGGCAATGGCTCCGCATAAAAGCAAAAAACAGATCAGGTATCTCATCGAGGCTATTTAGATCAAAATAAAGAATTATTTCTGAATGCGTGTGTTCTTCGGCCACAGGCCCATCTCCTTTTTCTTCTTCTTCTTTTGCCGTTTTTTCTTCGGCTTGCCGTCAAAGGGGTCCTTTTCACGGTTCTTCTCCTTAAGGGTCTTCCAGCGCTTCCTGCTCTTCTCTTTCTGGTTTTTGGGCTTTTTCCCCTTCTCGGCCTTTTTTCCCAGCTTTCTCTCCTGCTTTCTCCATTTCTTGCCGAATGAATCCTTCAGCAATTTTTTCCGCGCATGCTTTTTCTGCTTTTTGGTGAAGGCGTCCTTATATTTCACCTTCTTCCCCTTGCCGCTTACCGTAAAGTAATTACCGTCATGCTTCGTCTTCTTGCCCCGCTTGTGCCGTTTTGCAAAGGGGTTCTTGACCACCGATACCGCTTTCCAGTGATAATCGCTGCCGAAAGTGGGACAGGTCACGCGGTGCGAGCAGGAGGCGATGATAAGCGCCCAGGCGCAAAGCAGCAGAACAGCTTTTCTCAGAAGAATCGTTTTTTCCTAAAATACGAATTTTAGGCTACATTTGAACGACCAAACTCCCGGCCTATGAAAAACGTATTGCTCCTGTGCGGCCTGTGCCTTCAACTGGGCGCAGTAAGCGCACAGAGCTACAGCTCTCCCGAGAGCGTGGTATATGATGCCGCCAATAACCGCTACCTGATATCCAATAACGGCAATAACCGCATCCTGGCCCGCAGCGCATCGGGAGTGCTTAGCATATTCACGACCAATATTTCCAGCGGTCCGCACGGGCTGGAGATCGTGGGCAACACGGTATA
Source organism: Bacteroidota bacterium (assembly GCA_040756415.1). GTDB lineage: Bacteria > Bacteroidota > Bacteroidia > JADZBD01 > JADZBD01 > JBFLYZ01. The sequence continues at coordinate 38,774 of JBFLYZ010000019.1, forward strand.
CGCCTGTGACGGCAGCAGCGTGAAGGGTTTTGATCTGACCACCGCGGCCCTTGTCTTCAATGTGAATGTAGGAGGCACGTTCCTGAACGGCATTTGCACCGATGGGGTCAACACGCTTTTTGTCACCGATTTTACGGCCAAGAAGGTCTATAAGATATTCATCTCCACCCAGGTGTTCAGCACTTTTGTGACCGGGCTCGGCCCCAGCCCCAACGGTATTATTTACGATGGGGCCAACAACCGCATTGTTTGGGTGAACTGGGGCAGCAACGCGCCTATTACGCAGGCCCTGCTTTCTGATTCCAGCGTTTCTACCGTAACACCTACCACATTAGGCAACTGTGACGGCATCGTGCGCGATGGGGCCGGCAACTATTATGTATCGGCCTGGAGCACCAACTCGATCTGGCGCTTTACCAATACTTTCGGCTCGCCCGTACAGGTGGTGAGCGCGCTGAGCAGCCCGGCCGATATCTATTACAACCTGGCCAACGATACGCTGGTAAGCCCTAACTCGGGAAACAATACGGTCACCTTTCATTATATGGGAAGCATGACGGGCGCGAACGGCCTTTTTTCCGGACCTGCCTTTTCCCTCTATCCTAATCCCTGCAACGATCAAACCGCGGTGCATTTAAGCCCGGGCATCGCCAGCGGTGCCTACATCCGGCTGTACGATCTGTCGGGGGCGGAGGTCGCAGCCATGCAGGTGCCGCCAGCAGGCGAAAAGATCGTGATCGGAACGCAGTCGCTTGCTCCCGGGATCTACCTGGTGCAGCTCATCACAGAAAAAGGAAGGGAAACCCGGAAGCTGATCGTTACGCGTTAAGGGGCTCAGCGATCACGATCTCATCGATATCGACCGGGGTCTTGATCTTCTGGCAGGTCTCGTAATCGCGTATCTCCTCGGCACGGATATATTTCTCGCGCTCAACCGCAGAGGCAAAATAATGCTCCACCTTATTGCCGTCAGCATTCTGCCAGATGATGCCGTACACCACCTTGCCCGAACGCAGCTTGAACCTGCAATACCGGTTAATGTAATTAGAAAGCTGCTGAATATCCATTTTTAGGAGTCGTAAATTTCAAGAACTTAAACGCAAAAATCAAGCCTTTGGTTGCATGTAATTTATCAACAATTGCCGCTTTGTGTTAATAACATTTTTACCTTGCATCGCACTTTCAGTAAATCAGAACCTTATGAATATCCGTGCGCTTCTTTTACCGCTTTTTATTTGCTCCTCGGTTGCCGCTCAGAACATCGAAAATCCCGAGCCCCCTGAGCTGGTGAAGAAAAGCAGGGTACGCTCTGTGGCGGTTTATATGCAGAATTACAATGGCGGGCTGCCCAGCGGCAAGCCTGTTGACGTTTCGGAGAGAATGTTCGACACGCTGGGCAACATCACCGACCGGGTGAATGCCATTTACGGAACTTCCATCATCACCTGGGTACAGTATGCCTACGACAGCCTGCACCGAAAGGTAAAGGAAGTGCAACTGGACGGCAATGCCAAAGTAAAGAACCGCACGGAATATACCTACAATGCGCAAAGCAAAGTAGCGGAAGAATGCATTTATGATAAGGAAGGCAAGGTGGTGACCAAAACAGTTTATACCTATGATCCTGCTGGGAACCTGCTCACCGCCTCGTTCACCGACAAGAGCAACGGGTCTAAAGGCAAGATGGAATACAAATACAATAAAAAAGGGAAAAAGACGGATGAGCTGATCTATACCGAGAGCGGGAAGATCAAATCACACACCAGCTTCGAATACAATAAGAAGGGCGCCCTGGTGCAGACCGTTACGGCCGATTCGGCCGGAAAAATTACCGGCAAGACCCTTTACACTTATGATGGAGAAGGCAGAAAGACGGTGTACGCCAACCTGCAGGGAGATAAGGAAGTGTATAAACGGGTGTACACCTACAAAGAAGGAGATATGGTTGCCGAATACAGCGAATACACCAACGGGAAGCTCAGCTCCCGCTGCGTGTTCACCTACGATAAGAACCGAATGATCAGCTCGATAGAGAACTACGATGATAAGAACGTGCTGACCGCGAAGTTCGATTATAAATACAAGTATTACTGAGCCCTTTCACCCGGCAAGCCATGCCCCGCGCGCTGCTTTATATCCTGTGCCTGCTGCTGCTGGCCTTTACCGGCAAAAAACATGTGGCGCCCAGCGACTGGGACAAATATGGCCTGAACGGGAAGGTCAAATCGCTGAAGGAAACGCGGTACTACGCCAGGGTCAAAGACAGCGCCATCGTAAAAGAAGAGATCCGGGATAATTCCTACGCTTCTTACCTCATACTCTTCAATGCCTCCGGGTTCATCACCGAATACCACGCGCTGTACCCGAAGAAATCGGTCAATACCAGAAAGGTGTACAGCTACAACGAGGGAAAGCTTGCCGAAATAAACGAGTACAACGCGGAAGATTCGCTGAAGGTGAAACAAAGCTTCAGCTATGATAAGGAAGGCCGGCTGACCGAGGAAAGCACCTATCGGAACAAAAAATTCTTCGAGAAAAGATTGTATGAGTACGATGCTGACGGCCGCAGGACCTCCCTTACGCACAAGGTGTCGTGGTCAAAGAAAGTAACGTCATGGCAATACAGCTATGACGCCCAGGGGCGCATGAGCGCCTCGGTGCTATACGAAGGAAAATCCAAAAAGAAGGCCCGATGGAAAGAAACGCATGTTTATGCCTACACCAGCGATGGCCGCCTGCGGCTGGACAGCGTGCTGACCTGGCCGGGCAAGTTCTCGGAAAAGACCGTTTATACTTATGATGCTTCGGAACGAAGGAAGGAAGCGGTGAGCTATGACGAGGACGGGGATATGATCTGGAAGGAATCTTTCCAGTATGACGAGCAGGGCAACATAACCGAGCGCAGCACATACGAAAACACCTTTGGCCTGCAGTACTTCGACAAGTCGTACGCTAAATACGTTTACGATACGCAGGGGAACTGGACCCAAAAAACATCCTTCGATGTCAACCTGTATCCGACCATCATTACCGAGCGGGTAATAGAATACTATTCACCTTAACATTGACCCATGAAAGCGCTATCTCCGCTTATTGTCTTTTCGCTGCTGGCCGCCTGTACCGGGCAGCCCGCGAATCAGCCCGCTCATGATGAAAAAAGCGATACCGCTCAAACGGTAAAGGCCGGTTTCGATTCGGTGCTATCCGCCAGGCTGGGCGCTGACCGTTACGGTATGAAGCAGTATGTGATGGCTTTTTTAAAGCGCGGACCCAACCGCGGCCAGGATTCGGCAACGGCCGCGCAATTGCAAAAAGCTCACCTGGAGAACATCAACCGCATGGCTGCGGAAGGTAAACTGGCAGTAGCCGGCCCTTTCCTTGACGATTGGGAGGTGCGGGGTATCTACATCTTCAACACCGCTTCGGTGGATACGGCCAGCGCCTGGACCGCTACCGACCCCGCCATTCAGGCCGGCAGGCTGGTCATGGAGCTGCATCCCTGGTACGGATCAGCCGCCCTGATGCAGGTGAATGAGATACATGGCAAGCTGGAAAAGAAAAATGTGGCGGAATAAATGATACCCTCGCTCCCATACTCTGTTTCAGCACTTTTCATTCTGACCACCTTTTTGTGCCTCTTTTTCCTATACCGCGCTTCCGGCCATTCAGGTGCCGTATTGCTTATCTGCCTGGCCTGGCTCGCCCTGCAGGCAGCTATAGGACTCAGCGGATACTATACGGTGACCGATACCCTGCCCCCGCGCGCTGTGCTGATGCCTTTGCCCGCCTTGCTGCTCATCGTTATCTTGTTCCTTACCCGCAAGGGGCGAAGCTTCATCGATAGGCTGGATCCCCGGATGCTCACCTGGCTGCACATTGTACGCGTGCCGGTGGAGATCTGCCTGTTATTCCTGTTCATTCGCGGTCATATTCCACAGCTCATGACTTTCGAGGGAAGGAACTTTGACATCATAGCGGGAATTACCGCTCCACTGATCGCTTATTTCGGATTTTCAAAAAAGAGGCTGAGCAGTAAGCTCATGCTGGCCTGGAACTTCATCTGCCTGGCCCTGCTGCTGAATATTGTGGTGCATGGAATATTGTCAGTGCCCTCGCCATTCCAGCAGTTTGCCTTCGATCAGCCTAATGTGGGGATTTTATATTTCCCTTTTGTGTGGCTGCCCTCCTTCGTGGTGCCGGTGGTGCTGCTGGCTCACCTGGCGGTGATGAGGCAGTTAATAGCCAAAGCACATTTTTGAGTTATTCTTAAATCCTCCTTACAGTTTAAATTATACCGGGCAGGCCCAAATCCAGGCATTCGCAGCTATCGCGTTGAAGCTTTCTCCCATATCGGCTCTGTCCCTTAACAAACCATGATGGTCTTGTAAGGCTCAATGAAACTTTCTACCTTCGGTAGGGACTTTGGCCAAGGGTTTGCCGATCTTCCAATAAACGTTACTTCTAAAGGAAATTGCGGGTGTGGAGGCGGTTAGTGTGGAGGCGGGAGTGATGTGTTTAGAAATATGGGGAGCCTCAGTAATATGAACAGGCTGTTATCTACATATAGCATTTGTTAAGATGTATGCTTTTCACCTGAAACACATGAAATGGTGAAATTCTTCAGGCAATACACGAAAAAAGAATGGCTGGCGATCAGCATATGTTCTTTGTATTTCCTGGCTCTTTTAAACGTACTCAAATTGGCCCTCCCACCGCTCCCTGACCGGCCACCCGTAGAAAGGAACTATCTGCCCATTTTGATCCTGACCGTAATTTATTCCCTGGGCGCTCTTACCGGATTTATGCTGCTGGGATATCGCCTGGCGAAACGAAAGAAATGGTTAAAATGAGTGTTCCTGCATCGCAAAACACAAAAATGCAGGCACCTGTCTTTTTGCTTGTACTATGCCTGTGCACTGTCGCAGGCAGCCTGCTACAACTATTTATAAGTGTATCCAGGCATTTTAATTATGGGGATGAACTGGGCTGGATACTCTTTGTTTCACAAGGCGCTTATCTACTCGGTGCCCTGCTTATGCTCCGGCTGATGCGACTGGGATTTTTTATTTATGTCTTAAATAAAATTGGCTTTACCATACAATATTTTTTCACTGCTGATCCCGAATACTTCGGTATTATTACATGGCTTCGCCTTGCTCTTTCCATCGCCTTCCTGGTAATGTACAGCCTTAATTACAAACATTTGAAGTAAGGGAGTAAAAAGAAAATAAGGTAAAGAAAATTACCCCTCCTGCTGGCACTTATAGATCTCCTCGCAGTGCCGGTTAATGAGGTTATCCAGCTCTATCATACAGGCTATGACTACCTGCGAATAGGATTGAGAGGCATTGCCAAAGGCGCCCGCGGTGGTCTGCCACAATTGCTTGATAAAATCGCCATTCAGCTCACAGAGCGGGATCTTGGCCACCGCCTTGTCCACGTTGCCCGCACCGGCATGGTACACATGCAGCACCAGCAGCTTGTACCAGAGGTCCTCTGAATTATACGTAATGCCGTATTTGTTCAGTATCGCGTCCGTATAGGGTACGCAGATGGTCTTGATGAGGCGGGCAGCGGCCCAGGCCGATTTATCAAAGTCTTTACGCTCGTCCACGTACTTGTTCACCTTCAGCCCCTGCGCGCGGGCAACCCCCTTCATGAGCTGGAAAGGGCCGTAAGCGCCCACATTCGATTTCTGCAGGCGGCCCGGGCTTTCGATGAGCAGGATGGCCTGGGCGTAAAAAGGATCGACCCCGTTGTCCTCGAAGATCTGTATGCCTTTGCCGATATCGGCCATCACGTTTTCCAACAGGTAAAAATCGCTTTTCCCCGTGCTGAAGAGGATCTTTTCGGTTTCAGGAAGGTTGAGCGATTTGCGTATGCTGTCGCGCCAGAGCGTTTTCTGCACATCCGTTTTTTTCTGGTAGCTCTTCACGCACATGGTGCAGATGATATCGCGCGTAGAGGCCACATTCACGTAGCCGCTGTCGGGCGAAAGCTTGATGAGCTTGTTCCAGAAGACGATGTTCTTGAGCGTATCCAGGCCGTGGGCATAGATGCGGCTGTCGTGGATGTACATGCGGGTGCTGTCCTCGTTCAGGTGCTTGACCTGTATCTTGCCCGAATAGCCGTCAGTAAAGCCGAAAGCCGATGGAACGGCCAGCAGGGCGAAGAGGATATAGCAGATCTTTTTCAACGCGGGCGAATGTGTGCGATGTTATACGAAAATACTAAAATAAAGTTTACCCTCCTTCCTCCCCCATGGGGAGACGCCTGCCCGCCTTGGGCGGGTGGGCGGAAGGGCTTACAAAAACTCATTGGCCAGGTTGGCCAGCTCGCTGCGCTCGCCTTTTTCCAGGGTCACGTGGGCATAAAGCGGCTGGCCCTTGATCCGGTCGATCAGGTATGAAAGGCCGTTACTCTGGGTATCCAGGTAAGGCGTATCGATCTGGTAAATATCGCCCGTGAACACGATCTTGGTGTTCTCGCCCGCCCGCGAAATGATGGTCTTTACCTCGTGCGGGGTAAGGTTCTGGGCCTCATCCACGATAAAGAACACGTTCGAGAGGCTGCGGCCCCGTATGTAGGCCAGCGGGCAAACCACCAGCTTTTCGTTCTCCACCATCTCGTTGATCTGCTTGTATTCCTTTTCTTTTTCCGAGAACTGGTTCTTGATGTACTTGAGGTTATCCCAGAGCGGCTCCATATAGGGATTCAGCTTGGATTTGATATCCCCGGGCAGGTAGCCTATGTCCTTGTTGCTGAGCGGAACGATGGGGCGGGCCAGGTAGATCTGGTGATAGTTCCTCTTCTGCTCCAGCGCGGCCGCCAGCGAGAGCAGGGTCTTGCCCGTGCCGGCCACCCCCTGCAGGGTCACCAGGCTGATCTTCGGGTTGAGCACGGCATCCAGGGCAAAGGCCTGCTCGGCATTGCGCGGGGTGATATTGAATGCCGATATCTTATGAATGCGCTCGATGGTGTTCTCTTCCGCATTGTACTTGGCCAGCACGGATTTCTGCTGGTTCTTCAGCACAAAATAATGATTGGCTACGGGCGTTTGCCTTTTCAGCACCTTTTTTGCCTCACAGAAGCCCTTTTCGTATATCTCGTTAATGATCTCGTACGAAACCTTCTCCATTACCGTTTTACCCGTATACAGCTCGCTCAGGTCCTTGATCTTCCCGGTCTCGTAATCCTCGGCCGTGAGGTTGAGCGACTTGGCTTTGATGCGCAGGTTGATATCCTTGGTCACCAGCACCACCTTGCGGTCGGGGTGATGCTCTGAGAGGTAGAGGGCGGAATTGAGTATCCTGTGATCGGCCTTTTTCTCCCCGAATACCCGCTCGGCATCCACGCTGGCATCCTGGTGCATCTCGATCTTGAACATGCCATGGCCCTGCCCGTTGATGTTCACCCAATCCTGCAGCGTATGCCCCTGCGATATCTTGTCGATATAACGGGTGAATTCGCGGGCAGCGAAGTTCTTGGTGTCGTTGCCCTTCTTGAAGTTATCCAGTTCTTCGAGTACGGTGATGGGGACTACTACATCGTGTTCTTTGAAGTTTTTAATGGCAAGGTGATCATAGATGATGACTGAGGTGTCGAGTACGAAAATTTTCCTGTTATTTTCCTGCATATGAAAGAACCTTGATTAAAATTGGATAAAGCTACTGGTTGAGCGAAAGCGATCGGAATGCCCGTGCGGAAATTAATGAACAGCGGGCTGTTAAACCGGGCCCGGTTCCGCAGCGGCAAGCCGGGAGGCAGGCAACTGCCCGGCCGGCCAGCGATTTTGCCGGTCTGACTATTATCGTTATTTTTGACGTTTCTCCTCGGAAGAGGCTACGGTACCTAAAAATCTTGTTTTCAAGCGCTTAATAAGCGAAGGCGATTTTTGGTCCGTGGTTTGCTAAGAGGCCTGGTGTATGAAAAGAATCATTTCTCTGCTTATTCTTGCTTGCTTTCTTACCTCGGCAGATATTGTGCGGCTGGCTCCTCCTGCGCTGGATACCACCACCAAGATCAAAGCCCAGTTCCTCTACAACTTCACCAAGTACATCGAATGGCCGGCCAGCTATAAGCAGGGCAATTTCGTGATCTGTATCATTGGCAACAATAAGCTGTACAACGACCTCAACACCTTTTTTACCGGCAAGATGCTGGGCACCCAGAAATACGAGGTGAAGTATTTTGCCAAACCGGCCGATATCATGGGCGCCTGCCACCTGATCTACCTGCCGAGCGACTATACGGGCAGCATGGCGGACGTTACGGCCAAAGCCAAAGGCAAAAGCACGCTGATCGTGACCGATAAGCCCGGAATGGCCAAGCAGGGCTCGGCCATCAACTTCGTGTACGTGGACAACAAGCAGAAATTTGAAATGAATAAAAATAACATTGAAAAATACGACCTGAAGGTAAGTTCCAGCTTAGTGAACCTTGCCATCCTGGTCGAGTGAGATAGCTGATGCTCAACAGAACGGTCATATTCGCATTCGTTATGCTGCTGCAACTGGCGGCTGCCGCCCAGGTGGACAGCCTGAACAGGGCTATAGACTGCTATGACAAGAACCAGCTCAAATGCGCCCAAACCGCTATTGACGCTGCCTCCGTGCATCCGCAAACCTCCATTATGCCAAAAGTTCACCTGCTGCGCGGCTTTATTTATAAGGAGATCTACAAGACCATGGAGGTGAACAACGTCAAATCACCCGCCCGCGACCAGGCCATCGCATCGCTGATCAAGTTCATCGGCATGGACAGCGCCAAATACGATGAGAACTATCCCGCGGTGATCAAGACCATACGCTACCTGGCCTCCTCCTATTACAACAACGCGGGCCAGATGCTGAACCCCACCGACTACAAGACCGCCATCCAGTATTACGAGCTGTATGACAAGTATATGGCCATGATCGATAACCAGTGGAACCCCAAGATCATGTTCGTTGACTTTTATATGGGGCTGGGGTCGGGCCTGAACGACTATTACGAAAGCAATCGCTCCAAGTATCCCGAGCTGATGGAGATCATCGGCAGCGCCTATAAGAAAGTGATCGCGACCGACAGTTCCAACGTTACCGCTTATTATAACCTCGGCATGCTGTATTACAACATGGGTGTGGTCGTCATCAACGAATCGAGCGATGAGCTGGACATTGCCGACCTTGACAAGGTGCAGGGCCAGGCACTCGAATATTTCAAGCTGGCGCTTCCCTATATGCTCAAGGCCTATGCGCTCAACCCGAAGAGAAAGGAAGTGCTGATCGCCCTGTCAGGCATTTATTTCAGCATGCATGAAGAGGAGAAGTCGGCCGCCATCAAGGCCGAGCTCGACAAGTTGGATAAATAGTTTTTTACATTTTTCGTCTGCCCGCGAATGAACATCAGGTTTTCAATAGGTCGTAGAATAGGTTTTGGCTTCGCTATCCTGATCGTTCTTACCCTGTTCGCATTCTGGCTGACCACCATTACCATCCGCGAAAGTTCGGCCATCAACGACAAGATCACCACGATCTATACCCCTTCGGTGAACGCCCTCCGCGACCTGAACGTGTTGGTCATCAATTCGAAAATGCTGATCTCCAACTGGGTGAACATACAGGGCGAAAGCGAGTATAAGCCCAAGCTGAAAAAGCTTATTTACGAAGAATACCCGCAGATCAAGAACCGCGTGAACGAGCTGGCCCGCAACTGGAACCAGGATGAGCAGGCCAGCGCCAGCGGCATATTCAGCCTGATCGATAAGCTGTTCGAGGACCATAAGAACATCATGCGCCAGCTCAATTCGTTCGAGAGCTACGAAGATCCCGTTATCAAGTTTGACGTGGAGCCGATGGTGCGTGACGAGAACGGGGAAGTGAACGTGCAAACGCGCCTGATCATCGAGCAGCTCGAGGGCCTGATCGCTGTGCAGCAGAAGAACGCCTCGGTGAAGATCGATGAGATGGATAAATCGTTCAGCAATCTCTTCATGGTGGTGATCGTGCTCGGCATCGCGCTGCCGGTGGGAGGGATACTGATCGCGGTGTTCACCGTGCTGTCCATCGTGCGCCCGGTCGATGAGCTGAAAAAAATGCTGCAGAAGATGCAGCGGGGCGTGATGCCCGAGGAGAAGATCAGGGAACGCAAGGACGAGATCGGTGAAATGTCGGCCGCGCTGAACCAACTGGTGGACGCGCTCAAGCAAACCACCCAGTTCGCGCGCGAAGTAGGCTCGGGCAACTTCGATTCCAATTATACCCCTCTTTCGGATGAAGACACGCTGGGCCATGCCCTGCTTAAGATGAGAATGGACCTGGCCGAGAATGAACGCATACTGGAGCAGAAGGTGGAGGAGCGCACGGCAGAAGTGGTGCGGCAGAAGCAGGAGATCGAGTTGCAGAAGATCAAGATCGAGGTGCTGTTCAACCACGTAACCGACAGCATCAAATACGCCAAGCGCATCCAGGAGGCCATACTGCCGCCCGAAAGCCTGATCAAAAAATACCTGCCCGATTCCTTCGTGCTGTATAAACCCAAGGATATCGTATCGGGCGATTTTTACTGGATGGAGGAGAAGAGCGGCAAGGTGCTTTTTGCCGCGGTCGACTGTACCGGCCATGGCGTGCCGGGCGCCTTCATGAGCATTGTAGGGTATAACCAGCTCAAGCTCGCCATCAACAAGCTCGATACCACCCAGCCGTCAAAGATACTCGATGAGCTCAGCAAGGGCGTGAGCGAAACGCTGCACCAGAAGAACTACGAAGACGCCACGGCCAAGGATGGCATGGACATCAGCTTCTGTTCGCTCGACCGGAAAAACAACCTGCTGGAGTTCGCGGGAGCCTTCAACCCCCTTTACCTGATCCGTGACGGTGAGCTGCAGGAGATCAAGGGGAATAAGTTCCCGATCGGGGTTTTCCTGGGAAAAGAGGCCCGCAGCTTTACCAACCACAAGCTGGAGGTGCAGAAGGGCGATGTGATCTATATCTTCTCAGATGGATATGCCGACCAGTTTGGTGGTCCGAAGGGTAAGAAATTCATGCAAAACCAGTTCAAGCAGCTCCTGCTTAAGATACACCAAGACCCCCTGGACCTCCAGCGCGAAACGCTCGACAGGCGTATAGAAGAATGGCGGGGCGATGAGGAGCAGGTGGACGATATGCTGGTTATGGGCGTAAGAATTTAGGCTGCTCCCCTTTTTACCGTTATAGAAAAAATTACTACATTAGTCTGCTTTATAGGCTTATGTATTAATGATAAAACTGTACACCCCGGTTGGCATTATACTGACTTTGCTTTTGCACCCGGCCATTGCGGCCACGGTGCCGCCTAATGACGACCAGTGTAATCCTTATTACATAGGAGTGCTGGACCAGCCTACGGACTGCCCCTTTTCAAGCGCCAATTCCACCTGGCTGATCAACCAGTCGAACGTAGGCTCCACTTCTACCTTCCCGCAGCCTGCACTGATGAGTTGCATGGGAGGGGGCGACATGCCCAATCCCATGAATGATGTCTGGTATAAGTTCGAAGCCTCGGCCGATTACCTGGATGTGTTCATTAACGGGACCATCAACACCCCTTATGTCGCCCTGTACCAGTATACGGGCGACTGCATAGGCATGATCCCCATCAACTGCGCCAGGGGCCTGAACGGCAACCTCAGCGCTTCTTTCCCCTCCCTGTTTCCGGGAACGGAATACCTGCTTCAGGTGGGCGGCACTACCACCGGGAGCTTCACTCTTATCCTGAGCAATTCGAACAACTGCCTTTCCTGCATGCAGAAATCCATGCTTTTTGTAAGCCCCGCACCGGTGAACGGCTATTACAACCCTGGGGATACGGTGAACTTCTGCTATGTCGTAAACGGTTTCAAAAGCTACAACGGGCAATCCCTGCATGGGGTGGTGCCCGTTCTGCCCACCAATACCGGGTGGCAACCCCCTACCTTACAACCCATGAACACGCCTCAGTCAGTAAGCGGCAATGGCGCATGGATGTGGTATAATTATCCCAGCCTGCCGCAAGGCCTGGGAACGAGAGAAGGCTTCTTTTATGATGTCAATCCGCTGAACATGGACCCCACCGACAATGCGGGTGATTCGGCCTCGGCTTACGACCAATGGATATTCTGCTGGAGCATGGTCACCAAAAGTTCCTGTACCGGGTTCCTCAGCCTTAACTTCGATATCTATCATTTTTCCGATGGAGAGACCGGCTCGGGTGTTCCCACCCTGGGCTGCGGTGCCGATAAGGATTACCGCTTCTCGGCCGTGCTTAACTGCTGCTCGCCCGGTCTGGACATCAGCGTAGCCGATGCGAGCTGCGACACGGTTTGTGACGGAAACATTTCCGCTTCGGTGAGCGGCATCACCATAGGACCGTACAACTATTTCTGGTTCGATAATACCGGCTACGGCTTTGATTCCACGCTGTCAAGTGTGTCAACAATCAACAGCGTTTCCGGATTATGTGCCGGATCCTATTCCGTGATCATGGTCAACAGCGCCTGCTTTGCCACGGCCAATGCCACCATAGCGCCCCCGTTCGCGATCGATGTGCAGCAGGCCACTTTCACCTGTGGCACCAGCAGCAATGAGGTAGCTATGGTTACAGTGAATCCTAACGTGGGCAATTATACTTACTCCTGGTCAAATGGCGACACCTCTCCTGCAGCCACAGGGCTCAGTACCGGGCAAACCTATACGGTAACCGTTACCGATGTCAGCACCGGATGCGCCATTACTCAAACGATAACCATTATGATTACCCCTCAGGATGATCCTGCTTTCCTGTATCCATCCAATCAACTTTGCCAGACCGGCAACGCCCTTGTTTATCCCGTTTATATCGCCACCCCCGGAGGCACTTTTTCTTCGAGCAACCAAACCAATATGCCGGTCGATCCGGCTACGGGCGAGATCAATGTTGCGGCTTCCAATATAGGTATGTATACGGTCATGTATGTTACCAACGGCCCTTGCCCGGCCACCTATGTCGATACCATTTACATCACCAGCCAGGATGATGCTTTCTTTTCCTATCCCAACACCGTTGTGTGCGGAGCGCCCCTGCTACCCATGTATCCCGACTATATGGCCACCCTGGGCGGCACGTTTACGGTCAGCGGGGCGGGCTGCCTGGTGGATTCCAGCAACGGGGCGCTGAGCGTATTTTTGAATCCCAATCCTACTATTCAGTGTATTGTTACCTATACATCGCCCAATACGGGCGCCTGCCAGGATGTGCACATGGATACCATTACTTTTAACAAAATACCGGCCACGCCTACCTCCTCTAACCCCAACGTATTCTACTGCGCGGGCGACCAGGCCAGCCTGACCGTGGCGGTGATAGGTAACGGAGTTATCCCATTATGGTTCGATACGGCTTTCTCGTGGACGCTTCCCGTATGTACCACCAGCACGTATACCTTCACCCCAACGCAGCCTTTTTATACGCTGACGGTCATCGCATATGATCTTTTTACCGGTTGTGCCAGTGCTCCAATTTATCTGACGCTTACCGAATCTCCGGCAGCGGTGGCTGATGCGGGTTCCGATACCACTATATGTCCCGATTTCACAACCGTTCTCCAGGGCAGCGGTGGGGTGTCTTACTCGTGGCTTCCCGACAATTCCACGGCCCAGAACCTTTCCGTCAGTCCCGGCACCACCACCACCTATACCCTGATCGTTACCAACAACGCGGGGTGCACGGCAAGCGATTTTGTAACGGTAACGGTGGATAGTGCCGGATGCGATACGATCGATATCAAAGTGGATTACAACGGCATTACGCCAAACGGTGACGGCTATAACGATGCTTGGTTCATCAACGGCATTTCGCATATCAAGAACAAAGTATTGATATTTAACCGCTGGGGCGATAAGGTATGGGAAGGCACGAACTACGATAACAGGGATGTGATATGGACCGGCAGGAACATGAGCGGCAGTGAGCTGCCAGCGGGAACTTATTATTATGTAATACACTTTGAAGATTTACCCGCCCGGAAAGGCTGGGTGGAACTTACACGATAGTAGTATTATCTTATGAAGAACATTATTCTTCTTTTATCTTTTTGCAGCCTCACCGCATCGATAGTGGCGCAGGCTCCCCCTCCGCAGGGCATCAACTACCAGGCGGTGGCACGCAACTCATCGGGGCAGGAGCTGGCGGGCCAGGCCATTTCCGTACGCTTTGGGATTTATGATAACGACCCCAATAGCGGGGGCGTGCTCCAGTGGCAGGAAATACACAACCTCACCACCAACCAGTTCGGCCTCTTTACCGCGGTTATCGGAACGGGCGCCAGCACCGGCAGTGGTGTGCAAACATCTTTTGCCAATGTGCCCTGGGGAACTTCGGTCTGCTGGCTGCGCGTGGAGATCGATCCCGCTGGCGGTTCCAATTTCTCGGTCATCAGCATAACCAGGTTCGAATCCGTGCCTTATGCATTCTATGCCGCCAACGGTGGCACGCCCGGACCGCAGGGCCCTACCGGGCCTACCGGAGCAACGGGTGATACAGGACCCACCGGGGTAGGCCTGCAGGGACCTCCCGGAGCAACCGGACCTACTGGAGCAACGGGCGATACAGGTCCTCCGGGACCTTCTTCAACAGTACCCGGGCCGCAGGGACCAACCGGGCCCACGGGCGCTACCGGTGATACAGGGCCTACAGGAGTGGGTCTGCAGGGGCCTACAGGACCTTCAGGACCCACTGGCGCAAATGGAAATAACGGTGCCACAGGTCCAACAGGGCCCACGGGTGCCACCGGGGCTACCGGGCCTACGGGAACATTTTCGGTCAACGCATGGCTTTTGAATGGGAATACAGGAACTGTATTCGGCACCAATTACATCGGCACCGCAGATAACACAGGCCTGGATTTCCGCACCGGAGGCATCTCCAGGATGGTGCTTTCTTCAACCGGCCAGCTCGGTGTAGGCATTACGCCCACATCTCCCGTGCATTTTTCGAGCACTGTAACAGGGGGGCAGCCCACCCTTCGAGTGGACAATACAGGCGCAGGCTATTCTGCTCACTTTACGAATACGGTGGGAATTGGCGCTACGCTGGGTTCGCCCGGAGGCAACCTTTCCGTTGCCGGCCGCGTATCGATCGGAAGCGGATTTTACTCGGCTCCCCCTCCAGCGAACGGGTTGATCGTGGAAGGGCAGGTAGGCATAGGCACAACAACCGTGCTGCCCAATGCCAATCTGCAGGTTCAGTCGTCCACCTCCGCGATACAGCAATTCATTTCAAGCAGCAGCGCAAAATCGAATATTTTTTTCGGGACCACCGCTACTCCAGGCATGGGCGCCATCCAATACGACAATGGCAATAACTCCATGCATTTTACCACCAACTCTACTGCCGACAGGGTGGTGATCGCTTCTTCAGGTTACGTGGGCATCAATAATCCGACTCCAATTTATCCCCTGCACCTGGTCACAAGCACCTATCCGGGCGTGCAGGTGGACGGCTCTGACGCATCATGGTCAGGATACTATGCCAATACCACCAACTCTACCGGCCAACCCTTTTATGGTTACAAGGTACAGGGCAATCCTGCGGCATGGCATTATGTAACCCAATCGGGCGATTGGAGGCTGTGGGTAAACACAAATAACCACCTAACAGTGACCAGCAGCGGGAACGTAGGCATGGGCACAACAACCCCTGCCTCGCTGCTTCATGTTAAAAATGCCAATACAAACGTCAATAGCAGCCAGCTTGTTATTGAAGCGAACTCCAGTTTCGGGCCTGTCACCTACTCAGCGCTGGAGTTCTGGTCGAATTTTACCAGCTCAGGGGCCGGACCATCAGGCAGGATAAAATCTTACTATCAGAGCGGCCTGTATACTGACGCGACCATGACATTCCAGACCATCGCGCCCGGTCCTTCTTTCGTGGATGTGATGTCGCTCAGGAACGGAATGGTCGGCATCGGCACAACCAGCCCCGCCACATCGCTCGACATCGAAGGCGCTTTGACGCTCGGAGAGCAATTCCACAACTTCGGGGCGGCCGCAACCGCCACATTGAATGTAGGTAACCGCTCCGTGTATAATCTCTATACCAGCAGCGGGCCGGGCACTACCATAATACTCAGCAACGGATTGCAGGTAGGACAGGTGCTTGTTCTTTACATCGCCAGCAACACGGTGGGATCGGGCCCGATACTGCTTACGGACAACACGGCCAACAACATGAACCTTTTCGGCAACTTTTCGTTAGGTCCCGGAGACACGATTACGCTTTTGTGGGACGGTAACGACTGGATAGAGCTGGCAAGAAGTAATAACTAAGGAGAACTGATTTCAATATCATACGTATGAAAAAGATTTTCGTTGTTTTAGGTGCGGTATTGTTTTATTCGGGAGCTTTTTCCCAGGCTCCCCCTCCGCAGGGCATCAACTACCAGGCGGTGGCACGCAACTCATCGGGGCAGGAGCTGGCGGGCCAGGCCATTTCCGTACGCTTTGGGATTTATGATAACGACCCCAATAGCGGGGGCGTGCTCCAGTGGCAGGAAATACACAACCTCACCACCAACCAGTTCGGCCTCTTTACCGCGGTTATCGGAACGGGCGCCAGCACCGGCAGTGGTGTGCAAACATCTTTTGCCAATGTGCCCTGGGGAACTTCGGTCTGCTGGCTGCGCGTGGAGATCGATCCCGCTGGCGGTTCCAATTTCTCGGTCATCAGCATAACCAGGTTCGAATCCGTGCCTTATGCATTCTATGCCGCCAACGGTGGCACGCCCGGACCGCAGGGCCCTACCGGGCCTACCGGAGCAACGGGTGATACAGGACCCACCGGGGTAGGCCTGCAGGGACCTCCCGGAGCAACCGGACCTACTGGAGCAACGGGCGATACAGGTCCTCCGGGCCCCTCTTCAACAATACCCGGGCCGCAGGGACCAACCGGGCCCACGGGCGCTACCGGTGATACAGGGCCTACAGGAGTGGGTCTGCAGGGGCCAACAGGACCTTCAGGACCCACTGGCGCAAATGGAAATAACGGTGCCACAGGTCCAACAGGGCCCACGGGTGCCACCGGGGCTACTGGGCCTACGGGCGCGAATGGAAGCAACGGTGTTACCGGGCCTACCGGAGCTAACGGAACAAATGGCGTTACGGGGCCAACCGGTCCTACCGGGGCAAACGGAAGCAACGGTGTTACCGGACCTACTGGCGCCACCGGGCCTACCGGTGCTACGGGCACTGGTACAGTTGGCGCTCCCGGGCCTACCGGGCCTACCGGACCTCCCGGTGCCGCCAACATCAACGGTACTATTAACTATCTCATAAAGTTCACCAGCCCAACAACCGGGGGCAATTCGATCGCTTTCGATAACGGCACGAACCTTGGCATAGGAACAACTACTCCTGGATACAAGCTGGATGTGGCTGGTGAGATCAACATACCGGCCAGCTCCTTTTACAGGATAGGAACCCTGAAGATACTGGGCAATTCGCCCGGAACCGGAACGCTGTATATTGGCGAACAGGCCGGAATACTGAATACTGCCAACTTTAACACTTTTGTGGGTTACCAATCGGGGGTTGGCAATGTGACCGGTTCTGCCAATACGTACCTGGGATACCAGTCGGGCCAAGGCGCCAACAGCGGCAGCAACAATACGCTTCTCGGTGCGCAATCCGGAAATCAAACCTCTACGGGGTCGGATAATACGGCCGTAGGTTTCAACGCGCTGTACAACAATACCGGTGGAAATAAAAATACCGCCTTCGGTTCAGGTGCCGGAGGAAACTCGGTCGGATCCAACAACACGTTTATCGGCTTTAACGCGAACGGCAGCGGCCTGGTTACCCTTACCAACGCTACGGCCTTGGGCCACAACTCTTATGTAAAGACCAGCAACTCGCTGGTGCTGGGCGATACCAATGTGGTGAACGTGGGCATAGGCACCGGTGCGCCTACTCAAAAACTTCAGGTCAGCAATACCGTTGTTGACCCGGCTATAAGCATAGTAGGCAACAACACGGCCAACATGTATCTGCTTTTCGGCACGCAGGGCATTAACAACAAGGGAGCCATCCAGTACAATAACGCCAGCAACCTCATGTCGCTCTGGACCAATAACAGCCCGAAAGTGTGGATTACCGGAAGCGGAAATGTGGGAATAGCCGTTTCAAGTCCTTCCACAACCTTTTCGATCGGCAACGGCACTTCCGAAATGTTCAATATAAACGGAAGCGATGGCGATATGTTCTTCCGTGATCCGCAAGGCTCCATCACGTTCCCATCCTCCATGGCTGGCGGGCCACCCATGATCCATATGTTCGATCTCGGAACCAATAACCCCGATCGCATGGTCATCGCCCATAGCCCCGGCTTCCCGCTCTGGGGTCTTCAATACCAGGATGTGGGCGATGTGTTTCGCTTCGTTAATAACGGCACTCCCGTTTTCAACGTTAACCTGATCAGCTCGGTGATCCAGTACCCGCACAGCACAGCCGGCCAGAATAAGGTACTGGTTTCTGATGCTACCGGTAACGCTTCATGGGCCAACTCAAGCATCAATACCGGGTTTGCCGCTTATAACTCCCTTTCGCAGAGCATACCGCCCAACTCTTCTACCATACTTAATTTCAATACGGAAGAATTTGACGATGGAAATGCGTTTTCGGGCAACGCGTTTACCGCGCCAACAGCCGGGGTCTACCAGTTTAACGCAACGCTGGTATGGAACCCGTTTACGGCCGGGGGCGGATATGTAGGCTTGGAGATTTACAAGAATGGGGTTCAGAACAAAATCGAATTGGTACCGGCAACCACCGTTACGTATAATTCGCTGAGCACGAGCGTAACCATGAAACTTAATGCGGGGGATGTTATTACCGTTCGGGCGTTTCAGCAATCGGGCGCTAATCAAAGCACCGCCATAGGGGGAATACAGTATACGCGGTTTAGCGGATTCAGAGTGTATTGATATGATGAAAAGGATTTTTTACATGCTATTTGCCGCTGCGCTCAGCCATGCGGCCGCAGCCCAGGTCCAGCTCACGCCTGCGGTCATTTCTTCCAGCGGAGGGTTTGGCTCCAGCGGAGGCAACACGTTTTCGTTCACCGTGGGAGAGCCCGTGGTGATCACGGCTACCGGGAGTAACAATATCCTCACGCAGGGTTTCCAGCAACCTGCCACCGATTCCCTCATACTGAGTGGCGATTCGGTCCTGATCGTGATCTATACCGGCTTAACCCCTAACGG
>JBFLYZ010000020.1:0-56347 GCA_040756415.1 Bacteroidota bacterium
ATGCTGCGGCCTTGCCCTGCCCGGGGAAGGCCTATATCCTTATTCCCATGACCAGGATATCATCTGTCTGCTCCTGGCCGCCCCGCCATTCTTCAATTATGGCATCCAGTACTTTTTTCTGCTCTTCGAGCGAAACGTCACCGAAGCTAACCAGCAGCTCATGAAGCTGCCTTGACTTGAATTTTTTGCCGCGCGGGCCTCCAAACTGATCGGCATAACCGTCAGTAAACAGGTACAGGGTATCACCCTCCTTAAGGTCGACCCGGTTCAGTTGAAAGTCGGCCTGCACCTCGCCTTTGCCTATCGGCATCTTATCCGCTCCCAGCGCCCTTCCCGTATTGCCGCTGACCAGAAAGGGGGAATTGTGCCCGGCAGCATAGGTCAGTTTCTTTGCCTTATCGTCAATGCAAATCAATATGCCATCCATACCGTCTTTGCCCCCATCCTGCGAAATGCTGCCGATCAGTCTTTGCCGCACATAGTTGCAGATCTCGTTAGGCTCTTCCAGACCCTTCTCGTTGATCGCCTCGTTCAAAAAAGAAATATTGAGCAGGCTCATAAATGCTCCAGGCACACCGTGGCCCGTAGAATCGCATACGGCCAGGTAGAATTTCCCGCCACGCTTTGTTGCCCAGTAGAAATCTCCGCTAACGATATCCTTGGGCTTGAAGAGGATGAAATGGTCCTTAAGGTTATTTCTTAAAAGCTCGTCATGCGCAAGCAAGGTGAACTGTATGCGCCTGGCGTAGTTAATGGAATCCGTAATGGCCCTATTGTTCTCGGTAATCTCGGCATGCTGGGTTTCCACCGCCTGTTTAAGCACTTCCTGCCTGCGCGCAAAGTAATATTGCATGGCGTAAACCAGGGTGGAAACGCCAAGCAGGTTCATTAGGAAAAGGCGGTTGATGAACGTTTCGGATATGCTGTTATGAATATAACGGGGAAGCAGGCCGTTCAGGAAAAAGGCCGCCACTACCAGCAGCGCGAAGCCGGCAAACCACCAGGCCGAACGCCTGACATCGTAGAAGGTCAGCGCTCCCAGCGGGGCGATCAGGGCCCACATGATCACCGCACTGGAGGAGATAAATCCCCCCAGCGATAACTGGAGCAGGAACGGGAGCAAAAGAATAAGCAGGATCTGGCTGAAGCGGAAAAAACGGAACTGCTTCCAGATCACAAACTGAGCGATGGAGGCCAAAGAAAGAATACCGTAGCCGAACGGGATGGCTGCGGGCAAAGGCAGCCCGTTAACGAAATACAGCAGACCCCACACTATTCCGGCCAGGGCAAAAGGGAATGAAACGATAAGGAGGGATGATTTTTTGAGCTTTTCGCTTTCACTGTCGCCAGGCGCGTGACAGCTTTTCAGAAAGCGCTGGAAAGGGGAATCTTTGGCCTTTTGGTTCAGCTCGATGTACCTGAACCAGCCAAAAGTGCCGCCCTCGAGGTAGAATACATCGCGGCTCAACCGTTCTGCAAGTATTTTTGCCGATCGTTCCGAGCGGCCGCCACCGCTGCCACAGGTGGTAACTATTATTTCATCCGCGCCCGCATTGAAAAGCCCCGCTTCGATCTTATCTATGGGAACATGCTCGGCAGCGGGAATGTGTTTTTCCCTGTACTCGCTGCTGCTGCGCACGTCAATCAGCCTCAGCCGGACATCCGAACCGATGAGGCCGCTCAGTTCGGCCGGTGATATGGTTTTTACGCGCGCCATGTCAGTAGTTGATGATCCTGTCGCACCCGGTAATCCAGCCGGTAAGGGTTTTAAGGTCCGTCCATTCCGTACCGTTTATGCGCTCTTTATCCATCAGGCCCCGCGATTCACCGCAAGACGTACACATTTTTATTACTCCGCCATTCCGGATAAAGGCAGCCGCCTTTTCGCTAACGTTCGAGATTCCCTGCGGGCCTGGTGCGTTGGCCATGGCGCAAAACACCCCATCGGCAATCAGATAGACAAAAACGCTGTGGCCCTCTTTCAGGAGCTGCCCGGCAATGCGCAGGGCATGGTACGCGCGCTCACCGGTACCGGGCTTTTCATTAATAACGATCAGGATTTTCATAGTTCAGATGTTGTGCAGGGGTTATGATCCGATCTCGATCTGCCTTCGCCTTTAAGTTTTGAAAACACCCAATCCGCTATCCTGACCGAATTGCTTCGGCATTTCATTCTGCCTTGTATGACAAGCGCAGAGAGAACGGTCAGCCCGCCTATGGCAATGACGGGGGCATTTATTCCCACGAAGTCGGCCAGCACGCCTGTAATGACCGCTCCTATGGCATACCCCAGGTCTCTCCAGAGGCGGAATACGCCCAGGCTTTTTGCGCGGTCGTGCGGGTGGGTGTTTTCGGCCACGGTGGCCAGAAAAGTGGGATAGACCATTGCGGTTCCCCAGCCGAGCACGGCCGAAAGGATTAGATAAGCGGGAAATGTGCCTGCAAAGACAAAGCCCAGAATGGCTGTTCCCTGTATCAGCATGCCCCAGAAGAGCATGCTTTTCTTACAAAAGAAGTCAGACATCTTGCCGGTGAAAAGCTGCCCTACCCCCCAAACCGCAGGATAAACGGCCGTGACCATGCCTATATCGGCAAGATCGAGGCCCTTTTGTGCCAGGAGGATGGGATACAAGCCCCATACCATGCCATCGTTCAGGTTGTTTATCAACCCGGCCTGGGTAACCGAGCCCAGGTTCCTGTCGAATAAGGTGGTGTCCCAGAAAATATTTCTGAGGCGGGGAAGGCGGTTGTCCTTTGCTTCCTTTTCCGCATGGCCCCGGGTATCCCTGAGAAAGAACAGGCTTAACAAAAGGCCGGAGCCGGCAAGGACTATCCCAATGTAAAAGGGATAAGGCCGTATACCGTAGTTGCCGGCAATCCAGCCGGTGAGGAAGGCGACTACGGCAAGAGCGATATATCCCGAAAATTCATTCAGACCCATGGCCAGGCCGCGGTCCTTCTCGCCTACCAGGTCAATCTTCATCATTACCGTACTGGACCAGGTCAGGCCCTGGCTGATGCCCAGCAATACATTGGCGCCAATGATCCAGTTCCAGCTCCCGGCCAGCATTAAGATAAAGGGAACGGGGATACCGATGAGCCACCCGGCAACCAGCAGGTTCTTTCTTCCTGCCTTATCCGCCAGTGCGCCTGTAAAATAATTGGTCAGCGCTTTTACGATCCCGAAAACGATGATGAAGGAAAGAATGGCCGTTTTGGCCGCTACGTGAAATTCCGCCCCGGCAATCTCCGGAAGGATGGTGCGCTCGAGCCCCACCATGCCCCCAACAAAGGCATTGATGATAACCAGGAGAATGAACTGTTGCCGGTTTTCTCTCAGGCCAAGTCGTACTTTTTCCAATTCTCTGCTTTATTTATTCAAAGCAAAGCTAGTCACCGTGCAGGTGGCAGCATTTAACATATGATAAATAATCACTTTGCGCCCCTGATGCGGCTCAGGCTCACCTGGGTGATACCTAAATAAGAGGCGATGTACTTTAAGGGGATACGTTTCAAAACGTCAGGCGCCTCCTTTACCAGGGCCCTGTACCGTTCTTCAGCGGTATGGAACTGAAGCCCTTCGATCCGGTCGACCGTAGCCACGTAGGCCGCTTCGAAGATCAGGCGGAACAGGCGCTCGATCTCAGGATACCGGTCATACAGCCTGAAGAGCTGGCCGGCATGAATGGCTACAATCTCCGAATCTTCCAGCACCTGTATTGCCTTTCTCGAGGGCTTGCCCGTAAACAGGCTTTCCACCCTGGCAACGATACTGTTTTCGAAAGCGAAACTTTCGGTTATATCGATATGGTCTTTAAAATACCAGATCCGCGCCACTCCTTTATTTATGAAATAGATCGTTTTGCAGGTATGCCCTATGGGCTGCAGCTCCGCATTCTTCTTTATGGTAATGGTCCTGGAAATTCCGGCAATGGCCCTTTGCGCCTCTTCTGAAAGAGGGCTGTGTTTTCTCAAAAATGCGAACAGCGCATCCATTGGCGATGATCAATTTACTGTCTTCTCATTCTTCGCTCAAATGTTCCGGCCCGGCAGAAAAGAACATACTCCATTCAGTCATCTTTAAGCTTCCTGGCAAGCACCTTGTCGATCCTCCTGCCATCCATATCGATGATCTCAATGCCCAGATCTTTCCATTTGAATCTGTCGCCCGCCTTCGGGATCTTTTTGCTGAGATAAAAAACCAGGCCTCCTACGGTATTTATGGACATAAGTTCCCTGTCATCCCCGGCCTCGATGCCGAAGTAGCGAACAAATTCCGGGAATGGAAGGTTAGCATCAACAAGAAATGTTCCATCATCCCTCGGAACAATCTCCTTTTTTTCATGCAACTGCTCAGCCAGGTCTCCCACCAAAACATCTACCAGGTCGTTCATCGTGAGAAGTCCCTGCAGGCCACCGAACTCATCCACCACCAAGGCCAGCCGCTGTTTCGCTTCTCTGAATTTTTCCAGCGCCTTGTAAGCCGTGGTGTTCTCCGGAAAATAAATTGCGGGTTTCAACAGTTTCTCGATCTCTATTTCCTCGTTCTTTAACATGGAGTCCAGCATTTGCTTGGAATAAAGGATCCCAAGAACAGTTTCTATGCTCCCCTTACACACGGGGAAGGATTTATGGCCCGAGGCTATTATCCTGCTTTTGATCGTGTCCAGCGGCTCCTCTATATTGAGCCATTCAATGTCCAGGCGCTGCGTCATCAGAGTGCTGATCTTGCGGTCGCCTAAGTGAAAAACATTTTCCACGATGTCCTGCTCGATCTCCTGCACCGTTCCGGCCTCGGTTCCCTCCTGGATGATCGCCCTGATCTCCTCCTCTGTCACCTGGCTATCCTTTGGCTTACTTATTCCAAGTACCTTGACCAGGGCTTCGGTAGTAACGGTTAGCAGCCAGATGAATGGCGCGGCTATAAGCGAGATCGTATACATGGGAAAAGCGAGTATGCGCGCTATGGTCTCCGGCATTACGAGCCCTATGCGCTTGGGGACCAGCTCACCCAGCACCAAAGAAAAGAAGGTGAGTATAACTACAATGATAGTTACTGCCAGCGTTTCACTGTAATTCCTCAGCGATTCGAACTGGCTGAGGTACCTGTTCAGGTCATCCTCTATCTTTTCACCGCTGTATATGCCGGTAAGTATTCCGATCAGGGTTATCCCTATTTGAACTGTCGAAAGGAACTTGCTCGGGTTCTGGTGGAGTTCAAGCGCCATCCTGGCTCCCTTATCGCCCTTTTTCGCGGCCCGCTCCAGCCGGATCTTTCTGGAAGAAACCATCGAAATCTCCGACATGGCAAAAACACCATTCAAAAGTATGAGACAAAATATTATCAGTATTTCTGCCATGCCATTTTACGATTACTGCAACAAATCAACCTGGCAGGTTCCTGCCTGCTTATGATCATAGCCGAACCTTCAGCCCCGCATTAAAAACAAATCCATCCAGCGGGGCCCACACTTCCGTAAACTGAGGGGTGTTGAATGGCCCGGAGGCCAGGCTCCCGTAATTGGTCTGCCTTACATTGGTAAAGTTCTCCACGTTGCCGAACAGGACAAAATTCCTGATCGTACGCTCGGCCACCGCTCCGAAGGTCCAGTATTCGGGTGTGCGCTGGCCCGAAGCCAGCAGTTGGCTGCTCTTGTATTCGTAATCCACCCCTATGCGCCATTGGCCGGGCAGCGAATAAAGCAGGTCGCCTTTGAGGCTATGCCGGGGAGTTAGGGTGAACTCCTGCGGCTTTCCGTTGAAGGTATTGGTCGCGTCAGTATAGGTATACCCGGCAAACAGCACAAAATCGTAAAACCCGAACTTGAAGAAGGTCTCGAGCCCCCAGCTTTGGGTGTACCCGCTGGCGTTGATGAAATGATAATAGCCGGAGGAATTCCCCGTATCGGATAATATCAAGGGGTTTTTCAGGTAAGTATAGAAAACCATCTGGTTGATGGTGATAAAGCAGTTTTCGCCAATGCCCGACTTGAATCCTATGTCAGCGCTTCCACCGTATGACTCCTCCGCGTTCACCCTGCCCTTATCGATGGGCAGCACATTGCGGTATCCGAGCAGCTCCGACTCCTGGTTGAAAATGGTGGGGTTCCGGTAGCCCATGCCCCCGCCTATGCGGGTGGTGAGCTTGGGCGCCCATTTGAGCAGCGCGAACAAGCGGGGAAGCACGTACACCTTATCGTCCATCACATAATCGCCCCGCAATCCCGCCTCGAGCGATACCATTTTGCCGATATCGAGCGTATATTGCATAAACGCGCCCGCTGTCCGGAACTCCTCATCCCTTAAAACGTTGCTTTGCAAGGGGGTTTCTTTGAACTGATCCGTGTAAAAATTCAGGCCCGAGATAAAAACTCCCTTATCCGCCATATGGGTGAATGAGATTTCAGAAAAGGAAGAAAGCTGATCGCCCGCAAAGCGGTACTCTCCCGACAAAGGGGCCGAATTAAGGGCCAGCGCACGATGAAACGCATTCAAACTGTTCCTGGCGGTAATAACGCTTTTATCGCCCAGCTTGTGGTCCAGCTTCACCTGGGTGGTGATCCGGTTGATGTCGTTGGTTTCCTTATAAAAATGCAGGCTGTCGGGATACTGATGGTCCAGCAGCCTGGTATCTCCGCCCTCTCTCACTTCATTGGTGAACGTGGCGCCCAGGTACATCTTTGTTCTATCGGTAAAAAAGAAAAACAGCTTGGGGTTGAAATTGTACTTGGTAAGCTCGGGGAGGTCGGTAAACCCGTCAGCGTCAGCGTCAAAATAGCTGTGGGCGTTACGCTGGGCGAGCAGGGTATAGCCTATTCTGCCGAAGCGTTTTGCCGTGAACGCATTGACATCAAAAGCCCCGATGTGAGATGCGTTGATGTGAATAAGGTTTTCTTCGGTTATGGGCTCTTTGGAAAGCAGGTTGATAAGGCCTGAGATGGCGCCTCCGCCATAGAGCGTAGAGGCCGAACCCTTAATGTATTCTACCTGCCTCAGGTCCAAAGGGGGAATTTGCATGATGCTGAGGCTGCCGGAAAAACCTCCGTAAACAGGAAAACCGTCCTTTAATATTTGCGTGTAGCGCCCGTCCAGTCCCTGTATCCTCACATTCGCGGTATTGCTGGTGGCCGAGGTCTGCTGCACCTGTATTCCCGTGCTGTGGGTGAGCAAATGCGCCACCTTAGAGGGATCCATGGTGCTGGCCTCATCGATCTCTTCGGTCAGCACCTCTACGCGGGTAGGAACGTTATCGATGCTCCGGTTGGACCGCGTGCCCTCGACCACGATCTCGTCCAGCTCATCTGCCTCGCTGCTTAGAAAAATATCCTGGGGCTGAGGCCCGGTAAAGGGAAAGCTGAAGGTATCGGCCCGGTCTGCGTACCCTACAAAAGAGAATACGATCACCTGGATGCCATCCGGTATGCCTTTGAGCTCAAGGAACCCGGTCGAATCTGTGGTGGAAGCCACAGGATACCCCTTAAGCACTGCCGAGGCCCCGGCCACAGGTTCCTTGCTGCCCGCATCCCTGACATAAACTTTAAAGGTATGCTGCGCCTCCGCCCTGAGCCCGGCCAGCACGATCAGCCATATCACCGCCAGATTTTTCATATCGTTTTTTCAGCCTGTAAAATAAGAACTTTAAGCGGAACCTCTTGTATTCTGTCCGCCCGCCTAAATAAAAACGACCGCATTTACCCGTTTCCCCGCCACCAGCTTCTCATTTTTTCTTATTTCGGCCTTTAAGGGAAGCAGGTAGGTTTTTTTCCTGCTGTCATACCATATCGCTGATCTCCATTCACTGTTCCCGATCCGCGCGGTGGCGGTCAGCCTTCCCCAGCCGCCTTCTTCCGATCTGAAGCTGGCCCTGATCTCCCTGGAGAGCCTCTGAGGCAAGGAAACAAAATACCAGCCTCCCGGCCCGGCATATTGCCAGACCCTGGAAGAAAAGCGGTACGGTATTTTAAAATTTGTCGTCATCTTCCCATAAGCCGGTCACGGCCAGCGGTGTTATTTCCATCATGAGCTTTCGTTTCGAATGATCCCCCTGGCTACGGATGCCAGGTTGCGGCATATCCTTATCCTGCTTTTTAACCCCGGGCCAAGCTCACCGTAATGCCTGCGGCCGTGCCCCGTAAGTACATAAATACCATTTGCATTGGCGTTGACGGCCAGCTCAGCGTCAGAAGGGTGGTCACCGATCACATAGGACGCGGAAACATCCACACCGTAGCTCCTTACTGCCTTATCGATAAAATACGTTTTCGGTTTTTTACAGGCGCAATTATCCTCATTACGGTGCGGACAGCAGTAAATGTCAGCGATACGGACTCCGTTGCAGCGCATCCGCTGCAGGATATAGGAATGAACTTCATCCACCCCTTTTTTGCGGATAAGCCCTTTTGATATGCCCGATTGGTTTGTTACGATAAAAAGAAGAAAGCTCTTTTGAAGCTGGCGCAGGCATTCAAAGGTAAAGTCATAGAACAGTACCTTCTCGCTTCGGTCAATGTATCCCCTGTCTTTGATGATCGTTCCGTCCCTGTCTAAGAATATCGCCTTTTTCATTGCAGATGGCTTGCCCTTATACTTACACGCTAAAATAATACTTTTTGAGGCTACTGTGCTCTAGCATGACCGGGGCTGAATGAGGATACTCTCCGGATATTGCCTTTCAGATTTATCCAAAGCGCTTCATTCCCTAAAATATCTGCTGCTTTTGCATGGAGATACGGTTTTTATTCCCTTTACTGGCGTTTTTTTGTCCTATCGGCATTGCTTTTTCTGCGTTTCTCATCTGCCTTTTGTCTCTGAATCCGTTCATAGATCAACTGCAATTCATTATCCGTATAGTACGCAAACCTGACCTGGTCATAATTGTAGTTGTGATCATTGGCTTTAATGTATCGGATCAATTCTTCTCTTGTCATAGCTTTTTGGTTTAAGCGGCAATGCCCCGGGCATACCCAGGGGACGCCTGCATACAGGTTAACCACCTCGGTTTATTGAGGGTCGTTCTCAGTGTAAGAGTCAGGCTCTTTTTTCTTTTTTGCAGTTAAAACCCGGTAGAAGAAATAGCCTGTGACGATCGTCACTATTCCGCACCAGGTGAGCATCATTATTAGTCCGCTTGTCGACATATTGATTTGGTTTTGGGTTTGGTTATTAATTGCTTCCGGCCTTCGCAAAGCGTTCCAAATTCAGCGGTGATTCCGTTGAGCCTAACTGGAAGCATCAGGAACTGATCGCCATTCAGCCCGGTATGCAGCCGGTGTATTATAGATTCATAGAATGTAAATGATCCCATACACTGTTTCTATCCTATCTTTGCAAAGACATAATTTCAGCCGTTGTTTAATCCGTATAACATACTCATTACCCTCAGTGTACTCATCGTTTTATCGTACATTTTTAACATCATTGCATCCAGGCTCAAAATCCCGTCCGTCATTTTGCTTCTGGCCACCGGTATCGGTTTAAACTATGCAGGCAAGGAATTGGGGTTCGTATTCCCCGACACCAAAATCCTTCTTGAGCTGCTCGGCATAACAGGACTGATCTTTATCGTTCTCGAAGGCTCGCTCGATCTCAAACTAAACAGACAGAAAATGCCGCTGGTCGGCAAATCGCTTGTTTCGGCTCTGCTTATCCTCCTGGCCACAGCCGGAATCATATGCTTTATACTGATGGAGTTTCTGGCCCTGCCGCTGCGAAATGCCGTAGTGTACGCGGTTCCGCTAGGAGTTATCAGCAGCGCGATTGCTATTCCCAGCGTGGCGAAGCTCCATCCTGAAAAGAGGGAGTTTATTATATACGAGAGTACGTTTTCCGACATCATCGGCATTATGGTGTTTAATTATGTAGTTCTGGATAACGTTAAGAGTGCGGACTCTGTTATCGGTTTTTTTGTTGATCTTGCCATTATTATCGGAGTATCGCTCATTAGTACGGCTTTTCTTTTATTGGTTCTCAATTACACTCGCTCACACGTTAAATTCTACCTCATATTTGCTATCATTATTCTTGTGTACTCGGTCAGCAAAGTATTCCACCTTCCATCCCTTC
Source organism: Bacteroidota bacterium (assembly GCA_040756415.1). Classification (GTDB taxonomy): domain Bacteria; phylum Bacteroidota; class Bacteroidia; order JADZBD01; family JADZBD01; genus JBFLYZ01. The sequence goes on from JBFLYZ010000020.1 coordinate 10,063, forward strand.
TGCTGGTATTGATCTTCGGGCTCATGCTGAACAATGCTTCCCTGTATATAAAAGGACGACTTGCCCGGTTCCTGCACCTGGAGCGGCTTGAGCCGGTTACCCGGGAGCTGAAGCTCATCACGGCCGAAACCGCCTTTATTATCCGTACTTTCTTTTTCCTGCTTTTCGGGTTCTCCATCAACCTGATGCTGCTTAACGATGAAGACGTATTGTTGATTGGCAGTCTTATCATTGTTACCATTTTGTTTACCCGCTATTTATTCCTTCGCTTTATTTCTCATTCCAATCTGTTCCCCGGTCTTTTTGTAGCTCCCCGCGGCCTAATCACCATCGTTTTGTTTTACAGTATTCCCCTTCATTTGCAAAGCCCGCTTTTCAATGAAGGAATTCTATTATTCGTAATCATTGTTTCCAGCATCCTGATGATGCTTGGTCTTATCTCCACCAAAACGGAGTACAAAGAGCAAATGGATGATCTGAGCACTTAAATTTCATTTCTGTAGTATCAAATGTTCCAACCCAAAGGGGCCGATTGTCTTCATTTGACCCGGAGATGTGCGTGCTTTCTGTATGTATGACTCAATGCTTGACACCAACCCTCCCGGTCCAGGAGAAAATTCCTTCCTTTCTGTAATTCCATAAGGAAGGCGATCAGAAACAATTACTGGTTTGCGGCTGATCATTTTGCTGTTTATATAGCATCATTTCAAACCAAATTCATCGGTAAGCCTTACAAAAATTGCGTTGGTCCATGCAAATCCGCTTTGAGTTGGATATCGGCTGGGATTAAATACTCCGACATCACAGCTTACCACGTTATATTTTTCCCAAAAAAGCCCGGTCTCTCTAAAAATTTTAGCGTTCATTCCTAACCATTTTCTGACAATTCTTTTAGCATCCTCATTGAAGCCGTAATTAAGCAGTCCTTGAATGACAATCCATTGCTGATGTGGCCATCCGTTAGGATAATCATGTTGTTTAATATCCTCTGATAGTCCATGCGACTGCGAATTTGCCACCCCGCCCTCGTGTTCAAAAACAGGAAGTACGTTTTCGCGAATAAGTTCTGCCTGCCTTAAAGTTGCAAGCCTTGCCCATAACGGGTAAAATCCCGCCACTGAATAAAAAGAACTTTGCTTTTTTTTATGATAATTATAATCAAAGAAAAAATTCATTTTTTCATTCCACATCAATGAGATGATCCGCCTTTTTCGTTTCTCTGCCTGCTTTTTGTAGTGATTATGTTTAGGGTAGTTCTTCAGTGAGAGATATACTTCAGATAAATCGGTCTCGTACTTATATAGTGAAGCATTTAGGTCTATTGGCAGATAGTCCAGACAGCGATCATTAAAACGGGAGGTCATGTCCCAACCAGATTCATGTTCTGCCCCTAAATGAGTAATGTAGTGATCGCAATAGCGTGAAAGCCCCATATAAACCAGATGCTTTTCTGCCCTATTTACGTTCATCCAGTAATTTTTAAGTTCCAGCCCCGCCACCTTCATTGTTCTTTTCAGCCACGCTACATCCCTGGTAACCGAAAAAACTTCCAACGCCATAGAGGTCAGAAAAGGAATCTGAGAAGTTCCTAAATTATAATACCGGTTACGCATGGGGATAATTCCAAACCGATTGAACATAAAGCAGAAATTATCAACCATTCCCTTGGCAAGCGTGACTTTTTTTGATTTCACCAGGCCCAGGATAATAAAATAGCTATCCCAATAAAATTGATCGTTTTTGAAAATAAAACAGTTTGGCGCAACATACCGATGAGGCAATCCCAGATGGAGTTGCCTGTCCTTTGGATGGTAACAAACAACCCGCTTCCAATAATGCTGGATGTAACGCAAACAGTCGGCATATGCGCCTTTCTTAATCATAAGCCTCTCCTGATGTGAACAGTACGGATGGGAAATGGAATTTCCACGGCATTTTTCCTGAATTGCTGATGCAGCGCTTTTATAAATTCATGCTTTACCAGGTATTGGTTTACAAATTCCTGTACACGCAGAATGGTTGTGAAATTTATGCTCGAATCTGCAAATGTGTGATAACGAATAAACGGCTCGAAGGCCTTTACCCCGCCTTCTGTTTTTTGCAAAACATCCTTTGCCGTTTGAATTGTAAGCTGCTCTACTTTTTCAAGATCGCTGTCATAGCTTACGCTGACTTCAATCAAAACAGCAATCTCCTTATCGGGAAGCTGATAATTTCTAATGATAGCAGATGCAAGTTTTGAATTGGGTACGATAATAAGGTTATTGGGAAGCGCCCGGATAGTTGTATTGCGCCATGTTATGTCGGAAATGTACCCCTCCTCTCCCGTATCAAGCTTTATATAATCTCCTGTCCTTATCTGCTGCGAAGCAATGACCTGTATGCCTGAAAAAAGGTTAGACAATGTATCCTGAAGCGCGAGTGCTACGGCAAGCCCGCCAACTCCCAATGCGGTAAGCACAGGCGTAACGGATATTCCGAGTGTTTGCAGAATAACCAGTATTCCCACAAGAAAAACAATAACCCTTGTTACATTGGCTATAATGGACGAAGATGGCAGCAATCCCGCTGTACCGGATGTTTTCGTTTTGATGAATCCTACCAGTATCCTTCCCGCCAATACGGAAACGGAGATGACAACTGCCGAGAAAATTATTTTATCCAGCACACCGGTAATGGGCTCTTTGAAAGCTAAATGGTGAATTGAAAAATAAGTTCCGGCAGCGACCATCCAAAAAATAACTATTCCCTTAAAAGAGCCGAGGACAATGTCATCTCCCTTCCATTTGGTTTTATTGGCGGCACTTTGAATTTTTTTAATAGAAATTTTTCAAGGAGCAATCCCAGGCCTAAACTTCCCAAAAAGTAAACTAATGGAATAAGCATTTTTTGCGCGTCAAAAATGAAATCCATCATCACTCAAAATTTTCAATTTCATCGTCAGTAATATGCTCATTGAACATTAACTCCAGTTCATCCTCAAAAAAGAACTTGCCTTCATCAAATGCGGGTTTTAAATCATCCATCCAAATCGCATCAGGATCGTACGCAGCGAAAAATGGACGGGCTACCCAATCCGGGTTTCTGCCTTGCAGCATCCGCAATACAAAAATTTTCTCTCCCCTTAATTCCGAAACGCCAAGCACCTGGACTTTTCCGGGAGTACAGGACATACTTGGCCCGCGTACAGTACGGCATACACCGCTTACCTTTTGATAGGCGTTTCTGAAAATGTGCCAGGCCTCAACAAGGGGCACAGCGAAATAATGCTGCGCTCCCGTGTCCCTGGGGATGAACATATAGTACGGGATGCAGTTATGATTGACCTGCTTTCTCCACATATCGGCCCATATCCCGGGCGAGTCGTTAATATGCCTTAGTACAGGCGATTGCGTCCTGATCTGTGCCCCGGTGGCTCTTACCATCTTAATAGCATCTGCTACTGCCCGGGTGGAAAGCTCTACCGGGTGGTTAAAATGCGCCATGACAGCAAGATTAATCCCCCGGCCTACGATCTTTTCAAAAAGCCGCAGCAGATCCCCAGCATCGTCATCCTTCGTAAAGCGGTAGGGCCAGTACCCGAATGCTTTTGTCCCTATGCGGATGGTTTGCAGGTTCTCTATCTCCCCGTCCAAAAGCTTGTCAATATAACCTGACAGCATTTTAGTTTTCATAATGAGAGGGTCGCCACCCGTGAACAATACATCCGTGATTTCCCGGTTCCGCTTTACATATTTTGCGAGAAGGTCGGCCTCACGGGCAGCAAACTTCAGCTCTTCCATTCCTACGAACTGCGGCCAGCGAAAACAGAATGTGCAATAGGCATGGCAGGTCTGGCCCTGGCTGGGAAAGAACAAAACCGTTTGCTTGTACTTGTGCTGCAAGCCCGTGAGCCTGACCCCGTCTATTTCCGGAATATTTCCTTTTTGTCCTGCCGGATGCGGATTAAGCTGTGAACGGATGCTATTGGCAACAGCCTTAATTTCATCTTTACTTCCGCCTCGGCTAAGGGTCTGCGCCATTGCTTCATAGTGAGGCTGAATGAGCATGTCTTTCTGGGGAAAAGTAAGCCTGAACATGGGATCATCAGGAATATTATCCCAATCGATCAGCTCATTGATAACATAATTATTGGTTTTAAATGGCAGAACATTTCCTACTACTTTCATTTCAAACTTTTGGGAATCACTGAGCTTCTCCACCTGCGGAATAGATTCAAAGTTGCCTAATGAGTAGGAACGATAGGTAATAAAACGAGTATCTTTAATGACTTGCAACATGCTTCATTATTTTTACCTGAGACCGGAAAGAGAGAAGATCAAGCCGGGCGTTAACAACCAAATCTCCAACCGGGTGCGAGGATTAAACCCATCCACCCATGGCTTCGAAGCCTTATAATCTGGGATTGGTTAACCGCGATGGGTTTAATGCCTCATAGCCAGAGCGATTACGCGCTTTTTTACAAAATTACCCGGCTAGTTTTCCCAAATCTTGATCTATATCAAATTTGCGTAAATAATTATTTGCCATTATTAAGCCGTACTTTTGCAGGCCAATGGCATTTGAGATAGAAAAATATCGTTTCAAGACCGAATCCATCCTTGACGGACTTCCCTCAGGTGAATTCCGGCTGCTGAAGGATCAGATGACGCGTGTGGAAGTGAAAAAAGGGAAGGTGATCTATAAGGAGGGCTTTTATTCTAAAGGGGTCTATATTCTGCGAAAGGGCAAGGTAAAGATCTCGCAGCTCAGCAAGGATGGTGATGAGCAGATAGCCTACATCTATAAAAAAGGCGAGATCATGGGTTATCGGCCCCTGTTGTGCAATACGGTGCATCCTGTGACTGCTACCGCGCTTGACGAATGCGTGCTCTCATTTATACCCCAGCAGTATTTTTTACGGGTACTCGACCATTCGCTTGTGCTCTCAAGGCGCTTGCTGACCAACCTTGCCTATGAATTCAGCGTTTGGATCAACACCATGTCTGTTCTGGCTCAGCAACCCGTTAAGGAGCGGGTGGCCCTTGTGCTGCTGATCCTCAACGAAAAGTACAAGAGAAAAGGGAAGGAACATCTACCCGCTGCGATCAGCCTCTCCAGGCAGGATATGGCGAGCTACGCCCGCACCACGATCGAAACGCTGGCACGAATGCTTCGTTATTTCAAGGATGAGAAGATAATTCGAACGGAGGGATGGAAAATCATTATCTTGAAGCCCAAAGAACTGGAAAAGATTGCCGAATTCTACTAAATGGACCTGTTAATCATTATAGCATTCGTTACCGGCTACCTGGCCATTGCCTTTGAGCATCCCCTGAAGCTCAACAAGGCAGCCAGCGCTCTTCTTACTGGGGGCTTGTGCTGGACTTTTTACATCCTTGGCTTCCCAGAATCTTCTCATCATATTACTGAGCAGTTGATCGAGCATCTTGGTGAAATTTCGGGTATTCTGTTTTTCCTGTTAGGGGCCATGACCATTGTGGAACTGATCGATGCCCACGATGGGTTCTCTATTATCACCGATAATATCTCCACCCGCAACAAGCGCAAACTGCTTTGGATAATTTGCTCCCTCACATTTTTTCTCTCCGCTGTGCTCGACAATCTTACCACTACGATCGTGATGGTATCGCTCATTCGTAAACTTTTGGATGAAAGAAATGACCGCTTGCTGTTCATAGGAATGATCGTGATTGCGGCTAATGCTGGCGGGGCATGGTCGCCTATCGGGGATGTAACGACTACTATGCTCTGGATCGGAGGCCAGGTTACGACCCAAACCGTAATTACCAACCTGATATTGCCCAGCCTGATCTGTCTTCTGTTGCCGCTTACGATAGTTTCGTTTTCACTGAAAGGAAACCTCGAAGGAAAGACTTCTGCGGACACGAAGACGAACGTGGGTTCCTCCAACAAAAAAATTATTCTCTTTTCAGGCATCGGCATCCTCCTGTTTGTGCCTGCCTTCAAAGTTGTTACCCATCTGCCGCCATTTATGGGAATGCTCATAGGTCTCGGGCTTCTGTGGGTCATTTCTGAATTTCTGCACAAGGACCGGGACACTGAAGACAGAGACAAGCTTTCTGTTGTCTATGCTTTACGGAAGATTGACACCCCCAGCATTCTGTTTTTTCTCGGCATCCTGATATCGATCTCCGCCCTCCAGTCCGCAGGCTACCTTGGCAAACTTGCTGTCATTTTGGATGAACGACTTGGGGATATTAATCTGATCGTTCTCTCTATCGGGGTGCTCTCTGCAATTGTGGATAACGTACCGCTTGTGGCGGGAGCGATGGGCATGTACGACCTGAATACCTATCATACGGATCATTACTTCTGGCAATTCCTTGCTTATTGTGCAGGAACCGGGGGCAGCGCTCTCATCATCGGATCGGCCGCTGGGGTTGCGGCAATGGGCATGGAAAAGATCGGTTTCTTCTGGTATATGAAAAAAATATCCTGGCTTGCACTGATCGGTTATTTTGCCGGGGCGGTTGCTTTTATTCTTTTGCAGTAGCACAAACACGCCCCCCTAACTCCACAAGGGGGGGTATACGGTATGTCAAAGGACCGCTCTCGTGTTTTTCGTTCTCCTGCCTAAAAGCGTAACCCTTAAACGGATAATGGTTAATTTGATTTCTTTCTGATATCGAACCTTGAAGGTAGCCAAAACAGTCGAGCGCATTTGCCCGAACATCAGCGACTTGCTGGGGCATAAAACAGAAAACGGGAGCGATGATCGCTCCCGTTCCTGTATGGTAGCCTCGACAGGAATCGAACCTGTATTTAAAGTTTAGGAAACTTCCGTTCTATCCATTGAACTACGAGGCCATAAAAAAGTCAAAAGAACTGCTCAACAAACCTGATCTCTTTGGCCCGTCAGAGGCGGAAACCGGCAGGCCGACCGGAGGCGCAAAGATACTGCATGTCCGGGAAACGGACACGCTACTTTATAATTGAGCCGTTCTCAATATCGTCAACAGGCGAAACAAATACCAGCTTTCCTGCGGGGTTCTCCGCCATCAGGATCATGCCCTGCGATTCTATGCCCTTGAGCTTGCGCGGAGCCAGGTTCACCAGTATGGCCACCTTCTGCCCTATGATCTTATCGGGCTGGTAAAAGGCCGCAATGCCCGATACCACCGTACGCACATCCAGCCCCGTATCGATCTTAAGCTTCAGCAGCTTGTCGGCTTTGGGGACTTTTTCCGCCTCCAGTATGGTTCCCACGCGAATATCCATTTTCGCAAAGTCATCGAATGCGATCTCCGGCTTCCGGGGCTGCAAGCCGCCACCCTGCTGGTTCGTTTTTCTGGATGCATGCAGCCGGTTGACCTGCGCCTCAATGACCGGGTCTTCTATTTTCTCGTAAAGCAGCCTGGCCTCATTCAGCATATGTCCGGCCCTAAGCAGGTCGGTACGCTCGGCATCCCTCCAGCGCAACCCGCGCAGGTTGAGCATGCCGGCCAGCTTTGCGGAAGAGAAGGGCATAAAAGGCTCCATCAGCACCGACAGGTTGGCCGATACCTGCAGCGAAATGTTCATGATGGTGCGCACCCGCTTCTCATCGCTGGCGGCTATCTTCCAGGGCTCGTTATCGGCCAGGTATTTATTGCCCAGCCTTGCCAGGTTCATCAGCTCGCCCAGGGCCTCGCGGAAACGGAACGCTTCCAGCGAATCGGCTATGCGCGCGGGAAACTTGCGTATCTCCTCAAGCAGGTAGAGGTCGTTCTTATTGTACTCCTCGGCCTGCGGCACCCGGCCCGCGTAATATTTATGCGTGAGCACCAGGGTGCGGTTCACGAAATTACCCAGCACCGCCACCAATTCATTGTTGTTCTTGGCCTGGAAATCCTTCCACGTGAAATCATTATCCTTGGTCTCGGGCGCGTTGGCGCATAACGTATAGCGCAGCACATCCTGCTTGTCTTTGAAATCAACCAGGTACTCGTGCAGCCACACGGCCCAGTTGCGCGAAGTGGATATCTTGTCTCCTTCCAGGTTCAGGAACTCGTTGGCCGGAACATTGTCGGGCAGAATATAATCGCCATGCGCCATGAGCATGGCCGGGAAAATGATGCAATGAAATACAATATTGTCCTTGCCGATGAAATGCACCAGGCGCGATTCCTTGTCCTGCCAGTATTTTTTCCATTCGGAAGGCAGCAATTCCTTGGTAGCTGAAATATATCCTATGGGCGCATCGAACCACACGTACAGCACCTTACCCTTGGCATCTTTCAGCGGCACCTGCACGCCCCAGTCCAGGTCGCGGGTCATGGCGCGGGGCTGCAGTTGCTGGTCGAGCCACGATTTGCACTGCCCGTACACGTTTACCTTCCAGTCCTTATGCGACTCAATGTACTTTTCTATCTGGGGCTGCATCTTATCCAGGGGCAGGAACCAGTTTTTGGTCTTCCTGATCACCGGCTTTTCTCCCGAGAGCGTAGAGCGGGGATTGATCAGCTCCATGGGGCTCAGCGATGTACCGCACTTTTCGCACTGGTCGCCATAGGCATTCTCGTTGCCGCATTTGGGGCAGGTGCCCACAATGTACCGGTCGGCCAGGAACTGGCCGGCCTTCTCGTCAAAATACTGCTCGGTAAATTCCTCGGTGAACACCTTTTTGCCGTACAGCGTCAGGAAAAAATCAGCGGCCGTTTCGTGGTGAACTTTGTTTGACGTGCGCGAATAGATATCGAAGGATATCCCGAACCCGTTAAAGGCATCGCCCATCATCTTATGGTATTTGTCTACTACCTGCTGGGGCGTGATCCCCTCTTTTTTCGCCTTGATGGTAATGGGAACGCCATGCTCATCCGAGCCGCAGATGAACTTCACCTCCTCGCCTTTTGAGCGCAGGTAGCGCACGTAAATATCGGCAGGCAGGTAGCAGCCGGCCAGGTGGCCGATATGAACGGGCCCGTTGGCGTAAGGCAGTGCCGCAGTGATGAGATGCCGTTTGAACTTACTCATTAATTTGTATGTTTGCGACTATGGCAAACGAAGGCCAAAGATAATAAATAGTCACCCGAACGATGAAACCGGAGTTCCTGAAGAAAGGCGATACCATCGGGGTCGTGGCACCGGCCCGGAAAATAGCCGCGGCTGAAATACAACTGGCGGTCGATACGCTGAAAAGCTGGGGGCTCAACGTGATCTTCGGATCCCATCTCTTCAGGTCATACCACCAGTTCTCGGGCACGGACGAGGAGCGCGCGCAGGACCTGCAGCGCATGCTGGACGACCCTGCCGTTAAGGCCATTATCAGCGCGCGCGGGGGCTACGGTACACTGCGCATCATCGACCGCCTGGATTTTACCGGGTTCATGCGCAATCCCAAATGGATCATCGGCTACAGCGACCTGACCGTGCTGCACGCGCACCTGCACAACCTGGGCTGGACCAGCCTGCACGCTCCCATGCTCATCGACTTTTTCAAGAATGCTGAGGCGACAGACAGCATACGCAGGTTCCTCTTTGGCGAGAAGGTAAGCTACCAGGCGGCATCGCACCCGCTCAACCGGCAGGGTAAGGCGGAAGGTATTCTCACAGGCGGCAACCTTTCACTGCTGTACGCCATTGCCGGCAGCCGCTCGGATATAGACACGAAAGGCAAGATACTTTTCCTGGAAGACCTGGACGAATACCTCTACCATATCGACCGCATGATGATGAACCTGGAGCGCTCCGGCAAGCTGGCGCACCTGGCCGGGCTGGTAGTGGGCAGCATGACCGCTATGAAGGATAACCTAATTCCCTTCGGCAAAAGCGCAGAAGAGATCATCGCGCAGGCGGTAAGCAAGTACGATTACCCGGTATGCTACGGTTTCCCTGCAGGGCATGCGGAAAAAAACTTAGCCCTTCCGTTTGGCGAAAGGGCTAAGCTGGATATAGCTGACCTGGCAGCTTTAAGCTTCTGAGTTACTTTTCGAACTTCAGGTAATCTTTCGGAACATCAAACTGGCTGGCGTCAACCGTCTTCTTCTCCACCTTGGTCACTTCCATTCTTTCCTTTTCCTTGCCATCCATGGGGCTCATCACCGCCAGCATGGGGAACATGCCGTTCACATTGGTGAGCTGCTGGTAATACGTGGCGAACTTATCCTTGCGGTTGAGCACCGTAAGCAGCTTGGAGAAAAAGTCGAACTTGCCCGAAGCCAGGTAAAACGCTATCTGGGTGTTCTCGTCCTTGTTCTTTACAATGTACTCGGTACACTTATACCCCGCAATGGTCTTGGTGCCTTTGCCCTTGGTAACGGTGCAGGTGCCGGTAGGCTTGTTGGGCGTTCCACCCGTAGCCTGGTCGCCATACAACTTGCGGTCATGGCTCAGGAAGGTCATGGTACTGGCTTTCAGGTCAACGATAAAGCTGCCTTCGGGCTTCTTTGATTTAGAGCCGATCTCATCGATGCGCACCTTATCGCCCTTCACATAATACACGCGGTTGGTGGTATCGCTTGCCGATTGCTGCTTGAACTCGATCGTGCCTTCGAATCCCGCGACATCGCCAGGGGTATAGGCTACAGAGCCGATCATAATGGTGACTGCGGCAACAGCCAGGGTAAAGATCTTTTTGTTCATTGGGTTAGGGTTTAAATTAGAGTACTAAAATAATATTTTTTCGGATATCAGTCCGTGCCGGGTTTACAAGAACTGTTCCAAAGTTCTTTTCCCTATCTTAGCTCTATGGCGGAACACAATAAAACCGGCTCGAAAGGCGAGAAGCTGGCGCGGAAATACCTGGAAGAAAAGGGCTACCTGGTACTGGAGACCAACTGGAGGAGCCGCAAGCTGGAGATCGACCTGATCGCGCGCTGCGGGGATAAGCTGGTCGTTGCCGAGGTAAAGACCCGAAGCACCGCCTTTTTCGGTGAGCCGGAGGAGTTCGTGACCCGCTCCAAGCGGCAGAACCTGGTCAAAGCCGCCCATGCCTACCTCGAGGAGAACGGGCTCGACCTGGAAGTGCGCTTCGACATCATTTCCGTGATCATTTCAAACGGCCCTCCGTCCGTGCAGCACATCGAAGACGCGTTTTATCCCGTGGCGTAACGTAACCTTATCTTATCAACAATCGTATGTGACAAATCCACCGCTGCCGCTACTGGCGCAGGGGCGGTTTTCGGAGTAATTTTGCTGAAACAGCAACACATGAGCAGGATCCCGGGTAAAAAAAGGTTCTCGAAGAGCAAAGACGGCTTTGAGGGGAAAAGCAATTCAGGCAGGAAAAAGAGGGAAGAGAAGGCCAGCGGCTTCCGCGAAAAGCGAAAGTCCTTTGCCGGCAAAAAAAGCTTCGGGAAGCCCGCATTCAAAAGCAAATACAGGAAAAAGACCTATCCCACCGCCACCGCGCACGCGGAGGAAAAGCCGGTTTCGGACCTGGTGCGGCTGAACAAGTACATTGCCAACGCGGGGATCTGCTCCAGGCGCGAGGCCGATGAACTCATTGCGGCTGGCGCGGTATCGGTAAACGGAAAAGTGATCACCGAGATGGGCTATAAGGTCAAACCCGGTGACGTGGTTAACTACGGTGGGCAGACCCTTCGGCAGGAAAAAATGCAGTACGTGCTGCTGAACAAGCCCAAAGACTACATCACCACCATGGATGACCCGGAAGGCCGTAAGCACGTAATGGAGCTGGTACGAAATGCCTGCCGCGAACGCATCTATCCCGTAGGCCGCCTCGACCGCTCCACCACCGGTGTTCTGCTCTTCACCAACGATGGCGAGCTCACCAAAAGGCTGACCCACCCCCGCTACGGCATTAAAAAGATCTATCACGTAACCCTCGATCAGAACCTCAAGCACAACGACCTGCAAAAGATAGCGGAAGGGCTGGAGCTGGAAGACGGCTTTATCAAGCCTGACGCCATCAGCTATACCGGGGAGGGAAAGAACGAGGTGGGCATTGAGCTGCACTCGGGCCGCAACCGCATCGTACGCAGGATATTCGAACACCTGGGCTACCGCGTGACCAAGCTCGACCGGGTCTTTTTTGCAGGACTGACCAAAAAAAATCTGGAAAGAGGGCGATGGAGGCATCTTACCGAGAAAGAGGTGGCATTTTTAAAGATGACAGCCGGTTGAAAAGGCCATGGAAGCAGCACAGGGAAATACCGAAGCGAAGCAACTCCAGAGAGGACCGCGGTGGAAGCGTATCCTGAAACGGACCGTGCTCACGCTTTTCATTTCCTCGGCATCGCTGGTTGGCGCAGCCCTCGTGCTGGGGTACGTGTACGAGGACGAGATCAAGCAATACGCTATTGACGAGCTGAACAGGAACCTGAACGCGCCTGTATTCATCGAGCCGAAGAACATCAGCTTTACCGTACTCGGCAATTTCCCCTACGCCTCGGTCGACTTCAGGCAGGTGAAAGCGGTGGAGGTTTCGGAAAAACCGGTAAAAGATACCCTGTTCATGGCGCAGTATGTATCATTCCAGTTCAACATCTGGGATATCTTCTCGGGGAATTACGACATTAAAAAGATGGAGCTGGCAGGCGTGGATATGCGCCTGAAAGTAGACCGCAGCGGAAAGGACAATTACCACTTCCTGAAGACCGACAGCGCTGTGGCCGACAGCGGGGCCTTTTCTTTCCACCTGCGCAGGATAGAGCTGAGCGATATCAGGGTCCATTACTCCAACCGGAAAGAGAAGCAGGAAATTTCATTGGCGCTGAACCATGCCTCGGTGGCTGGCGAACTGTCTGACAGCAGGTACGCGCTGGAGACGGAGGCGAAACTGTACGTAGAGCACTATAAACGCGACAGCACCGCTTATATCAGCGGCAAATCGTTTGCCATGAAGTTCACAGCGGGCGTGGACCGTACGGCCGGCAGCTACTCACTGAGCGATGCCTGGCTGGCAATGGAAGGCCTGGGGCTCAGCGTTTCGGGGAACATCACCCGGAAGGACGAGAATACCGCGCTCGACCTGGCGCTCGAAGGCAGGGACCTGGACATACAATCGGTGCTTTCGCTTTTCCCCGCGCGATACAAGAGCGAGCTGGACGGCTACGGCAGCGATGGCGAGTTTTATTTTACCTCCACGATCAAAGGCGACTGGAATGAAACGGAATCGCCCCGCGTGCAGGCCGAATTCGGGATAAAGGATGGGGAGATACGCCAATCGGGATCCGCCATACAGCTTACGGACGTGAACCTGAAGGGCAGCTTCAGCAGTGACGGGGACAAGGGATCAAAGCTGGAGGTAAAGCAGTTCGCTACCCGGCTGGGCGGGGGGTTTGCTTCAGGCCATTTCAACGTCACCAACCTCAGCGATCCGCATATCGAGCTCAAGGCGGATGCGGATATGGATTGCGCGGAACTGCAGGACTTCTTCCGCCTCGACACCGTGGAATCCGTTTCGGGCAAGCTGAAGCTCAATGCCGCATTCAGCGGAAAGCTGAAAGGCCTTTCAAACTATTCGGCCGAGGATTTCAGGCGATCGAAGACCGAGGGCAAAATGAGCATATCGGGATTGCTGCTCAAGCTGAAGAACAACCCGCTCGATTTCAATTCCATCAACGGGGAGTTCGAGTTCAATAACAATGATATTGCGGTGAACTCTTTTTCCGGGAAGGTATCCAATTCCGATTTCGACCTGAAAGGCACACTGAAGAATATCCTGGCCTTTACCTTTTCAGAGAAGGAAGAACTGACCGTGGAAGCCTCGCTCCACTCATCGCACATCGACCTGAACGAGCTGCTGGCGGATCATTCCTCTTCTTCATCCGACACCTCGTACAGCCTCCGTTTCTCCGGGCTCATCAACGCGAAGCTCAACACCCAGATCGGCAAGCTCAGTTTCAGGCGCTTCGAAGGCAAGGACATCAAGGGCCTGGTAGAGATGCGCGACCGCAAGATGATACTCGATCCGCTGACCATGAAGACCATGGACGGGAAGGTTTCAGCCAGCGTGATGGTGGATGCCGGGCCGGAGGACAAGCTGCTGATCACCTGCGATGCCAGGCTGGCCGCGCTCAACATCAGCAAGGTGTTCTACGAGTTTGAGAACTTCGGGCAGGATTACCTGGTGGATACCCAGTTGAAAGGAGTAGCAACGGCCGATGTGCAGTTTGCCTCGGTCTGGAGCCCGCAACTGGAAATAGATGAAGAAAAGGTATATACCCTGGCCGATATCACCATCGAGCGGGGCGAGCTGATCGGCTTCGAGCCCCTGGTGGGTATAGCAGACGACCTGAAAAAAGACATCGTGCTCAATAAGCTCATCGAAACCGATGAGTTCAAAAAGAAAATGCAGCACATTAAGTTCAGCACGCTCAAAGACCAGGTGGAGATAAAAAAGAAGAAGATCTATTTCGCGCCCATGCAGGTGAAGTCGAGCGCCATGGATATCGATTTCAGCGGCTGGCATGCCTTCAATAACGAGATCAGGTACCATTTCAGCTTCCTGCTGTCGCAGGTGCTCACCAAAGGGGAAAAGAAACGCCAGGAAGAGAACAAGGAGTTTGGCGTGGAGGAAAAGGACGAAGACGGACGCGTGCTGTATTACGAGATGACGGGCACGGTGGATGATCCCGTTTTTAAGAAGGATTACAAGACCAAAAAGGAAAAACGCAAAGAGGATATCAAAAAGGAAAAACAGACCCTGAAGGATATACTGAAAGAAGAGTTCAAATGGTTTAAGAAAGACACCACGGGCAGCGGCAAAAAAGATCCGGACGGCAGCAAGAAAAAACCCGATGGCAAGTTCATCATCAAATGGGGGGATGAAAAAGAAGAGGAGCCGCCACAGGAAGATGACGATTATTAACTGCAAAGGGTCCCGCGGCTGCGGGACCCTTTGTTCATCCGTTTTTCAAAACGATTATTCTACCGCGATTTTTTTCATTACGGTCTGCTCCCCGGCCCTGATCCGTATGAAATAGATGCCGGCAGCCAGGTCGGCCACTGAAATGCTTTCGTTCAGCACGGCTGCATTATTCCTTACCAGGCTTTTTTCTATCCCGCCCAGCACGTTGACTATTTCGATCACGGCATCGGCAGGCCGCCTGAACACCGCCTGAAGGCTTACCTGCCCGGAGGCGGGAACGGGCCCAACGCTAAGCGAGCTTTCTTCGATCACATCACCGACCGAGGTCAGGGGATTCAGGCAGCAGTTGCCGCCCTGCGACACCAGGTGCGTGAAATTGTTCCAGCAATTATATCCAGTATAATGATACAGGAGCGAGCCGTTGAATACCGTCTGGAAATAATGGGCTATCTGGTCGCTGGTATTACACCCGCCTGAGTTCCCGTTGCTGCAGGCTACGGCACAGATGATCTGGGGATAGCCGTTCGGGTCGCTGAGCGTGGCGTTAGGGTATTGAAGAATGGTATCCACCGGCTCGGGCACGCCCGTGATATCGGTAGTCGACACGCCCAGGTTGCAGTTATCCAGGGGATCGTTGTATCCCGCGTAACGCACCTCGGTCACATTGCCCGCATAGGTGCCCTGTATGGTCACCTGCACCGCCTCGTAGGTACAGATACCGATCTTCAGGTTAGGTATGTTCTGGTCGACAACAATGTACAATCGCCCCCCGTCATAATTGGAGTAAATGATCACATTTCCGTTCGGGTTGCACACCGGCTGGGCGAAAGCAAGCGATGCGGTGAGCGATAAAAGCATAAGGGTATAGAGTTTCTTCATAGGATATAGGATATAGGGTTTATGGATTAAGAGTACACTACCAAAGGTAGAACTATTTTGTATGCGCTCCTCATCCCCCGGCCATTCTTAAATACGCTATATTTGCAGGGTACAGCCCATATGAATATTTATTCCCGTAAACAACGCTGGAAGCTGCTGCTTTTTATCGCTGCAGTGATCATTATCGGTATCTCGCTCTGGTATACCAACCTGCTGGTGCGCAAGATATCGGACGATGAGCGCAGGAAAGCGCGCATGTGGGTTACCGCCATACAACGCAAGGCCGAGCTGGTGGAAAAGAACAATGTGCTGTACCAGGAGGAAAGCAGGAAGATACAGCAGCTTGCTGATGCCTACCGCAGCCTGCTATCGGCCGATACCGCCCGCCTGACGGAGAACCTGGATATAGTCAGGAACAACATCACTATTCCCATCATTATCGTTGACGACAAGAACCGCATCGTGCTCACCAAGAATTTCCAGCCCCAGCAGGCCAATGACACGGCCTTTTTGCGCAGGGAGCGCCAGACCATGGGGCAACAGCACCAGCCTTTCGAGATCGTGCTCACCGAGGGAAAGACCCAGAAGCTGTACTACAAGAACTCCGAGCTGTATACTGTTCTTCAGAACGTGTACAGCGATTTCATCGAGCTGTTCAAAGACGAGATCGATTCCAATTCCATTTCTTTCCCCGTCATCCTCACCGATTCGACCAAGAACAGGGTGCTGGCCTATGGCGGCCTGGATTCTGCGAAAATGAAAGACTCCTCCTATGTGAAGAAGAGGCTGGCTGAAATGGAAGCCTCCAGCACCCCCATTCGTGTGAACCTGGGAGAAGCGGGCAAATGCTACATCTTTTACGAAGACTCCTTCCTGCTCACGCAGCTTCGCTATTATCCTTATTTCCAGTTCGGCATCATCGGCCTCTTTCTGCTCATTGCCTACACCCTCTTCAGTACGGCACGCAAGGCCGAGCAGAACCAGGTGTGGGTGGGCATGGCCAAGGAAACGGCCCACCAGTTGGGCACGCCCCTTTCATCGCTCATCGCCTGGATAGAGGTGCTCAAGATGAAGAACATGGACGAGCAGACCCTGAAAGAAATGCGCCAGGACCTCAGCCGCCTGGAGACCATCACCGAGCGTTTCTCCAAGATAGGCTCCATGCCCGTGCTGGAGAAGCAGGATATGATGGAGGTGCTGAACAAATCCATCGAATACATCAAGACCCGTACTTCGAAAAACGTATCGTTCGTAGTGCGCAATAAGGAAAACTATCCCGTACAAGCCTCCATCAACGTTCCGCTCTTCGAGTGGGTGATCGAGAACATCTGCAAGAACGCGGTTGACGCCATGGACGGCAACGGCACGATCACGGTCGATATCACCGACCAGACCCAGTTCGTGTACGTGGATGTGACCGACACCGGCAAGGGCATACCAAAATCGAAGTACAAGACCGTTTTCGAGCCCGGCTATACCACCAAGGAGCGGGGCTGGGGACTGGGCCTTTCGCTGGCCAGGCGCATCATCGAGAACTACCACAGCGGTAAGATCTTCGTCAAGCAATCCGAGCCGGGCAGGGGCACCACCTTCCGTATCGTGCTGAACAAGTAATGAGTGGTATTTACATTCACATCCCTTTCTGCAGGCAGGCCTGTCATTATTGCGATTTCCATTTCTCCACTTCGCTGAAGAACAAAGCGGCTTTTTTAACCGCGTTGGGAAAAGAGATCATCCTCAGAAAGAATTACCTGGCATCGAAAGAAATACACACCCTTTATTTCGGAGGCGGCACGCCTTCCCTGCTTACACAAAAAGAGCTGATGGGTCTGTTCGATGAGCTTCACCGGCATTTTCTCATCGCCCCCGGTGCCGAGATCACGCTCGAAGCCAATCCCGATGATCTAACCGCAGGGAAAATAAAGGAACTGCGCCAGACGCCCGTCAACCGCCTGAGCATAGGCATACAAAGTTTTATTGACCGCGACCTGCAATGGATGAACAGGGCGCACAGCGCGGAAGAAGCGCTGCGATCAGTAAAGCAGGCGCGGGAAGCCGGATTCGGCAATATCACCATCGATCTTATCTATGGTATTCCGGCCATGACCGATGAGGAGTGGGGAAAAAACCTTGAACAGACCTTCGGGCTGAACGTGCAGCACATCTCCGCCTATTGCCTTACCGTAGAGCCCCGCACCGCCCTTTCGCATGCCGTGCGCAGGGGCAAAACAAAGAATGTGGATGATGAGAAAAGCGCGGGGCAATTCGAGATCATGCTCGCAGAAATGAAAAAGCACGATTTTATCCAGTACGAGATATCCAATTTCTGCAAAGAGGGATTTCACTCCCGGCACAACAGCAGCTACTGGAAAGGCGAGCATTATCTGGGCCTTGGTCCCTCCGCCCATTCCTTTGATGGCGCATCGCGGCAGTGGAACGTGGCGGACAATAAGCGTTATATCGCAGCCCTGGAAAAAGGAGAATTGGATTTCACGAAAGAAGTACTTAGTACTGAACAGCGTTATAACGACTACATACTCACCAGCCTGCGCACAATGTGGGGCACTGGCCTGGAACATATCCGTTCTGCATTCGGAACGCCTTTCCACGAGCATATACTTGCGGAGGCCAGGAAATACCTGGAGAGCGGGCACCTGCAAGAAAAGGAAAATAGACTATTTTTAACGGATAAAGGGAAGCTGATCGCGGATAGGATAGCAAGTGATCTGTTTTTTTAAGACCTCTACTTGCCATTGTAAATTAATCGATTATTTATACATTTATTAAAACTTTCGTTGGTGTCGCAACGCAAACCGTTT
Organism: Bacteroidota bacterium; assembly: GCA_040756415.1. GTDB lineage: Bacteria > Bacteroidota > Bacteroidia > JADZBD01 > JADZBD01 > JBFLYZ01. The sequence continues at coordinate 28,537 of JBFLYZ010000020.1, forward strand.
TTATTGCTACTCCTTTCTTTTCTGAGTGCGTGCGGAATAAGAACATATAGCCCAACAACTCCACATAACCCTACTATTGTTGATCCTAAGGAAACCAAACTTGCCTTATATCCCATTTCCAGTAATGTGGGCTTCCGGCTCAGTCATTCTCCCTTGAAAAAAACAGTATTAACGATCGGTTTAAATTACGATCTTATTTATCTGTTCCGCTCCGGAGAAGTAGCGGCCGCCTATACTATTACAAGTAAAGAAAATGTCATTGAGTTGTTTGGCGGGTATGGTTTAACTCTTGTGAATCATTCAGACTCTTATAAGTATTGGCGCTCGTCACGCCTCGATACCTGGAACTTTTCAGGCGAATATTACAGCTGCTTTTTCCAGCCTGCATGGACCAAAAAGAAAACAAAAAGCTCGTATGGATTTTCCCTGCGATTTGATTATTCGAATTACAACAGGTTTGATCTTTCTTATTATCATTATGAAAATGAAATATTGATAAGCAGTAATACGCTAAGTGCCAGGAACAAATATATATTATACCTAACCCCTGCCATGAATTTCAAGACCGGGAATGAAAAGATCAGATTTATCTCGCACTTGGCAATGGTTTTCCCTTTACAAGGATCTCTTCCAGATATAAGCGCGAGAGAACCGCTGAACACGGTTTTTTTTCGGTTTGGGATCGAAGTCCCTGTAAAAATTAGGCGCAGGTCTAAAGACTCTTGATTTTTTCCAAAATAATTATATCTTTGCTTTATGGCAAAGCTTTACCGTATATTGCCTTTTTTACTGGTTCTATCTTCCTGTCATAGAGACGATCCTGTTAACCCGCCTCCACCCTCCCCCTTATCCGTACCACAAGAAGTAAAAGATTACTGTTATTTTAAACCTGGGTCCTATTGGGTATATAGGGATACAGCTACCGGTATTGAGGATAGCGTATTTACGCTATCCGCGCAAACAGGATGGGATACTGCGATCATTAATGGAAAGGAACAAGCTTTTGAATGGTTTCAATGCATAACACGCAGTGACTTGGATGGATATGACTATTACTATTGGACAAACATGACTTGGAAAACCAGTGATGGTCGAGTACCAGTATTCCGCGAAAAAACAACAATTGGGGATTATGAAGGAAAAACCATCTTACTATCGGACAAGTTTAGCATTCCAAATATAATGTACCCCTATTCCCAAAATGGCATTGTTAGCTTTGTCGCAGTACTTGACAGTTTTCAAATTAATAATGAGGCTTTTTTTAATGTAGTTAAATTCAATGATACCGAAAATATTACCGAAAACTACAACAACACGAATTTCTACATCTCTAAGCATATTGGCATTATTAAAAAGGAACTTCTTGACAGCAACACTGTCTGGGAATTAGTCCGATATAGTATAACCCAGTAGCCTTGGTCTTATGATTAGACATCTACAGCTTTTGACAGTTTTCATTGGCCTTGCCAATGTGTCACTCTCGCAAATTTCCCAGCAGGAAATTGAAAATCATAAAAAATACTGGAACTACAGAGATCGATTTAAAAAATTCTTCGTTCATATTGGTTCCCAAGCCGGGGATGGCATTCCAATTGCCAACCGCGACAAATACCTAGCTAATATCAATGGTATTCTGCCTTGTTTAAATCCTCAAAACTGTGGATATATTAGGATGGGGGATGCTATGTCGCAAGATGGCGAATATTTAGCCGTCTTAGCAACTGAATACAAACTCTTAAAAGATGCAGGAGGTGATTTAACAGGCATATTAAACGAATTATATTATGCCATTGAGGCAATAAATCGACTCGACAGAAAAGCAGAGCCTTATTTAAGCTTTAATACTCAACCTGATAATCTTAACGGCTTCTATATGCGCGATGATGCACCACAATTCTTTTATCAGCATTGGGCTAACTTGTATCCTCAGACTCTGGATTCAAGAGACGATGTCAGTTATTCCGATGGTGATGCCTATAATATAGAATGGAATCCTACTTCCAATTTTAATCCTTTAAATGAAGTAAGTATGGATCAACTATCAGGTACCGTCATTGGCTTTGCCTTTGTAAAGAAATTTGTTGACAATATTTATGTGCAACCCACTCCTAGTGATGTGGGATTTTATCTTGTTGATGAAGTCAAGGCTATTACCGAACGTATCATGCAATACATATTACCGATCCGCAGTTTTCCTCAAGCTTATGGGAACTGCGATTACAACGCCAATGGTAATTGGGTTGTCAAAAGCCCTGTAGCTAATTCTCTCGTATTAAGCGGAGGCGGATATGTACAAGGCTATTCTTATGCCGTGGCCAAAACGGCCGAATATATAACTGGCAATCTGTATTTATCCCCGATTCTTTTCTCGATCGTTCTTCAAGCCAACGAGCCAATAATATGTCCTGGACAGGCAAGTACCGTTTTAAGCATGGGTGCTATTGCGGGAGTTTGGACAAACCTCCAAAATGAAACTATGGTGATCGGAGGACAGCCACCATCAGCTGCAACCGTTTGTTTAAATCCTATTCCAAATCTTAATCCCAATATTTGCTTTGACATACTCGACCAGTCCATTCCTATTAAAGATTTCAACCTGAACTCCATGTTATCTTATGCGACAGTAGGAGGAATTTGGTCACATTATAATGTTAATAGGATAGCATCCGATCCAGGGAACAAAATGTACATTTTTGATCTTATATATGCGCTGCTACATGATCAACAACCGTTAAATGACCAGTCATTCTATGCAAATCTGCTCTCTACCGCTCCCTGTAATGGCCCATATAATATAAGAAACCCCTTTACAGGAGCTGAAAGTATAGATCCCATATGGAACGAGAACTCCATTTGGCTGCATCCGTTCGGTCCTTCGCAAATAACTCGTGGTGAATACAACGGGAATGATTATATGCTATTATATAACCTTTATCAACTTGTTTATAAAAATTCCTCTAGTTTACCAGTATATGCTGATAATTCTTGCCAATGTTCTTCGGCATCGAAAATCGAACTGAATATTGACAATAACGATCCCGCTAACCTGCTTAACAACATCATTATTTACAGGCGATTTCCACAATATGTAAGTCTTAACATTAAATTGCAAGAGTTTCTTACTCAAGATCTTAACATTCCAAACGCTCAAAGTTGTACAACACAAACCGATCTGGTTGTTTGCAATAATTCTACACTTGATCTAAAAAGCGGATCCAATTTTGTCATTGCCAGTTCCTTTGGGGATGCCGGCAGTCTGATTATAAGAAATGGCTCAACATTAGTATTGAGAGGTGGCTCGACTATTAGCGTACAGGATAAATGTAAGATTCTGATTGAACCAGGCGCTAATCTTATTTATGAACAAGGAGCCAACATAGAGCTTTTGGGAAATGACGCCCTGCTAGAAATACAAGGAAACCTACATATTGGAGATAATGCGAATTTTACATTTACTTATCCCAACTCGACTAGCGGTTACGTAAAATTCAGTGCGCCATCCCTCCCTCCAACTTATCTTACTCAAAATATTTTCCCCGGCACAAATTGCTCCATAACCTTTATTGGGACGGGCACCAACGACAAAGTACTCGAAATAACCCAGGAGTCCTTATATCCTGACAACCTTGTACTTTTCAAGATCTTTAAGGGTAAGGTTGTTTTAGGAGCTAACCAATGCCGCCTGAATATTGGCTGTCCGATGGATTTTAAATTTGTGCGCGTTACTGGAAGTGGATCGGGCTATGAAGGTTCGCGGGGAATTCATCTATATGGCCAGTCCGGAGTAACGATCTCCAGTACCATTATTGAACAATGCCAAACAGGAATTTCCGCTTTTCTTTTCTACGGTGGCAATCCGTTGGCCATCTCTTCGAGTACTATTAAAAACTGCGGAGTTGGTCTATACTCGGTGGGCATGGGCGTTAATCTCACCGGAGTTGGATTAGTGAATAACAGTATAGGCTGGATGGCAGATGCTATTTCAGTCAACTGTACGCAAACAAACTGCACATTTAGCGACAACGATGCAGGATATTTACTCCTCGGAGGCGTGGCTGAGGTTAAAATGGATAATTGCAATGCGAACAATAATAACTATTGGGGTGGAGAAGTTTATGGTAATATCATTCTCAATGTGAAGTGCGGACAGGTCAACAATAACCTGAATTACGGCCTGTTGATAGCGAACAAAGGCAACCTTTGGATGAATACTACCCTGGGTGGAGGACTAGTAGAAATGAAAAACAATCCAGTATCAATTCAGTTGATGGACGCCAATATTATTGACCTTGATCAGGGATATAACGAATTAAGAGCCACTGGCAACTATAATAATCCATGCTCAAATCTTGGAATTAACTGTCCGCAGCAGATTGTGGGAACTACCTCTACACCATTTACCTCTATTCCAGCCAACTTCAACAAGTGGCGGCCCAATAACAATACCCCGATCAATACAGATTACTATACAAATGTGTCAAATCAGAATTTCCAGTCAGTCACCTTCGTGGATGCAAACCAGCAGCAAAGCCTACCGAACTGCAATGTCTATAACCCTAACAATCCCACTCCGAATTCTACTTACCTCAGCATTTTAGATAGTTGCCCCGGATGCAACACGGTCAATACGGCAAGCTTTATCAACAAAAAGACCAACCAGGCCACCAAGTTTTCGATGCAAATGATGGATTCTATTCTACCGGGTAATTACAGCAATGCAGTGGGCAAATTTTATGAAATACTGAAATACCCTCTATCGCAACCAAGCGTTTACGACAAACATGTCCTAAATATTTCAGGCCGTAAAATGCAGGAATCGCTTTTACAGGGCATTTCTACCGGGCAGATAGGCACAGGGCTGAATACGGATGTATTAAAGGTCATAGAAATTTTAGACGATCAGATTGCCGATGCGGGAAACGATACTTCAAAGTACAGGCAAAAGCTGTATGCAAGCGTAGAAAAGGCCATTAACTATCGTCTTGCGAACAGGCGGGATCTGGCAATACCTCTTTTGGACAATATTCTCGCTTGGGCGCGCCCTGAGCATTACGATTATGTCATGCGCTGGCGCTGCATCGTCAATACGGAAAACCTTGTCCTGACTGGACAGTTGTCTAAAGACAGTTTCCTGATCGTACTGCAGGGTTGTTTGCCAGTAATGGACTTTAGCCAATTCAACAGGAGTGCAGAGCTGCAAGCGTTGAGCGAAGATGAAGAGTTGCAGCCGGTGGTTGGTATTTATCCCAATCCTGTCACTGATTTTGCAACGTTGGCTTACCAGCTCAAGGAGAGCGAAACCGGGGAATTGAAGATATATTCCGTACTCGGGGAGCAGGTCAGATCGTTTTCTCTTCCACAGGGCAAAAATCTTGTCTTTGACACATCCGGGTTAAATAATGGGGTGTACTTCTACTATATCACAACAAACCAGGCAGAAACCATTTCCGGCAAGTTCATCATAGCTAGATAAGCCTTTTACATTACATTAAATCTGCCAAGGACTGTATCCCTCAATCTCGTATTTTAGCATTTTAATGCTTCAGGCATGTTCATCACCATCAACCATAAAGGCAAAACCTACAAGGCCGATCTGGCTAAGCCCATAGATATTTCCATTCCCCTGCGGGACGGCAAGGACAATGTAAGCGCCTGGTACGTGCAGCCCCCGCGCTTCGTGCCCGTGCGCATGGGCGACTGGGTGGGCGATGTGAACCAGGGCGCCAGCGTGAACTTCCGCGACATTTATTTCAACCCCCATGGCCACGGCACCCATACCGAGTGCGTGGGGCATATCAGCAAAGAGCCCTATACCATCAACCAGTCGCTCCGTCATTTCTTCTTCCTGGCCGAATTGGTGACCATTTTACCTGACGAAGCAGGCGGTGACCGCATCATTACGAAGAAACATATAGAAGCGGTACTGGAAGGTAAAAAACCCGAGGCAATTGTTATCCGCACGGTGTCTAATCCCATAGAGAAGATCAGCGCGCAGTACTCCGGCACCAACCCTCCTTACCTGCACCCCGAGGCCGCTCAATATATCTGCTCGCTGGGCATCGAACACCTGCTCATCGACCTGCCCTCGGTCGACAAGGAGAAGGACGGGGGCAGGCTGCTGGCCCACCACGCTTTTTGGCAGTACCCACACGCCACCCGCCTCAAAGCCACCATTACCGAGCTGATCTACGTGCCGAACAATGTGTATGACGGCAGCTACCTTCTCAACCTGCAGATCGCCAGCTTCGAGAACGATGCCTCGCCCAGCAAGCCCGTGCTGTATCAAATTGTGATGTAACTTCGCGGGGTTAATCTCCTATCTATGAAACGCATTGTCCGCTATTTCTTCCAGGGATTGCTCATCCTCGTCCCTATTTCCATCAGCATTTATATCATTGCCGTCATATTCATCAAGGTAGGCGAGCTGCTGCACAGGGTGGGCATTACCATTCACCCTTACGTGGATCCCATCATCGGCCTGCTGACGGTTTTCGGGTTCATCCTGCTGGTGGGATGGATAGGCTCATCCATTATCGTACAGCCCATCCTCCTGCTCTTCGACCGCCTGGTTGAAAAAACCCCCGTGGTCAAGACCTTGTATTCGTCCGTCAAGGACCTGCTCTCGGCCTTCGTAGGCAGCAAAAAGAAGTTCGACCGGCCCGTGCTGGTGCTGACCAGCAAAGAAAGCAATATACAGCAGTTAGGGTTTATCACCCAGACCGATCTGCGCGAGCTGGGCATAAAAGAGGACAAAGTAGCGGTCTATATCCCCATGAGCTATTCTCTTTCCGGCCACCTGTGGATCGTGCCCAGGGACCGCATTACGCCAGTGGAGCATCCGCCCGGTGAGACCATGAAATTCATCGTTTCGGGTGGTGTCACCGATTTGGACTGAATGAAAATTTAACTACCTTTAAGGTTCAACCAAAAAACCCCTTTTTCATGAAGAAGATATCCGCGTTTTTCCTGCTGCTGCTCTTCGGCATTCCGCTGTTTGCGGGAAAGCTGAAAGTGAGCGAATCGAAAGAAAAAATAGGCGGGGGCAGCAACAATGCCCTGGTGATCACGATCTACGAAGTGGCGCCCGATGAGATCGAAAAGGAGTTCAAATCACGCATGAAGGATTTTGACGCCAAGGTGTCGTCAAAGGATGACGGCCTTTTTGGCGATAATGCCGTGATCAAGGATATGGGCAACAACACCGTTGACATTTACGCGAAGGTAGAGAAGGTGAAGGATGGGGAGGCCCGGCTGATCGTTGCCTTCGACCTGGGCGGTGCCTTTTTGAACTCATCCGACCACAAGGACAAATACAAGGTGGCGGAAAAGATCGTGTATGACTTTGCCATCAAGATCACCAAGGGCGCCATTGCCGCCCAGCTCAAGGCCGAGGAGAAAAAGCTGGAAAAGCTGACCGATGAGCAGAAGGACCTGGTGAAGAAGAACGAGAACCTGGCCGAAGACATCAAAGAGTATGAGCAGAAGATCGCGAAGGCCAAGGAGGACATAGAGAAGAACAAGCAGGAGCAGGAAAAGAAAAAATCGGAGATAGAAGTACAAAAGAAAGTAGTGGAAGAAGTGACCAAAAAGCAAAATGCGGTAGAATAATCCAATGTTAAAATCACACATTTATGAAGAACATCCTATGCTTTATTACGGCTTCAGCCCTTTTGGCCGATGCCGCGCTGGCCTGCTCGGGCAGCAACTGTACCGAATACGTGCAGCCGAACGTGGAAGAGGTGAGCGCCTACCAGAAGCTGAAGGCCAAGGTTTCGCTTGATGTCTATAACAAGATAGCCAATACCATCAAGGATACGCGCAAGCAGCCTGCTTTCAATTTCCTGTACAACAACCCGGCTCCTTATTACAACGCCTACTACGACCCGGGCAACAATACCATCAACCTGGGCGAGGGCATTTACGATATCGCCAAGACCTTCGGCAAGGATTCGCTCAACGCGCTGGCTGTGGTGCTGGGACATGAGCTGGCCCATTTCTACAAGGACCATGGCTGGGGATACAGCTTTGGCGATGCCAACGAGTACCTGAAGATATCCCAGAAGATCTATAAGCTGCAGCTCACCCCGACCCGCCAGGCCGAAATGGAGACCGAGGCCGATTACTTCGGGGGGCTTTTCGGATATATGTCGGGCTACAATACGCTGAGCATAGGCGCAGAGATGTTCGATAAGTTCTATAAAGTGGCCAAGATACCCGATGTGACCACCGGCTATCCTACGCGCCAGGAGCGCATGCTGATCTGCGATAACTCCATCGCCATGCTCAACAAGCTCATCCCGCTCTTTGACGCGGCCAATTACCTGGTGCTGCTGGGCGAATACGAAAAGGCTGCAAGCATATACGACCATATCCTGGTCACCTTTCCCAGCCGCGAGATCTATAACAACGAAGGCGCTGCTTACGCCATGGCCGCGCTGGGCCTCTATGACGAAGGCACGATCAAATTCGTTTATCCTTTCTCCATCGATTCGGATACCCGCATGAACAGCGGGGGGCAAAAGGGGCTTTCGGAGGATAAGGAGGCCAAGCGCAAAGAGTACCTGGAGCTGGCCAAGCAGGCCTTTGAGATGGCCATCAAGCTCGACAAGGACTATTGTGCCGCCTACGTCAACCTGGGGCTGGTGTACGACCTGATGGGTGAAAAGGAGCTGGCAGTGGCCATGGCCGGTAAAGGCTACAGCCTTGCCGAAAAGGAAAAGAACGAGATGATGATGGCCAACGCCTCTATCGCCAAAGGCATCATGTTCGCCAATGACGGCAACACCACCGATGCCAAGGCGCAATTCAGCAAAGGCCTTACCGGCAATAAGAATGTTGCGCAGATCAACCTGAAGGTGCTTTCCAGCCCGGGCACCATGGCCTATACCTACAAGTCGGATGTAACGGGCGAAAAGAGCTCCGGCCAGGAAGAAAGTATCAATACGATCGATCCTTCCCTGCTCGAAGCCGTGCTGGCAGACGCCAAATCGGTAGAGATCAAGAAACAGAACGATGAGAAGCCGAAAATGAAGGTGTATTCGCAGAGCGATGCGCTGGTCACCGCGGTGATGATCAAGACCTACACTTATCCCAAGCAGACCATTTCCTTCCTGTTCACGGGGTATAAGTACGAAGGCTCGTCCGGCAAAGGCATTAAGGTGGGCTCACCGCTCAGCAAAGTGCTGGAGCAATACGGCACGCCCGGCCGCATCGTGACCGGCACCAGCAGGAACTTTTACATCTTTGAAAAGACCCCGGTCATTTTTATCACTGACAAGAAAGACAATGTGATCGGCTGGATGATTTACATAAAATAATCATATGAGATTGCTCATTAACCTGGCGGTCGCGGTACTTGTACTGCGGCCGTTCTTTTTATCCGCCCAGGCCAAGCCCGAGCTGGTGATCACCACCGGCCATATCGGCATGATCAACTATATCGACTACCACCCTTCGGGAAAATTCCTGGCCAGTTGTTCGGAAGATCATACCGTGAAAATCTGGGACTGCCAGCTTCAGCAGGAATACCGCACACTTTACGGCCATACCGACAAGGTGAGCAAAGCCGTATTCAGTCCTGACGGGAACTACCTGGCCAGCATCGATTCGCGCGAGGCCATTGTGTGGGATCACCTTACCGGTAAGGTGATCAGCCGTACGAAGGCCGAATCCTTCACTAACCGCCTGTTCTTTACAGCCGACAGCAAAAGCATACTTATCGAGCTGGAAGACGGCATAGCCGTGGTGGATGTTCTGAGCGGAAATACCGTAAAGACCTTTTCAGGGGCCAAAGGCCAGGCCGCTTTCAGCTCCGCTGCCGGCAAGCTATTTACCGAGTGTTATGCCGACAAATGCGGTGACGAGAACTTTGTGCTTGCCGCCACCGATATTTCAAGCGGTGAGCTAACTACCTTTTACAAAGGCGCCACCTCCAATCCCAGCCTGCTTACCGCCAGTCAGAAAGGCGATAAGCTGGCCGCCTATATACCTGGCGCCAAGCGGCAGGTCCTGATCTGGGATATCGTCTCGGGCAGCCTTAAACAAAAGATCGAGCTGCCGCTTACCACCGACCTTACCCACATGAGCTTCAATGCGGATGGGGGTCAGCTATTGGTTTGCACGCGCGAGAACAAGGTGGTCATTTATAATACGGCCAGCGGTTCAGTGCTCAAGGAAATAAAGCCTTTTATCGATTACACGCAGATCGCCATGCAGAAAGGCGAGTATGACCTGGGCATCAACGTGTGCGGCATTGCGCTGCATCCTGACGGGAACGGCTTCGCCTTCGCCAACATGTACATGCACAGCTCTCCCGACCAGTTCATGGATACGCGGTACAGTATTTTCATTTACGACCTCAAGACCTTTGCCAAAACGGGCGAGCTTTCAGGAAAGCCCCGCATGATACTCAACCTGTGGGCCTCCAAAAGCCAGCCTTACATGATCAGCTATAACCAGAATCCCGTGCACGGCATTAAATTCTGGAACACCAAGGAGGGCGCCATTCAGTATTCCATCAAGGCCATAGGCATAGGCGCTTCATCGGCCATGTCGGATACGGTGGCCTACCTCAGCAAGAACAGCATTAAGGTCATTTCGGTTTCGGATTTCAAGGAAATCTTTTCAGTGAGCAACCCGCTTACCTCGGCCCTGGGCATGAGCCCTGACGGGAAAAAACTCGCAGCCTCGGCCATGAACGCAAGCAACCCCTCCTCGCCTAAAATAGATTTCAAGGTATGGGACGTGGTGTCAGGCAAACTGATCAAATCATTCTCGGTACCCGTGATGAACATGGGCAACCAGACACAGATCTGGTTCTCGGCCGATAGCAAAAAGATCGCGCTGTGCGGGGAGAAACTCCATATCTGGGACATCAGCGGTGAGCTGAAGAAAACGGAGATCCCCCTGCCCTTCTCCACGGTGGTATTTGCCGGGTTCAATCCCGCCAAGGGAACGGCCATGGTCTCCTTTCCCGATGAAGAGACCTCTACCCAGCCCTGGATCGCGGAATACGATTGCAGCAGCGGCAAGGAAACCGAGCGTTACCCGCTCGAAGGGATCAAAGGATGGGTGGCCGGAGCCGATTTCAGCGATGACTGCAAGTATTATGCGGTTGGCATCAGCGATAACGTGGAGGGCCTCAACAACGTGGTAGCCGTTTACGAATGGCCCGGCAAAAAGCTGGTGTGTACGCTCAAAGGGCACGAGGCGCAGGTGAACCGTGTTTGCTTCGGGCATGACGGCAAAACCATTTACAGCGCGGCTTTTGACGGCACCATCCGCTCCTGGGACCTCGGCCAGTGCAGGATGAACGGCACTTTTATCGGCATGATCGATCTCGATTACATCATTTTTTCGCCCGATAATTATTACAAAACATCCAAAGGCAACTACGGGGGCATATGTTTCCGCCTGAACAATAAACTTTACACGTACGACCAGTTCGACATGGTCTATAACCGTCCGGACCTGGTGATGGCGCAGTTGGGCGCGCCCAAATCGCTTACCGCCATGTACAAGATGGCCTGGATCAAGCGCATCAAGAAATCGGGGTTTGCCGAGGAGATGCTCTCGGGCGATCTGCAGCTCCCCGAGCTGCAGATCAGCGGCAAGGACAAGCTTCCCCTTTCCGTCAGCCAGCCGGCCATGACCTTTACGGTTAAGGCGGAAGACAAGAGCAACAAGCTGCTGCGTCTGCATATATACGTGAACGATGTGCCCGTTTACGGGATGAAAGGATACGACCTGAAGAGCAAAAGCGCGAACAAGCTGGAGGAAACCTTCAGCATCGAGCTGGCCGCAGGAAAGAACTTCGTGCAGGTTTACGTGATGAACGAAAAGGGCCTTGAAAGCCTGAAAGAATCTTTCGAAGTGGAGTGTAAAAAGCCTCCTGTGAAGCGTAATCTTTACGTGCTTGCCGTAGGCGTTTCTAAATACAAGGATAAGAACTACAACCTGAAGTATGCCAGTAAGGACATGAACGATTTCACCGCCATGATCGAAAAGTCGGGCACTTATGAAAAAGTAGTAATCAAAAAACTGGCCGACTCCCTTGCGGTGAAGGAAAGCATCATCGAGGCCGGCAAGCTGTTTGCGCAGGCCGCCATCGATGACCAGGTGGTGATCTATGTTTCCTGCCACGGCCTGCTTGATGAGAACCTGGATTATTTCCTGGCCACCTATGACGTGGATTTCAACAGCCCTGCGGCACGGGGCTTGCCCTATGACGAGCTGGAAAAAATGCTCGATGCCTGCAAATCGCGCAACCGCCTGGTGCTGATCGATGCCTGTCATTCGGGAGAAGTGGATAAGGACGACCTGCAGGTGGATAAATCGAACACCAATACCCAGGTGGTGATGACCAAGTCGGGCGGGGTGAGCGTAAAGCCCAAAGCCGGGCTGAAGAACTCCTTTGCTTACATGCAGGCCCTGTTCAGCGATGTGTCGAAAGGCTCGGGGGCCATCGTCATCTCCGCGGCCGCGGGAGCCGAGTTTGCGCTCGAGTCGCCTGAATGGAATAACGGGGTGTTCACCTATTGCATACTGAAAGGGATCAAGAGCGGTGAGGCCGATGATAACAAGGACAAGAACATTACCATCAGCGAGCTGAAGAATTACGTGATCATCAACGTAGCCGAGCTCACCAAGGGAGCGCAGGTGCCTACGGCAAGGAAGGAGAACAGCTTCAACGATTTTGTTATCTACCGGAAGATGTAAGGGCCTGTTGCCTGAAATACCTCCGCGCCAACAATCCCAGCACCAGGCCATAGATCACGTGGCCGGTGAGGCTGCCGGTAAAGGAAACCGCAGTAATCCTGAACATCATGCGCTGCGCCTCATCGAAGATGAGCAGTATGCTCATGAGGCAGACAAAAACGAACAAGCCGTAAATGAGGCCGGTCAGCAAAAGGCGTTTTTGCGGTTTAAGCAGGGAAAGCAGCACGAAAAACGAGATACCCATTCCCCCTCCGTTACCGATATAACGCCAGGCATAGCCGATCAGCGCGTCCGGATCATGGGTGCCGCTGAGCCAGGCCCCAATATTGGGAATAAAATCCTTCCAGCCGTAAAGGATATACGGTATGCGCGACAGGTCATAGAGGCCCACAGCCAGCAGGCCGGCCAGCCAACCGGCCCAGGCCAAACGGCCGTAAGCGGGCAGCCAGGCGCCCAGCGCGACCATAGCCGCGAAGGCGGGAAAAACGAGCAAAAGAAAACAGGATGGCATGGAGATCAATCCCAGGCAGTGGAAGACCAGGGAGAGAACAGGCAGAAACCCCGCCCCGATGAATAGAACCGGGATAGAATACCCGCGCCCGAGCGGAAGAACTATGCTGTGTGCTGCTATCACTTTCCCGTTTTACATAAAGACCGGGAAAGGGTTCCGTTTCCATACGGTTGCACATAAATTATTCTCTGAAAAAAAGGCCGGGTAGCTGTAACCTTTTTCCTTTACCGGGCGTAAGGGGCCGCTTTAATCCGGGCCGCCCGTTGCAATCAGCTTATCCGATTGCCCGCGTTCGGCAAGGAAGCGGATCAGCCTTTTTGCCTTTTTATCACTGAGGGGAAGAATATTGATCTCCTTGAAAAAGAAAGGGGTCCGGTCATCCAGGTCTATGCGAAGAATAAAATAAGCGGCAATGCCCCTTTTTTTCATAACCAGGAATGACTCCACCTGTTCGTATGAAATTTCCCTGCTGCGCGGCAAAAACACTTTTCCGTAGGTGATCGAGTTTTCTTTGAACACGCACCATTTGATGCGGTAAAGAAAAACAAGCGCCAGCATAAGCAAAAGCATGGCCGCGCCCGAATCCCTGACCGATAAGGGCATCAGCAGGAAACAAAGAACAATGCCGATTGAATTGAACCAAAGATCGCTGACGATGATCCGTTCAGGGCCCGGCTGCGGTTTTTCGCTTCGCCCCGCGCTCATTTCCTCAGGACAGGAATTACCTCGCTCAGTCTTTTGACCGTGTAACCGATCTCTTCTGCCGTACATCCTTTTCCCAGCGAGAAGCGTATGGAGCCGTAGGCCAGCTCATCGCTCACACCCATGGCCCTGAGCACATGCGAAGGTTCCGGGATGGCGCTGGTGCATGCCGAGCCGGTAGCCACGGCTATATCGGGCATTTTGGCGATCAACTCATCCGCTTTCAAACCTGAAAAAGCCAGGTTGCTGACATGCGGCAAACGGTAGCGCGTGCTTCCATTCACATAAACTTTCCCGAGATCAAGAAGGTGTTGTTCGAGATAGGTCCTCAGCCTGGACAGCCGCTCGCCTTCATCCCACATCTCCGCCTGCGCCAGCTCACATGCTTTGCCCAGGCCTGCGATACCGGGCACATTGAGGGTGCCTGAGCGCAATCCCCGCTCGTGACCGCCCCCGTGTATGAGGGCCTGCAGGCTCACGCGCGGATCCTTCCTGCGCACGAACAAAGCGCCCGTGCCTTTAGGCCCATACAGCTTATGCGCGCTCAGGCACAGCAGGTCTATGCCCAACTCCTGCACATCGCATCGTATTTTTCCCACAGCCTGCGTGGCATCGCTCAGCAGGATGCCGCCCCTGGCGTGAACCCTGTCCGCAATCTCCCGCAAAGGCTGTATCACGCCCGTTTCATTATTGGCCAGCATCACGCTGACCAGTATGGTCTTGTCCGTTACCGCTTTCTCCAGCTCGTCAATGTCTATAAGGCCTTCACGGTCTGCATCCAGGTAGGTGACGCGTGCGCCTTTTTTCTCCAAAGCCTTACAGGTATCGAGAACGGCCTTGTGCTCGGTCTTCACGGTTACGATGTGATCGCCCTTGCTTTTATAGGACTCGAAAACTCCTTTAATGGCCAGGTTGATGGCTTCCGTGGCGCCTGAAGTGAAAATGATCTCCTGCTCCGCAGCATGGATGAGCTGCGCCACCTTTTCCCGCGCGGTCTTCACGGCCTCTTCCGCCACCCATCCGAAACGATGCGTGCGCGATGCCGCGTTGCCGAACTTTTCTGAAAAATAGGGCAACATAACCTCCAGCACGCGCGCATCGACAGGCGTGGTGGAATTGTAATCCAGGTAAACGATGGATTTCACCGGGCGAAGTTACGAATTAAGGGAAAGCCTGCCGGCCTTCCCTAGTACGCTTCCATAAGCGTTATCCTTCGCGGCTTCAGCGGCACGATGGCTACACAGGCGGAAAGGGCCAGTGCCGTGTACAGTATTACATAGTGAATACCTGTGACCATAGCTGAAGAGCAAAGGATAACAAGCGCAGGCAGCATTCTCAGAATGGCCTTTGCGATCATTTTGAAGATGTTCTTCACAGAGAGGTTAGGCAGGTTGTCCTCAACCAGCTTGGTGAAGATCATCGTCAGGATCATATACAGCATGTTTTCCATAGCGCCCTCCTTTCTTTTTAATTCTTTTCTTTTTGCAATAGCCCAATGCTGACAATACAACCCGCTGATTGGTTGCACTGCCCGAAAAAAAAATTAAACCCGCTTTATTCGGTAAGGTTGAATGTTTCCAGGAACTTGGTGGTATAGTTCCCCTTGATGAAGTTCTCATCCTTCATCAGGCGCAGGTGGAAAGGTATGGTGGTCTTCACTCCTTCAATTACGAACTCGGTGAGGGCGCGATGCATTTTGGATATGGCTTCCTCGCGCGTCTGGGCCATAGTAATGAGCTTGGCCACCATGCTGTCGTAATTGGGAGGGATCACGTACCCGGCATAGATATGCGAATCCACGCGCACGCCATGCCCGCCAGGGGTATGCAGCGTGGTGATCTTGCCCGGTGATGGCCTGAAGTTGTTGAAAGGGTCTTCGGCATTGATGCGGCACTCGATGGCGTGGAGCTGGGGCAGGTAGTTCTTGCCCGAAATGGGAACGCCAGCAGCGATGAGGATCTGCTCGCGTATCAGGTCGTAATCGATCACCTCCTCTGTAATGGGATGCTCCACCTGGATACGGGTGTTCATCTCCATGAAATAGAAGTTGCGGTGCTTGTCCACCAGGAACTCTATGGTTCCCACGCCTTCATAGTTCACGGCCAGGGCCGCTTTGATGGCCGCTTCGCCCATTTTATCCCTCAGCTCGGGGGTCATGAAGGGAGAAGGGGTTTCTTCCATCAGTTTCTGGTGCCTGCGCTGTATGGAGCAGTCGCGCTCCGACAGGTGGCATGCCTTCCCGTACTGGTCGCCCGCTATCTGGATCTCGATATGCCTGGGTTCCTCGATGTACTTTTCCATGTACATGGCCCCGTTGCCGAATGCCGCCTCGGCCTCCTTGCTGGCCGATTCGAAATTGCTTTGCAGCTCATCTTCTTTCCAGATGATGCGCATGCCTCTTCCGCCCCCGCCAGCCGTTGCCTTGATAATGACCGGGTAGCCGATCTCGATAGCGTCCTTCTTGGCCTGCTCGATATCGGTGATCAGGCCTTCGGAGCCGGGCACGCAGGGTACGCCCGCCTTTTTCATCGTATCCTTGGCGTTCGATTTGTCGCCCATGGCATCGATCTGCTCGGGCGTGGCGCCAATGAACTTGATCTTATGCTCGGCACATATCTTCGAAAATTTTGAGTTCTCCGACAGGAAGCCGTAGCCCGGGTGGATGGCATCCGAATTGGTGATCTCGGCTGCGGCAATGATATTCGGTATGTTCAGGTACGAATCCCTGCTCGGGGGCGGGCCTATGCACACGGCCTCATCCGCAAACTTAACATGAAGGGAATCCTTGTCGGCCGTGCTGTAAACGGCAACCGTTTTGATTCCCATCTCACGGCAGGTGCGTATGATCCTTAAGGCAATCTCACCCCTATTGGCTATCAGTATTTTCTTGAACATAGCTTACGTTTCAGGTGGCGCGGATAACGAATGGCCCCGAAACACCGAACAGCGAATTTCCATTCGAAATTACGTGCGGACCCGTTATCCGTATCACTAATTGGGTTCAACTAAAAACAAAGGCTGATCGTATTCCACGGGCGAGGCATCATCCACCAGCACCTTCACGATCTTGCCCGAAACTTCCGACTCGATCTCGTTGAAAAGCTTCATGGCCTCAATAATGCACAGCACCTTGCCGGGCTTGATCTCATCGCCCACGTTCGCGAACACCGGCTTATCCGGCCCGGGCTGGCGATAGAACGTGCCTATCATGGGCGATTTGATAGTGATCAGTTTGGATTCATCTTTAGCGGGCGGTGCCTCCTTTTTGGGCTCGGCCTTGGATTCGGCAGCCTGCGTAACCTGGGGCTGCACTACCTGGGCTATAGGCGCTACCGGGCTGCTGACCACGGGGGCCTGAACAACCACCGTTTCCTGCCTGGATTTACCGCTGCCGGTCTTGATGATGATCTTAAAATCTTTGTCCTGCAGTTCCACCTCGCTCACCCCGCTCTTGGCCACGAACTTGATCAGGTCCTGGATTTCATTTAATTTCATTGCCATATTTGCTCGATTTAACCGGGGCAGGTCATAGGCAGCCTATACCCCTATTTGAGGGGCCAAACGTAACAGGAATTTTGCTCAAAAACAAAGTATTTTTAGCAAAAAATGACGAAAAACCATTAAAAATCGATGAAAATCACTGTTTTTTGGCACTTTTTTCGTTTTACCCCGTTACACTGCCAGATGCGAGCCTTTAGCCTGCTTTTACTCACTCTTTGCCTGGGAACCCGCCTTGGGGGACAAAACCTGGTGCCGGACCCGAGCTTTGAGATAAAGGAAAGCTGCCCTTATATGATCAGCGAGTTTGATAAGCTGAAACACTGGTGGAGCCCAACTACCGGCACCCCCGATTATTTCTGCAATTGCGAAAGCGGCAAGTGGAAGAACAGCCAGGTGGAGGCCAGCGGCAATTTCATAGGTCACCAGGAACCAAGATCGGGCTCATGCTATGCCGGGTTTATTGTATATCAGTCATCGGCCAGCATCTATGCCGAATACCTGGAAACGAAACTGATCGCCCCGATGGAAAAAGGGAAGCAATACACGGTCAGCTTTTATCTAAGCGTAGCCGATTACTGCAAGTACCAGATAGATTCTGCGATCGGGATCTATTTCTCGGGCGATAAGGTCGCTTATTCCACCCCCAACCGGATAAATGCAAAGCCACAGGTATCGAGCAAAGGCAAGCTTGAGAACAGCGCTGACGGGTGGTTCGGCATTTCGGCTGTGTACACCGCAAAAGGAGGAGAAAAGTATATGGTGATCGGAATGTTCAACAAGGCAAAGGCCAGGACAAGAAAATATGAGAAGCAAAAGAACGTATCCGCACCGAAATACGCGTATTACTATATAGACGATGTTTCGGTGTACGAGATAAAAGAAAAAACAGAGAACAAAAAGAAAATCCCCCCGGTGGTCACCGAAACGCTGGAAGTGAACAAATCCTACATCCTCAAAAACCTGAACTTTGAAACGGGCAGCGCGGTGATACAGGCTTCTTCTTTTGAGGAACTGGATAAGGTTGTGGCCTATTTTTTAAAGAACGATTCGCTGAAGATCGAGATAAGAGGACATACGGATAACACGGGGGATGAAAAAAGCAACCAGAAGCTGTCGGAAGAGCGGGCCAGGGCGGTTGCAGATTACCTGGTTTCAAAGGGTATGGCGGCAAACCGTATCAAGTATAAAGGCTACGGAAGCGCCATGCCTTATGCATCGAACGAAACGGAAGAAGGTAAAGCGCAGAACCGCAGGGTGGAATTTATCATTTCAAATTAAAGCCCTTCCGTGCAACTCTTTGTGATCTGTGCTGCAACGGCTTAACAGGAGCATGATCAGTATGCCCAGGTCAGGTAGATGGCGCCCCAGGTGAATCCTCCGCCAAAGGCCGAGATGATCAGCTTGTCGCCTTTTTTCAGTTGCTTTTCATAATCCCAAAGCAGCAGCGGAATGGTGGCGGCCGTAGTGTTACCGTATTTCTCGATGTTCATCATCACTTTCTCGGGGCCGATCTTCATGCGCTCGGCCGTGGCATCGATGATGCGCTTATTGGCCTGGTGCGGCACCAGCCAGGCAATGTCATCGCCCGTAAGCTTGTTGCGCTCCATGATCTCGGCCGATACATCGGCCATGCCTTTTACCGCGTATTTGAACACCGTTTGCCCCTCCTGGTACACGAAGTGCTCGCGCTTATCCACCGTCTCGCGCGTGGCCGGGTATTTCGACCCGCCCGCCTTCATGTACAGGAAATTGCAGCCGTTGCCATCGGCCTTCAGAACAAAATCGTGAATGCCATCGCTGTTCGCGCCCGGCTCCAGCAGCACGGCACCCGCTCCGTCACCAAAGATGATGCAGGTGGCGCGGTCGGTATAGTCGATAATGGACGACATCTTGTCAGCGCCAACGACAATGATTTTTTTATAGCGGCCCGTCTCGATAAACTGGGCCCCGGTGGCCAGGGCGTAAATAAAGCCCGAGCAGGCGGCCGAGAGGTCAAAGCCCCAGGCATTCCTGGCGCCTATCTTATCGCAGATGATGTTGGAAGCGGACGGAAATCCATAATCGGCCGTAATGGTGCCTACGATGACCATATCGATCTCCAGCGGGTCGAGCTTCTTTTTCCTGAGCAGGTCGTTGATGGCCTCCACGCACATCTCTGAAACGCCCCGGTTGCCTTTCAGTATCCTGCGTTCCCTGATGCCGGTGCGCGTTTGGATCCACTCATCGGTGGTATCCACCATTTTTTCCAACTCTTTATTGGAAAGCACATAATCCGGAACATATCCGCCTACGGCCGTGATCGCTGCTATGGTCTTTTTGCTCATTGAAATGCCTGTTTGATTTTTGACGACAGATCGGCCTGCACCACATCCTTGCTGAGCAGCACCATGTTCTTTATCGCAATATCGTTGGAGATGCCGTGCCCGATGATCACGCAGCCGTTGATGCCCAGAATGGGGGTGCCGCCATAGTTCTCATAATTAAAGCGCCCGAAATAATCATCCAGCAGCTTTCGCTTGCGCATGATGGAATAAAACGCCTCGGCCAGCTTCAGCACCACGTTGCCGGTAAACCCTTCGCAAACGATCACGTCCGCCTTGCCGTTGAACACATCGCGGCCCTCAACATTGCCTACAAAGTTGAAATCCTTCGTGTCTTTCATCATATTGTGCGTGGCCTGTATCACCAGGTTGCCTTTCTCCTGCTCTTCGCCAATGTTCAGCAGGGCCACTTTCGGCTTTGCTATCTTATGCACATGCTCGGCATACAGCGATCCGATGATGCCGAACTGGTAGAGCACATCGGGCTTGCAGTCGGCATTGATGCCCACATCCAGGATCAGCCCCACGCCCCCGTCCTCCTTCGGCAAAACGGTAGCGATCGTTGGGCGTATCACGCCCGGTATGGTTTTGACCGAATACATGCTGCCCACGAGCATGGCCCCGCTGTTGCCCGCGCTGGCGAATGAATCGATCTTTTTTTCCTTCAGCAGCCTGAAGCCGACATGAATGCTTGAATTCTGTTTCTGTGAAAAGGCCCTGGTGGGATGTTCGCCCATGCCGATCACATCGGGCGCGTGAACGATCTCAAAAGCGTCACCGGGCGCATTGGCGGCCGCCAGCTCGGCACGGATCAATGCCTCATCACCGATCATAACGATCCTGTAACCGGGAGGCAGTTCCTTTTGTGCAAGCAGCGAACCGGCAACCGTGACCTTGGGCGCGTAATCACCGCCCATGATGTCGACCCCTATCTTCATAAAGGCGGAAGGCAAATGGAAAGCAGCGATCCGGGGAGTATGCAATCGTGTGAGCCCATATCCCCTTTCATCGCGCTGCCGCTGTTAAGCTTCGGCTGATTTCTCGATGGCTTGTTTTCCGCGATAATATCCGCATTCGCCACACACGCGGTGCATCAGCACCGGGGCTCCGCAGTTGGAGCAGGTGGAAATCGTAGGCGCAGTAGCCTTATAATGCGTTCTGCGCTTGCGGCTGCGGCTCTTGGAGTGTCTTCGTTTCGGATTTGGCATTTTAGTGTGTATTTAAAGCAAATGATTACTACTATTTAAACTTCAGTTTTTTCAGCTTATCCCAGCGGGGATCCGTTCTTTTCTTTTCTTCTTTGAGCAATACCTTTTCCAGCTTCTTGATCGTCTCGGGATCGCATCCCGATCTGCCCTTCTTATCCACCGGGTGCACCCTGCGCTGAGGCAGACTGAGAATGATGTACTCGTAAATGCTGTGCGATACATCGATCTCGCTCTCGGTCGAAGGGATGACAATGATGTCGCTCTCCTCCTCGAAATCCTCGTTGCCGATCTTTACGATCAGGCGGCTCTGGCCCTCTACATGCAGGTCGAAGGCTTCGGAGCAGCGGTCGCACTCTACGTTAACGCTGCCGCGGATATCGAAATCAAGCACAAGCATGGTGCTCTGTTTCAGCAGCTCGAGCCTCACGGTAAAATCGCCCTTGCTGATCTCCGAATTGCTGAACTGCTCAAAGAACGAGTCATCGACCTGGAAATCAAATTCATGCCTCCCCATTGAGAGCCCCGAGAACTGAACAACAAACTTCCTGTCGCGGGTGCGCTCCTTATCCTTTTTCATCACTTTACAGATCTGTTCCGTTGCCGGAAATTGAAAACGGACGGCAAAGATAAAAATAAATTGGTATTCACCTAAGAAGAGGCCATGAAGTCGAATCCCGCAAGCCGCTGGATATCAATCGTTCCTTCCCCCTTTGCCCGGGTACAGGCCTTAGCCATGCCCTTTACCCGCAAATCAGAACCTGCCTCCCTCCTTTTTAATGGGGTTGGATTTTAAGGGGTTAGCCGTGATTTCCGCATGCTCGTTTCGGGTGTTATAGATATCGATGGCCATATAGACCGCCTTACGGAAGGAAGAAGGGTTGGCCTGGTTCTGGCCAGCGATATCATAGGCGGTGCCATGGTCGGGCGAGGTGCGGATAATGGACAGGCCGGCCGTAAAGTTCACTCCATCCGAGAACGAAAGCGCCTTGAACGGCACCAGGCCCTGATCGTGATACATAGCCAGCACCGCATCGAATTTGGCGTAGGTGCTGCTGCCGAAAAACCCATCGGCAGGGTAGGGCCCGAACACCATCATATCCTCTTCTTTCATCCTGTTAATGGCCGGGAGTATGACCTGCTGCTCCTCGTTGCCTATGGTGCCGCTATCACCGGCATGCGGGTTAAGGCCCAGCACGGCTATCTTCGGCTTGCGTATCCTGAAATCCTCCTGCAGCGTTTTGGCCAGGGCCTGTACCTTCTGGATGATCTTCTCGGTGCTAATGGCCGATGCCACCTGGCCCAGGGGTATATGGCCCGTTACCACGCCCACCCTCATATTCTCCGAGCACATCAGCATCAGCGCTGATTTTCCCGCGCCAAAGCGCATCTGCAGGTAATCGGTATGCCCCGCAAACCGGAACACGTCCGACTGAATGTTGTGCTTATTGATAGGGGCGGTCACCAGCACATCCACCTTGCCGTTCTGCACGGCATCGCAGGCCGCCTCGAGCGAGCGAAGCGCGTATTTGCCCCCGTTGGGAGTAGACTTGCCTATCTCCATCTGCACCTCCTCGTCATACAGGTTCATGACGTTGAGCTTCTTGGGAACAAGCTGGTCGAGGTCGCGCACGATCTGGTACGGAACCTCTTCCATGTTCAGCGCCTTGCGGTGGAACGAGACCGTTTTGCCCGAGGAAAAAAGAACAGGCTGGCAGATATCCAGCATGGCCGGGTCTGAAAAGGTCTTGAGTATCACCTCCAGCCCTATGCCGTTGATGTCTCCCTGTGAAATCCCTATTTTGATCATAACTTTTCTGTGTTGTATCTATTGCTCGATAAAACCCACTATGCTGGCCACATCGTTCAGCACGGGTATTTCCTTCCATTTCTTTGCCGAAGCTTCCCAGTACACGATACCCTGGGCATACCGCTCTCCGTTCACGATCATGTCATAGCCCAGGGCGATAATCGATGGGCCGGTCTTGATCTGGCGGATGTCACAGTAATACTTGCCTATCTCCTCGTTATTATAGCGTATGGTCCGGCCGGATTTGGCGTCCTCATCGGCCGATACCGAAAAGCCGTTGCCGATCAGCTCGAAAGGCTGCGGGCTGACCTTTTTCTTTTTGACATCGATCGCAAAATTGCCCTTGCCGCAGCTATAAATGATATTTCCCTCGCTGTCCCTGTAAAAAGCGGAGAATGTTTTCATCGAGGGAATGGCATCGATGGTGCCCAGCGCTTCAGCGCTCTTTGCGTCCGCGTTCACCTTGTAAATGGTGCAGAAGTTCTGTTTCTGGGTATAATTGGGGTAAAGGAAATTGCTGTTGTCGATCCAGTACAGGGGAAGGCGGTACGATTTTTTCTCCGTGACCTGCGTAATATCCTCTCCATAGCCCGCATCGCTCACGAGCGTGATCTTTGAGGCATTGGGCGGATAGAGGTAGATCTTGAGCAGGCGGGAGGTATAGTCCACCTCCACATCCTTCGTATTGTCCGCTTTGAACAGCAGGTCCTTGACCTCCGTATACGACTCGGTCTTGAGGTTATAGATCTTGTAGAACTTGCCCCTGAAGATATCGTTCACGTAGTAAACCACGCTGTCGCCAGCGAACTTAACGAACTGGTCCTTCTCATCGAGCAGCACTTTTTTGTTCTTTACGTCAATGATATTGCCGATGCCGGTGACCACATAGCGGTTCCTGTATAGGTGATTGGCGCCCAGGTCGAAACGCACATGGGAAACGGGCGTTTTATCCCCCTCTTTCTGGATCTTTACGCTCACTATCTTCTCGTTGCTCACATAGCTGCCACCTGAAAAATGGTAGGCGTAGAGGTGCTGCATCTTGGTGGTAGAGGCCTGCGCGTCATGCACCGCGATCAGCAGGCTCATTTTACCGGGGACCGTATCCTTGCGGAAAGAGTAGCCCAGCGCCAGGGCCAGGCAGCAAACGATCGCGGTAAAGATATTTCTGCCGGTCATGGGCTTACTTTCTTTTCAGGTAATCGAACACCAGCCTCACGCCCACTCCCGTGCCACCCTTGCCCCTCCAGCTCTCGCGCGCGGTCAGGAAAGCGGGGCCCGCGATATCGAAGTGCATGAACGGGTAATCGGTAAAGCGGGCAAGGAACTTGCCGGCCGTAATGGCACCGCCCTGCGGGCCTCCTATGTTCTTGATCTCGGCCAGGTCGGATTTGATGAGCTCATCATATTCGTCCCAGAAGGGGAACTCGGCCAGGCGCTCGTATACATTATTACCGCTTTCCTTCAGCTTGTTCCTTACCCTGTTATCCGCTGTTCCCATGCATACGATACCATGCGAACCCACGGCAGCCATGGCGGCACCGGTGAGCGTAGAGAATTCCAGCACCAGCTCGGGCCCGAACCGCTTGGCGTAATGCAGGGCATCGGCCAGTATCATGCGGCCTTCCGCATCGGAGTTGAGCATTTCCACGGTCAGCCCGCTCATCATGGTGATCACGTCACCGGGAGCATACGCATTGCCTCCGGGGCGGTTATCCGTTGCGGGAACCAGGCCGATGACATGAAAGGGAAGCTTTGCTTTGGCGATGGCATACATGGCACCGGCCACTGCCGCGGAACCCGCCATATCGCATTTCATCAGGTCCATGGATCCCGGGGTCGGCTTTAAGCTCAATCCTCCCGTGTCGTATACCACGCCTTTACCTACCAGCACCAGGGGCTTTTTATTTTTCGCGCGCTGCGGCTTCCATTCCATGATAGTGAACGTAGGCGGATCAACGCTGCCCCTGTTCACCGCCAGCAAGCCGCCCATCTTCAGCGCCTCTATCCTGCTCTTATGCAGCACCTCCACCCTGAAGCCCGCCTCCCTGCCCATTTTTTCGAATTCCTTTGCAAGCTGGACCGCGTTCAGGAAGCTCACCGGCTCATTGACCAGGTTTCGCGTGCGGCTCACCGCCTCTTCAACGATCTGCAGGTGCTCCAGGTCCTTATCTTTTACCTTTCGGCTGCTGACCAGGATGGTATGAAGCGGGTTGCGCTCCTTATCCGCTTGTTTTTTGTACTTGAGGAACTGGTAATTACCCAGCGCAAGGCCTTCGGTGAAGGCCAGTGCGGCCTCCGCATCGCCCAGCATATCCGCCACGGTGATCTGCTCTATCCTGTATTCATTGCAGTACGATACCAGGCCGGCACCCGCCCTGCGCCACTGCTCATTGGTGAGGTAGCGCTGCTTTTTGCTTTCCACGATCTGCACGATGACCACGCGGCCAAGCTGGTTCACTACGGCCACCTGCTTCTCATGCTTATCGAATTGGGTGCGCACGAAAGCGATCTCTTTTTCGCTCAGGCCGGTGCCTCCGAGACTGGTTTTCTTGTTACACAGCAGCACAACATGCTCATTGCCCCGCAGTTTGCCTGATTTCCGTATGCTCGTCATAAATTCTTAATTTTGAGGACCCGGTCCTGTAAGGACCGTAAATGTAGAAAAAGACAGGAATTTTTAATAATATTTCAGGAAGAATTCTGGACCCGGATGAACAGTGAGACCCTGCTGAAGCGCGCGCTGGACTTTGAATTCCTCAGCATAGAGGAAGGGGTTTTCCTTTTTGAACATGCGCCAACGGCCGAGCTGATGTTCGTTGCCAACGAGCTGCGCAAGAAGCAGAAGCCGGATTCGGTAGCCAGGAACGGCAGCCCGGGCAAGGTCACCTGGCAGATCGACCGCAATGTGAACACCACCAACGTTTGTATTGCCAACTGCAAGTTCTGTAATTTCTACCGCATACCCGGCCACCCGGAATCGTACATTACGGATATTGATACCTATAAGCGCAAAATAGAAGAGACATTCCGTTACGGTGGCGACCAGTTGCTGCTGCAGGGCGGGCATCACCCGGAATTGGGCTTGAAATTCTATACCGATCTGTTCAGCACCCTTAAAAAGCTCTACCCTAAGCTCAGGCTGCATGCCCTGGGCCCCCCCGAGGTGGCTCATATCACCAAGTTGGAGAATTCAACACATAGTGAGGTGCTGAAGAAACTGAAGGAGGCGGGACTGGATTCCCTGCCGGGGGCCGGTGCCGAGATACTGAACGACCGCGTGCGCAGGCTGATCTCGCGCGGCAAATGCGGTGGGCAGGAGTGGCTGGATGTGATGCGGGCAGCGCACAAGCTGAACATCACCACCTCGGCCACGATGATGTTTGGACACGTGGAAACGCTTTATGAACGTTTCGAGCACCTGGTATGGATACGGCAGGTGCAAAGCGAAAAACCGGAGCATGCCAAGGGCTTCCTGGCTTTCATTCCCTGGACCTTCCAGGACGCGGACACTACGCTGGCCAAGCTCAAGAAAGTGCATCATAAGCCAACGGGCGAGGAGTACATACGCATGATCGCCATGAGCCGCATCATGCTTCCCAATATCAAGAACATACAGGCCAGTTGGCTGACGGTGGGAAAAGAGATAGCCAAGATCTGCCTGCACGCGGGCGCCAACGATTTTGGCAGCATCATGCTCGAAGAGAACGTGGTGAGCGCGGCAGGGGCACCGCACCGCTTCACCTATAAGAGCATACAGCAGGCCATACGCGAGGCCGGCTTCGAGCCGCAACTGCGCAACCAGCAGTATGAATACCGTGAGCTGCCCGAGACAATAGAAGAACAAACAATTACTTATTAGCGGGCTTGTCTGCTAAAGTTCACGTAGGCAAGCTTGCCTGCCGAAGCATAGCGTAGGCAGGTGGTGAATTATTAAACAATTTTTACCGCCATCACCGTCCCCGGGCTTATTTGCCTATCTCGCCTATTTTTCTATCTTTGCTAATAATGAAGCGTTATTTTAGAATATGCCTTTCTTCTTTCGTTTTTCTATGCTTCTCCTCTGTAGCGCAAATCAACCTTGTTCCTAATCCGAGTTTTGAAGATACTATTAATTGCCCATATCAGGCGGGAGACATAGGTAAAGCTGTAGGATGGACATCCTTATGCGGAAGCCCTGATTATTTCAGTACCTGCAATCAATTCGATTGGGGGGTTCCTACAAATATTTTCGGCTTTCAGCAGCCTGCCAGTGGAAATTCGTATGCAGGCTTTATTACATATTCAGATGTAATGCTTAATACAAGAGAATTTCCTGCTTGTAATCTCATCAGCCCGTTAAGCATCGGAACAAAGTATTTTATTTCGTTTAAAATCGCTCTGAGTTTAGAAAATATTGCCAATCCGACAAATTGTGCTTCAGATAAAACAGGACTAAAATTCACAATGGGTAACTCTATCTGCAATTCCTTAATAAACAATAATCCGCCAGTATTTACAAGTACAATTATCAGCGATTCATTGAACTGGACAAGAGTTGCAGGTTCTTTCATTGCTGATTCCGCATACACTATGGTGGTTATCGGCAATTTTTTTGATGACTCTAATACGGATACGACCAAGTTTTTTAATAGCTGGTGGTCAGATTTCGCATATTACCATGTTGACGATGTTTGTGTAAGCACGGATTCGGTTTATGCGAACAATTATAACTACACCGGAATACAGACAAATCAAGCAATAAATTCTTTTATCTGTTATCCTAATCCACTTATTGACAAACTTACCATCCAAAACCAATCGAATGAAAAAATGACAATTGAAGTTTATAATGGATGGGGAGAAATGTTAATGTTCAGACCAGACGTTTTCCAAAAAGTGACAACTATTGATTGCGGAAATATTCCTCCAGGAATATTATTCGTAAAAATAACATCAGGTCAACAAATACACACATACAAACTTTTAAAACTCTAACTAATGAAAAAAACAGCTTTAATTTTAGGATGTATACTGGGTACGCTGCATTCTTTTTGTCAATCGGATA
>JBFLYZ010000021.1:0-53008 GCA_040756415.1 Bacteroidota bacterium
GAATCCTGGGTCATCAGCTTTTTTCCCAGCAGGTTGTAGTCATAATCGATCATTTTGTAGCTCTGTCCCGTTTCCTTTTTGAACTTATCCTTCGCGCCCGGCTCACCGGCCTCCGCGCCCAGGATCACGATCTCATCGATCAGCTTTTCGTCCTTTATTTTCTGGGCATCGCGCGTAGCGTCCCAGCAGTGGTCGCAGCCGTAGGATACCACCATGAGCATGGTCTTGCCCGTAAAGCTCTCTTTCACAAATTCTCCGAAAACGGTCTCCTGCAGCTTCTTTCCAGTAAACTTAGGGCTGACATAGTTGCCTTTCTCCTCCGACTGGGGCGGGATAAACGCGAAGGAGCATAAAAGAAGGATTGCGTAAAGGGCGACAGTGTTTTTCAGCATAATGCTAATTTACGAATTAAACGGTTAAGGGCAAAATCGGGCGCCTGATGCCTACGGAATGATTATTTTCAGCCTTCGCTTGCAAATCATAAGTACAGTCTATATCTTTAAACCATTATTTCTGCATTCCCAACAAACCGATGATTTTTTATGGACAAACTGAAAGATAAGTTCATCTCCAAGGCCAAGCCCATGGCGGCTGAGGTAAAAGCGCTGATCAAGGAGCATGGTGACAAAAAGCTGGGCGAATACACCGTGGCCCAGGTTTACCAGGGCATGAAAGGCATGATCGGCCTGGTGACCGAAACCTCCAAGCTCGACCCCGAAGAGGGCATACGGTTCAAAGGTTATTCCATCCCTGAGCTGAGGGCCAAGCTGCCTAAGGCGCCTAATGGCACCGAGCCGCTGCCCGAGGGTATCTTTTACCTGATGCTGATCGGTGAGCTGCCTAATAACGAAGAGGCCTACGATATCAGTAATAACTGGGCGCGCAGGGCCATTGTTCCCAAGCACGTATTCGATACCCTGGATAAGCTTCCCGCAAGCACGCATCCCATGACCATGTTTTCCATAGCGGTATTGGCCATGCAGACCGAATCGGTTTTCGCCAAGGCATACCGTAAGGGAATTCCCAAAAAGGATTATTGGGACTACGTTTACGAGGATTCGATGAACCTGATCGCGCGCCTGCCCAGGGTGGCTGCATATATCTACCGCAAGAAATACAAGAACGACCACCACATAGAACCCGATCCCAAGCTCGACTGGGCGGCCAACCTGGCCCATATGATGGGTTACGATGAGTTCGATGTGAAGCACCTGATGCGCTTATACATGACCATTCACGTTGACCACGAAGGCGGCAACGTATCGGCTCACGCCACTCACCTGGTGGGCTCAGCGCTTAGCGATCCTTACCTGGCATTTTCAGCCGGCATGAACGGCCTGGCGGGTCCCCTGCACGGACTTGCCAACCAGGAAGTGATCATCTGGATCATGAAGATGCGCGAAGAGCTGGGCGGAGGTTTGCCTACCAAGGACCAGATCGCGGATTATATCAAGAAGACCCTTGCCGAGGGCAGGGTAGTGCCGGGTTACGGCCATGCGGTGCTGCGCAAGACCGATCCGCGCTTCCTGGCCCAGCAGGACTTTTACCAGAAGTACATCAAGCCGAACGGAGTTTCCGAGCTGTGCGAGATCGTAGCCATGGTGTACGAGGTGGCACCTCCCATTCTCGAGGCAACGGGCAAGATCAAGAACCCCTGGCCCAATGTGGATGCGCACAGCGGGGCCCTGCTGATGCACTTTGGCATCACTGAATTCGATTTCTATACCGTGCTGTTTGGCGTTTCGCGTTCGCTGGGTGTGCTGGCCTCGCTCATATGGGACCGCGCGCTGGGTCATCCCATCGAAAGGCCGGGTTCCGTCACTACCGAAGGCATTAAAAAGAAGATCGGCCTCATAACAGCTTGATGCGTTAATTCACACACACCGGCCTTACCGGGCCGCATCCTATGCTATGAAAAGGAGCCTGGCCTTTTTGATTATCGCCTTTTTGTTCACCCGTTTAGCGTTCGCACAGAGCTACTCGCCTTATTTTTTCAACGACAGCCTGCAGGATGAAGGCATTACCACCGAAGAGCAATACCATAATCTGAAGAAAATACTCTGGGACGGCCATTACGACAACATGGTAAAGGTCGGGAAGGACGGAGTAAAGGAGATTCCCGCAGGCGAAAGCGTGAGGGCGCAGATCTATTTCGATCACAGCCTGCGATGGTATTACCATAAATACCTGAAGGATCCCAAAATGAAAAAGGAAGACTGGGATTATTATTCAGGTTATGCGGGGAATTATCCCGCATACCAGGCATTCGAGGGAAAGTATATAGGCTGCCTGGTGTTTGTGCTGAGCTGCGACCAGGATACCGTAGCCACCTGGAAGACCTCGCTCAAAGACCCCAATAACAAAACGTATACACAGGAATTTTCGCGGAAGACGCATTTTGAGTTTTACGTTTGGGATGACAATTTTAACGCGGTTAACAGCAAGGGAGAGTTCACGCCCCTGTATTCCTACATAAGACAGAAGAATAAGACCGGCACCTTTACTATCCGGCTGGATGTATACCCGGGTAAATTAACGTGCAATTCAGTGAAAGATATAGGACCCGACCTTATGGCGACCGGCACTTTCAGGCTGGTTGTTAAGGGTGATCACCTGAAAGAGATGGACCAGTACGGCAAGGACGAAACGCTAAAGCTCAAATGGGGAGATTACGACTGGGACCGCGGGCGCCAACCCTGGTGGCTGTTCAAAAACTGATGCTTATGCGGCAAGGCATTCTTTTATTCCTTTTCTTCTGCACCGGCATGCTGTCGGCCCAGAAGGCCGATGTTATCGTGCAATTAGGGCATTTCGAAGAGATCAGCTCTGCCGCCCTTTCACCTAACGGGAAACTGGCCGCTACCGGCAGCAAGGATAAATCCGTAATTGTGTATGACGTAAGCACGGGGCTCCAGATGGCCACGTACAGGGGGTTTAACGGATGGGTGGTTCAGCTTCAGTTTGCCAGGGACAATAACCGCCTCGTTTGCAGCTCAACCGACAATTATGAGAACCGGTTAATGGTCTGGGACGTCAGCAAGAACGATACGGTCTACTCAGTGCTGATCGGGGACATGGGCAGGTCGTTCAGGTTCCGCATAAGCGATGATGAGAAAATCATCGTTTTCCGCTATGACGATGGATTCAAGATCTTCGATTTCAAGACCGGGAACTTGCTGTACGAGATACCGGTCGATGATAAAATAAAGCTGAGCGACAACTGGGAGCTGACGCATGACGGGAAAAAGATCATCTGCGAGGATGAGGATGACGATAACCCCGCGCTGATCGTGCTGGACCTGGAGCAAAAAAAGCCGGTGCTGCAGGTAGTCGCGCCTGACCTGGCCCGCATGGGCACCATCTCGGTTGAGGCCTCGGTCGTTACGAAGGATGACAAGTATTATTTACGGTCGAAGGGGCCGGAAAAATGGCTCAAATATGAAATAGCGACCGGTGCTCTTGCAGGCGCCACCACGCCCGTGAAGAAAAGCTATAGCTCTCCCAGCGATTATCACTTGGCCGGAGACGGGAAAACGCTGATGGTGAATTTTGGATCGGAAATAGCCTTTTTTGATGTGGAGACCGGCAAAATGCTGAAGGGCAAGTCCTATGGCTCGTTAGGCTATTCTGAGGCAAGCGCAATAAGCAGCAATGGCAAGCAGGCCGTTTTTTCATGCGGTCCGCATGGAGTCAATCTCGCGTTCCTGGACGTGGCATCGGCTAAGGTGGTGCGGCTCTTTAAAGGCGTGAAAGCAAATCCTACCTGCGCTGAATTCAGCAACAACAGCAAAAACCTGGCGATTTCCAGTTGGAACCTGCCCTATAAAGTATGGAACATGCAGACGGCCGATGGAGTGAAAAGCCTGCCTGATAATACCACCTTCCAGGAAGATAATCCGGGCAACATGACCTTCAGCCCCGATGACCAGGTGCTTTTAACGGGCGGGAACTATCCCGTGCTGGTGAACCTGCCAACGCTCGAATCAAAGAAATACAATCACCACTTTTATTACAATTACAAGCTCCGCCCCAATCACGGTAAGGACGCATGGGTGAAGATCGACCCCGGTTTTGAGAAGCTTATTAAGGGCAATGAGCAGTACAGGATGAGCGATGGCTATTTCATGTGCGATTATGGCGAGGATATCTACCAGGCCTACCGGAGCTTTACCCCTGACGGCAAGTACGCTTATTGCGTAACCACCCGCGACCAGGACAGGGATTCTGTTAAGGTCATCGTGTATGATGCCATGGTCTGCAAGAAAGTGAAGGAATATGTTCTGGCAAATGAAGACGCGAACTCATCCATCAATATCGCGCTTTCGGCCGATGGCAAGCGCATAGCCCTGATGGGAAATGACATTACCGTAGCCGAGCTGCTAACGGGAAAAGTGCTGTACCACTTTACCGAAGAACAACTGGAGTCGAAGGGCTTTGCCAGCAATTTCAGGTGCTGCGATATTGAATTCAGCGTTTCCGGCAACGACATCATTGCTGCGGAAGAAGACACGTATACCATCCGCGTTTTCTCGCTGGCGCAGGGAAAGGTCACCTACAGCATGAAAGGGCACAATGCCGAGCTGAATTCCATCCGCTGCAGCCCTGACGGGAAAATGCTTGTCAGCACGGCCCGGGACGGCAAGGTGGTGCTCTGGAACCCCAATAACGGAATGCAGGTGGCTACGTTTGTAGCCCTCGATTCGACCGATTTTGTGGTCATCACCCCGGATAACTATTACATGGCGACCAAGAAGGGGCTGAAAGCCGTGGCCTTCCGCGTAGGCAACAAGATGTTCCCGGTCGAGCAGTTCGACCTTCGGCAGAACCGCCCCGACACCGTTCTGCAACGCATGGGAACTGCCTCTGGTTTCCTGATCAAGATGTATAAAATGGCATGGGAAAAGCGACTTAAGAAGGCCGGTTATACTCCTGCCATGCTCGGAACCGATTTCAATATTCCGCAGATCGAGATAAGCGATAAGCTGGCGATTCCCTCGCTGAGCAAAAGCGAAAAGATATCGTTCGGGATACAGATAAGCGATTCGCTTTATTACCTGGACCGGTACAATGTATATGTGAACGATGTGCCGGTTTACGGTATGAACGGGGTGAGCCTGCGTAAGAAAAAGGTGAAAACATTCGGCCAGCAGATCGAGGTGCCGTTATCCAACGGGGCCAACCGGATACAGGTCTCGGCCTTTAACGAGAAGGGAGCCGAAAGCATGCGCGAGACCTTCGAGGTCTTTTACGAGAACAGTGATCAGGCCAGGCCTGATCTTTATATCCTGGCCATTGGCGTATCGCACTATAAGGACGCTCAGCGCAGCCTGAAGTTTGCCGCAAAAGACGCAACGGACCTTGCCGCGATGCTCCAGGCCAAATCGCAGAAGTTCGGCACGGTCAATGTCAAGCTGATCACTGACAAGGATGCCGTATTAAAGAACGTGGTCTCAGCAAAGGATTTCCTGGCCGCTGCCGGAACGAATGACCAGGTGGTGCTGTACTTTTCCGGCCATGGCTTGCTGGATGAGCAGCTCAACTATTACCTGGCCCTGCATGATGTCGATTTCAATAATCCATCGGCCGGGGGGCTGCCCTACGATGTATTTGAAAAAATGGTCGATTCCATTCCCTGCCGCAACCGCCTGGTGCTGATCGATGCCTGCCATTCGGGAGAAGTGGATAAGGAGGATACCGAGGTGCTGGCCAGCAATAACAATCCTAACGTTACGTCCAATGCCCGGAGCGGGAACCTTACGGTCAAGCCCAAGGCCGGCCTGAAGAATTCATTCGAGTACATGCAGGCCCTGTTCACCGATGTACAGAAAGGTACGGGCGCCACCATCATCTCAGCGGCTGGCGGAATGGAGTTCGCGCTAGAGTCGAAGGACTGGAACAACGGGGTGTTCACCTATTCCATCATGAAAGGGCTGGATACGGGAGGGGCCGATCTCAATAAAGACGGGAAGATCGTGGTTTCCGAGCTGCGTAGGTTCGTGGGCGACATGGTGTTTGAGTTGACCAACGGCTCGCAGCGGCCGACTACCCGGAAAGAGAATACCGGTAACGATTTCGCTATTTATTGACCGGGCTGTAAAGCCTGATCTTTTTCACTCCTTTATAGAAGCACCACATCGCTATCATCATGCCGATGTGGCTCACGTCATTATGGTTGAACCACTCGTTGATGCCCACCCTGTAAGCGTGTGAAATGGCCGAGGCGGCAGCCCAGGCCACGCCATACATCATCCACCGGCTTCCCGCATCTTTGGTCTTCAGCAGCACGAACAGCTCGAAGCTGAATACAACAACCAGCAATCCGTAGATGGCGTGTACCTCCACGAAGATGAACTTCACGTAGATGAAGGTCAAGGTCATGAAGGTGGCGAGCTCAACAATATTCAGTATGGCGAAAAAGTTACCGATCTTATTCCGCATCAGCGGCTTGGCATGCAGGATGGCTGCCCGCTCGAACATGGCCACCGATACCATGCTCACGTACCAGCCCGGTATCTTGGCCTCCATTCCCCAAATGTAGAGGAAACCATGCCCGATCACGCCTCCGATCACCGTGGCCACACCCATGCCGAAGAAGAACCACCTGAAGAAAAAATAGACAAAGCCCCGGTAATGTTTCAGCGGCAATTTGGCAAAAGCGTAGAAACATACTGCAGCGATCATCAGGTCGGTAAGCACCGTAAAAGGCTCCAGCAGGTCTACGCCCCATAAGGTGATGTATGGCACTTCGTGCTTCATGCGGCCAAATTACTCAACTAAGTGTAGACCCGCAATGATAATTTTCACAAAGGCACGGTTTTAGCGCCAAGCAGGTCTTTATAGGGGTTGAAGGGCCGCAAGGCCATGCCGCTGTCGAGCCGCAGCACCATAAGATGCAGGTGAGTGGGCGAGCGTCTTTTGAAAGCGTTCAGCCCGGTTCTCCCCACTGTGGCTATCCGGTCGCCCGGCTTCACTACCTGGCATACGCTGACAAGAACGGAATCGTTATGCGCGTAATAATACAGGGAGGCGGTATGCGGCTCGTATATCCAGATGTACCTTCCTCCGCGCAGGCCGCTGGCGCTGTCCCATTGGGTTTCTGTGCTTACCACGATGCCGCCCGATACGGAAAGCACGCTCACGGGCTGCTTCGTTTTGTCGTCCAGGCAGTCCTGGTCCGCATCGTTGATAAAGATGTCGTGAGCGGGATGCCCGGTATGCTTGTTGCCGTCCAGGAAATCATAGCTTCCTTCCACGTATCCTTCACCGTTCTTTCCGCCAATGCTCTGAGCGGTGTATCCCCGGAGCGGAAAAACCCAATCCTTGCTGCTATGATCCTTTCCTCCGTTGGCGTAATATGCTTCATGCACGAGCGGCAAAGCCTGTATGATCATAGACCGCAGCTCCTCTTTGCCGGTCAGGCCGTCACGTATTTTTTTCTCAATGCCTGCAAAAAGGGAGCAGGCGCTTGCCGCGATGGTATCAGCGGGCGGGCCCGTGTGGCCCGCTACGGGTTGCCGGTCTGCGGATGCAGGGCCCGAACAGGATGCCAGCAGCCACACGGACCATACCCAATAGATGTGTTTCATTCGGATCAAAGATATGAATACCTGTTTTTGTTTTTACCTTTGCGCCCCATTCCATGAATATACTATCCATAGAGAATCTATCCAAGTCGTACGGCACCAAAGCGCTGTTCTCCGGTCTAACCTTCGGCATCAACCAGGGTCAGAAGATAGCTTTGGTGGCGAAGAACGGCACCGGCAAAACCTCCCTGCTGCGGATCATTGCCGGGCGCGATACGGCTGATTCGGGCTCCATGGTCATGCGGAAGGATATCCGGATGGCCTACCTGGAGCAGGAACCCCTGCTGGACCACTCTAAAAATGTGCTGCAGGTGATCTTTGACGGAGATACGCCCGAGCTGAATGCCATTCGGCAGTACGAGCAATGCCTGCTCCATGCGGAGAATGCCGATGCGCTGGCGGCAGCACAGCATACGATGGACGAGCTCAATTGTTGGGAATACGAGACCCGGGCCAGGCAGGTG
Organism: Bacteroidota bacterium; assembly: GCA_040756415.1. Lineage (GTDB taxonomy): Bacteria > Bacteroidota > Bacteroidia > JADZBD01 > JADZBD01 > JBFLYZ01. The sequence continues at coordinate 8,048 of JBFLYZ010000021.1, forward strand.
CTTACGCAATTGGGAATAACCGATTTCGAACAGCCTGTGGCGCAGCTTTCGGGCGGACAGCTCAAGCGGGTAGCGCTGGCCCAGGTGCTTATCCAGGAGCCCGACTTCCTGATCCTGGACGAGCCCACCAACCACCTGGACATGGAAATGGTGGAGTGGTTGGAGAATTACATCTCCTCGCGCGATTTCACCGTGCTGCTGGTGACGCACGACCGCTATTTTCTTGACCGCGTATGCGATGAGATCATTGAAATAGACAATGGTGAGCTGGTTCGCTATAAAGGCAATTTCAGCTATTACATCGAGAAGAAGGCCGAACGGGAAGAGATGCGTGAAAGCGAGCTGTCGAGGGCGAAGAACCTGTACCGCAGGGAGCTGGAGTGGGTGCGCAAGATGCCCAGGGCCCGCACTACCAAGTCCAAGTCGAGGGTGGATGCTTTTGACGATATCAGGGAGCAGGCCCTGCAGAAGCGGAAGAACGAAAAGCTGGAGATAGGAGTAAAGGCCACGCGCCTGGGAGGAAAGATACTGGAGCTGATCAAGCTGTCGAAGACTTACGGGAGCAAGAAGATATTAAGCAGTTTCTCTTATACCTTCAAGAGCAAGGAAAAGATAGGCATAGTTGGAAAGAACGGCACGGGTAAATCTACTTTTCTGAACATCATACTCGGCCTGGAGAAGTTCGACAGCGGGAAGATACAACTGGGCGACACGGTGGTGTTTGGTTATTATTCGCAGAAAGGCCTTGTGCTGAACGAGGATAAGCGCGTGATCGAAGTGGTGAAGGACATAGGGGAATACATCCCCCTTGCCGATGGAACCAAACTATCGGCCTCGCAGCTTTTGCAGCGCTTCATGTTCACACCCGAGATGCAATACACCTACGTATCCCGCCTGAGCGGTGGGGAGAAAAGAAGGCTTTACCTCTGCACCGTGTTGATCAAAAATCCCAATTTCCTTATTCTTGACGAGCCCACCAACGACCTGGATATTATCACGCTTTCCACCCTGGAAGATTTTCTTTCTGATTTTGATGGCTGCGTGCTCATCGTTTCGCACGATCGTTATTTCATGGACCGCCTGGCCCAGCACCTCTTTGTGTTTGAAGGCGATGGCGTGGTAAAGGATTTTCCCGGCAATTATTCGCAGTACCGCGAATGGAAGCTCGGGCAGGAAAAAGCCGGTAAAGAGCTGCAGGCCGAGATCAAGGAACAGAAAAAGGCGGCCGCGGACCCTTTGCCCGCTAAGAAAAGGCTTTCGTATAATGAAAAGCGCGAGCTGGAGCAGCTCGACCGGGATATTCCGCTGCTGGAATCAAGGAAAAAAGAGATAGAGGAGCAGCTTAATTCAGGTATAGAGGATTATGATAAACTGCAATCGCTCAGTGATGAGTACAAGCAGCTTTTGTCCGACCTCGATTCAAAGACCTTCCGCTGGCTGCAGTTGTCGGAGCTGATCTAAATGATCCCGTAAAGCGATCCGCCTTTCTCGCCAAGGCGATCTACTTTTTTCTCTACCGTTTCATCTTTGATCAGGGGAGGGGCATGGTGCGGTTTGGTGCGGGCATCGATGATGAGCGGCCCGCGGCAGCCCCAGTGCTTATGTTCCGTGAACTCACCCGCACCGTGAATGTCGTGCGAGGGATTGCTGCGCGTGAATGTGACCCATAAAAAGTTGTTCAGCGTATGGCTGGCAAATGCCGCGTCATCGCTCAGCACGATAAGGGGAAAATTCCTGAACGGCTCCGCAAAGGCTTCCAGCCATGCGGCAAGAAGCTTCACCTGCTTCGCAGAAGCTGCTTCATCGCTGTAAGCGGGACCCTGAACCACCAGCACACCCGGCAGGGCGAGGTGCGGTTGCGAAAAACCGTCAGGCCAGTCCAGGTCGGGGATCCGCGTTCCCAGCTCTCTCTTCTTCTCACCCGCGCAGGCCATCACCACCTTGCTCCCGCTGTTGATGCCGGTACCGCTGTAGTCGAGGGTATCGATGGTGGTTTGGGTATGGAAATGCAGGTCCCGGGTCCAGTCCACGCGCTCGAGCAGGTGGGTGAAGAACCGGCCGATGTCATGGGTGGACAGTGAAGGATCGTCTTCGCCCGCGCAGATGAGCAGGTATTTGGCCAGGCTCATCTGGCCGAAGCCGAGGATATGGTTGGCGATGGTGAGCACTTCCTGGGGCCTTCGCTCTTTCAGGTAGGGAGTGTAGCGCTCGCTTCCTATGGCAAGCAGAAGAGGGTGGACCCCGGCCGCGTCAACCGCGTGTACTTCTCTCAGTCCGGGTATCTCTTTGGGCAGTACCTGGCCCGTCAATTCGTGGATCATCTGTCCGAAAGCGGTATCTTCCTGCGGAGGGCGTCCCACAACCGTAAATGGCCATATGGCGTCTTTCCGGTGCCATACCTTATGTACGCGCATCACCGGGAAGTCGTGCCGCAGCGAGTAATATCCGAAATGGTCCCCGAAAGGACCCTCGGGCTTGTTCTCGTTGGGATATACCTCACCGGTAATGACAAAATCCGCATCCGATGAAATGCAGTAGCCATCGCGGTAGGAATAGCGAAAGCGTCTGCCTCCGATCGCTCCCGCGAAGGTCAGTTCGCTCATGCCTTCGGGCAATGGCATCACGGCAGAAAAAATATGCGCTGGCGGCCCGCCAACAAAAATGGAAACTTTGAGCGGTTTCCCTTTTGCGTTTGCTTTGGTCTGGTGAACACCAATTCCGCGGTGGATCTGGTAATGCAGTCCTACTTCCTTGTCGGGGATATAGTCATTCCCTCCCAGTTGTATCCGGTACATTCCCAGGTTGGAGTTCATCACCCCGGGGCTGTCCATATCCTCGGAATAAACGAGGGGGAGCGTGATGAAGGGGCCTCCGTCACCGGGCCAGCATTTGACCTGGGGCAGCTCGCTGATGCGGCATTCTTTCCAGAGTACGGGGTTGGCAGACGACTTCCTGGGCAGGGCTTTTCGGGCCTTCCATGCGAGCAGGGGCCTTTTCAGCAATTCCAGTGGCGCATCCTTCAGGGCGATCAGTTGTTTTATATCGTCCAGCGTGTCGCGGAACATAAAGCGCGAACGCTCCAGGTTTCCGAAAAGATTAGATACGGCTTTAAACTCACAGCCTTTGATATTTTCGAATAGCAAAGCCGGTCCGTTCTTTTCAAATACCCGCAGGTGGATGGCGGCCATTTCCAACTCAGGATCGACCTCTTCCTTTACGCGGACCAGGTGCCCGTGTTTTTCGAGATCGTCAATACACTCCGCCAGATTTTTGTACGCCATCGGACAAATTTATTACATAAATTTGAGTACAGCTTTTGATTTTGCCGCGCGCAGTAAAAATATTCTTCTTTCTCTCCCTTTTAAGCGGGATCTCCCTGGCGGGATTCTGCCAGCCGGCCGATAAGGAGCTTGCGGCCCTGCTTGCCAGAAAGGATATAAAGGCCCAGATCAGGATACTTGATTCGCTCTCGCTTAAGTACCGGAGTGTTGCGGTGCAACAGGCCATCGCTTATGCGATGAAGGCGGTCGAGTTGGCCGAGCAGGAGGAGGACAGGGAGCTCTACGGTGCAGAGCTGATGACGCTCTCTAAATGCTATCGCCAGATAGGCAGCTATGACAAAGCGATCGAGATCCTTAGAAAGGCGCTAAAGGCCTTCATCGAGTCGGGATCGCAGCGTGAGGCCGAATGCTATAATCAATTGGGTAATGTGTACTATGTAAAGGGCAGCCGCGAGGCGGCTCTCGAAAGTTACCTGACGGGCCTGGCGCTTTCCGAAAAGTTCGGGCTGGAGGCAGTCAAAGGTAGCTGCCTGAACAACATCGGCAATATCTACCTGCTGATGGACAGCCTGGACAAGGCGCTGGAATACTACCAGCAGGCCTATCAGCTTTATGTCGCCCGTAAGGATAGCGTCACCGCAACACTGTGCCTCGACAACATTGCCAATATCTACACGCAGCGGGGCGATTTTCAAACGGCACTTTCGTACCAGCGAAAAGTGCTTGCTATGGCCAGGAACTTTGAGGACAAATCGAGCTATTGCGAGTCGCTGGTCATGATCGGCAATACCTATAACGGCATGAAAATGCACGATACGGCACTCGCCTATTTTAAAGAATCACTCGAGATCAGCCGGAGGATAGGCGTCAAATATATTATAGGTGTTTCGTACCTGAACATTGCAGAGGTGTACAAAGAGAAAGGTAATTACGATGAAGCGATACTTAACGCCCGCGAAGCCATTCGTGTCAGCCTTGAGGATGGGCAGCACAATTTTCTGAAGAATGCTTATAACCTGCTGTATGAGGTATATATGGCCAGGAAAGAGCCGAAGCAGGCATTGCATTACCTGAAGCTCTATTCGCGTCTCAAAGACTCCATTTCCAACCAGGAAAAGGCCCGGCAGATCGAGGATATAGCGATCAAATACCGTACGGAGCAGAAGGATGCGGAAATAGACCTGCTTACCAAGGACAAGGAAAAAAAGCAGGTGATGATCTATATCTATACGGCAGGCACGGTGCTGCTCATCGTGCTGGCCCTGCTGGTGTGGAGGAGCAACAGGCAAAAGAAAAAGGCGAACCGGCTGCTGGCCAGCCAGAACGATATTATCGCGCAAAAGAACCAGGATATAACGGACAGTATTTCATATGCCAGGCGCATACAGGAGGCCATGCTGCCTTCCACTTCCGCCCTGGCTGATGCGTTCAGCGACTGGTTCATCATCTACAAGCCGAAGGATATTGTGAGCGGTGACTTTTACTGGTGCATGAAAAAAGAGGATCAGGTCTACGTGGCTGCTGCCGATTGTACCGGGCATGGTGTGCCGGGCGCCCTGATGAGCATGATCGGCATGAACTTCTACAACCAGATCATCAATGAAGGAAATGCCAGGGAAACGCACCAGGTCCTGAACGAGCTTCACCGCAAGGTGCTTTTTTCCCTGAATGCCGATGTGAGCAAGCGCGACTCGAAAGACGGGATGGATACTGCGCTGGTGCGCTTTGACCTGCGCACGCGTGAGCTTCAGTTCAGCGGTGCCGTGCGCCCGATGTATTATGTCGTGAACGGTGAGCTGAAGGTCGTTAAGGGCGAGCGCTATTCCATAGGCGGGGTTAAGGATATCGATAGCTCATACAAGAGTGAACTGTTCAGGCTGCCGCCCGGCACACCGGTTTATCTTTTTTCGGATGGCTATGCTGACCAGTTCGGGGGGCCTGACCGAAAAAAGTTCATGGTCAAGCGGCTCCAGGCGCTGTTGGCTTCGGTCCACCATAAAAGCATGGAAGAGCAAAAGCAGGCGCTGGAGCAGGCGCTCGGTGAATGGAAAGGGAGCTATGAGCAGGTAGATGACGTGCTGCTGATCGGCTTCAGGGTTCAGTGAACTACCGCGAATTTGGTCCTTCCCGTAACAATGCCCTTGTTCTCGACCGCGATCAGGTAGATCCCGTTCTGCCACATCGTGCAGTCGATCTCCGCGCTGCCGCTGCCGCTGCTGTTTTGAGTATGAATGATCCTGCCGCTCATATCGCGCACGATAATCCTGGTTTCTTCCGTAGCCCCATAGTGAACGGTTACCCGCCCGCTGGAAGGATTGGGGTACAAGCTGAGCGTGTTCGGCATATCGGGATGTGCAGCGGTCATGGTATAGTCGCGTATGCCAAGGGTGTATTCACCCAGTCGTAATGAGTCAATGGTAATAGTGCCGAACCTGTCGGTCATGGCACCCATGGTCTTGGTATAATAGGGATAAAGAATCCAGTCATCGGCCGGGCCTTGCCTGTAAAAAAGAGCGATGCTGTCTTCCAGGTTATTTGCCGTGAGCAGGTCGGTGTCCATCTGGCCCTGCCCACCGCTGGTGATGGTGGTGCGGCCATCGTAAGCGATCACGCCCTGCGCGTAAAAGCCGGCCGGAAGCAGTCCGTCTACCTTCCAATAGTGCTTGCTGGAAAGGCGGTAGGGCACGCCCCAGCTCTTGAAACCGTCAGGCTTTACCCAATTCTGCTCAATCCGCACGTAAGCCGAATCACCGCTGGCCATTCCAAGTACCTTGAGCTGCATTCTGCCCTGCAGGCTCTGGCTGAACGAATTGCCCGTTGCGGTAACGATCCTGGCGTCAGAGGTGATCGCGTCACTGATGCGGTCGCTTACATCGAGCGCGGCAAAAACGGGATTGATGGGCAAGGTAAAGGTGAAGGACATGAGCTGGCCGCTCATGGAAAGCGAGCGCGTTTCGGTGTTCCATGCCCCGTCTTTGAAGGTGATGTCGAGCGGAACTCCGGTAAAGTAATTGGGCGCACCGTAAAGGCGCTGGCGCACATACACCGTAACGTCAAAATTATTCCCGTTGGGAACGGATACGAACGAATCGACCGAGAAATGCGGCCAGCCCGGGTTCAGCACCCAATCGTTGAGAAAATTACCGAGATTAAACCCGGTAGCGGTGGTCATGTCGGCCATCATGGAGGCGCTGTTCACATCGGTGAAGGTGTTGTTGTAAAGGAAATAGTTCAGCCCAAGGAAGAAAAGGGAGTCGCCCAGGTAACCGCGCAGGGTGTGGGCTACATCGGCCCCCTTCAGGTAAACATGATCGCCATAGGTGTATTGATGCGGTACACCCGATATGGCGCGGAAGCCGTTTTCGCGCAGGTGAGCGTAATGGACCATGTCATCGTGATTGGCGCGTACCGCAGCGAGATAGGCATTATATCCGTACACCCATTCGGAAAAAATGAACTGCGAATAAGTGGCCATGCCTTCGTTGATCCACATATCACCGGCCGTTTCACATGTCACCAGGTCGCCCCACCAGTGGTGAGAGAGCTCGTGCGCCATCAGGTTGGCCTCGTAGGTAAGCGAGCCGTTGGCGGCCACGCGTGGGTAGGCGATATTGGTGGCGTGTTCCATCGCTCCCGAATTGAAGGGCACCAGGCAATAGCCTACCCGGTTCCAGATATAGGGGCCGTACCTGTTCTCGAAAGCGGTAAGCCCGTTGTTCAGGTTCACGAACGAATTCTTCATATTGGTGGTATCGGCCGGCAGGGCGGTGAGCACGATGGGAAAGGTGTCATTGATGCCATTATGAACCCAATTCACCTGGGTGTATGCCGCAACCGCGACAGAGGCCAGGTAAGTAGGTATCTCCTCGTCCAGGATCCATTTCCTGGTCCTGAGCCCGTTGACGGTGGTATCGCCCGCCAGGTAGCCGTTGCAGTAAGCCAGTTTACCGTTGCTGGTGGTGATGTTGAACTCGTACCGGGAGCGTTCGACAAAATTGTCGAAGCAGGGAAACCAGGCCCGGCCGAAATTATGGGGATCGGCCTGAAATCCCACTCCCAGGTTGAAGGCATAACCGCTCTGGTTATACCAGCCCCCCCACCCGGAAGGGTCGGTTTGCGGTTCGCCCCGGTAATACACCACCATGTCGGAGGTGTCGCCTATGTTATAGGTCATGGGCAGGTTGATGATCAGCAAGGTATCGTTGTAGCTGGAGGTGAGCGCGGTGGTTCCTATCCGGATCGAGTCGATGGTCATGCTGAGCAGGTCGAGGCTGATCGTAGTGATGTTGTTCATTTTGGGAGCGAAGCGCACCACGCAGTTGCCGCGTATGGTATCGGGGGCTGAAAAATCGGTAATGTCGAGGTTAATGGTGTATTTGAGAATATCGATGGTGTCGCTGCGCTCGTTAGCTGCCTGCACAATGTGCTGCTGGAAGGTCTTTTCAGCCAAGGACAGGCCTTTGTAATGCTTACAGGGCGGAATCAGCAGATCGTTCTGCGACCGGGCGGTAAGGAGGCTCAGGCCGAAAAAGAGCAAAGAAAAAATGCGTTGCATGCGAGGGGTGATTTTAACACTAAAATAAGCAAATTTTCGGCAGGGGTAAAACTACTTCTGCCTGCGAAAATAAAGCTCTTCGAACGAAGGCTTGCCCTGGCGAAGCCCCTCGTAGCGCACCAGCAGGCTGTCTCCGTTCAGCCGGTAAACTATTTTCTTCGGAAAGGGGTGTTCGTCATTAATAAATACGGCCTGCCCCGTAACGGATGAGGAGGCCTTGTACAGCACCGAGCCTTTTATATCCGGGAAACTGGTTATATAAAAAGCGCTGTTCTCAATGATCTCGATCTTGGGATTTTCCTTGAAGACTGTATCCACGCCTCCGATCACACCGCAGGAGAACCCCTGCAGCAACTGCCCGCTTTGTTTTTTCCATATCTCGTAATACGAGGTTCCGTCAGGTGCTTCTCCCTTCCAGGTCCCTTCCATCCAGCTATAGTTGCTCAATGAGGCGCCCGAGCAGGAGGCCAGCAAGAGGAGCGCAAGCCCGCTGGCAAATACAGAAAAGCGTGTGACGATCCTCATCATTCCCCGAATAGCTGCTGGATGGCTCCCAGGTAATAATCTTTCCACCCGGAAACATAGTCTTTATAATGCTTTGCCGGCACATCTTCATGAATAAGCTCCACCTGTGACGATCGCCCGTTCGCGTGAATGATAAAGGTGGCTTTCGACCGGAACGCTGGGGTGCACCATTCCTGTACCAGCTTTTTGTTTTTCACCACTTCCAGGTTTTTTCCGAACATCTCGCCACCCCACAGCTCAAAAGCGGCACCTTTGCGCGCGCTCATTTTGGCCGGGCTGCCGGACCATTTACGGATGATCTTCGGATCGGTAAGGGCTTTGAACACCTGCGCAGCGCTGGCATTCATCAAATAGGTTTGCCGTATGGTTTTCATGGTCAGTAATCATAATCCGCATCGGCAAAGGCCTCGATGCGGATATCATCCAAATATAGGTTTTTTTTGCCGGGGTTCCAGATGTATACCTTCACGCGGTCGGCCGGCTGCGCCCCGGCCGGCAGCTTCTGGGTCATGAACAGCCGCAGCCACTTGCCGTTCTCGAACTGAAAATGGTCGCTGGAGGCGGGCCGCCACTCATACACGCCATCCTTGTTGCTGAACTCGATGACCAGGTGAGCTCCCGGTGGTTCATTGGCGAGAAGCCAGGCGCTCAGGTTAATGTAGCGGGTCGAATCCTTAAATAGCTCCGCAACGCTGAATTCCATAGTGCAGGCAAATTCATGAGCGGAATCGATGACGCAAAGCACATTCCCGGAGTGCGCCTGGCCGCTTTCTATAAGCGCCTGGCCGCTGACCCGCAACCGGAGGCTGTCTTCAAAGTCTTCCTGTATCGACCAGGCAGCAGGCCGCTGGTAAGCTGAGTCGGCCGCAAACAGCGTGATCCGCGAGTTGAAGTACTTCCGCTCATCGGCCACCCTGGGGTATTTCTCCCGGATGAGCTCGTACACTGCGTAAGGGCTGTAATTGTTCGTCCATGCGTAGGCGAAGTAGGGAGTTTTGCAATCCTGCACCAGCTTCTGGATAGTTCCGACTGCCTTGGGCTCGTCACCGCGCAGGAAGACGAAATCAGAAGCATAGGATGCCTTTTTGAAATAGTAATTGATGTAGCTGTGATCGATGCAGTTGATAACGGTTGTTATATTCTTTTTTCCATAGGCAGTGTCCCACGCTATGGATGCATCGGCAATTTCGCGGAAGGTGGCGAACGGCTTGGCCGAATAGAACTTTTTTTCTATAACCGTGCTATACATGCCTGCAGCGGCCAGCAGTCCCAGTGCAGCCAGGAGAACAGGCTTACGGCCTTCCTGCCAGAATGAATAAAGCAGCAGCAGCCCGAACGGGAACGAGAAAATAAGTATGGAGTATTGCAGCACGGGGTTCTTATAAACGGAGTAGTAATACCCGATGAAGAAGGGGGCCAGGAACCAGGCCAGGGCCAGCAGCCGGAAGCGGTAAGAGCCGCTCTGCCTGAAGAACATGAAGAGTGAGATCAACAACAGCGATCCCAGAAGAACCATAAGAATGACCGAATCGTTAAAGCTGTAAGAAAGAAAGCGCCAGAAATAACCCGGTTCAGGTTTGCCCAGCCACGAGCCCACCCCTCCGCGCGAGAATTGTTCCATGCTGATGTCCAGGTGCGGCAGAAAGAAGAGCAGGGAGAGTATGCCGGCCGAGAAGTAATAGTTCCTGTTCTCGCTGTTGAGAAAGAAAAGACCCGTAATGCCCGTGATCAGCGCTGTGAGGAAGCTGAAGTAATGCGTGTACATGCATAATGTCGTGCTCAGGCTGTATCCCAGAACCAGGTAAAGGGGCCGGTAATGGCGGTGATCGAACAGCAGCCGGGTCCATAACAGTGCATTGAGAAGGGTGAACATAAGGCCAGGACTGTAAGGCCGTGCCAGTTGGCTGTAGAGTACAGGATATTCCAGAACGGCCAGGGTAAGCGCTGCCATGAGGCCCACAGAAGCGTTGAACCAGCGCTTGCCCAGGAGATACAACACGTACGCAGACAGTATACCGGCAATGACAAATGGAAAACGAAGCGAGGCTTCCGAATCACCGAACACTTTCACCCAGAAATACAGGAAAACCTGCACACCGCCCGGGTGAAAGTCAGGCCGGATCCCTTCATTGACCAGTTGTGCGAGGCTGCCGAAATTCCTGCGCGAGAGGGCGCTGAGCTCGTCATTGGAAAGCGACCAGCCGCTGTAATTCCAGAAACGCAGCACGGCCGCGATAAGCAGGATGGCGAGCAGCAGCAGGTTTTCAGTGTTTTTCCAGGAGCGGCTCATTCGGGTATGCGCAGCGGGCGGGCTGATCGCGCGGTATAGTTCATTTTAGAATACTGGTCATTGTATATATCCTGTTCCGGCAGATAGCATATCTCATGGCCTGCCGACCTCAGGGAATCGATCTGGCCTTTATTGATGTAAAATACGAAATTGCCGGCATACGCATCCAGGCCCCGTTGTTTCAGCTTGACCGCGATCTCGTTATACCACCAGCCGGAAATAACGATACACTTCTCACTGCCTGAAGTAAAAGCAGCGATCACCTTATCGGTGAACTCCAGCTTTCGCCAGCGCTTGCTGTATTCCGCAGCAACAGGACCAGTCAGTGGATCGAAGAATATTTCCTGGCCCGATACGGTGAACCTGGCGGCAAGCGGGGAATGCCTGCTTCCCCGCAGCGGGTCGGTAAGATTGATGCCCAGGATGAACGGTGAGAGAATAAGCATAAAGCAGGCGATGCGGAATTGCCTGCCGCCCAGGAAGCAGGCCAGCAGGATGATGGCGAACGGGATAAGCGGGATCATGTATCCCGATTTTTGCGGGAGGCGTAGATAGGCGATGATATAAAGGAGAAAGACCAGCAGGGAGACCCGGATCCATTTTTTTGCGGCCGGAACTTCTTCGGCCGGCCGGAACCTATTTCGTACAATAAGGGCGGCTCCGTACGCCAGCCCCAGCATTCCCACCAAGCCGAAAACGCCCAGGGTGGCCTTATAGGCGATCTTGGCGAAGGGGGGGTAGTCAAATTGATCATAATACATAAAAAACCCCGGCCCGTAACGATGAAGAATGGGTATGAAAAGCAACAATGCCGTTAGGGCAGCGCTGCCCGCGAGCAGGACTCCGGCAGCCAGGTTTTTCCTGAGCGGCAGCGATCGTTCGTACGCCAGCAGCAGGAAAGGGAGCAGCATGGCGGCAGATGTAATGCGGCAGCCTACCGCCATTCCAAGCAGTATGCCTGCAAGAACGATCTTTCTCTCAGCGAGACAGTATAGCGAAGCCATAACAAATGCCAGCGACCAGGCATAATCGATCGTGTAGGTGCTGCTGGTATAGAACACGGGCGTGAATGCCAGGGCCAGGGCTCCCGCCAGGTAATGACGCACTGCCATCCTGCGAAGGAGCAGGGCAAAGAACAGCACCGCCAGGGTGCTGAAAGCCGCGGACAGCAGGTTATAATAAAAATAACTTCCGTAGGGATTCAACAGGTAAACGAACTCCTGCAGGGGATGTCCGGGCAAGCGGGATACTTCATACCTGCCGCTCTCTGCCGTGTTTTGGGCAGCCAGCACCAGTCCCCAGGAATCTTCTTCTGAGCCATAACCTGCCGTAAGGAAGGGCAGCCGGGAAAGGAAGGTTACCAGTACAAGCAGGATCCATCCTGCCCGTTCACTGTTCCATATTTTTGCTGCGCTTTTTATAGAGTGGCGATAAATTAGGTATACTTACCGAAATTTCCCATGCAGGTCAAGAAGTTGAGCATCATTATCCCCGTTTACAACGAGGAAAGCACCGTTTACGAACTGCTTTCGAGAGTTACGCGCGTAAAATTAATAAATGATATAGAAAAAGAGATCATCGTGGTCAATGACGCTTCGCGCGACCGGAGCCGGGAGGAGATCAACCGTTTTATCCGGGCCCATCCCGGGCAACCTCTCAAATTCATGGACCATGAGGCCAACCAGGGCAAAGGCGGTGCCATACATACGGGCATAGGATCGGCTACCGGTGAGTACCTTATCATACAGGATGCCGACCTGGAGCTGGACCCGGAGGAGTTCAATCTTCTGTTGAGGCCTGTGCTGGAAGGAAAGGCCGATGTGGTATATGGATCGCGTTTCCTGGGCCGTAAGCCCAAGTCAAAATTCCTTCACCGCATGGCCAATGCCTTTCTTACCCGGCTGTCGAACTTTGTTTTCCGTATTCACATCACGGATATGGAGACCTGCTATAAGCTGGTCAATACCGAGACCATGAAGAAACTGAAGCTGGTGGAAAAGCGCTTTGGCTTCGAGCCGGAGATCACGGCCCGCCTGGCTAAGGTGAAAGGAATACGCTTTGCGGAAGTGCCGGTCACTTTCAACGCCCGTACGGAGCTGCAGGGGAAAAAGATAGGCTGGAAGGACGGCTTCAGGGCCATTTACTGCATACTCAAGTACGGCTGGTTCAGCAGATAGCTACCGCTTTCGGAAAAACTCCACCCGTAGATCATCCATATATACCGTATTCTTCTTTCCCGGGTTCCACAGGTATACTTTGAGCGCATCTGCTGTTCCAGGCGGAGGAACGGGACAGGAAAATTCCACGTGGGTCCATTTCTCCGGCTCCGTATATGCAGCGAAACCGAATGCGTAATAACTCCTGACCGTTCCCGCTGAGTCGAACTGCGCCACAAACAGGGCTTCCGGGCCGGGCTCCAGACAATACAGTTCAGCGCTTATTTTAAGAAGACTTGCTGTTCTTTCTGAATCCGACAATGTTCCGGAATTTCCGGCACCGAACTCCTGGCTGCGATCTACTCTTGCGGCATACCGTCCACGGTAGGATAGGGAATCAGAATATCCGGGATCAGCATGCGTACCTCCATTATGGGGCTCAAAGCTGTTAAGGCCTTCGCTCACCAGGAGATATTCCTCATTATTGATGTATACCCTGGCGCGCTGTTCCAACTGCAGGAAGTTATCCCAATATATTTCGGCAGTCACCTTATCGTCTGGCACGATACCCTTCTTGTGCTGGTAGGTTTGAATAAGATTAAGCGGGACAGTGAGCAAGCAGCAAGCGAAAAGGATTACACGCCATTTTTTTCCTGAAACCGAAGCGAACAGTATCCCCAAAAGCAGGGCGAAGAGAGAGAAATAATCGATATAGGCCCTTTGCCCGAAGCTGGCCCCGTACCACCAGCACCACCAGGATGAAATAACATAAACGATGACGAACAGGAGCGCACTCATAACGGCAAACCTGAAAATATTTTGGCGAAAGAGGGGTATAAGGCCTAATACAGCGATAAAAGCGAGCGGTGTATACACGAACAGGCCTTTTCGGTAGGAGAACAGGTTGTTGATGATCTCGGGATCGGAGAAATCGAATTTTTCATCCCCGTACGAATACACAAAGAAATAGCCCGTTTGCAGGTACCAGAGCAGTACCGGGATGGCCAGGACAAGCATAGCGGGCAGGGAGGCAGCCAGGAAACGCTGGATTTTCAGAAAATTTTCGCGCAGAAAAGCGATCGTCCCTGCCGGTGATCCTGCCAAGAAAGGCAGGACCAATGCAATGATGCCATTGGTTGGGCGTATGGCGGTAATGAGGCCCAGCAGCAGCGATGACCAGATCAGCCATTTGGTGTGATCGCGGTGAAGCAGGTTAAGCAGGCACCAGGCAAAAGCGGTGATCAGTGTGAAATTATATACATGCGTGAAGGAAGGCACGTGAATAGTGAAATAAAAGAGGTTGGTGCCGAATGCGAAACAGAATAAAATAAATGCGGAAACGATGGCCGGCACTTCGAAGCGCAGCAGCAAGCGGTAAAGCAGTTTAAGCCCCAGCCAGAGATAGAAGAGGGCGGCCAATGCAATGGCATATTGATATGGTGCCGAATAACCATCGGTTTCAAAGCCAGCCAGGTAACTGAAAGTATGCGCCAAAAGAAAAAAAGGCAGCCAGAGTATGGCAAGGCCGCTGAAGGTTTTGTTCACGCGTTCGCCTTTGTACTCGTACCTGAAATCCTTGAAGCGCGACCCGTCAGGAGGATAGTACTTGCGTTCATAGGATTCCACAAAATTGTATTCAAGGTCGTGGTAGATAAAGAGGGCGGGCAGGTAGGCGTAATATCCCTTGCCATCGCTGTCGATGGCCCGCTCCCAGGGATTGTCGCCAGTCTTTAAAAAAAGAAAGCAAAGCAGGTAAACGATGAAAATGATCTCGGCCGGGTATCGGAGCAAACGCACAAGCATGCTAAGAGCCGATTCGCTGCCGCTGTGCCTCGTAAAGTATAATACCAGCAGCCACTGAAACATTAAGGGAGCCGATCTCGCCCCGTAACGGGATCTTTACGCTTACGTCCGAGCGTTTCAGGTATTCTTCCGATATGCCATCCTCCTCAGAACCCAGTATGAGGGCCGTGGGCACGGTAAGATCGCATTCGTAGCAGTTCTTTTCGCTTTTCTCGGTACAGGAAACGATCTGCAGGCCGCTTTCCTTGAGGAAGGTCAGCGTGGCTTTCAGGTTCTCTGAGCGGCATACTGCGATTTTGTGCAGGGCGCCCGCTGAGGTCTTGATCGCATCGGAGCTGATCTGCGCAGCGCCCCTGGAAGGGATGATCACCGCGTCCACCCCCATGCATTCCGCGCTCCGGCAGATCGCACCGAAGTTCCGCACATCGGTTATGCGGTCGAGGACCAGGAGCAGGGGAGTACGGCCCTCTTCGAACACGCGGGGCAGTATATTCTCGATGTTCTGGTAGCTGACGCTCGACAGGATGGCGGCCACGCCCTGGTGGTTGCGGTAGCCAGCCACTTTATTGATCTTTTCGGCCGGCACGAACAGGAAAGGCACCTTGAACTCGTTCAGCGTGCGCTGCAGCTCATGCACCAGCTCGTTCTTCAGGCCTTTTTGTATATATACTTTCTCCAGCTCCCTGCCTGAGTTTACGGCCTCGATCACGGCCCGCGTACCGAACACAAAAATGCTGCTGTTCCTGTTTTCCTGTTTCAAAGCTCTTGCCTAGTTATCAATGTAAACCCTGCCCTGTCGCCAAACTTCCACCGCGCGGTACCAGCTATCCTTATAAACGGGAGAGCGGTCCAGCCTGAAATCATCATCGGTAAAAGGGTTGATCACCTTGATGAAGTTGAACGTAAGGGAATTGAGATTATGCTCTTCGCCATAGGTCCAGGTTTCAGTGGTGCTGTTCTTATAGAGTATATTGGGCGGACCGTAGATGAGGTAGATCAGCCCGCGGTCGGTCTGCCAGCCTTCCGTGTACGAGGAAAAATACTGGTTGGCGTCCTGCACCCGGCCGTAGAACTTTTTGATCAGCTCTTTGGCGCGGTCTTCGTTTCCAGCGCAGGCCAGCCAGAAACTGTCGACCGAGGCTTTCAGGTTGGACGGCTGGCTGATCTTGTCGAACTCGCTCTTTGAAGTGATATACCGGAGCGGCTCCAGGAGGTTGGAAGGGGTTTTCACTAACGGATGATGATCAGCGTACCGGAACAGCGTAAGGCCGTCAGTTGAACCGGTATCGATTTGCAGGTGGTAGAAGCCTTGCGCGGCAAAACGGAATGAGGCGGTATCGTTCTCCGCGAGCTCTATGCTGAACAGGCTGTCGGCCCTGAACTCGAAAGACTTGGGCGTATAATAGGAGAAAGGCGGGGGCGGCAGTGGAAATTCGCGCTTATAATAACGTACGAACAGGTTTACATTGCCTTTTCTGTGCTTTAGCCTGAATCGCTCTTTCGAGGTAAGGTAATTGCGCAGCAGAGGCGTGCCGTCAGCGGCCGATAGCACCAAGAAGTTTTGCCGCGTTCCGGTGCTGCTTTTATCGATGTTCAGGTACGAAACGCTGTACTGGTTTCGGTTGATGTCCCGTACGGTCACCTGCAGCAGGTACACCTGGCCGGGAGATGTTTTCACACCGGTCTTGCCGATGATCTGCTTGGCATCCTGGCTGTAAACATCCGATATTTTAACGGAGCCGCTGTCAATGATGTCTTTCGCTTCGTAATTGGCGCGCAACTGGTAGGAGATCACCACATGGGCGGTAAATACATCCGCGTTCTGCTGGCGCGTGTAAAGCAGCTCCGAGGATAACAGCCCGAAATGAAGCTCGGAATTGTAATCATCCGTATGGAACACCGCGAACCTGGGGTGTATCATGCTGCTTTCTTTCTTATAGATCGAGGAGACATTGCGCGTGCTCACGCGGCTGGAGGTGCAGGCGCAGATCCACAGGGCAACCACGAAAAATATGGCGAGGCAATGTCTCATTTCTCTTCGATCAGCCTGGGTGAGTCCTTATCGGCCGGCAGGTCTGCTTTCTGGATCTTTTCGAACTTATCGGATATCTTTTCAGTGGTAATATTGATCTTGTCTACATCCTGGCTCACCTGCCGTATGTGAGTGACCAGCTTTTCCCAGCGCTCCTTGTACAGCTTAAAGTCGATGGCCAGCTCATCGAGGTGTTTCCGGATCTGCCCTGCAAGTTTCGAACGCTCCTGGTCGCGCATCACCGCCTGTACGGTGTTCATCAGGGCCAGCAGGGTAGTGGGCGAAGCGATATACACCTTTTTCTGGTGCGCATATTCTATCGCCTTGGGATGATAGGCGTGTATCTCGGCAAATACCGCTTCAGCAGTAAGGAACATGATGGCGTATTCGGCCGTAATGCCCGGCAGCACGTATTTGGAAGTTTCATCAATACGCATTTTGAGATCGGACCTGAACTGCTTCTTGGCTTCCTCGCGTTCGGCATCGCTCAGGCTGCTGTCATATATCCTGCGGTAATTCTCGAGCGAGAACTTGGAATCGATGGGAAGAATGCCGGTCGGGGCAGGGAGGTAGACCACCGCGTCTACCCGGCCTATTTTGCCGCTGCTGTCGCTCAGGTCTTTCTGCAGTTGGTAGATCGCTTCGTTCTTCTCACCGAATACCGAGGCCAGTATCTGGTGAAGCTGAACTTCACCGAACGTTCCCCGCGATTTCTTATCGGAGAGAATATCCGAAAGGGAGACGACATCCTTCGATAATGATTCTATTTTCTTCTGCGCCTCATCGATCTTGGTCAGGCGCTCAATGATGTTGGTAAAGGTCTTGTTGGTCTCCTCAAAGCCCTTATTGAGCCGGCTCTCTACCTTGGCGTTGATATCTTCAAGCCGTTTCTCCACCTGCTCCTGCAGGCGCTGGAAGTTGTCGCGGAGGCTTTCCTTGCTTTCTTTGATCTGCTCATCGCCCATTTTGGTGATCTCCATCTTAAAGCGGTGCAGCTCATCGTTGATGGATTTTTTGATATCACCGATCTCCTTGACCTGGGCAATATTGTTCCGGTTGAGCTCGTCTTTCAGGCTGTTGATGCCCTCGCTCACGGAAAGCTTCACCTGGGGCGATATATCTTCGCGATTCTGCGTGCTAAGTTTCCAGGCAATGAAAATTGCTATCAGGAGAATGGCGCCCAGCAAAACATAAATACCCATCAGAATAATCGCAAAAAAGTAAAGTTAGAAATAATTCACGATCCCGAAATGGACTTTACCCGATTTGAGGTAAATGGGGTTCCCGGCCTGGCGCCCGAGGGCATAGGTAATGGAGAATATGCCCGCCCTGGTGCTGAAGGAGATGCCCGCCCCGAAGCCGAAAGGCGTATCGTGAATAAGCGAGCTGCTGGCCCTGCTGCTGTTCTCGTAATAGGCCCCGTCAGCAAAGAGAAAAAGATGGGAGTTCTCTTCGAGCAGGTAGCGGTATTCGAGCGTGAGTATGCCGTAAGCGGAGGCAAAGATGCTTTCCTCATCGAAACCGCGCAGGGTCTTCAAACCCCCTATGCGGAATAGCTCGTTGGTGAAAATGTTCTTGCTGACCAGGAAGGCGCCCTGCAGTCCGGCTTTGAGCGTGCTGCGTTTCATCAGCGGCAGGTAAAACGCGCCTTCGCCTTCGGCCAAGTACTGGTTGCTGACCAGGTCTATGCCGGTATACAGGTCTTCATCCAGGCCGGGGTTCTTCTTTATGGTCTTTTTTCCCGTGCTTCCTGAAAGGGAGAATGAATAGCCCTGGCGGGGATTGAGGCGGTAGTCCAGCTTTTCGCTTTTGAAGGCAATGCCGTAATGCAAGGTGCTCACATCCGCATAGGGTGGCAGAACGGTGGCGTACTGAAGGGAAGAGGAAGAGAGCAGGCTGAGCTCTTTGCGGGCGATAAAGACCTTGAAATAATTGCCGCCTGTAAGCAGGTATTGTACTCCCAGGTTAGGGCTCACCTCCAGCCAGGTGCTGTCCTTCTTATATATTTTCAATCCACCGTCAATACCGAAGGGGGTGCGAAAGACGAAGGGAATGTTGACCCGCGAGCGGAGGTCCTGGGTCTGGGCCTGCAGGCTGCGCCAGTTAATGTCCACCAGCTCGCCATAGGAAAAGGCGTTCAGCAGCTTAAGCCGTATATCGCCTGTGAAATGGATCTTGCCGGCCTGGTCCGGAAGTATGCCGATGAAACCATCGAACTGGCTGGCCTTTTTCTTTTCGAGATAAAGATACAGGCTGGTGTGGTTTTGCGTGAAATAGACCTCGGGCGGCCGGCTTTCGTTCAGGAAGGGAAGCTCTTTGACGCGCGCGGGTATTTTGCGGATAAGCGATTCGTTGTAAGGGTCGCCCGGCTTCAGGCCGAAATAGGTATACAGGTACACACGCGAAACGGCCGGCTTGCCCCTGATGATGATGCTGTCGATCCTCACCAGTTGATTTTTCCTGACGTTCAGTGCAGCGGAGATCTCATTTCCTTTCACCTGTATGCTGTCGAGCCGCACCGAGGCAAAGGGATAGCCGTTATTCTCGTAGTGGGATAATATCTTCTCGAACAATTTGCGGAGGTCTTTGTAATAAAGCGTCTTGCCGTTGTATATCTTTTCGCGGAAGCCCACCGCGCTGAGCAGTCCTTCGTCAGCGTTCCCTTTGCGGAGCGAGGCCCATTCATAGGGCTGGCCAGCGCTGATATAAACCAGTTGTTTGAGCGAGTCGCCCGCGCTGCTGTCGATCCGCGCTGCCAGGTAGGCGTTGTCCCAGAGCGTGAACAGGAACTGTTGTACCTCCTTATCCCTTTCGGCAACTGAGGCGAACCGGGTGGTGTGCTTTATCTTTCCGCCCAGGGCGGGGTCATCGCTGATCCTGATCTCGAGCGAATAGCTTTGCGCGCCCAGGCGAAGGGCGAAAAGAAAAAGGATGTTGACCCAGGCTTTCACGACCTTAAAGGTACAGGATTAAAGAAGGATAATAAAACGCGGGAAGTTGAGATTTAGTATAGGCCGCGATCACCCGGGGATAAGCATTTTCGAGATACGCTTGATCGGCCCGTGGCAGAAGTTTTCGTGACAGGTAATGCAGGAGTTGACCAGGAGGTTGAACTGTTTTGCCTGGTCAGCGGCAGGGGAGTCGTAGAGAGCCTTGAGCTTGCCCAGGAAGTCGTTGGAGAAGCCGGCCAGTACTGCTTTATTGATGGTACTGTCGGTGGTATTGGCAGTGAGCATGCCTTTAAAATGCGCGGGGTAGGGTAGAAGCGAACCCTTGCCTAGCAGCAGCTCTTTTGTTTTTTCCGTGAACACCGTCATTTCGCGCATGATCAGGGCCATTTCGCTGTCGCCATTCGGGTTCAGGCTGGATGGGTTTACGCAGGAAGTATCTGTTTCGCTGAGCTCCGCCTTCGGCTCGGAGGTGTTTTCAGCGCATGCAGCCAGCAGGGCGGCCAGTAAAATAAACGGGAAAAGCCTATTCATTTTCAATGATCACCCCGCGCGCCTCGAACGAAATTTCCACTTCGGGAGCGGTTATCTTCTCGATCTCCTCCTTGCTTTGCCCCGCATCTTCAGCGTAATGCCTGAGCTCTTCCACGCTGATGGTGTCGTTATATACATAGCCTTCTACGATCGTTACCTTTCCGCTTGCGTCTTTCGGTACGAAGAAAGCGTAATCCTTAAAGGTTACGCGCATGGTCTTGCCGTCCCCGATCTCCATTTCCATCCAGCAGCCTTTCTTCTGGCATACGCTGTTAATGATGCCGCTTACCTTGAGGGCAAGGGAGTCTTTGCCCTTGAGCTGCTCAGCCACCTGCGCGGCAGCAATGGCGCCATCGGGCGATATGCTGTCACCGAAATGGCTGTACGCGTGTTGATGATCGTGATGCCCGGAGGCGGGATGTTCGGTTTTGCAGGGCCTGGTGCAGAGTTCTCCCAAAAGGGCCAGCAGGAAAAGCGCAGCGAGTAAAAGTACATTCTTCATAATAAACAGAGCTTATAGTTCGGGCTGTAGCAGCGAAAGCCCCCGGAGGAGCTTTCGTGCAGCAATAATTAACATTAATTCTCCTGCTTTTCAGGTTTAGGGAAAAGGGCCTTGCGCGAAAGCTTGAACTTGCCGGTCTTGGGATCAATCCCGATCAGCTTTACCTTCACCTGGTCACCTTCCTTGAGCACCCCCTGGAGGGATTCCAGGCGCTTGTGGTCTACCTCGCTGATGTGGAGCAGGCCGTCCTTGCCGGGCATGAACTCAACGAATGCGCCATACGGCATGATGGTCTTCACCTTGCCGATGTACTCTTCACCCACTTCAGGCATGGCCACGATCGAGCGGATGCGTGCCAATGCAGCCTCGATGCTCTCCTTGTTCTCGCCCGAGATGTCCACCACACCCTGCTCGTTGATCTCTTCGATCACGATCACGGTATTGGTTTCTTTCTGCATTTCCTGGATCACTTTTCCGCCAGGGCCGATAACAGCACCGATGAATTCTTTGGGTATCGTGATCTGTACGATGCGGGGAGCGTGCGATTTGTAATCTTCCCTGGGCTCGGAGAGGGTCTTGACCATCTCACCGAGTATGTGCAGGCGGCCCTGCTTGGCCTGTTCCAGGGCCTGGGCCATTACCTCATAAGGCAGGCCATCCACTTTCAGGTCCATCTGGCAGGCCGTGATGCCATCTTTCGTTCCGCAAACCTTGAAGTCCATATCACCCAGATGATCCTCATCACCCAGGATATCGGAAAGGATGGCGTATTTTCCCTTGTTGTCAGTGATCAATCCCATAGCGATGCCGCTTACGGGCTTGGTAATTTTCACACCTGCATCCATCAGGGCCAGGCATCCCGCGCAAACGGTTGCCATAGATGATGAACCGTTGGATTCGAGGATGTCGGATACCACACGTACAGTATACGGTATTTCCTTCGGGAACACTTTTTTCAGCGCGCGGAGGGCCAGGTTACCATGACCTACTTCCCGTCTTCCCGGACCGCGGTTGGGTTTTACCTCCCCGGTTGAAAAGGCCGGGAAGTTGTAATGCAGCAGGAAATTGTTCTCTGTCTGTATGATCGCGCCATCAATGGTCTGCATATCGAGTTTGGTGCCCAGCGTAACGGTGGTCAGCGACTGGGTCTCTCCACGGGTGAAGATGGCCGATCCGTGAGCCATGGGCAGGTAGCCCACTTCGCTCCAGATCGAGCGTATATCCGTGCCTTTCCTTCCGTCAAGGCGCACTTTTTCATCAAGCGCAACCCTGCGTACGGCATCGTACTCCACGTGATGGTAATATTTCTTAATCAGCGCTTCCTTCTCGTTCCGCTCTTCTTCGCTGAAGGTGGCCAGGTATTCTTCCAAAACGGCTTTGAAGGCCAGGCTGCGCTCCTGCTTGTTCTTGTTCCCTGACTTCGCAATGGCGTACACTTTGTCGTAAGTGGCCTGCTTTACCTTTTCGGCCAGCTCGGCATCATTTTCTTCGTGCTTATATGCGCGCTTGGGCTTGCGTCCTGCCTTATCGGCAAATTCGTTGATGGCGCGGACCTGGATGCGGATATGCTCATGGGCGAACTTGATGGCCTCGAGCATCTCGGCTTCTGATATCTCGCTCATTTCGCCTTCCACCATCACGATGTCCTTCTCTGTTCCGGCCACGATCATATCGATAGTGGAGGTGGGAAGTTCTTCAAAAGTGGGGTTCACGCACAGCTTACCATTGATCTTTCCCACACGTACTTCGGAGATAGGTCCGTTGAAAGGTATGTCGGAAACGGCTATAGCTGCTGACGCGGCCAGTCCGGCCAGCGCATCGGGTGGTGTCTTTCTGTCGGAAGAGATAAGGGAAATGAGTACCTGAATATCGGCATGATAATCTTCCGGAAAGAGCGGGCGCAGGGCGCGGTCAACAATGCGCGAAATGAGCACTTCATAATCCGAAAGTTTGGCCTCGCGTTTGAAAAAACCACCGGGGAAGCGTCCTGTGGCGGCAAATTTTTCCTGGTAGTCTACTGAAAGCGGTAGAAAATCCACGCCTTCTTTTGCTTCTTTGTTTGAAACGACAGTGGCCAGCAGCATGGTATCGCCCATCTTGAGCACTACCGAGCCATCGGCCTGTTTTGCGAGTTTCCCTGTTTCGAGGGTGATCGTTCGTCCATCACCGATGTCGAACGTGTGTTGAATTCCAATTTGTGACATAATTGATCTGAAATTAAGTTCCGGCCTTTCCGGAACGGGTTTATATTGATTTTGGTTTTTAGCTGAAGAAGACGGAGATTTTTAAATACAGAAAAAGCACCTGTTCGACCGGTGCCCTTACTGTTCAATCATTCCAATCTCATTGTTTATTTCCTGATATCGAGTTCCTTCAGGATCGCCCTGTAGCGACTGATGTCATTCTTCCTGAGGTAGTCGAGCAGGCTTTTTCTTTTTCCAACCAGGTTGATAAGCGAACGCTGGGTGTTCACGTCCTTTTTTGATTTTTCCAGGTGGCCGGTAAGTTGGTTGATGCGGGTTGTAAACATCGCGATCTGGGCCTCGGCCGAACCGGTGTTGGATTCAGCTTTCCCATGCTTCTTGAAGATCTCTTTCTTTTGTTCTTTCGTTAACATCTTATGTATAATCTTATTTTTTGCGGACAGCAAAGATAGTTAAATATTCAACATGCCAAAGTAATTTTTTAATGATTGAACAGCCTCAGGATCAGGGCGATATTGGCTTTCAGCTCCTTCCGGTTGATGATCTTGTCCAGGAAGCCGTGTTCCAGCACGAACTCGGCCGTTTGAAAGCCTTTGGGCAGGTCCTTTTTAATGGTTTCTTTCACCACGCGCGGGCCGGCAAAACCGATCAGTGCGCCCGGTTCGGCAATGTTCAGGTCGCCCAGCATGGCGTAGGAGGCCGTTACCCCTCCGGTGGTGGGGTCGGTGAGCAGGGAAATATAGGGCAAAGGCACATCGGCCAGCAGGGTGAGTTTGGCAGAGGTCTTGGCCATCTGCATGAGCGAGAACGCGGCCTCCATCATACGGGCTCCGCCCGATTTGGATACGATCATGAACGGTATGCGGTGCTCAATGCAATAGTCTATACCCCGGGCTATCTTTTCGCCCACCACCGAACCCATCGACCCGCCTATGAAGAAGAAATCCATGCAGGCCACTACCAGGTCCTGGCCATCTACCTTGCCGTGCGCCACCCGTATGGCATCCTTCATTCCCGTTTTTCGCTGCGTATCGGCCAGCCGGTCGGTGTACTTTTTTGTGTCGGTAAATTCAAGCGGGTCGCCAGCGCTCATATCGGCATCCAGCTCGGTGAACTCGTTATTATCGAACAGCACCTGGAAGTATTCCGCGGAGCTGATGCGTTCGTGGTAGTTGCAGTTCGGGCACACCCATTGATTGGCCGCGTGCTCGAGCGATGGGGTGATCTTCTTGCATTCCGGGCACTTATACCACAATCCCTCCGGAGTTTCTTTTTTCTCCTTGGTAGACGTGGTAATACCTTCTTTTATTCGTTTGAACCAGCTCATCTGTACCGCGTAATGGAAGTTAAGTGAATTTGATCCGCAACTGGCGGATCAGGCGATGGTAATGTCCTGATTAAGGTACACATCCTGTATCGCATTGAGTATTGCTATACCTTCTTTCATGGGTTTCTGGAAGGCTTTGCGCCCTGAAATAAGGCCGTGCCCGCCCGCCCGTTTATTGATAACCGCAGTAGTGACCGCTTCGGCCAGGTCGCTCGCTCCCTTGGATTCGCCACCTGAATTGATCAATCCCATGCGGCCCATGAAACAGTTGGCTACCTGGTAGCGGCAAAGGTCGATCGGGTTTTCGGAAGTGAGCTCGCTGTACACCCTGGCGTGGGTCTTGCCAAAATTAAGAGCGGTATATCCCCCGTTATTGGTGGGCAGCTTTTGTTTGATGATATCGGCTTGTATGGTTACGCCCAGGTGATTGGCCTGCGAGGTAAGGTCCGAGGAATTGTGATAGTCCACCCCGTCCTTCTTGAAAGCGGAGTTCCGCAGGTAACACCACAGCACGGTGGCCATGCCCAGCTCGTGGGCGCGCTCGAAGGCGATCGCCACTTCCGTGATCTGGCGCGATGATTCGGGCGAGCCGAAATAAATGGTGGCTCCCACGGCTGCCGCGCCCATGTTGTATGCGCTCTCTACCGTTCCGAACATGATCTGGTCATACTTGTTGGGATAGGTGAGGAACTCGTTGTGGTTGATCTTGACAATGAAAGGGATCTTGTCGGCATATTTCTTGGATACAGCTCCCAAGACCCCGTAAGTAGAGGCTACCGCGTTACAGCCGCCCTCAACGGCCAGCTTCACGATGTTCTCGGGATCGAAAAAGAGGGGATTGGGCGCAAAGGAGGCTCCCGCTGAATGCTCTATGCCCTGGTCTACCGGCAGGATAGAAACGTAACCGGTCTTGCCCAGGCGGCCGTGCTCATAAATGCGTTTCAGGTTATTGATCACCTTTTCGCTCCGGTTGCTGATGCGGAAAATACGCTCGACAAAATCGGGGCCCGGCTGATGGATCATGTCTTTGGTGATGCCTTTGCAGGTATGGTTCAAAAGCAGGGACGCATTGCTGCCCAGCAGTTCTTCGATATTACTTGCGGCTTTAACGCTTGCCATTTTTTTAACGGTTTTTTCAGAAAGCCCGCCCAACCAAAGAGGTCCTTTGGACCGGCAGGCCGGCAAAGCTAATAAATTTATCGGAAGGCTTTAAAAAGCAAAAGAGGGGCGCAGGCCCCTCTTTTTATATTGGTGATTCTTAACTTATTGCTTCGGTTTGGTAATGACCTTGCCGCCCACCGAATCGGTTTTAGTGGTGGTCTTTACCGGCTGCGTGGTGGTCTTCACCGGTTGAGTGCTGGTGCTATTATCCGTACCGGTATTTTTGGGCTGGGTAGCGGTCTTCGGGTTGGTGCTGGTCTTATTATCGGTTCCCGTTTTATTGCCGCCATTAGTGCCGGTCTTGTTGTTGTCCGATCCCTTTTTCGGGTTGTTATCGGTGCCGGTCTTGTTATTGCTGCTGCCATGCTGTATGTAGAGCGTCTGGGTATCGGTCCCAATGCTGTTGGTAGCGGTAACCTTTACCGTATTGGTGCCGTTGATAAGCTGAACCGGGAAGCTCAGCGATCCGTTGCCCGGGTTAAAGCTAAAGTTGGTGACCGGGTTGTTGTTCAGCCATACGCTGATCTGGTTGGCTGCGCTTACGGCTGTTACGGTCATGCTTACGGTGATATTGGCCGCAGCGCTTACATGGTTGCTTGAAGAAGGATTGACGAGCGTAATGACGGGAGGCGCTGTTACCTGGCTCGTGCCGGTGTTCCCGCAGGTCAGCGTCAGCGATTTGGTTGCCGTGCCTCCCTGGTTGGTAGCGGTAATGACCACCGAGTTGTTCACACCGCCTCCGTTGAGGGGGCAGGAGAAGCCCAGTACCTTGGTATTCAGGTCATACTGGAAGGCGATGGTATTTCCATTGAGCTTCACGGTTATGTCGTTCGAGGAGTTGACCCCGGTGACATTGGCGTATACCGTGGTGATGCACACCGCACCGGTAACATTATAAGGATTAACGCTCGGCTGGGTAACGGTAATGACCGGGGGATTGCTGATCGGGATATTGTTCACGATCTTGGGAGTATAATTGATCACGGTCGATTTGCTGTCGGAGCCCGATTGATTGGTGCCTGTGATGGCAATGGTATTGGCACCGTTTACCAGGCTGGCGGTGAAGCTAACGTTCGGGTTGGCGAAGGTGAAGGAAACGGGGCTTCCGTTCACCGTAACGGTTACCTGGTTCTGTGCGGTTACGTTGGTAACATTGGCCAGTACGGTATAACTGTTCTGGGGCGTAGTGAGCGGGCTGGTGCCCGGGTTCACAAACGTTACAACCGGCTTGGGCAATACAGGCGAGTACACGATGGTAGTGCTCTTGCTGTCTGATCCGTACTGGTTGCTGCCGCTTACCGTAATGGTATTATTGCCATTGTTCAGGTTGGCAGTGAAGGCAACCACTTTGGTAGACGAGTTGAAGGTAAAGTTGGTGACAGGCGTACCGTTAACGGTTACGTCAATGAATTTCTGCGCATCCACGTTGGCCGCGGTAGCCGTTACGGCATAGGCTGCCGTAGGGCTGGTAAAGGGCGAAGTGCCGGGGTTCGTGAACGTGATCAGCGGCTTGGCCCCGGTCGATTGCTGGTAAATGATGGTTGTTGATTTGGAGTCGCTGCCGTAAGGGTTGGTAGCGCTGACGGTTACCACGTTGGCGCCCAGGATCAGGTTGGTGAAGCCCGTGGTAACCACTTTGCTGTTCATGTCATAGCTGAAGTTCGATACCGGAACGTTGTTAAGCGTAACCGTAATGTTGCTCTTGGAAGGCACGTTGGTAACGGTAGCGATAACCGTGCTTTGCGGGGCGTTCACCGTGAACGGATTCACACCGGGCGTAGTGATCTTGACCGTAGGCGGAGGATTCTGGGGAGGAGGCGGAGGGGTGATCACATTGGTGAATACGATCGTCTGGTTCTTGTAATCGCTGCCCGCGTTGTTGAAAGCGGATATCTCGACCAGGTTGTTGCCCGGTACCAGGGAGGTGTTGATCACAAAAGCACCGTTACCGGGGTTGAAGGTAAAGTTGGTGGTCGGAAAATTATTGATCTTGACCGTTACGTTGTTCTGCGAATTAACGTGCTGGATATAACCCGATACGCTTTCAGCGCTCTTGCCTGTATTGAAGGGGTTGGTGTTGGGATAGGTAATGACAATATTGGGTTTTGGCGGAACCGGGGGCGTATTGTGGTTGTTGTTATTGTTGTTATTGTTGTTATTGTTGTTATTATTATTGTTGTTATTGTTATTGTTGACCGTGTTATTGGTATTGGTGTTCGTGTTGGTGTAAGTATTATGATTGGTGTGTGTATTGGTAGTGGTGGTTGAACGTGAGCGTCCGCCAAGGGTCAGGCGTATGATAAAATTGGTATAGTGATAGCGGTCGTTCGTGTTCGACAGGGTATTATCGTTGTTCCATTCATTCCCGTCCAGCATGTCATGCATGGGGAAAGTGATCTTATGCTCGAACACGATGGCCATGCGCTTGGTGACCTGGTAACCCAGGCCAGCGCCCAGGGTAGGCGCAAAAGACCATTTATTGTTCTTGGCGCCCATGGCCATGGTTTCCGAAGCGTTGTCGTAAAGCGCGTTGAGCTGCGTGATGGCATTGTTCTCATTCCCCGAAGCGTCAATCCCTGAAAAATCATATTTGTTATTGGTCGCGTCAAGCAGGTTGTGCCGGGTAGCATAATAAAACAGTCCGCCTCCACCGAAAACATAGCAGATCACCCCGGTGCGTTCGCGAAGGCGGTTGAGGCCCAGTTGCACTTCAAAAGCGAATTCCTGCGATACCATGCGGTAATTCTGGAAAATATACCCGGTGCTGCTAACGGTATCCGAATAATATGTGGCAGCGGTCGAATCGTTGTAAAGCGAATTGTTCTTTATGCCGTAAAAGCGGTTGTAGTCCTTGCCGTATGAAGCCCCTCCCAGGTACCGGAAGCGCCAGCCTATGTCGAACATGCGCGTTTCGTTCTGCAGGTAATAGCGGCCCACGGTCAATCCATACCCGAAACCGGCCTTGTTCCCTTTCATGTCGTTCTGCTGCCAGGTGGCTCCCATGTTAAAGCCCATGGCCCAGCGGTTGTATACATTGATGGTTGCGTTCTGCGCATTCACCATCGTGCCGGTGAGCATTGCAAGAGAAAAGATCGCGGGGAAAAGGAGGGTAAATTTCTTATTCATTTTGCTGAGTTTTTTATTTCCGAAAACCGGAATTACATTAATTGTGCCAAAAAATATGGCCCTGGCAGCAAAAATACACGAATTTGTCTAAATCAAAGAGTTAAGAGGCGTTTATCAGGCGTAGGATTCCAGGTATCCGCATGTGCCGCAACGATAGGTTTTAATGGTCAGCAGGCGCCCTGCATGGCTGGCAAGAGGCGTAAGGTTGCTCACTTTTCCGGCCGATATGCGAAGCGAGTCGGCATCTTCCCTGCTGATCCAGCGTTGCGCGTATACGTTCGTGTTGTCAATGAAGTCAAGCAGCACGCCTTCCTGCATATCGCCATTGCATTTTATGCATTTACCGCTTCGTGTCATGTCAGATCCATATATGGCGCAAGATACCTTGTTTTTCAGAACGGATACCCTATGCCGAAGTTAAAATTAAGGAAGGAATAGCGTTCGCCATAATAGGCCTCGTAGCTACTCTTCCATTCCTTATCGAACAGGTGGCCGGCCACAAAGCGGCCCTGCAGCCCGAACGAGGGATCGACCATTTTAATGCCCAGGTCAAAGCGTATGATAAAGAAATCGAAATCGAGACGTATGCCGATCCCTGAACCCACAGCAAATTCCTTATAAAAGGTAGTAAGCCTGAATTCGCCTCCGGGCCGGTTGGGGTCAAATTTGCGCAGCCATATGTTGCCGGCATCCACGAACAGGGCCGCGTTGAGCATCTTGAAAACATTGAAACGATATTCCGCGTTGAACTCGATCTGGGCGTCTCCCAGCTTATCGAAATTGGTTTCATCCAGCGAACGGAAGGATCCCGGCCCCAGCGTGCGGGCTTTCCAGGCGCGTATGCCGTTAGGCCCGCCACCGAAAAAGCTTTTTTCAAGGGGCAGCTCCCTGAAATTGATAAAAGGCTTTCCGACACCTATGGCTGAGCGGAAAACGAACTGGGTATGCTTGTTAATACGGAAATAATAACGCCAGTCGATATCGGTCCGCGCATAATGAGAGAAGCGGATGTGCTTCGCGCCCAGGGTATACCCTCCGTCTACCGAGTAGCTGTCCTGCCCGAACAGATCGCGCCTGATGTTGAAATAGCTGCGCAGCACCAGTCCTGACAGCTCTCCGTTCCACCTGAAATATTTGAAGGACCGTTTCCGGGTCTGCCCCTGGTTGGAAAAGATATAGCTGAAACGCATATCGGTGGTAATGTGGTCGGTGAACCGGTATACATACAAGGGGTCATCTATGGTATTCAGGTATTCGCTGAACTTCTGGCTGGGGGTTATGAAGACATAGTTCAGCTCGAGCGGGTAGATGGCTATACGGGCGGTAGGGCTTTCGCGCCACATGTATCCCCAGGAGCCGATGAGGGCTGCCCGTTCAAAGTCGGGGCGCACCTGGTAATTATAGGAGGTGGCGAAGATGGTCTTGGGGTTGGCATTCTGCGAGAACTGAAGGATACGCCATCCGGGCAGCAGGGCGCGTGGAATGGTAAGGCTGACCTCGGGTCCTATCTCCAGCGTATTGAAAGGTATCTCGGAGCCGGAAATAATGGTGCCATCGCCCGTCTCGTTGCTCAGCTTCTGGATCTCGAGCCCCACCTTGAGCTTGGCATCCAGGATCTCGGCTCCTTTGAACACGTTGCGGTTCTGGTAGATGAAATTGCCCGCCACGCCCCGGTTCTCGCCCGTATTGGTGCCTTCGGCCTCGATCGTGAACGACTGTTTCATCACCGGAGAGAGCTGAATATAGCAGTCGAGGTAATCGCCCCGGGGCTCGTACACGATGTTCACCAGGCGAAAGGCTTTCAGATCAGAAAGACGGTTGTAGGTCGCGTCAGAGTTCTTGGACTGGTACAATTCCCCGGGATGGATGTACAGGGCCGAGGTGAGCACCTTAGGTTTGTATTTCAGTTCTCCGCTGCTAAGGATGTAGATACTATCGGATAAAAGCGTATCGCGAGGGGTTTTGGGCTGCGATTTAGGGTTATAATCCGTGATCACGTAAATATTCCCGAGGTAAAATCGTTTATGGCTGGTCTCCAGCAGGGAGTCGCTCTGCTCATTCAGCCTGATAAGCGGATTTTTGATACCCAGGACCACATCTACCTGGTGCGAATTGAGCGAGCTGTCGATCTTGTAATAGATGAATTCCTTGGAAAAGAAGTAATAGCCGTTATTCTTCATATTGCGCGTTATGCGCTCGCGCTCGTCCTGCAATACATCCACGTCATAGTTATTGCCGCTCCGGACCAGGCTGGCGGTGGAATCGGAAAAAATGAAATAGGCGAGCTGATCATCCTTGATCTCGTAGCTGACCTGGCGTATGAGGTAGGGTTGGTTAGGGGTGATGATATAATAAACGGTGGCTTTCTTATCCTTATACGCGACCGAATCGCGCACCGTGCTGTTGAAATAGCCCTTGTTGTTCATAAACAGCTTGATTTGCCTGGCCGACTTCTCCATCTGCGCGGAGTCAAAGACCACCGGAGCCTCGCCTATGCTGCGCAGCCATTCTCGGAAGGTAAGCCGGTTCTTCTTTCGCCTGATCTTGACGGGCGCTTTGTTTTTTTTCGCCCTCCATTCGTTCCGTTTCTTTTCTTTTTCCGCTCTCTTTTTATTGACCCGCTCCACTTTCTTCTCGCGCCTTTCTTTCTGCCTGTTCATCTTCTCCTCGTTCACCATATTGTAGATGCGAAGGTGCAGGCGCATGATCAGCACTTTGCGGTTGGGCTTTTGGCGGATATAGCTTTCAAACTCGCTTTCCTCTATATCGGGATTGAGCTCGAAAAGAGAAGCGGATTTATCTACGATAACGTTCCGCGCGAGCAGGTACTCACCCTCTTTCAGCCTTCGGGTGGTAGAACAGGAACAGAATAGCAGCAAGAGGGATAATATGCTGTAGACTAAATGCTTCAAATCGGGCTGAATGTTTAGTTTTGGGCAGCGGATAGCACCGCATCCGCAAAATTACATTTAAATGTTGACCAAAAATCAGGCAAAATTCATCAGTTCGCTCCGGCTGAAAAAGAACCGTGAGGAACACGGCCTGTTCATAGCGGAAGGGATCAAAACCGTAAACGACCTGCTTAACTCCGGCATCCGGGTAAGGCAGATCTATTCCAGCAGCAATTTCCAGCTTTCGCTGTTCAATCACCATATCGAAGTGATACGGGTAAAGCAGAGCGAGCTGAAACGACTGTCATCGTTCAGCACGCCCAACGAAGTGCTGGCTTTGTGCGAGATCCCGCGTTATGAGCTGGACCTGGCCTCCCTGAAGGATAAGCTCAGCCTGGTGCTGGATACGGTGCAGGACCCCGGAAACCTGGGCACCCTGGTCCGGGTCGCTGACTGGTTCGGTATAGAGAACATCATCTGCTCGGAGGAAACGGTCGAGCTGTACAATCCCAAGGTCATACAGGCCACGATGGGCTCGGTATCGCGCGTCAGAGTGCATTATACTGACCTGGGCGCTTTTTTCGCCAGGGCTGAAACGGAGCTTCCGCTCCTGCAGGTTTATGGAACATTGGTTAACGCTGAAAGTATATATGGACAGGGACTGTCCGCAGCGGGGCTTATCCTGATGGGAAACGAATCAAAAGGCATATCAGAGCATCTTTTGCCCTTTGTAAAAAGGAAGATCGCCATTCCCAATTACGGCAAAGGGGCCGAAAGCCTGAACGTAGCTGTTGCCGCGGCCGTGATCTGCGCTGAGTTCAGGCGAACCGCCACTGCCCGTTGACCGTCTGCCTGCTCTATTTCTTTGTTCACCCTTGCTTTTATCGGTTTCAACGAAATCCGGGCATGCAGGCGGGCAGGCGGTTTATTTTCGCCACAGGAATATACAAAACAAACGTTCTTTTCAAGTATATCCTGGTCTCTTGCGCGGAAAGTTCCGGCTAATCCTGGCCAAACATTTCCCGGTTCTGATGAACCGGAACTTTCACGCCTATCTTTGCCCCCTCTCTTCTTCTTTCAGCATACCCCTGCTTTCCTCAAATTTCATTAAATTGCAACCCGCCAATAATTATGCAGAACAGGGTCTATATCGGGCAGGACGGTTTCATTTATCATGAGTATGTAGGTGATCAGAGCTATGATATCATTCAGAACGATATCAGGCAGATCCTGAGCCTGATCCGCCAACTGCGCAGCGAGCGCAGGCCTGTCCTTGTATTGGGCGACTACTCCCGCATCGGATACGCGGATTCGAGCGCGCGCAAGGCTGCAAGCGAAGCGCTTAAGGATGCGGATTACGATAAGGTTGCGCTGTTCGGCACGAACCTGTTCCATACCATGGCTGCGAACCTGATTATTATCGCTTCGGGAAAGGGGAAAAAAGTGAAGGTTTTCCAATCGAAAGAGAAAGCGGTCAGATGGCTAAGAAGATAAAAAAGAGCGGATCCGGGGGCGGGGAGGATCGTTACAGGAAACAGGTCAGGAAAAAGCTGAGCGCGCTCTTGCCCGTCTTTGCCAGCGCCTCCATCGGGGATTTCTCCAGGGATGTAAAGATCCCTAAGAAAAGAGATGAGTTCACGGAAGTGTATGTAGGCATCCAGATCATGATCGATGTGGTGAGGGAAAAGATCGCCATGCTGGAAGAGATTAACCGCTCGCTCGAGCATAAGGTCAGGGCGCTGAACCTGGCGCTGAATGACGAGATCTTTGTCGGATCGAAAGGCCGGCTGGTCAAGATCAATACGCGTGATATCCTTTTTGTTAAGGCCGTGGGGGATTACGTGATCATCAATACTTCCGCGGCCGAGCGGCACATGGTGCACTCGACCATGAAAGGCATGCTGGAAAAACTTCCCAGCGAAGAATTCTTCCGTGTTCATCACTCCTATATCGTACGCCTTGACAAAATCACCGAAAAGCAGGAGCGCTCGGTTCTTGTAGGTGAAACGCTCATCCCCGTGAGCCGGGCTAACCGGAAGGAGCTGGGCGACCGCCTGAAAAGGATCTGAGCGATACCTCCTTGCCCGGAAAAATTCTTTTTTCAAGTTATCGAAGATAAAATACGGGTTATCGAAAATGAACTTTTTGCCGCATGGCCATGCTGTAAATTGCGCCCATCAAGTTTTTTTAATCATAAATCTAAAACCCCTTTTTATGAAAAAACTGTACTCGCTTATTGTATCTGCTTGCGTAAGCCTGGCGGCCTACGGCCAATGTTCGATCACGATCTCTTCTCAGGTCAACGTCAGTTGTTTCGGTAACTGCACGGGATCAGCGAACACCACCGTTTCCGGTTTTGTTCCGGCTCCAACGTATTCGTGGAGCACCACCCCTGCCCAGACCACGGCCAACGCCACCGGTCTGTGCGCAGGAACGTATACGGTTACCGCAACAAACGGTGTATGTACCCAAACGGCAACCGTTACCATTACCGAGCCTTCAGCAGCGCTCAGCGCTACCACCACGCAAACCAACGTATCCTGCTTTGGCGGCAGTGACGGCACGGCTACTGTAACGGCAGCGGGCGGCACTTCACCTTATACTTATACCTGGAACAGCACGCCCAGCCAGAGCACGCAAATGGCCACCGGCTTATCTGCGGGCACATATGCCTGCACCGTTACCGATGCCAACGGGTGTGTTACCTCCGTGGCTGTTACCATCACGCAACCTGCCTCAGCAGTGGCGGCTACCGCTACCGGCTCGCCAGTCTCATGTAATGGCGGTTCGAACGGCTCCGCAACGGCAACCGCCAGCGGTGGTACTCCTTCCTATACTTATTCCTGGGCGCCCGGTGGCCAGACTTCGGCCAATGCCACCGGACTTACTGCCGGAACGTACACCTGCACCGTAAGCGATGCTAACGGATGCACGGCCACTGCTACGGTTACCGTTACTCAGCCGGCTCCCCTGGCAGCCAACCTGACCGTTACCAACGTATCGTGCTTCGGCCTGTGCGATGGCGTGGCCATGTCCAATACCTCTGGCGGCACTGCCCCCTACAGCTATTCCTGGTCATCGGGCGCAACCACCGCGATCGACTCCGGCCTATGTGCCGGTGCGCATTCAGTGCTCATCGTTGACGCCAACAATTGTGCCGCCACCCAGGCCTTTACCGTTACCCAGCCCGCAGCGCTTATTGTGGTAGCTACCGGTACCAATGCCACCTGCGTAGGCTGCACCAACGGAAGCGCCACTGCCAATGCTACCGGAGGAACAGGGCCTTACACTTACCTCTGGACCCCCGGCAACCAGACTACCCAGACTGCAGCGGGCCTCGGCATGGGCAATTACGTGGTGTGCGTAACGGATGTGAACGGCTGCTCCGACTGCGATACCGTGTTCATTAACGATGGTACTGCGGTAACCTATTACGAGAATATTTACAATATCACCGTGTTTCCCAACCCCACCTCGGGCGATATCGAAGTAGAGATGGATCCTCTTTCAGCGACAGAGATCAGGTTCGTTCTTTCAGATGTATTGGGAAATGCCATCCATACAGAAAAGGTTTTCGCTTCATCGGTCTTCAGAAAAGGCTTCCATACTTCTGAGCTGCCCGCTGGCATTTATTTCCTGCGGACAGAGATCGATGGAAAAACGATCACCCAGCGAGTGATCAAATATTAAACACCCCTGGGCGGCAGGATCGACCCTGCCGCTCTTTTTTATTCACCTATACAAACACATATGAAACGAACTATGCGCATTACAGCTATTATCGGGTTGACCGCCTGCCTGTTCCCGGTCTTTTTCACGGGATGTAAAAAAGGCGAGGGCGATCCGTTCATCTCCTTTAAATCCAGAAAATCGCGGCTTACGGGCGAATGGATGCTCAGCTCAGGAACCATGGTGGATAAGAGTACGAACGGCAGCAACACCACTACCATCACCACCACTTACGATGGTGCAAACCTGACGGAGACCACCGTTGTGAATTCGGGCTCGCCCATGACCGTGAGCTATGCCCATACGGAGAAATGGGTTTTCGAGAAGGACGGCAGCTATACCATCACCGTTACGGACAGCAATGTGACCACTACCATGAAGGGAAAGTGGGATTTCGGCCAGGGGATAGGCAAGGAGACCAAGAAAAAGGAACAGCTCGTGCTGTACCTGGAATCCTATAGCTCGGGCACTTATTCGATCACATATACCGGCACGGCCAATACGGATGTATATGATATCTACCAGCTCAAGAACAAGGAGATCATACTTAAGCGCGATGGCACCGCAACTTTCGGAAGCCAGACCGAAGAGCTGACCACCGAGCTGACCTTTAAACAATAAACATAACCCTGAAAAAAATGAGAACAAGATCAATTCATAGTGCGCTGGCCGTTATCGGTCTTACTGCCGTTCTCGCCTCGTGCAAGAAAGGCGAAGGCGATCCCTTTTTATCGGTACACAGCCGTAAAGCCCGGGTTACAGGCGAGTGGAAGATGGCAAAAGGCCAGTCGGAAAATACCTATACCAGCAGCGGTAATACAACCGTTACCACCACGACCTATGACGGGAGCAATATGACCCAGTCGGTGGTGGTGAACTCGGGTACGCCCGTTACCAGCACCGCCACCTATACTCAGAATATGACCATTGATAAGGATGGTACGTTTTCTATGACCGAGGTTGACGATGGAGTTACCACTACGGTGACCGGGCGATGGAACTTCACCAGCGGAGTGGGTAAGTCGTCAAAGAACCGGGAGCGCATAATTCTGTATTACGAGAACATCAACTCGGGAGGCAACTCCACCGTGTTTACCGGTAACGTGGTGCCTGTCGTTATGGAGATATACAGCCTGAAGAGCAAAGAAATGGTGCTTCAGTTCAATTACTCGAATACGGACGCTAATTCGACCGATACCACCACCCAGGAGTGGACCTATACTCAGTAGCCGGAAGGATTACTGATCCATATTCCGGTCCGGTACCGCTGCGACTCCTCTTTGCGTCCTAATCCTGGGCCTTGCGCGGGAGGGGAAACGGGCGGTAACCGGATCGGGGGTATATAGGCAAAAGCCTCCTGCGGGTAACGCAGGAGGCTTTGCCATTTAATCTTTTTGAAGGAAAGGGTACCGGTAATCCGCAGGGGGCACAAAGGTCTCTTTGATGGTACGGGGCGAGACCCACCGCAGCAGGTTGATCCTGGCGCCCGCCTTATCGTTGGTTCCGCTGCCGCGGGCACCACCAAAAGGCTGCTGACCCACTACCGCGCCCGTAGGCTTGTCGTTGATATAGAAGTTACCGGCAGCGTTGACCAGCTTTTTGGTGGCCAGTTCGAGCGCGTAGCGGTCTTGAGCGAAAATGGCGCCAGTGAGCGCATACATCGAGGTCTTATCCACCAGGCGGAGCGTTTCCTCGAATTTGAGATCATCGTAAACATAAACCGTAAGCACCGGCCCGAAAAGCTCCTCGCACATGGTCACGTAAAGCGGGTCTTTCGCCTGGATGATGGTAGGCTCGATAAAGTAACCTTTGCGTTTATCGTAATTGGCGCCCGCTATGATCTCGGCCTTCTTATCCTTTTTGGCCCGCTCGATATACCCGGCCAGTTTGTCGAAGGACGATTCATCGATCACCGCGTTAATGAAGTTCGTAAAATCTTCCGTGCCTCCCATTTTCATGGTCTTGAGATCGGCCAGCACGTAATCCTTAACTTCTTTCCACAGGCTTTTGGGGATATATGCCCGCGAAGCCGCGGAGCACTTCTGGCCCTGGTATTCAAATGCCCCGCGCGAAATGGCGGTGGCCAGCGCTTTGGTATCGGCCGAGGGATGCGCCAGGATGAAATCCTTTCCGCCTGTTTCGCCTACGATCCGGGGGTAAGAGCGATAGAGGTGGATATTGTTCCCGATGTTCTTCCAGATGTTCTGAAATACAGCGGTACTGCCGGTAAAATGGATGCCGGCAAAATCGGGATGCGATAAGATGACATCGGCCGCGTCAGGGCCAGAAGGGTAGATCAGGTTGATCACCCCGTCAGGCACCCCGGCCTTCCTGAACACTTCCATCAGTACATGGGCCGAATAGACCGCGGAGTTGCTGGGCTTCCATACCACCGTATTTCCCATCATAGCGCAGGAAGAAGGAAGGTTGCCCGCTATAGCGGTAAAGTTGAAAGGTGTGAGCGCGTAGATGAAGCCTTCAAGCGGCCTCCACTCGAGGCGGTTCCACATGCCCGGACCGGAGTGAGGCTGCTCGGCATAGATCTCCGACATGTAATGCACGTTGAAGCGCAGGAAGTCGATGATCTCACAGGCCGAGTCGATCTCTGCCTGGAAAGCGTTTTTGCTTTGCCCGAGCATGGTGGCAGCGTTCAGCCGGGCGCGGTAAGGACCCGCTATCAGCTCAGCGGCTTTCAGGAAAATGCTGGCCCGGTGTTCCCACGACAGCGATTCCCACTTACGCTTGGCGCTGAGCGCGGCCTGTATGGCCATTTTCACGTGCTTTTTGTCGCTTTTATGAAAGTACCCCAGGGTATGCTTGTGGTCGTGGGGTGGGGCCATGCGTACCTTGTTCCCGCTGGTCACTTCCTTGCCTCCTATGTACATGGGCACTTCGATCTCGGCCGATCTAAGCTCCTTCAGCGCAGCCTGCAGCTCTTTGCGCTCAGGAGAGCCGGGCGCATAGGATTTAACGGGTTCGTTCAGGGGAACGGGTACTTTATATACTCCTTTTGGCATGAGCGAATGGTTTTGGTTAACCCCGTAAAGGGAAGCCAAAATTAGGAAAGAAAAATAAGCCGGAACAGGGTTTTTGTGATTTTATCCGGCCTCAGTTGAGGCGGGAGGGAACCACCATTTCGAACTCGGGAATGGATACGTAAAAACGAAGCTTATCCACCTGGCGCTCCATCAGATACGTCCCTTTCATTTTACCCATATCCGAATTGAGGTTGCAGGCGCTTTCGTACTCGTAGATATCGCCCGGCATGAGAATGGGCTGCTGCCCAACCACGCCTTCGCCCTCCACTTCGCGGTGCTCGCCATTCGAATCGTAGATGAACCAATGCCTGCGCAGCAACTGCACCGTATAATCGCTCTTATTCTCGATGGTAATCCTGTAGGTAAAAAGGAAATGGTTGTCGCCAGGCCGTGAGTAGTTGTCCTGGTAGAAAGTGCGTACAGTGATCTGTATGCCTTGTGTGACTTGTGTAATCATGTTCGAATTGGCTTTGCAATAATGCTAAACAATTTTTACTTACGCAAATTGCCCATTTGGGGATTGGCAATTTTTATAAACAGGCAGGTTTTTATAACTAAGATGCCGGAAAAGCGAAAAGGTTGCTTTGGCACATGCTCTTTTGGCAAAAAAAAATCAATTCTGGTTCTTGGCCGAATTTATCCTTTTAACGGCTATAAGGCGGTCGTAATTGCCACCGATCTCCCTGTGATACGCCCAAATGGTATAATCGTTCTCCGTCTCGAAATGCATGCCCTCGATGACCGTGTTATCCGCTATAGCTTCACCGTCTTTGAGAAAAACGAATTCGTAATTGTAATAGCCCTGTTTGAGCAGCAGCGTGCATTCATAGCCGCCCCGCTCCGTATTATAGATCAGTTTAAACTCCGGCTTGCATTGCCAGTCGCTTAAGGCGCCAAACACATAGAAATTGCCTTCTTTGGCGGGGGCATCGGCCGCCAGAAAAATATTGACATAAACATAGTCCGCCTCTACATCGCTGTCGCTGCCCTCCTGCACCTTGATAATGTAATTGCCGTTCATGTCAAAATCGGAATTGTACTTCTTCCAGGCTCTTTTTTCGGCAGTAATAAGGTCAAAGCGATAACGCTGCATCGCTGAATCGAAATAGATCTCCTTTACGTGATCGGTCTTCCACCGTATGCTTTTGGTGTCGAACCTGCGGAACTCGCTGCCTCCGGGAAAGGAATTGACATCATCCAGGTTGTAGTCCAGCTCCTTATCCTTCACGAACATGGGTTTGAGACCGTAAATGGCGTTGTCCCAGCGCTCGTTCTGGGTCAGCACCACCTTCAGGTCAGAGTAGGGATTGGTAAGATTATAGCCGGATGAGTTCAGCAGGAAATCGATCTCCTGCCGGTAGTTGCTGTAAGCTACATCCGTTCCCTTCTTGATCACGGCCTTTATACCCACCAGGTCTTCGCAGACCATGAACCTGCGGCTGATGACAAAGCTGTCGGGGTTATTGTGGGTGTATACCTTGATCACATAATTGCCGGATTTGGTGATCTTCATATTCTCCGTGGGAAAAACAAGGCTCCAGTGCGTGTATTTCTGCACGGTGTTGAACGAATAGGCGTGTTCGGTGATCGGCTCTTCATAAAAGCCGCTCAGGAAATCGGAATTGAGTATGCCGGAAGCCTGCCAGGAGGCATCGCAATGGACCAGGGTATAGCTGTAATCCTTCACATCGCCATCCAGGTCATCGAAGCTCAGCCGCAGCTTTTCATCTGTGTTCAGCTTGATCAGGGGCGAAGAAAGTTCCCAGTCAGCGCGCCTGAGCTGCACGGTACGGATGTAGCTGCGGTAGGTCCAGTCCTGGTAGCGGAAAAAATCCTGGTAATATTCGTCCTGAACGGGTGTTATCTCTTCCTTGCTTTTCTTTTGCGCGAGCAGGCCGCCCTTCGCCCACAACAGGAACAAAAGGCACAGGCACAGGCGCTGCAGGACAGGTATCATAGTGGCAAATATAGTAACGTGCGGGCCATGTCAATTATTGTGCCTATTGCGGAATGAGCTTGCCGCTTCCGTGTATTTCCTGCTGTACGCTGGGCGGATCGCCTGAATAATATACATCGCCCGTGCTCACGAGCTTGGCCACGAGCAGGTTGCTGGCGTGTACGTAGGCGTTGCCGGTCGCATTGGAATAGATCCATGTATAGCTGGTCTGCAGGCCACCCGCGTACATAAAACCGTAATGCAGGAAAAAACAGGCATGTTCCCCGGTCTTCCCGCTCAGGTAAATATCAGAGGTATTATGCATGTGCGTGAGCACTTTCTGGTTATCGACCGCCAGGATGACATCGCCAGAAGCTTTGGTTACAATGTCGATGATGGGGGTGGTGAGCGTGTTCACACCCCGGATGGTGCCCTGGCCGTATTGACGGATGCCGGCCACAGCAGGCATCTTTACATGTACGTTGATCGTGCCCTTTTTATAATTGCGGAAAGCATCGCATTTGTTGTCGTTCCTGATCTTCAGCACGGAATCCTGCACTTCGGTCTTTACCAGCCCGACCAGTTTGGAGCCGGCCTCTACCGCCACCTCAAAAACCGGGGCTTCGGTAATATAAACGTTCACCTCGTCTTCCACCCACAGGGTGTTGAAACCGCTGAGCGCGCGCGTTTCCGTAACCGGCTTGCCCGTTCCCTTGAAGCAATCGCAGAGGTTCTCTTTCTTGCAGCCTGAGCAAAAAAGAGACCACAGTAATACGATGAAGGTGCCCGTTCTCAATTCATGTCATTTTTTACGTGGAACATATACCCAAGCCCGAACTCGATGAAATCGGCTTTTGCCCAATGGGTTTTGAGCGTGTAGCAGATATGCCAGGCCGGGCTGACCTGGTAACGCAGCCCGATGCGGTGGAAGACCGGGCCGTTGCCTTTCTCCAGGGAGTACAGGTACACGCCCATTTCCATGGGCAGGCTCAGTTTGCCTACCACCACGGCATAGCCTGCCTTCACGGCCGCCTGCATGTTCCTGGCATGCGTGATCGGGATGGTATCGTATAAAAAATCAGCGTAATTGGCGCCATTGTAGGTCAGTTCAATACCGTAAGAATATTTGCCCGATTGCGTGATCCTTTTCTCGCGGTTCAAAGAAAAATTGACGCAGGGATATTTTTTTCCGCCCGGGGTATTGACCTCTTTAAGACCAAAGTTCAGGTAGGATATAAAGTATTTTGTTCTCGTGAATGGCGAATAGGATTCGTTCATGGAGATATCCTCAGCGGAGCGGCCGAAACCCATGGCCAGGCCCGCATTGATCGTGACCAGGTTGATGCCCAGGTTGGGAAGGGTAAAGGCCCCGTTCGAGAAGTGCGCGACACCTATTCCCCCTTCGAGCCGCAGCCGGTCTGACAAAATGCAGTAACTGTTCAGGCGCAGGTTCATGAACCCGTTGAGGTTGGAGCCGATCACGTTGTTCTTATGGTTCTCTACCCGGTCAAAGGGCTCGGTGATCCATCCTATTCCGGAGCCTACCCTGAAAAGCAGGTAAAACGTTTCAGAACGGTTGATCCTGAAATTAAGGTAAGGCGATACAGCGAACCCCTTCCCGAGCTGGCGGGGATTGCCGAAATCGAAGAAGAGCAGGCCTATTCCCCGCTCGGGAAGAACGAGCAGGCAGTTGTTCTCATCGCTGCACGACCTGGGTGAGGTAAACCAATTGACCTCCGCGCCCGGTGTATGCGCGCTGATCAGGTAGCGCATATCGTTGTGGTGGGGCAGGATAAAGCCGAAATGACCCGAGGCGGAGACCGAATAACGGGGACTCAGCGCCTGGGCGGAGGCGATCGCGTAAAAAAGAAAACCGGAAAAGAAAAAGATAAAGCGCATGGCTCAGTGTAAAAATAAGGAAATCTTTTCTCATCCCGAATCGGTAGCTTTGCCATATTTGTTTCAAATCAAAGAGCAATGGAGCCCAAACTCGAATCGTTCGGAAGACTGCTGAAAATCATGGATGAGCTTCGCGAGAAATGTCCCTGGGACAGGAAGCAGACGCTGGAATCCATCCGCCACCTGACGATAGAGGAGAGCGCGGAGCTGAGCGATGCCATTCTTGAAAAAGATATGCAGAAGATAAAGAAAGAGCTGGGAGATATCCTGCTGCATATCGTCTTCTACGCGCGCATTGCTTCTGAGACCGGGGCCTTCGATATCAAGGATGTGATCGATGCGCTTTGTGAAAAGCTGATCGTGCGCCACCCGCATATTTACGGTGATGTAAAAGCTGAGGACGCGGAGCAGGTGAAGGAGAACTGGGAAAAGATCAAGCTCAGGGAGAAGGAGAGCACCACCCGGGAAGGATATAAATCGGTGCTGGCGGGCGTGCCTGCTTCCCTGCCGTCAGTGGTCAAGGCCTGGCGCATTCAGGAAAAAGCGCGTGCGGTAGGCTTTGACTGGGAAAAGCCCGGGCAGGTATGGGAGAAGGTGGAGGAGGAGATCAGCGAGCTGAAGGCTGAGGCCGAAAAAGGATCGGGCCGCGAGAAGCTGGAGGATGAGTTCGGTGATGTTTTGTTCGCGCTGATCAACTATGCCCGCTTCATCGATGTGAACCCGGATGATGCCCTGGAGCGTACCAATAAAAAATTCATTAAGCGTTTTCAGTACCTGGAGCGGGAAGCGGCAAAAGCAGGTAAAAAGCTGCATGAGATGACCCTTGCCGAAATGGATGTGTACTGGAACAGGGCCAAGGAGCTTTGACCTAGCTCTGCGGCATCCGAAGAAACACCTCCCAGTATTTTTCTTTGCTCATGTCTTCCCAGTGTATGAGGTGATACCTGTACTGATAGGTCTGGAACTGGCATAACAGCACGGTCAGCACGATCGTTACGGTGAGCACAGCTTTGCTGATCCTGGCCTCGAACTGTTTATAGGCGAACGCCAGCAGCAGCGCGATAAACACCAGGTAATCGATCATGACCCGCGAGCCGAAGCTGCCGCCATACCACCAGTTCCACCAGGCCGAGAGAACGTAGATCAGTACGGTGAAGAACAGAGCCAGGGAATAAAATGAAAAGCGATTGCGCTTCCACAGGTAGAGGAACCCCGCCAGCGAGATAAAGGCCAGTGGAGTATACAGGAAAAATCCCTTCTTGTAACTGAACAGGAAATCGATGGGATGGGGATGGCGCCAGTTGAAGCGCTCTTCACCGTATGAATACACGAAAAAATCACCGCATTGCGCTTTGTACATCATGAACTGCAAACTGCCCAGGACGGTCAGGCCCAGGATACCTGCAAGCGAGGCTTTCTTGTGCAGTGCGGCTCTGAATCCGGCCTTGAGTTGCTGAGCGCTTCCGGCAAGAAAAGGCAGCGAAAGCACGATAAGAAAGTTTACCGGGCGGATCAGGAAGATGACCCCCAGCAGGAGGGAGCAGTAGATGATCTCTTTGGAATGCTGCGTGATAAAGAACTTGCGGGCGCGGTATACGAACATGCTGATGAACGTAAATGAGTAGACATGCGAAAGGCCGGGCTCGCAAACCGCATAATAGAACAGGTTGGTGCCGAACACCAGCGCGATGAGCAGGAAGGCGATCAGCGGGTCGCTGACCTTGAAGGAGCGGAGCAGGTTGCGGACGTAGACCAGGCCGATAAGGAGGAAGACGATGGCGCCCGCATTGATAAATACCGGGTACAGCTTTGAATACCCGTCCGCGGGATATCCGGCAGCCTTGCTGGCCAGGTGAGCGCAGGCAAAGAAGGGCAGTTGCGCTATGGCCGTGCCCAGGTAATACTTATTGATCACTTGCCCGTTATGCTGCGTACGGTATTCGTACCGCGTATTCTCATCTGCGTACCTGGCTTCAACGGAATCGTGGAAGCCGAAATGGATATCGCGGTAAATGAAAAGTGCCGGCAGGTAGGCATAGTAGCCCTTGGCATCGGCTTCGATGATATTGCGCCAGTTGTCTCCGCCCCATTGCAGGTTGGAAGAGGTCCAGGTGACCACGGCAATGATACCGGGAAGTACGAACCTGCTGAATCGCATGGCGCGAAATTAATCTTAATTTGCCGCCAGGCATGGCAGGCGGATCAAAACTTTGGCTGGAAACCGCGACCGGCTATTTGTAAACCGGGGGGCAGCCGGTAGTATTGAACACCATCTTGAAGCCGAGACGAAACTCCCAGGCCCTGTTCTTTACTGCGACCGGTGCCTGGTCGGCCGAGCGGTT
This sequence comes from Bacteroidota bacterium, assembly GCA_040756415.1. Lineage (GTDB taxonomy): Bacteria > Bacteroidota > Bacteroidia > JADZBD01 > JADZBD01 > JBFLYZ01. Next base: position 52,327 of record JBFLYZ010000021.1, read on the forward strand.
GATGACCGGGTTATAGTGCACCTCAACCACCGGCTTCAGCGCGCCATAGGTTACAAATTCCCATCCCAGGCCGGCTGACCAGGTGAAATGAAGCGGTTTGAACCCGATCCCGCTCAGCGCTGGCGATTCGGTAGCCTGGGTCAGTTTATATTCTACGCGCGGCCCGATGAGGAAATAGGGCGTGCCAAGGAAATCTTCCTGCCGTATGATGAGGAAATTATTCCAACAGATATAATCAAGGCGGTTCCTGAACTTGCCGGCATCGCTTTTTTCCTGGCTTCCCTTCTGGTTGTATTGCAATTCTGTTCTCCACCTGAAATTAGGGTGATTGACGAATTCGGCAAACACCTCAGCGTTGAAACGCAGCAGGCGCCTGGTCCGGGTAATGCTTTCTGAGCCGTCAGGCTGATCGATCCACCATTTTTGCCGTCCTAGAGTAAGCCCTCCCATCAGGCCGAAGCCCTGGAAGAACTGGGCCTGGGCAAGGAACACGCATAATAATAAGGAAAGAAGCAGGACCGATCGTTTCATATATGTAAAGTTACTGCAAAAATCGCTCAAAAAAAAGCCGGCTATGAAAAAGGTCGGCAGACCACTTTGAGCATGGTATTTTTGGCCGCTCGTTTTTTCTGCAAGAGCACATAAAGGTTTAAGTGGGGGTCTTTTATAAGCTGTTCTATTG
>JBFLYZ010000022.1:0-52177 GCA_040756415.1 Bacteroidota bacterium
CCCCCGCCTCCGCCCAAGATCGAAACGGTGCGCTTTGTGCCGCCCGAGCCTTCTGAAAAGGACGATGAGGAGCCGCCTCCTCCCCAGGAAAAACTGGTGAACGAGAACGTTTCTACAGTGACCCAGGAGGGTGAAGAGGGCGAACCTCCTCCCCCGGTAGAAGTGGTGCAGGAGATCGAAGACAATACGGTGTATACTGCTGTTCAGATCGAAGAGCCGGCCTCTTTCCCTGGCGGTGACAAGGCCCTGCTGGCCTGGATATCGAAAACCGTTGTTTACCCCCAGCAGGATAAGGAAAATGGCGTGGAGGGAAAGGTGTACGTAAAATTCATTGTTGAAAAGGACGGCAGCGTAACCGGCTTTGAGATACAGAACCCTTCACCGGTGCGAAAGAACCTGGAGAAAGAGGCCTTGCGCGTGATGAAGCTCATGCCCAAGTGGAATCCGGCCAAACAGGGCGGCAAACCGGCCAGGATGTACTTTGTGGCCCCTTTCAACTACAAGATCAACTAAGCGCCTTTTTTGGCCAGCGAACCTTCCAGCCCGGGCAGCAGGGTCAGGCGTATATTCGACTGGGCCATGATTCTCGTCTACGCGGGAGCGGGCGCCCTGCTCGTATTCACCGATGTGCTGGGGGCCATTATCCCCGTTAACCGCGTTGCCATAGGGTGCATACTCCTGGGATATTCCGCTTTCAGGATTTATTTAACTTTGAAAGCCCGCAAAAAAGGTAATTGACCATGAACGGCCTGAAATTCATCTGCACAGTCATGATTGGCGCCCCGCTGCTGCTTCAGTCCTGTGGCTCAGGCACCCCCGGCAAAACCGATACCCCTACCTCGGGGCATGCCTTCATCAGCGTGGATGAATCCTACCGCCTCATCCTTGACGCGGAGCTGGATATGTTCCACTACCTGTATAAGGATGCGCACGTGACGGCCGAGGTGAAGCCCGAAGGCGATGTGATCAACACCCTGCTGAACAACGATAGCTGCCGGGCAGCCATGATAGCCAGGAAGCTGACCGAAGAAGAAAAGAACTTCCTTAAGTCGAAGAAAATCTATCCCATTGAAACAAAAGTGGCCGTTGACGCGGTGGCCGTTATCGTGAACAACGATAATCCCAGCGATTCGATGACCATGCAGCACCTGCGCGACATACTGAAAGGCGCCATCAGCCGCTGGAACCAGGTCGACTCAACGGCAAAGCCCGATAGCCTGCATCTGATCTTTGATGGTAACAATTCGGCCAACGCGCGTTACCTGAATGAGAAATTCCTGGACGGCAAGGGAAATTTTCCCGGGAACTGCTTTGCGGTGAAGGGCAACCAGGCGGTGATCGACTACGTAAGCAAAAATCCGAATTCGGTAGGCATCATCTCCGTCAACTGGATCTCTGACCGTGACGACAGCCTTTCCAACTCCTTTCTGAAAAACGTAAAGGCGGTGGCCTTCTCGTCCGATAACAACCCCTACCTGTTCTACCAGCCGTTTGCGGCTTATATAGCCGATGGCAGCTACCCGCTTACCCGCGATGTGTATATGATCAACCGGGAGGGCCGCTCGGGCCTGGGCACGGGTTTTATAGCCTTTGTGGCGGGCGAAAAAGGCCAGCGCATCATCTTAAAAGCTGGCATGGTTCCTGCAACCATGCCGGTGCGATTAATACAAATCAAAACCGAATAAAATACAAGGATTATGATCAGGAAAGTTTGCTTAGCTGCCGGAGCTTTATTTAGCTTAGTTACTGATGCTCAAAGTCTTAAGGACGCCATTCGCTATTCTGACAACGAGCAGTTCGAAAAGGCGGCCTCTCTTTTCAAACAGTTGCTGCCCGGTGATAAAACAGGCGATGTATATTACTACTACGGGGAGAACTATTATAACAACGACAACCAGGATACGGCCCTTATCATTTACCAGGAGGGCCTTACCAAGTTCCCGTCCAACCCCATACTGATGGCCGGCCTGGGCAAGGCCATGCATTTTAAAGGCGATCCCAAGGGCAAAGCCAGGCTCTTTGAAGCCGACACCTATGTGAGCAGCGGCAGCAGCAAACTGAGCAATTCCCAAAAGGTAGCCGCATACGTGGAGATCGCGCAGGGCTATATTGCCATTGAAAGCCCCAAGCAGGCCATCGATGTGCTGAACAAGGCCATGAAGCTTGAAGCCGGCAATCCGGCCGTTTACCTGGCCATGGGCGATGCCTTGCGGGCACAGGACCCCACCAACGGCACCCCCGTGATCCAGCAATATAAAAAGGCGGCCGACCTGGATAAGACTTCCCCGAAGGGCTTTTTTAAGACCGGGGAGCTCTACCTTGCGGGCGGCAACCCGGAAGCCGCGCTCGAGTGGATCGATAACGCCCTCAAGCTCGACAGCACCTTTGCCCCTGCCTGGCGCGTAAAGGGCGAAGCGCTCTACAAAAAGAACCAGATCGAGAACGCGATCAAAGCGTACAAAAAATACCTGAGCCTGAACAACAACAACCTTTCGGCACGCGTACGTTATGTTTCCTTCCTGTATGTTGCTAAAAAATATGCCGATGTGATCACCGAGGCGCAATCCATTCAGAAAGATTACCCCGCCACCTATCCCAATGTGATCAACCGCCTGCTGGCCAAGGCCTATTATGAAAAAGGCGATTACGCCACCGGCCTGAGCACCATGGAGCTTTTCCTGGGCAAGCAGCCCGAGAACAAGGTACTGGCTGGCGACTACGAATATTACGGTAAGATGCTGACAAAATCCAATAAAGATTCCCTTGCGCTGGAATACTTCAACAAAGCGCTGAAGAAGGACAGCACCCGCACCGATATTTACGATGACCTGGGCACCACCTATACCAAAATGAAGAAGCATGGCGAAGCGGCTGCGGCATATGAAAAGAAACTGCAGGGCAAAAAGAATGTAACGGTCAATGACTGGTATTACCTGGGCAAGGCCTATTATTCCAATAAGGATTATAAGAAAGCCGACAGCGCTTTCATGGAATACACCAACATACAGAAGGATATCCCTTTCGGTTATATCTGGCGGGCGCGTTCACAGGCCCGCCTCGACAGCATGAACACCAGTTGGGCCGCCAAGCCCTATTATGAAAAAGTGATCCTGCTCACCAAACCCGAGGATGTGGAGAAAAGCAAAAGGGACCTGGACGAGGCCTGGTATTACCTGGGGCTGCATTATTATAAAACCAGGAACTACGGCATGGCCAAATGCGCTTTCCAGAAGGTGATGGAGCTGAAGGTGAACGCGGATAAAAAAGAATCGAACTACACCCGCGCCAAAGAGGCGCTGGATGTGGCGGAGATCAAGGGCGCCACGGCCGCCACGGAATGCGTTAAGGCTCCGCAATAAAAATTCCTGCAGGCTGTTCAGCAAAAAAAGCCCCTGCATGAACGCGGGGGCTTTTCTATTCGGTTTTCTTGGGCTGGTCGGGCACGATCCTTTTCAGGTTGATATCCTTAATTGGAGCCACAATGAGCGGAAATTTCTCGATGGTGAGCGAACTGGTGTCGAGCCCGAATGCGCGCGCCTCGGGTAAGCTCAGCCTGCGCAGGATGAAATAGATATCCAGGATGATCTTCTCGTACCAGGGCAGGTCATTCTCCAGCGCCAGGAATTTCTCGATCACCACGAAACGAAAATCCCCGATAATATTGTTCTTGTTCAGGGATTCGTAGCGGCTGGTAATGTCCACTTCGTGGTTGCGCACCATATCCTGCACCACCTTGCGGAACATGAGGTTGATGCGCGGGGCCACGCGGAAGCCCAGCCTGAAATCAACACGGATGATGTCGTTGTGCACCTTTTCGATCACCTTATATTCCATGCGATAAGGCTCATCCACCACATCCACGTGAATGAACCAATAGATATCCGCCCGCTTGGGTTGCTTTTGAAGTATGGAGTAGATTATTTTAGCTTCTATCTCATCGGGCTGGCTGGCCTGGGTGAGGTAGACCAGGTGCGTGGAGTATTTGGGTATGGAAAGGTCCTTGCTCAGGTCAACGATCATATCGCGGTAGTCGTCCAGCTTGACGAACTCCACATAGCGGGCGCGTATTTTCTTGGCATAATTCCATACCAGCATGACGCTCACCAGCACGCTGGCGAGGAGGATAGTGATCCAGCCTCCATGCCAGATCTTGCTCAGGTTGGCCATCAGGAAGCTTCCTTCGATGAACATATACACGATCAGGAAGCCGAATATGAACAAGGGGTTGTAGCGCTTCAGAACGAGAAAATAGGTGAGCAGGATGGTCGTCATCAGCATATCTATATTGATCGTAAGGCCATAGGCCGCCTCCATGTTGGACGACTCGCGCAGACCAATCATAATGGCCACGCACCCGGCCCAGAGCAGCCAGTTGATGGAAGGTATATAAAGCTGGCCCCGCATTTCAGTAGGATACTTGATCGTGACCTTGGGCCAGAGGTTCAGCCGCATCGCCTCGTTGATCAGCGTGAACGATGCGCTGATCAGGGCCTGGCTGGCGATAATGGTAGCGGCCGTGGCTATGCCTATGCCTATATACAGGAACCACTCGGGCATCATGCTATAGAAAGGGTTGCCGCCCTGTATCTCGCTCAGGTATTTCCCCTCGTGGTTCATCAGCCATGCGCCCTGGCCGAAATAATTGACCAGCAGCATGATCTTGACAAAGATCCAGGCTATCCGTATGTTCTTCCGGCCGCAATGCCCCAGGTCGGAATACAGTGCCTCGGCCCCCGTAGTGCAGAGAAAAACCGCGCCCAGTATCAACAGGCCTTCGGGGTGATGCGAAAGAATATCCCAGGCATAATACGGGTTGATCGCTTTGAAAACGCTCAGGTTGCCCGAGAGCCCGTATAGGCCTACCGTTCCGAGCATCATGAACCACACCAGCATGATAGGGCCGAACATGCCGCCTACCGTCTTCGTGCCGAACTGCTGGATCAGGAACAGCAAGGTGAGAATGGCGATCACAATGATCACGATCGTAGAGGTAGGTATGTCGTGGAAATAGTCGGTAGCGCGCAAACCTTCTATGGCAGAAGATACCGATATGGTGGGCGTGATCACACCGTCAGCGATGAGCGTTGCCCCGCCTATGATGGCCGGGAAGATCAGCCATTTGACGCGCGTCCTGCGCACCAGGGTATATAATGAGAAAATACCGCCCTCACCCTTGTTGTCGGCCCGCAAGGTGAGCACCACGTACTTGAGGGTGGTCTGCATGGTCAGCGTCCAGAAGATGCACGACAGCCCGCCCAGCACCGTATCCCCGTCTATAGGCGCATCTCCTACGATAGCTTTGAGCACGTAAAGAGGCGAGGTGCCGATATCACCGAAAATGATACCCAGCGTTACAAGAAGCCCGGCTGCAGTTACTTTATTGAGATGAGTATGGTGTGTGCCGTTCTGCACGACTCATGAATGAAGGCGACAAATGTAAAAAGAAAAGAAGCATGGTTCCATCACAATCGGGTATTTTATACAAATGCCTCATATTCGAGCATGTGGATGCAAAAACGGACGATAATGAGTATATTTTTAACGACCAATTTTTCCTTATTTCGATAAGATATTCTATTTTTGGTATCCTATTTCCAAAACACCCTTTGTATGAAAAAACTGATACTCGCCTTTGCGGTTTTCTCTCTTCCTTTTATCGCAAAATCACAGGCCCCTGTAGCTAACTTTGTTGCTGACGACAGTACCATTTGCATAGGCTACACGGTTATGTTCACCGATCTGTCCACCAATAGCCCTACCGCATGGTCCTGGTCCTTTCCTGGCGGAAATCCTACTTCTTCCACCTCGCAAAATCCGGCCGTACAATATAACTCGCAGGGGGTGTACTCGGTGGTGCTTATCGCCTACAACAGCAATGGCAACGATACGATCATCAAGGTCAATTATATCGATGTGGCTCCTCCTCCCACCACCGCCAACGCGGGCCCCAGCCAGAGCCTTTGCACTACCAACTCGACCCTGGCCGCCAACAGCCCTACTACCGGCACCGGCACCTGGACGGTTTTCTCCGGCAGCGCCACCTTTGCCAATCCCAATTCGCCAACCACGAACGTAAGCAACCTGGGAATAGGCGTGAACGTGCTTCAGTGGACCATCGACAATCCTCCCTGCGTACCCTCTATCGACACCATGAGCATTACCGTGTATGCACTCCCAACAGCGGCCAATGCCGGACCCGACCAGAGCTTCTGCGCCAGCCAGACCTCTACCACCATGGCAGGCAATACACCTACGGTAGGCACCGGAACCTGGACACTGGTGCTGGGAGCAGGAACGATCACCAATCCCAACTCGCCCACTACTACGGTAACCGGGCTCGGCATAGGAACCAATACATTTCAATGGACCATTACCAATGGCGTTTGCCCTCCCTCTACCGACCAGGTGACCATTACGGTTAATGCCACGCCAGGAGTAAGCGTTACTCCGCCTTCGGCATCCATCTGTTCAGGCAACTCCATCAATCTTACCGCATCGGGGGCTAATACCTATTCATGGTCACCGGCTTCGGGGCTGAGCAATACCACGGCCGCTTCGGTGCTGGCCAGTCCAACGGTAACCACCACCTACATGGTTACCGGAACGGGCAGCAACGGCTGCACCAGCAACGATACCGTTGTGGTTACGGTCACTCCTATTCCTACTGTCAACGTAAGCCCCGGAACAACCACTGTTTGCGATAACGCCCCGCTTACCGTTATCGCTTTTGGCGCCACTACGTATTCCTGGTCACCGGCCACAGGATTAAGCGCCACCACGGGCTCAACGGTAGTTGCCCTGCCCAGCACCGCCACCACGTACACCGTTACCGGCACCACCAACGGGTGCTCGAACAACGCTGTGTTCACGCTTACACCCATTCCCGCGCCAACCGCCAGCGTGACTCCTACCTCGGGGCTGATCTGCGCTGGCAATACCATTAACCTGACAGGCAGCGGAGGCTCCACCTATACCTGGTACCCTGCCACCGGCCTCAGCTCCACCACGGGCGCAAGTGTGGTAGCCAGTCCCACCACCACCACGGCATATAACGTTATTGCCGTTGCGCCAAACGGATGCGGAGATACGGCCTCTGCCATCATAGCCGTTAACCAGCCGCCCAACGTGATCATCACGCCATCATCGCCCACCATCTGTTCCAACGCCCCCGTTACCCTTACCGCAAGCGGTGCCAGCACGTATAACTGGGCGCCTTCAACCGGGCTGAATACGACCACGGGGTCAACGGTTATCGCCCTTCCTTCGGTCACCACCACCTATACCGTAACCGGCACGGTAGTGGCCTGCGGAACGGCAACCAATTCATTCATCATAACGGTGATCCCCGCCCCCACCGTTACCGTTACGCCCAACTCAACTTCTATCTGCTCCGGAAGCTTTACCAACCTGATCGCGAACGGGGCCAGCACCTATACCTGGTCGCCCGCAAGCGGCCTGAGCTCCACTACCGGAACCGTAGTTACAGCTAACCCTACGGCCAGCACGACTTACACCGTGGTGGGCATTGCCGCCAACGGTTGCAGCGATACCGTTGCGGTCCCGGTTACGGTCAATCCCCTGTTCGCGCTGAACACCAGTTCCACGCCTTCGGTTTGCGGAAACATCAACAGCGGAACGGCCACCGTCACCAACACGGGAGGTACACCGCCATTTACCTATCAATGGAACGACCCGCTGATGCAAACCAACGATACGGCCTTCTTCCTTGCTCCCGGAACTTATTTTGTCACCGTAACGGATGCCAACGGATGTTCGGTCACCACCTCCTCGACCGTGCTTTCCACCGGCACGATGAGCCTCAGTATTGCGTATTCCGATGCGCTTTGTTTCGGCACGGCCAGCGGAACGGCAACGCTGAGCGTTACGGGCGGCTCGCCACCTTATACCTATTTATGGAGCGACCCCCAGGCACAGACCACCGCTATGGCCGACAGCCTGATGGCGGGCACCTATACGGTTACCGTAACCGACACCAATAACTGCGCGCAATCCATTGCCGTAACGATCGCGCAACCCACCGCCCTGACCATGTCAGCTACCGGTACCTTTGAATCCTGCAACAACAACAACGGAACGGCAAGCACAGGGCCTATCAACGGGGGCGTGCCGCCTTATACCTTCGCCTGGTCCAATGGGGCCAACACCCAAGGCATCACCGGGCTTGATTCGGGCATGTACACAGTTACCCTCACCGATGCCAACGGATGCACGAGGATGGATACCGTTGTGATCGGCAACTCGATGTCTACAAACTGCATGTTCATTCCCAATGCCTTTTCACCGAACGGGGATGGAGATCATGATCTGTTCGTGATCGATAACATCGGAGTATATCCATCCGTGAAAGTGGCCATTTTCAACCGCTGGGGTAACCTGGTATACGAAAACCCCGAATACAAGAACGATTGGGATGGCACCAATGGTGGCGATCAGCTTCCCGGAGGAGTATACTATTTTGTGATAACGCCCAACGGTGGCGATGAAGTGAGTGGAACGCTGACACTGATCCGATAAATCGAAATTGTCTAACAAGAAAAATACCTGATCATGACAAAGCATATAAGAACCTTCGTACTGTTCATAGCGATGGCCGTAGCTGCGCAGGCGCAGCAATTGCCGCAATACAGCCAGTACCTGCACAACGCCTTTGTGTTCAACCCCGCTACGGCCGGTGCTTCCGGGTCACCGGAGTTCAAACTGGTCATGCGCAGCCAGTGGACCGGCCTGAAAGATCTCTCAGCCAACCAGCAGATCTCTACGTTTAGTATTAACGCTCCATTGAGAGAAGGCAAAGTAGGTTTGGGCGGATACGTGTTTAAAGACGAGTTCGGTCCTGTTTCCAAAACCGGCATCAGCGGCACCTATGCTTACCATATCAACCTGAACAGCAGCTCTAAGCTGTCTTTTGGCCTGTCTGGCTCGATGTACCTTTACAAGCTCAATACGGATGCCCTTATTTTCGATATCTACGAGAATACGGATAATGTATTGACCACACCGGGCAATTTCAAGGCGTATACTCCCAACCTTGGCTTTGGCACGTATTATACCGGTGAAAAACTGTTCCTGGGGCTTTCAGTACCGGAGATGATCCCCGCCAGGATCACCTCTTCTCAGAATGCTGACTTTTTCATCATGCAGGTAAAACAGCATTATTTCCTGATGGGCGGAACCATGCTCAAGCTCAGTGATGATGTCACGATGAAGCCTTCCATGATGCTCAAGATCGTGAAGGGCGCTCCCACGCAGGCCGATGTAAATGTGATGTTCGATCTGAAGCGCAGCTTTTATGTGGGCGGCTCTTACCGCACCAATGATGCCGTGGTGCTGATGTTCGGCATCAACCTGAAAGATATGTGGAGGCTGGGGTATTCGTACGATATGATCACCTCCAATCTGAAGCAATACGCCAAGAGCAGCCACGAGCTGATGATCAGCTACAACCTCTTCAAGAAAGGAAAGAAAGAAGATGCTCCTTCCAAGGAGAACAGCGATCAGCAGCAGACCCCTCCGCCCGACAACGAGCAAAAGTAAAAACAGGAAAGCACCGGGAACGGTGCTTTTTTGTTATGCGCGCCATGCATCAGGCTGCCGGTCTTTCACCCAATCCGTATGGCCTTTGCCTGTCGGCCGGAATAAGGTACTTCCTGAACCAGTCTATGCTGAGCGCTGCCACCTCGTCAAGCTTACCGGGCTCTTCAAAGAGGTGTGAGGCCCCGCTTACGATCTCCAGTTTTTTTTCGCAGCGCAGCTCCGCATAGGCCTGCCTGTTCATTCCGATCACCGCTTCGTCCAGGCTGCCCACTATGAGCAAGGTAGGCGTAACTACTTCCCGGAGGCCTTTTGCCAGGTCGGGGCGCCCACCGCGCGAGATTACGGCCTTGACCAGGTCGCCACGTATGGCCGCTGCCTGCAGGGCTGAGGCTGCACCCGTGCTCGCCCCGAAATACGCTATGGGCAGGTTCTTCAGGTAAGGGTCCTGGGCGGCAAAGGCGGTGACCGCTATGAGCCGCTCGGTGAGCAGGTCGATATTGAAACGGTTCTCGTACAAGCTGTCTTCCTCTTCCGTCAGCAGATCACTCAATAAGGTAGCTATGTTCTCCCTGTTCAGCAGCTCTGCCACATAGTTGTTCCTCGGGCTGTGACGGCTGCTGCCGCTGCCGTGCGAGAAAATAACAAGCGAAGTAGCGCCCGAAGGCAGGCTCAGGCTTGCTTTCAGGTCGAACTCACCCTGCATGGGGATGCTTATGTCCATGGTACATTCCGGTTTTAGATCAATGAGGCATTCATGGTGATCTTCATGTTCAGCGCCTTGGAAACGGGGCATTCCACGCGGGTCTTTTCGGCACATTCGGCAAAGCGCTCGCTGTTCATGCCCGGCACGCGGGCCCTGACTTCGAGATGCGATTCGGTGATATCCGTCTTTTCGAGCGTAACCGTGGAGGTTACCTCGATCACATCGGGCGTGTACCCGGCTTCGCCCAATACAAAGCTCAGTTTCATGCTGTAGCAACTGGCATGAGCTGCAGCGATCAGTTCTTCCGGATTGGTGCCCTTTTCTTCCTCAAAACGGGAACCGTATGCGTAGAATGCCTTATCGAGCACTTTGCTCCGGGCGGTAACCGTACCGCTTCCTTCCTTTCCCGGGCCGTGCCAGATGGCAGTAGATGATCTTTTCATTTTTTTTATTTGAAACCGCTAAGGTAATTGCGGGATCCGGTCACTTAAGAAATAATAGCCCAGCCGCCAAAAAAAATAGCCGTCATGTGCGGCAGGCATGCCCGAGACCTGAAATTACCGGTCATGGTACCGCCTCCCGGCACGGAGAAAATATTTCCACATGCCTGCTTCAGTATTTTCCGCAAAAACGTTCGCGGTCAGCTACTTCAGCATCTGGCATTCCTATTGCAATCGATTGCATTAAAAGCAGGAAGAAAGGCGATGGAGCGATACATGCAGAACGGTCACCAGGCGGTTAGCCTCGACAGCATACACGATATCCTGTACTGGACGCGCGAGTTCCGCTGTACGAAGGAGGAGCTGGTAAGAGCCGTATTGGCAGTAGGGACATCGCCCGAAAAGGTACGGGAATTCCTTTATGCGCTAAAGGATCATCACCGGCCCGCAGCATAACATCCCCCCTTTAGTCGTATTGTTTGCCGGGCCGATTTTAAAACAAAACCATGTCTACATTTAACGAACTCATACACTCCAATCAGCCTGTGCTGGTCGACTTCTTTGCCGAGTGGTGCGGGCCGTGCAAAATGCTGGGGCCCGTTCTGAAAGAGGTCTCTTCAGAAGTGGAAGGGAAAGCGCGCATCATTAAAGTAGATGTGGACAAGAATCCGGCTGCTGCCTCAAAATACGGGATCCGTGGCGTACCTACGCTGATCCTCTTTAAAAACGGGGAAATAAAATGGAGGCAATCGGGAGTTCCTTCTAAACAAGCCCTGATCGAGACCATAACCCGCTTCTTATAAAGCAACCACATGAACATCACTATTCAATCACCAAATGTCACGATCGATGAGGCGCTTGACGCATTTATCCGCGATAAGGTCGAAAAACTGTCGCGGTTCGAGGATCGCATAGTCGCAGCCGAGGTCTTTATCAAGCTGGACCATTCAGGTACCGATGAGAACAGGGTCTGTGAAGTACGCCTCAGCGTGCCGGGTAACGATCTTTTTGCCAAAAGCACGGCTCCCGGCTTCGAGCAGGCTATTGCCGAGACCGTTGATGCGCTGGAGCGCCAGTTGAGCAAACGTAAAACGCAATTGCACAAGGGCAGAATGTAACCGCGCGAGCCGTAGCGTTTTGCCGGGTACGCCAGCTACTTGTAGTACGTGGGATCGCCCTTGAGGGAAGCCATCTCTTTCTTAAACCTGTCGATCAGGTCACGCTCTTCCTGCAGAACGGGCGGATACGCCTTTGCGATCATTTCCAGAATCCTGGTAAAGACGCCTTTCAGCTCAGGGCTTAAATAATGGCTGTTCAGCCTGAACTCTTTTATTGCCCAGTCGTAGGCCGTTGCGGCATCCTGCTTATCCTTATCCAGTATCTGGAAAATGATGTCGGAAATATCGAACGCATAATCTCCTCCCCGGAGCTCGGCAAGCACGATGTCATGGAACTTTTGCCGTTCTTCTTTCTGAACACGGCCGTCAATATGGGCAACCGCATAAGCGAGCTGGCCTATGGCGTAATGTAGGTTTTCAAGTGGTGTCATGTTTAGGATGTTTTTTTGTGTCTTAACCGGATCTGTTTTGTTTAACTGTATATGCCCCTCCCCGTATTGTCCGCAAAAACAGTGCAATGCTGATAACCGCTTGGGTCGGGGGCTTGGCGCGTTTACTTTAGGCAAATGTCGTCCGCAAACCCCAACCTCTACCTGATAAAGGTCAGCCGCGGGCATGAACTATATCATGCCCCCTGCTGAGGCTTATCATGACCCGAAAGAGGGAGCGGCCCTAATTTTGCCTTATGAACAATAGATCATGCACGAGCTGATAAATAACGAATCGATGGCCGTTTTCATTGGGAGATGCTTCCTGGGGCTTCTCTTCTTTTTGCAAGGTGCTGATGCGGTGTTCGGCATCGGGGTACGGAATGTGGTACAGGCCATAGAGGGACCCTTAGTGAGTAAAAGAATCCCCAGAGCATTGATCATTCTGGGCGCTTATTACACTTCGTATATAGAGCTGGTTGGCGGGGCCCTGCTCATAGCCGGCCTTTTCAAATCCTATGTACTATACCTGCTTGGCCTCGATCTGCTGATGGCCTCCCTTGCATTCAGCCTCATTAAGCCCATGTGGGATATGCAGTTCGTTTTCCCCCGGCTTATTCTGCTCTTGTTCCTGCTGCTGGCGCCACCGGCATGGGACCTGCTTTCGCTTGACCATTTGCTGTCGACACTGAAAAACAACTAAAAAAACACGTATGGATACCCTCATCCGATCACATGCCGTAAGGGCGACTGAAGCAGAAGCCAGTATCAAAAGCGAAGACTTCTGGAAACAAATGGAGGCGAACCGCTTCGGCATCATACCCCTGCTGCTGGTGGCGATAGCCTGCATCAGCGGCCTGGCTGCCGCGGTGGCCGTACAAAAGAGCGATGCCGCGCTGCTTGCGGTTTCCGTTTCCGCGGTACTGGTAGAGGTGCTGGTCATAGCCCTTGCTCCCATGCGCGCGGTCTTCCGTGTAAGCGCAGCGGCCCTGTTCATCGATCTGCTCATCTTTATTCTCTAGGCCATGAAAACCCTGCTCGTACCGATCGACTTTTCAGAGCCTGCGCTCAACGCCATGCGTTACGCAGCCGGTATGGCCATGGCAACGGGGGCCGGGGTCACCCTGCTTCACGCCTATCATGTACCCGTTCCCGCCAACGGGGAGCCGATGGCGGTCCTTAGCGCTGACGAGATTGAAGCGGGCCTCCGTGACCAGTTACAAAAGCTCGAGCGGGAAATACAAGGGCTGACCTCAGGAAAAGTACAGGTTAGGTCAGAGGTCAGGGCCGGCTTTGCCGTAGAAGAGATCCTGGATGCCTCGAAACAGCATGAGGTTGACCTGATCGTGATGGGCATTACCGGTGCAGGCAGGATCAGCCGGGCTCTCCTGGGAAGCAACAGCGCTTCGGTGCTGAGAAAGGCCGCAGTCCCGGTACTGATCGTTCCGGCCGAGGCCAGGTTCAGCAAAATCAAAACCATTGTACTGGCATATGATTACAGCAAACCACTGCCAGCGCAGGTAGTGGACCGGATAAAGGGCATGGCAGAGCTTTTCAGCGCGCGCCTGCTTGTCCTTGACGTGGTGCGGCCGCAGAGCATACCTACGATGGAAAATGCCGTGGCCGGTGTGCAACTGGAAAATTCGTTTCGAACAATCGAACATCAGTTGTATTTTCCCGCTTCCGATGATGTGATCGGGGAGATCAGCGCATTCTCAGGCAAGCACCAGGCCGATCTGCTGATCATGCTCCCGCACAGGCATACCTTGCTGAGCAGGCTGTTTCAACCGGGTAATACCAGGCAAATGGCCTTTCACACGCACCTGCCATTACTTTCATTACACGAATAAAATCATACATATGAAAATCACGATCAACGACCACCGGAAGATCTTCGCGATCCAGAAAGAGTTCAACGAGTTATTCCCTTATCTCAAGCTGGAGTTTTTTGCCCGCCCGCATAAGACGGGAGGCGCATCGTCAAAAAAAATGATGAAGCATTCGGCCAAAACGCTCGGCCAGTGCCGGGTGATCCATAACAAAGGCGTGTTGAGCATCAGCGGGAACATGACGGTGGCAGACCTGGAACAGAGCTTCAGGGATATATACGGATTGTCCGTACAGGTATTCCGAAGATCGGGCAGGGTATGGCTGGAGACCACAAAAACAGATGGCTGGACCCTGGAAGAACAGAACAGGCACGGCCAGGAACTGACCGAAGGATTGAGGCTCTCCCAGGAATAGCAACTCCGGGGCGTCCCTCTCCATGTCTTAATTTTATTTTGCGCGCGTAACCGGCAAGCCCTCTTTTTCCCAGGCCAGTATGCCTCCTTCGAGGTTGTAGACCTGTTTAAAGCCTGCCTCCTTCATGATCTCCTGCGCTGAAGCGCTCCTCCTGCCCGACCGGCAATAAACGTAATAGGCCTTGTTCTTATCCAGGGCGCTTACCTGTGTATTGAAATCCGCAGACTGCACATCCATATTCACAGCCCCCTCTATATGTCCTTCCGCGAATTCTTCGGGCGTTCTTACATCGAGCAGGAAAGCATTTTCCGCTTTCAGTTTCTCACTGAACTCTTTTGGGGCAAGGTGATCTTCAGAAGTACAGGAGGCCAGCAGAAGAAGCAGGCAGGCACCCCGTAAAAAAAGCATGATTTTTTTCATTTTCGTTCTTTTAACGGTTACAAATTTCGGATTTTTCAGAATCTGCGGCTTGTTATCGGTTTCCCGCGGGCAGGTACACGGTGAATAGGGTGCCAAGTCCCAGCTCGCTGCTGAAGCTAATCTTCCCCCCAAGCATCTCCACATATTTGGCAACGATATTCAGGCCTAGGCCTGTACCCTGAATGTTGGTGGCATTCTGCGCCCTGAAGAACCGGTCGAAAATATAGTTCTGGTCCTCTTGCGATATGCCTATACCCCGGTCCTTTACCGTAAGCTCCAGCCCGGATGTACTGACGGTGGTCGTTATGTCGATGGATTTGCCTTCTGCCGAGAATTTAATGGCGTTGGATACAAGATTGAAGAGTATATGCTTGAATACTTTTTTATCCGTACGATACTCCTGGCCGCCCATATGCGCGTAAACAAGCTGCTGGCCCTCGCGGGCTATCCCCTGCATTTCCTTCATAATGTCCGCCACAAATTCGGGCAGGGAAACCCGCTCCGGTCTCAGCATTACTTTCCCTTCCTCCAGCTTGCTTACCGAAAGCACATCGTTTATAATATCCGTTAAGCCGTTTACGGATGATTTGATACGATCAATATGTTTAAGCTGTTTTTCCTTGTCGTTCAGCTCCATATACTGGCGGATCAGCGCCAGGGAAGACAGTATGGCGGCCAGCGGAGTACGGAACTCGTGCGATGCCATGGAAACAAAGCGGGACTTAAGATCGTTCAGGTCCTTTTCCTTTTTAAGCGCCTGCTCAAGCTCCTTCTGGGTCTTGTTCAACTGTGCCACCGCTTCTTCCAGGATCAGCGTTCTTTCTTTAACGCGCCTTTCCAGGTCGGCATTCAGCGCTTTTATCTCCTTCACATGATTGGCGTTAGCAACACTGTACCGGATAGCGTTCTCCAGCGTGCGGGCCGACAGGTTACCCTTTTCCAGGTAATCAGCCGCACCGGCTTTCAGGGCCAGGTTATCGGCCTCCCTGTTGTTCTGACCGGTCAGCAGGATCAGCGGCTCTTCACAACCCCGCTTTATGGCTTCGCGTATCAGCTCGTCTCCCGTACGGGCTCCCAGCCGGTAATCTACCAGGTAAACATCATGCTTTTTTTCAAGTATCCTCTTCAGCCCATCGTCAAAAGAAGGCACCCATTCAAGCACATACTTTCCCGGAGGGAGATCCTCCAATAGGTCGCGCGTGAGGAAATAGTCTTCCTCATCGTCATCGATCATCAGTATGCGTATCTTATCAGGGAACATGATCGGATCGCCAGCAGCGATCTATTTTTGTGTGCCGGGCAGATCAACGATCTCCAGCCAATACTTATTCAGCGCTTTCATCACATCCACCATAGCGCTGAACGTGACCGGTTTGGTTATATACGAATTCACGCCCAGGTTATAGGTCTTCAGTATATCCTCCTCGGCCTTTGAAGTGGTCAGGATAATAATGGGTATGGCGCGCAGTTTTTTATCCTCCTTTATCTCCTTGAGCGCTTCGCGGCCGTCCTTCTTCGGCATATTCAGGTCAAGCAGGATGAGACCGGGCTTGGGATATTTTTTTCTGTCCGCGAAGCGGCCTTTATTATGCAGGTACTGCATCAGCTCTTCACCGTTCTCTACCTCCTGTATCTTGTTCTTGAGACGGCTTTCCTGCAAGGCATCGATAATGAGCATACGATCCTCTGCATCATCATCAGCCAGCAGTATTTCTATGTTACCTTTCATGATATGAGATGTTGATTGTTCCTTGGAGGTGTTTCGTGCCGCGCGCTGAGGGTTACGATGAAGGTCGATCCTTTGCCCGGCTTGCTTTTGACGGTAATGCTGCCGCCATGCATGCTGGCTATCTTTTTACATATGGATAACCCGATGCCGCTTCCCTCGTACTTTTTGCCTTCCAGGCGCTGGAAAATGTTGAATATCTTCACGGCATATTTTTCTTCGAAACCGATTCCGTTATCCTTAAATCGCAGCTCCACCATTTTCCTGCCGGATGATTCCGCCTCGGATGCGCTGATCCTGATCGCGGGAGCTTTCCCCTCCTGCCTGAACTTTATCGCATTGGAGATCAGGTTCTGGAACAATTGACGCATTTGGGTAGGTTCAGCCTCTATTTCCGGCAAGGGGTCGGCAATGATGCGGGCCCCGCTCTTTTCAATCGCTACTTCAAGGTCAGAAAGCACCCCGCGGAGGACCGAGTTCAGGCTCACGAGCGTGAAGGGCTGGGCGCGGGTGGTGAGACGCGAAAAAGTGAGCAGGTCCTCGATCAACTGCTGCATGCGTTCTGCCGCGTTCAGCATCCTGCCCAGGTAATCCCTGCCCTTGTCCGACATGTTCACAGCCTCCATCGACCGCAGCCGGTCGCCAAAGGATTGTATCTTCCGGAGCGGCTCCTGCAGGTCATGAGACGATATGTAAGCGAAATTCTGGAGCTCCTCGTTGGATTGCCGCAATTCAATGGCCAGTTGCTCCAATTCCTCCTTTTTTCTCTTGATCTCATCCTCTATGCCCTTTCTGACGGTAATATCGATAATAAAGGCGATGACAAACAGCTCGCCATCCTGCCTGAAGGGGCTCAGGCTTACCTCTACGGGAAACTCTGAATTGTCTTTTTTCCTCCCGGCCAGGTTCATCCCTATTCCCATTCTGCGGGCATGAGGGTTTTTATTGAATCCCGCCCTTTCTTTTACATGCTTCTCGGCCGCGCGCTGGGGAATAAGAACCTCTACCTTTTTCCCGAGCAGCTCGCCTGCGGAATAGCCGAACATCCTTTCTGCGGCCGGATTGATACGTATGATCTCTCCCTTACTGTTGGCCACCAATATGCCTTCAGAAGCATAACGGAACAATGCATCAAGGCCTTCTTTGGTATCCATTTCCTCTTTATCCGGCTGATTCGGGAGCATGAATGTACTTATTTTTAGGATATAACTTTTAAATTTCGGCACCCCGGGCAAGAGCGCACATGATCAATATCATGTGCTCCCCGGATATTTATTGTTTAGTGCGACCGGTGTCCGGGAGGTTCGCGGGGGGAGGGGCATTACATCTTGGTGCGCTGGCTGAAAAAGTTAGCCGTTTATTGCATCTACCTGATGAAACTGGGAGACGTGCTGTTGCGGGCCTGCTTGCCGAAATCATACGCAAGCCTGATCTCATGTGAGCCAGCGCTGTACTTCCTGATATCCGTAAAACTGTAATCGTAGGCGTATCCCAGCCGCAGGTTCTTCATCAGGTTCAGCTCCAGGATGCCGGCAAAGCTATCACCGGTCCGGAACAACACTCCTACAGTTACCAGTTTTTTTAGCGTAACATTCACATTGAGATCAGCCTGAACTGGCGCAGCCGGTACATATTTAAGCAGGAACGAAGGTTTGACTGTCAGGTTATCGCTCACCGTATAGGAATAGCCCGATTGCATATAATAGTGCCTTACCCACTGAGGTGCGTTATTCATTTCGGCCGACAGAAAAGTGCCGGGTTTATATTGAACCAGGTTGGGTACGGAAAAACCGCAATAGAACCGTTCAGTGAAGAAATAAACACCGCTCCCGATATTGGGTATGACCCTGCCCTGTATATCAGATGCAAACACATGGTCGCCACTATCCCATACCGTCAACCCGGTAAGACCGGCCTTGTACCAGGCTATACCCGCGCTCAGGCCCATAGCCAGCGTTGCCTTATCACCGGCTTTCAGGTGATAGGAATAGTTCCCATACACTTCGGTTCGGTCGCTCACGCCAATGCGGTCGTTGATCAGGGTGAGGCCCAGACCTGTTTTGTGCTTTTCCAGTTTGCCATCGATGGTAAATACCTGGGATACGGGCGCCCCGCTGAAGTTGAGCCACTGTTTCCGGTATAACAGCGAAGCGGTATGGTAAGGGTGCGCGCCAGCGGCTGCCGGGTTGATGAACACGGGATTGAACATATACTGGCTGATCATGACCTCCTGCTGGGCCCGGCCCTGGATGCCGGCACTAAAAAGTGCCGACAGGATGGCTATTCTTAGATTGATTTTCATGGGTTCGGTTTTTTATCTTCTTATATCTACAAATCCGCTAAGCTCGATGTCGCTGTTTGCGATAGAAAGTATCACGAAGTAGGTTCCATCCGGTAATTCTTCTCCACGGCTGTTCTGGCCCTTCCACTGATTATCATAATTGTTCATGAAGTAGACTATATTCCCCCACCTGTTGTAAACCACCAGGCTGTTGGCCGGGTAACGGTCCAGGCCCTTGACGATGAAATAATCATTGTAACCGTCCTGGTTAGGAGAGTAGCCGTTCGGCATAGCCAGCTCAACCAGCACCGGCTGCTCCGGGTCAAGGCCAATAAAGAGGTATTGCCAGGTTGTATCTGAACAGCCGTAAGCGTTCGTTACAATTAGCTGGACCAGGTGCAGGCCGGTATCCTGAAACGTGTAGCATGGATTCGGCTGCGCAGACCCGCCTGTTGGCGTGTCTTCAAACGTCCAGCTCCACATGAGCGCTCCGGCCGACAGGTCGGTAAAACAGATCGTAGCCGCAGAGAGGACAGTGCTATCGGTATCCATGCCGAACGCGGCAGACGGAAGCGGGTAGACCGTAACCCATGCCGGGCTGATAATAGTGCCCGTACAGCCGTTGCTGTCAGTAACAGTAAGCGAAACATCATATGCTCCCGGCTGGTCGAAACAAAGCGACAGGCTGCAATTGGTATACAGGTTTTCCCCTATCGTCCAGAGACAGCTTACACTGGCAGGAGTGGTATTGGAAAAAACGACACATACCGATCCGCACCCGGTTGGCTGAGAAGAGGCGAATGTAGCCGCGGGAAGCGAATTGACCGTAACAACAGCCGGTACGCTTATCAGGCAGCCGTTGGCATCCGTTACGGCAACCGCATAGGTGGTGGTAATAACAGGCGTAACCGTAACGGCAGTGCCGCTGCCGGAAGGCAACCAGCTATATGAATAAGGGCCTGTGCCTCCGGAAACCGATACTGAGAGCGTTACCGCGGTTCCCGAACACACCGTATCGGCTGCCGGGGTCACCACTGCCGCGAGGGCAGCGGGCTCAGCCAGGCTAGCGGACAGGATCTTTGAGCAGCCATTGGAATCAGTGGCAATAACGGAGTAATTTCCGGCCGCCAGGCCGCTTACATCCTGCGTGGTTGCTCCATTGCTCCATAAATAGGTATACGGGCCCGTGCCGCCAGTTATCCAAAGATCCAGACTGCCGTCACCCGAGCCGTTGCAGCTTACATTATACCCGCCAGCATACGCGGAAAGCGTAAGCATCGCATCCAGCGAATCGGGTATGGTTACGGTATACGCGGCCGATACACAGCCTGAAGAATCGCGTATAATTATGACGTAGGTGCTGTCGATAGGCAGATTCTGGGTGTACATGCCGGGCGGATTATAATTATTCCCATTGTCGAATGAAACCTGGTACGGCCCACCGCTGCCACCGGCCGGCACGAGCGTTACGGGGGTAAGCGAAGTGCCTGAAGCGAAACAGGTGGCAAACGATATGCTAGCCGCGGTTACCTCCGGATTCACCACGATCGTATCAGCGGGCGACAAACATCCGTTGCTATCGCTCGCAAGAATAATATATGTGCTGTCGACCGGCAGGTACATATCATAATCGCCCGGGGTGCCGAATGAGTTGCCACCGTCAAACGATACCTGGTAGGGCCCTCCGTTTCCTCCCGTCACAGCCACAAGGGCATAGCTCAGGCCGGAATTGGGCACGGGGCAGTTCATCTGAGCCAGCACTGCAATAACCTGCTCCGGTTCATCGATGAGCACGCTCAGCGGGCCTGTTGCATTGTTGCATCCATTGGCATCGGCTACCGTCAGAAGATATTGCCCGGCCGGCAGACCAGAAATATCCTGGGTGCTTGCCCCGTTGCTCCACTGATAGGCATAAGGCATAATGCCACCGGATACCGTCACATCAATGTTTCCGTCAGTCCCTCCGTAGCAGGTGACATCCTGCTTGCTGTATGTGATCGACAATGGAGCAGGCTGGGAAACCGAGGTGGAAGCGGTACCCGTACAGCCGTTATAATCGGTGACCACGACAGCATAGCTTCCCACATTCAGGTAATTCAGGTCCTCAACGGTTACGCTATTGGACCAACTGTATGAATAGGGGAATGTGCCCCCGTTGACCGTGAGCTCGATGGTGCCGTTCGCCAACGAAGCGCATGTCGCATTGGTCGGAGAAAGAACCAGGCTCAAAGCCGCTGGCTGAACAATGCTTATGGACTGATATTGTGAGCAGCCAACCGCATCAGTAACGGTTACCGCGTAAGCACCCGCCTGCACACCGGATATAGCGGATGTGGTAGCTCCATTGCTCCAGGAATAGGAATAAGGAGGAGTGCCGAACTGCACAAGGGCCGTTGCGCTGCCATTGCTGCCGCCAAAGCAGCTTACGGGTGTGATATAGAGGCCAAGGGCAAGATTATTGCACGGGGGCTGCGAGATAAAAACACTGTCGGTTGTTGTGCACCCATTGGCATCGGTTATGGTTACATAGTAGGTACCCGAACCAAGCCCGGTGACAGACGAGGCGGTGGAGCCCGTGCTCCACGAGTAGGCATAAGCAGGTGTTCCTCCCGCAGGATTGGCAGAAGCCGTTCCCTCGTTACCGCCCACCGTGGTCGCATTGGTGTGATTCATATTATTGACAAGCGGTGATGGCTGCAGGATAACGGCCGATGCCGCATCCATACAGCCATTGGCATCGGTTACAATGACCAGGTAGGTTCCCGCACCTAAGCCGGTAGCGGATTGCGTGTTTTGATTCTGCGAATCGTTCCACTGATAGCTGTAGGGCGCGGATCCTCCGTTGGGCAGGGCCGTGGCCGTTGCAGAAGTGCTGTTATGGCACGGAAGTGCGGTAGTAACGGTGTTCACCTGGAATGATGAGCAGAACGGTTCATTCACTACAGCGCTTGAACCGATCGTGCAGCCATTGGCATCGCTCACAGTCACAGAATATATGCCGTACGACAATCCTGTAGCCGTAGCCGATGTTTGCCCGTTCGACCAGGAATAGGAATAGGGCGAAGTGCCGCCCGACACGCTGGCAGCGGCCGTACCGTCATTCCCTGAAGGCACACTGACATTGGTGCTGGTCAGCACGATGTTCAGCGCGGCTGGCGCTGTAATATTCACGCATGCTGTTGCGGTGCAGCCTATCATATCGGTTACCGTAACACAATAATTACCCTGTCCGCCCGAAACAGAAGAGGCCGTAGACCCGTTGTTCCATTGATAGCTGTACGGGTACACGCCCCCACTTACCACGGCAGGAACGCTTGTCGTGCTGTTATGGCAGGGCATGACTTGCTGCGCCAGGCTTACATTGAGAAGTGGCGGATAATTGATCCGAATGGTATCGGTCGTGTTAACGCATCCGCCACCTGCACCGGTCGAAATAAGTATAAGCGTAACGCTGCCGGATAAGATCTCGGAAGGCGTTGGCAAATAGGAGGTGAGCAGGCTGGTGGCAGAAGGGCTGAAGGTACCTGCGCCTCCGCTCCAGATACCGCCTGTAGCATATTGAACGGCTCCTGAAAGATATGCCAGCGGAGAAGAGGCGCAGAGGGTTTGATCCGGGCCTGCGTTCACCACGGGGGGCAGGGTAACGGCTACCGGAACGCTGAGGAGAAAAGGCGGGCAGGTATTGGCCAGGCTAAGGCCGTCCTGTATCTCTACGGTAAATATTCCGGCAGCCGAAGCCAGGTAGCTGGTGCCCGTTCCCACGATCACATTCGACTGGTCCCTCCATGTGAAAAGGTAGTTTCCGTCACCACCGCTTGCATTTGCAGTAAGCAGCACGCCAGGTCCGCCAGCGCAGAACTGTGCCGGGCTGGGATTTACGGTCCCCGCCAATGGGGCGACAGTATAGATCCTGATCGTATCGCACACATAAACAAAACCGCACTCATCAGCGGTCGGCAGTCCGCATATTTTATAATCGATGTAAGGCGGAGCCCCGGTCAGCGGGGTGAACACGGGATTGGTGCAATTGGTCGTGCAGCTCAGGTAAGAGTTGTACTGGCCGGTCGGGCCGGGATAGACCGATGTCCAACTGATGGAACCGGTGTCGATTCCTAAAACCGTAATGTTCTGGCTGCAGCCGATGCGAACAGAATCATCGGTCGGAAAGATCGGGCGCGGTATCGAAGTGATGCGGTATGTGTTCTGGTTGTTTCCCGGTTTACAGAATGTAATATGATGCGGGCCGGGGCCGGTCACGCAGATCGGCTGCCCTACCGGTACCTGGGGACCGCAACCGATCTGGTAAAACATAGACCCGGTAGGGATGGCTCCCGACTCGATCGTAAAGCTGACCATAGCCGCCTGCGAGTCAAGCAGGACCTCGAAGGAGGTGCAGCGATCGGGCGATTGGGTGCCGCAGCAATTGCCGTTGCGGGCATGCCCGGGCGATACCCATGAACCGGCCGGCTGGCCGGTCAGGTTGACCTGATAATACGGAACATTAGGATCGCATGTCGGTATCTGCCCCGCGACATGCAGGAAGGTAGCCATCACGGTAATGCAGGCTGCGCTGATTGCTTTTCTCATTGTATGCATGATTCTGATTTTATCCGGCACAAAGAAACCGCTCACGCACAGGAATGTCGATGACCCGACTCACTTTAGCGCCTGATGGTTATCAGTTCGACAGCGCCAGGCCCATTGTGGACTTAAGGCAACATAAAAGCTGAAAAATACATTTACTTTTGCTGTATTGATATGAGAAGTGCGAAGACTGAAAAGGCAGAAATACGGCTGCTGGCGCCCGATATCGTGTATATGCGGATTTTTGACGAAGCGCACCTGGAATTAGGTGACGTAAAAGAGCTCAACCGGCTTAAGCGCGAGCTGGTGGGCAATAACGCTCACAGTGTATTGCTTATATCGGGAAAATATACCACCATTGCCAAGGAGGCCAGGGAATTTTCATCCCGCAAGGAGGTAGGTGAGAACCGCAAGGCCAAAGCCATTGTAGTCAGTTCGATGGCACAGAGCCTGATCGCTAATTTTTTCATTAAATTCAATCGCACCGGCTCGAAGGTCAGGGTGTTTGATAACGAGGCTGCCGCTCTTGCCTGGCTGCAGCGCCAGTAAGCCGTTTATTGCGCTGCTATTTCCGGTTATTATGGTTCCCGTTCACTCCCTCCAGGAACTCTGAAAGCGTCATACTGAACACCACCGCGATCTTGTGAAGGTTGACCAGGCTTACATTCCGTCTCCCCTGCTCGATAGAGGCGATGTAGCTGCGATCGAGATTGCTGCGGAAGCTAAGCTCCTCCTGGGTCAGGCTTATGCTTTTGCGGAGGAAGCGCAGGCGCAGTCCCAGCTTCTTTTTCAGCTTACTGCCGTTATTATTTGCGTTATTGGACATATGTGTTTATTTATTTAGGGTGGAATGGAAATTCATCAAACAGGGCGCTGACCGTTCTTCGTATCAGCTTTTCATCACCGCCAGGTGAGTCGGCCAAAGCTCCCGTAGCGGAAGCCTGCCAGATAACCTGGCCTTTACGGGTATCCGTAACGTAGATCACCAGCGTACCTTCAGTATATTTATGTGTTTCCAGGCGGCACTCCGGCCAGGTGCTGTAATTATCCCCATCCCGGCAGTTCATATACGTGAGCTTCTTATCCTTTATAATGATCCGGAAACCCGCCATCAGATCAGGAACCGAATCGTTTTGTGTGTACCAGCCCGACATTTCAGATTCTACGGCCTGTTTCACCAAAGCACGGTTGGCAGCGTTGTCATATTCGGCATGCTCATTTCCGGGTTCAGGGTCGCTCAGGCATACGGAAAAAGTACGGTAAGCGCTGAAATCCGCATATTTGTCGTGATCCGAAACGATCTCGGTTCCCGAACAGGCCGCCAGCGTTAGTGTGGCCGACACGGCTATTTTTATATATTGCCTCATGGGCGTTAAGCGATGCATTATCGTACAGGCAAAAGTGAACCCGCGGCCGGGTTTTATTCATGACCGGTGTCATGCCCTCCAATGATATGCATTAGCAATAACCCGGGCCAGCCGGGATGAGCGGAACAGAAGGTCAGTTCCGCATTTTGGCGAGCTTGTCGTAATTGACCAGCGCGATCGTGCCGCCTTTCACATCCACAAGACCTTCGTCCTTGAAATCGCTGAGCGTGCGGATAGTGGTTTCGGTGGCCGTGCCGGCCAGGTTGGCCAGGTCTTCGCGCGATATATTCATGCTGAATTGCGTCTCGCCATCCTTTTTATATCGGTTCGCCAGAGTGACCAGCGCCTCCGCCACACGTTTTCTGACCGAATTATACGCCAGCCTGAGGAGCTGGTCTTCCCGCTCCTGCAGGTTATCAGACAGCATTTTGATGAATTTGCGCGATACCTCCGCGTTCTTATATACCAGGTCAAAGAAATCCTCCTTGGGGATCAGGCATATTTCCGCGTCTTCCAGCGCAGTGGCCGTATCCTTGTATTGTCCTTCTTCCAGCAGGGCCAGGTATCCGAAAAAATCCCCCTCTTTATACAGGCCCGTGATCAGCTCCTTACCCTGTTCATGCGCACGGGCTGTCTTCACCTTGCCTTTTACCACGAAGAATATCCCTTTGGGATAACCATCCTCGTTATAAATATTCTCTTTTTTCCTGTACAGCCTGATATTCCGTTCCTGCGATAATTTCTTCAGATCCTCTATTCCTTTAGCGCTGGCAATAAATTCATTGAGCCCGTCCATATCCCGCGAAAACTCCCTTTTCATGGCCTCCGCTTTTTTCAGGCGGCTTTCTATCGCGTTCAGCAGCTCTATATCATCGAAGGGCTTGGTGAGGTAATCATCGGCACCCATTTCCATACCCTTGCGCAGATCGCTGCGTTCGGCTTTGGCTGTAAGGAATATGAACGGGATATTGGCCGTTTCGCTGTTCTTCGAAAGCAGGTGCAGCACTCCATAACCGTCAAGTACGGGCATCATGATGTCGCAGATGATAAGGTCGGGCCGGTTCTTTTGCGCCAACTCCACACCCTCTTTCCCGTTTTTAGCAGTAAATACCTGATAGTTAGACAGTTCAAGTATTTCAGCGGTATTCTCCCGCATATCCTTATTGTCTTCTATCAGTAGGATCTTTTTCGTCATAACGGGAGGCTTTACATGTGAAGTTACCATAATTACAGCTTTTGGTCAATACCTGAACCAAAAGTAGGCCTGTCCTCATCGGCCCGATATGACAATTGTCATGTTGATGCCTGAGAAAAATCAGCCCGGGGATAATCGCGCACACGCTTAATTCTTAAACGTGCGGGGAACCTGCGGATCGGTAATAATGACGTAATCCCCGTTCGCCTTGTATTTGCTCCAGTCTATATTCGGGAAGCTATCGTCCGTGGCCGTGGAAATGATCAGCACCCGGGTCTTGGGCGAGTACTTTTTAAGCTGTGTGACGATGGCAAAGCCCTGGTCGGAATGGAATTTCCCGTTAACCTGCATTACCTTCTTGTCCTTATGGGTTTTGAGGTACTCGGATATGGAATAGGCCATGGTAGCGTCCCAGAGCGATTGCGCCATGATCAGGTTGAAGGATCCCATCATGGGAGGCATCTTCGGTACACTGTCTTTCTTCAGGCTGTCTTTTTTGGCCGTTACGGGCATGTGTCCCGACATTTCCATAAGCTTCTTGTAATATTCCCCGCTTGCCGTATCATAGGGGAGTGGCGCGAAATACTTTTTCGATCCCTCGGGAAGGCCCATGAGCGCTTTCAGTCCTTTTCTGCCGGCCAGGTTGGTATAGCGGCTCGGTGAATTAGCGCAGATCACGTGCAGCTTTTTTTCTTTGGCAAATTCTATCATGGGGCGGTAATCGCGGTAATTGCTCCAAACCCGGGCGTCCTTTTTAAAATCCTTTTCGCGTATTACCCCTGAAAGGTATTCATCCATTACGCCCTGCACATCGCGATCGAACATTTCGAGCGAAAGCGTTATGGTATTGGAGTATTTGGCATAAAGCAATTCGAAAAGCGTTTTTTCGAGGTAATGCGTAACGCTATCGTTATGTTCTTCCCCGAAGAACAGCACGTCATAATTCTTCATGTCCTCGGTGATGTCATTCAGGGTTACCTCCTTCTGGAGCTTGGTGGAATACACCTTGTAGTTCTTTTCTGAAAGTTGCGCAAAGGAGCACAACGACAGGGCTACCAGCGATAAAGAGTAAAGAGCTTTCATATTAGGTTTTTTGCAATAATACATAAGTCGGCCGGAACGCTGCATTATTTAACATTTGTTAACAAGTCAGCAGGCAAATGCAATGATATGCCCGTCAGGGTCGGCACAATAGGCCACCGTATGGCCCCAGTCGCGGGGTACGGCAGCGCTGACCGGCCTGGCTCCTGCATCCACTGCCCTTTTCAGCGAGGCCGCTGGGTCGGCATCCATTAAATACAATTCGCAACGAGGGATGCCATTCCCCTTCTCCGGGTGCGGTGTGAAAGGGCACAGTATGCGCGCGATACCCTTTTCGGGCATCAGGCCCAGCTTCAGGTTTTCGGCCAGCTCGAATTCGGTCATGCCGGGAACGTCAAGCACCGGAGCTTTCCGCAGAACGGCCGTGTAGAAATCCCGGCTCCTGGCCTGGTCGGCTACATAAAGAATGACCTCCACCACGGAACGAACCTTTTTTTGTTTACGCCAAAGATACGCTTCAATCGCATGTGTACGCCTGAATTTAAAAACCAGCCTTACGGGGCTGGTATTGTTCTTATGGCTGACCTTACGGGGTTAACCCCAACAACTGAGCAAATGTACAAAGCGGGCCAGCGTGCGCCCATGACCGGCATCACTTCGATCGATGACCGGTATCAGCGCAGGCCGGGAGCGCGTTCAGCCCAGCCTGTGCTTAGTGTCGGGTAAAAGGTTTTGCAGCTCCCACTCTATCTTTTTCACAAAATCATGCTTTCTGTGGGCGCAGCCGGCTACAAGGCATAGCGGGCAGGATGCGGGCGGGCAGGGATCGGCATGAATGAAGAACTCGATTTCGTCACCCAGCTCCGTCCTTACCAGCCTTTCCATCATATTGATCTCCCGGTGTGCCTGCTCCAGCGAAAAGTACCAGGGAAGGGTCAGGTGCGCATCTACGTGAAGGCCGGATCCGTATTTGATCACGCGCAGGTTGTGTATGTCGATCCATGCATCCCTTCGGTGTTTGTTAAGCACCTCAATAAGCCGCTGGAGCAGATCCACATCTGCCTTATCAAGAAGACCCGAAACCGCCTCGCGGATCAACTTGATCCCGGTATAGAGGATGGCCCCTCCGAAGATCAGCGCAACAACATTATCTATCCAGTAAAGACCGGTAAGCCATATCAGGGCAAGACCCGCCAGCAGGCCAATGCTCGACACCGTATCGGAGATGAGGTGCTTCCCGTCTGCGATCAACACCATGGAATGATATTTCTTACCGTTCCTCACCAGGTAGGCGCCCATGATAAAATTGCACAAGCCGGCAAAACCCGCCAGCAACAGGCCCATATCCAGCTTTTCAAGCTCCGGAGGATAGAAGAAAGAATAAATGGCCTTAACAATGATACCAAGCCCGGCTACGAGGATCAGCCCCCCCTCGAATCCCGCGGAAAGATTCTCGATCTTTCCATGACCGTACGGATGATCGAGATCGCGCGGCCGCAAAGAATAATAAATGCTGTAAAGGGCAAAACCCCCGGCCGCCACATTAATGATGGATTCGAGCGCATCCGACAGAACAGCTACGGAATGGGTAATGAAATAGGCCGCAAACTTCACTGCCATCAGCAGGATACCCGCAGCAAGCACTATTTGCAATGCGCGCGTCTTTACCCTGTCGCGCTCAGGCAGCGCTTTTTTTTCAGGCATTTTGTTCCGGTTCCAGTAATTTCAGGAAAAAAGAAACTTCCGGGCTATAATAGTCCGGTATGGCCAGCAGGGGAATGTGCGTGTGCAAGCTCATTTTCCGGGTTACGCTGTTATTCGGGAAGAATATCCTGTCGAACGGGAAAGGGGCTTCGTGCGACATTGCCAGCCAGTCCGCCTTGTGATCGCGGCAATATTTATCCAAGCCCTCTACCACATCCTCATCCTTCATCAGGCGCACCTTTAGCTTGGGATCGGTAACGCTATTCCGGATCTTCAGGCTGAACCGCTGAAAGGTCTCCGACTCGTATTTTTTTGACTGTGCATAACTGCTTACATGTACCACATCTATGGAGGAGCCGAAGGTCTTCGACCAATTGTCGAGGAACGCGATACCGGGTATTTCTCCATCCCTATATTCGGCAGCAAATACTATTTTGCTGATCCCGCTGAATACCGATTCTTCGGCAATGGACAGCACCGGCACCTGTGAGCGCTTGATAATGTCCCAGGCATGCGTACCGAAAAACACGTCCCGGTAGCCTGTCTGGCCGTGCGTTCCGGCTATCACCAGGTCGGCCCCCAGGCTTTTTGCCCCGGCAGCAGTTTGCCTGGCTACAGTACCTTTGCGCACCACG
Organism: Bacteroidota bacterium; assembly: GCA_040756415.1. Classification (GTDB taxonomy): domain Bacteria; phylum Bacteroidota; class Bacteroidia; order JADZBD01; family JADZBD01; genus JBFLYZ01. The sequence goes on from JBFLYZ010000022.1 coordinate 29,442, forward strand.
CATTCGCCCTTCAGCTCCGAATGCCGGATTCCCATGGTCTTTATCAGTTCGTTCCGGTGCTGCTCCAGGCATTTCAGCTCCGAAGATCTCCAGTCCCCCGCTGTATGGCCGTATTCTGCCGCCCCCGCGGGGGTTGCGCCAAACGGGATATCGTAAACGTGCAGAAAGTACAGCTCAGCGTTCACGCTCATGGCAAACTGCACCGCGTAACGTTCGGCATTCAGCGCGGCTTCCGAATAATCGGTTGCCACTACTATTCTCATTTTTTTTCCCATAGCCCGGTTTTCAGATGAATACCAAAGATTCCTTTTTATGGTGAAATACCATGAGTGGTATGGGTGTGCGAAGCGATATGCTTCTGGCCAGGCTGGGGCGGAACAGTTTTTCTAAAAAGGTCCTGTGCCGGGTAGACATGGCCAACAATTGAGGATGCCGGTACCTGATCGTTTTTTCCAGCGCATTCCCGGTATTCGGACCATACCTCAGGCGAAACGATATCTGCCGGCTACCTACCTTTTCCCTGATCTCCTTTTCGAAATCCTCCAGGTGAAGCTTTTCGATGTATTCATCCGTTTCTCCGTCAGGCACATGGATCACCGTGATCTCTGCGCCCATCAGGCCGGCCATATCCGACAAAGCGGCCAGCGCCTCCGTATCGCTGCTGCGGTAATCGCTCGCGTAAACGATATGCCGGATATCCCTGAATATATACCGTTCGGGCACAGCGATCACAGGGCAAGAGGCCCTTCCGATAACAGCGGCCGTAACACTTCCCAAAAGCGCTCCTTTTATTCCGCTGGCCCCTTTTGTTCCCATGATGATCAGCCCGATATCTTTTTTCCGGGCCCGTTCAAGTATTGCATTCACCGCCAAACCCGTCTTCAATACACTTCCGCATTTTACTTTTGCTTCTCTTGCCCGCTGCTCAAGTTCTTTCAGCTTACGTCTTGATTCCTCCCTGGCTGCGGCTGGCGTAAGGAGTCCATTGAGCGGGCCGGCATAAACAGCGTGGAGTAAAAGAATGGGCGACCGGCTTTTACGGGCAAGGGCTGCCGCGTAATCAAGCGCCAGAACCGAGTTCAGGGAAAAATCGACCGGCACCAGGATAATCCCTTTCATAGGTCGATCTTTTTTTTGCCGATCCGCCTCACGGTAACCGCTTTCGCAACCCCGTACTCCAGCAGCTCCTTCAACTGGCGGGGAAGCACCGCCCGTACATCGTTGAATTCGCCCGCTGAAACGTATTTTCTCAGTGTTTTGAATACCGCCTGTATATCGCTGGCCGCAGCATTGATTTCCGCTGCCGAGCCCAGGGCTGCCGGTGTTTTATGGCGTGCCACCTCCATGATAAAACCGAGCTTCTTGCGGCTGCGTTCTTTCTTTCTGCCCGGGACCCATCCGTCAACATACACGCCTTTCAGCGCCATCGGCAACTGCGACAGCAATTGGAAATTCTCCTCGAGCGTAAGGTGGTCGCGCAGAGCCCTGAGCACCGCCCGGAGCGCCTTCCCCGCCCGCGCCTTGTTTCCCTTGTCATGAAGTTCGGCCGATAACCGGATCAGGAAGTTGTTGCCTTTTTGCGCGTGTTTGTCGAAATCAAGCGGCATGTGTTTTTCTTTCAAAAGTATGACTGCTCCCGATCAGCGCAAATGACGCCCGTCATTGCGGACGCTGATGCCCATCAGGGTAATATTATAGTTCAAAGCGGCTGTTCAGGAGGGGAATATGGCACTCCCATCCCTTTTTTTCATCTATAAGTTTTCGCAAGGCATCCGAACTGGCCGGCTCGCCATGGTTGAGAAATATCCGGCCGGGGCGCTCTTTGAAATAAGAGAGCCATTCCAGTATTTCAGTTCGGTCGGCATGCCCGGAAAAGTACGATAATTCCTTTATCCCGGCCCTCACGGTGTAATATCTCCCATGAATTTTTATTTCTTTTGCCCCCTGCAGCAAGGCCCTCCCGCGCGTTCCCTCGGCCTGGTAGCCCACGAACAACACGGTTGTGCGCCTGTTTCCCAGGTGCGCCTTAAGGTATTCCAGGGCACGGCCGCCCGAGAGCATCCCGCTTCCGGCAATGATGATCTTAGGAGATTTATCGCGAATAATGTTCATCGTGTCGCGCAGCTCACTTACCATCCTTACCCCGCTGAAAACCTGGCGGCACGAATCATCGCTCAGCTTGTGCCATTGAGGATATTTCATCATGATCCGGGTAACGTCAATCCCCATCGGGCTGTCGAGATAAACGGGAAGGCTTTCGGGGATCATTTTTTTCTCGCGGAGGCGATTCAGCACGAACATAATCTCCTGGGCCCTCTCGACAGCGAAAGTCGGAATGATCAGGTTCCCTTTTTTTCTGAGCGCCAGGTTAACGATGTCTGCCAGTTCTGTATCGGTGGAAACTCTCTTATGATCGCGGTCGCCATAGGTAGATTCGAGTATAAGGTAATCTGCTTCTTTGATTCTCGCAGGCGGTTCCATGAGCAGCGAGATCGGCCTGCCCAGGTCACCGGAAAAGACAAACTTCTTGTTCATTACCATCAACTCGACAAATGCCGAGCCCAGTATATGCCCGTTTTTCAGAAACCGGAATGAACAGTCTGCGTCCAGCCTGTTCCATACCACATCTTCCGCTGGCGTGAAAAAACTCAGAGCGAATTCGGCATCCTTTACGGTATACAGCGGCTGCGCAGGGGCATGTCTTGAATAACCATACCGGTTGGCAAGAAACGCTTCTTCTTCCTGCAGTTTGGCGCTGTCGTTCAGGATCACCCTTGCCAGTTCACATGTGGGCCGGGTGGCGTATATGCGGCCCGCAAAACCATTTTTGACCAGCAGCGGGATATAGCCTATATGATCGAGGTGGGCATGTGTAACGATAAGCGTTCCGATAGCGGCCGGAGCGACAGACAGTGGTTCGCGGTTCAGTAAACGCAGGGCCTTCAAACCCTGGAACAATCCGCAATCGACCATAAGCTTCCGTCCCGCATATGCTATCAGCGTCTTCGAGCCGGTTACCGTGCCTGCGCCCCCCAGAAAAGAAATGGAAATGGCTGTTGCGCTCATCCCTCGCTATTGTGCGGTCCAGCCGCCATCCACTGCCAGGGCATGGCCGGTAACGAACGAAGCCGAATCGGAGCACAGCCACATTACGGCTTCGGCCACCTCTTCAGGCTCGCCCAGCCTGCCCACCGGCTCCATATCTTCGAAACGCTTTTCCACTTCCTTGTTTTTACCTGTAACCCGGTCCACCATAGGCGTTCTGATCACACCGGGGCAAATGGCATTGACCCGTATACCGTTCTTCGCATTTTCCAGCGCCGCGTTCCTGGTCAGCCCGATCACCCCGTGCTTGGAAGCTACATAGGCCGGAAGGCCCGGAAACCCTACAAGCCCGGCTATGGACGCATTATTCACGATGGCGCCCTTACCCTGGCCCAGCATGTGCGGTATTTCGTATTTCATACACAACCATATCCCCTTCATGTTCACATTCACCGTTCGCTCCCAGTTTTCGTTCGTACATTCATGCGTTGGAGCGCTTTGCCCTTCTATTCCCGCATTGTTGAAAGCAAGATCGAGCCGCCCGAACTTCCGAAGCGTGGCCTCTACCATGAGCCTGACGTTGACCTCTTCCGATATGTCGCATTTGAAGAATGCGGCTTCTCCCCCGTTCTTCAGTATAAGATCCATTGTCTCGTTATCCTCCACCCAGTCAGCTATCATCACCCTGGCCCCGCGCCTGGCAAAAGCAATGGCTGCCGCCCGGCCTATTCCAAAGCTACCGCCCGTAACAATAGCCGTCTTACCTTCAAATATCTTCTCCATGTATAACCTATAGTTTAGAAATGTGTTGCTTCCTGACCAGCTCAATCGTTAAGGCGGCCACCTGCGGATTACACGAGTAACCGCAAAGACAAACCAATTTATAGGCCAGTAAGGACAATTTCCAGTCGTAAACAATACCCTGATCCGAACAACTGTAAACGCGCTGGAAATTTCCCTTTAGCAATATGCCGGCCGACAGGCAGATCTCCATGGCGCGCTTTACGGAATGATGGAGCTCTTCCACAGAGCCAAAGCCCATCTCCCCGGCTGCCTCGCTGGCATACCTCACCAGGCTCAGGTGAGCCAGCTTTTCAGCAAACTCTCCGACCACGGGAGATATGATTGTTCCGATTACGGCCATTTGAATCTCTTCGCATTGATATCATGCAGGGCACAAAAGTGCTGCATCAATTGCCGCAACGGTATGATGCCGGTCAGGCCATCCGATGATCCTTATCACGCGGATAAACTGTACCAGAACTTCCACAGGTTGGCTCATTAATCCCCCACACATCCTGATAAACATCAGCCCCGGCACTGAGCGTGGTCAGGGGCACAGAATATGCCTATTCAAATATTTGCATATATAAATAGCTGCATGGATACCGAAACCATAAAGGACGAAGCTGACATCGCAGGGTCAATGAAGGCAATGGCCCACCCGGTAAGAGTCCGGATCCTGCGACTCCTGAATGAGCGCGAAAACCGGGGGATGACGGTAAGGGAGATCCAAAAGCACCTGGGCCTTACCCAGCCCGAAACCTCGAGGCACCTGCTCATTATGAAAATGCATCACATTCTCAGCCATGCCAAAAAAGGTTCGAGCGTTTTCTACGGCCTTAATCGGGAAAATTCTTTTTCGGTATACCTGGCCACCTATTTAAAAGGGAGGGCCCGCTCGCGGAATGAAAAAGAAAAATAAACATATCCTGATTACCAAAGCTTCCGGGGAATTACTCCCTTTTTCGGAAGTAAAGCTGATGCGGTCGCTGGTGCGGTCGGGAGCGAGCACCGAAATAGCCGAGCGGATCAACGCGGACTTAAAGCCGCGTCTTTACCCGGGCATATCAACAAAAAAAATTTACCGCATCGCGTTCGGCCTGTTAAAGGAGCGATCCAGGAACCTGGCCGCCAAGTATCACCTGAAAAGGGCTATTATGGAGCTGGGCCCCTCGGGCTTTCCATTTGAAAAGTTCATCAGCGAGATCCTGAGCCACCAGGGCTACAGCACGGTAGTAGGCGAAGTGGTGCGCGGCCAGTGTGTCAACCACGAGATCGATGTGATCGCGGAAAAGGCCGAGCATCATTTCATGGTCGAATGCAAATTCCACAACCAGCCGGGAACCGTTTGTGATGTGAAGGTGCCCCTTTACATACAGGCCAGGTTCAAAGACGTAGAGGCCTCCTGGATCAAGCTGCCCGGCCATGTCAAGAAATTTCACCAGGGCTGGGTGGTGACCAATACCCGGTTTACCACTGACGCCATTCAGTATGGCAAATGCGCAGGCCTGAAGCTTATCGGCTGGGATTATCCTGACGGTGAAAGCCTCAGGAGCCGTATCGACACCCTGGGTCTCTACCCGGTTACCTGTCTTATATCGCTTACCCGGGCTGAAAAGCAGGCATTGCTTCGCAACCAGATAGTCCTCTGCAAGGATATCTGCCACGACCAGAAGGTGCTGCTAAAGGCCGGGGTAAGCCTGCCTAGGATCAGGATCGTGCAGGAAGAGGGGATACAGCTCTGCGAATTCCTGAGTTCACGAAACAAACAGACGCGATGACCGGCCCTGACACGCATTTTGCTCATCATTCGGCCGGCATTGAAGCGGTTATTTCAGCGCTGGGCACCGATGCGGATCATGGGCTGACGACCGATGAAGCCTCGGAACGGCTGAAACATTATGGGAAAAACAGCATCGGGCAAAAGGCCGATCGCCTTGCCTTGCTGATCCTGTTCGAACAGTTCAAAAGCCCCATCATACTTCTTTTGCTTGCGGCAGCCGGACTTTCCTTCTGGTTCAACGAGTGGTTAGACGGGATTGCCATCCTGATCGTACTTATAATAAATTCCCTGATCGGGTTTTACATGGAGTTTCAGGCCGAGCGCTCCATGCGTACATTGAAACAACTGTCGACCGTGCCGGCCAGGGTAATCCGAAACGGCCAACTGACGGAAATTACTTCGGATTGCATCGTTCCGGGTGATCTTGTTTTTGCCGAGGCGGGCGACCTGATCCCCGCTGACGGCCGGATCATCCGTCTTTCACAGCTTCAGGCGGATGAATCACCGCTTACGGGTGAATCCATGCCGGTAGAAAAGCAAACCGATGCGCTTCCGGCCGAAACCGCGCTGGCCGACCGGTCGAACATGCTTTACAAAGGCGCCTACATCAGCAAAGGAAACGCTGTCATGGTCGTGACCGGCACCGGCAGCAGCACCGAGCTTGGCAAGGTGGCCGGCCTGGTGCGGGCGGCCCGGCAAACAGCCACACCACTGGAAAAAAAACTGGAGCTGTTCGCCAAAAAACTGATCTGGATCACGGTAGTGCTTGCAGCCGTCATTTTTATCATTGGCCTGTTGTACGGCCGGCAATTGGTTGAGATGCTGCAAACGGCTGTGGCATTGGCCGTAGCCGCCATTCCCGAAGGGCTGCCGATCGTAGCCACCATGGCGCTGGCGCAGGGAATGATCCGAATGGCCAGGCAGAATGTGATCGTCAAAAAACTCTCAGCCGTTGAAACGCTGGGGGGAACCACCGTGATCTGTACAGACAAGACGGGTACGCTGACCGAGAACCGGATTGCGGTGGAGCGGATCATTCCAGCCGGTGATAAAGCCCTTCAAAACATCCTGATCGCCTCTGTAATGTGCAATACAGCCGAGCTGAACCCGCAGGGCGGTGAGGAAAAAGGATTGGGTGATCCGCTTGAAGTGGCGCTGTTGCGTTACGCGGCCCAGAAAGGAATAGATATTCACCGCCTCAGGGCCGATAACCCCAAGATCGCGGAAGAACCTTTTTCTTCCGAGACCAAAATCATGTGTACGCTGCATAAGGCTGCGAATGGGAACACGGTTTATGCCAAAGGGGCGGCTGAGGAGCTGATCAATTATTGCAGCCATATTGCCGAAGGGCAGGATGAGGTCCGGCTCGATACCGAAAAAAGAGATCATTGGCTGAAAACGGCCGAAGAGCAGGCCGCTTCCGGCCTCCGTGTGCTGGCGGCAGCTTTCAGGAAAAATGCGGACAGACATGAGAAATTACCCGCCAACCTGGTCTTTCTCGGCCTGATCAACATGATCGATCCCCCCCGCGTTGAGGTGCGGCCCGCCATAACCGAATGCCGCTACGCAGGCATTCGCATCGTCATGATCACAGGCGACCATCCGGCCACCGCTATCAACATCGCGGCTCAGCTCACTATTGCCGATAAGAATACCGGGGTTATCGTTGGAAAGGAGATGAAAGAATACGGACAACTGACGGCTGCCGATAAGGATCGCTGGGCCGCTACGGCAATCTTCGCGCGCGTATCGCCAAAGCAAAAGCTGGACATTGTGCGCGTGCTTCAGGAAAAGAAGAACGTAGTGGCCATGACGGGCGATGGCATCAACGATGCTCCCGCACTCAAGAAAGCCGATATAGGAGTGGCTATGGGCATACGGGGCACGCAGGTGGCGCAGGAAGTGGCCGACATGGTCCTGAAGGATGATTCCTTCACCTCCATTGTACTGGCAGTAAAGCAGGGGCGTATTATTTTCGATAACATCCGGAAATTCGCCATCTTTTTGCTCTCCTGCAACCTGAGCGAGATCCTGGTCATCGCCATTGCTGCGATATTCAACCTTCACTTCCAGCTTTTCCCCATCCAGATACTCTTTATCAACCTGGTCACCGATGTGCTGCCCGCGCTTGCCCTTGGTGTGTCAGGAGGAGGAGCCGACATTATGAAAAGGGCGCCCAGAGACGTGAACGAGCCTGTTATCGATAAGAAGCACTGGAAAATGATCGTGTTCTATGCTTCAGCGATCGGTCTTACCAGCCTGGGCGCTGTTCTTCTCAGCCACCAACTGCATCACCATTCCGAATCAGAAAACCGGCAATTATGCAACAATGTCTTGTTCTTCACGCTTATTTTCTGCCAGTTGCTGCATGTGTTCAATATGGCAGACAGCCGGTCAGCATTCTTTTCCTCCGAAGTTTTCAAAAACAGGTATGTATGGATAGCCTTGTCCGCCTCCATGCTTATCATATTTCTGGTGTGCGCTGTTGAACCGGCAAGAAATGTACTGTCAATCCAGGGAATGAGCCGGGCTGACTGGATCATTTCAGTGACCGCCAGCTTTGTTTCAGTTCTTATTATACAAGCAGTAAAAAGATGGAGAATAATCAATGATTGACTCCATGCTCTATTTATGAACCACGCTCAAGCAAATACATTAAGGATAAGATCCGTAGGCATTGGCACCTATCGCGAGAACATCATATTTATGCATGTAGAATGTCCCATCTGCCGCGCGGAGGGCTTCTCCGCGCTTACACGCGTGGTGGTGCATCACCGCGACCGGAGTATTGTGGCAACACTCAACGTGGTGTATTCCGGGCTGATCGCGCACAATGAGGCAGGGCTGTCGGTGGAGGCGATGGAGAGGCTGGCAGTGAAGGAAGGCGATGAGATCACCGTTTTTCATCTGAAACCCATCAGCTCGCTGAGCAAGGTGCGCGCCAAAATATATGGCCGCGAACTGACCGATTCCGATTTTGGGGAGATCGTTCAGGATCTGGTGGCGGGGCACTATTCCAACATCGAACTGGCCGCTTTCGTCACCGCCTGCTCAGGAGATAATCTCACCGTTCACGAAGTGATCGGGCTCACCCGCGCCATGATCAGCGCCAGTGAAAAAATTGCCTGGGGAAGCGGTATCATGCTCGACAAGCATTCGGTAGGCGGGCTTCCCGGCAACCGCACGACTCCTGTCATCGTGAGCATTGTGGCTGCAGCCGGCCTGAACATACCGAAAACCTCTTCAAGGGCCATCACCTCACCGGCAGGAACGGCCGACACGGTTGCAACCATGACGCAGGCCAGCCTCAGCATTGAGCAGATCAAGCGCGTGGTTGAAAAAGAAAACGGCTGTATGGTCTGGGGCGGGGCGGTGAAGCTAAGCCCTGCCGATGATATTCTGATCTCCATAGAAAAATCCCTCGATATAGACAGTGCCGGCCAGATGGTGGCATCCGTGCTGTCGAAAAAGGCGGCTGCCGGATCCACGCATGTGCTGATCGACATCCCGGTGGGTGAAACGGCTAAGGTCAGGTCGCAAGAGGAGGCCCTGAAGCTGCAGTATGTTTTCAAGGCCGTTGCTGAAGAAGTGGGGCTGCACGTGGAGATCGCCATAACGGACGGGGCTCAGCCGGTTGGCCGCGGCATAGGCCCTGCACTGGAAGCGCTCGATGTTCTTTCTGTGCTGAGAAACGAGCAGGGCGCTCCTGCCGACCTCCGCGAAAAATCAATTCACCTGGCCGGAATCCTGCTCGAGCTCTCCGGGAAATATTCCATAGGGACCGGCAAGGATATAGCAGCCGGAATCCTTGACAGCGGAAAAGCGCTTGACAAGTTCATGTCCATCTGCAGGGCACAGGGCGGATTCACCGAACCTGTTCTGGCCAGGTACAATTATGAGGTACGGGCAAACGCTGACGGTACGGTCAGATCGGTCGATAACAGGAAGCTGGCCCGCATAGCCAAGCTGGCTGGCGCCCCCAGGTCCCCCGGGGCGGGCATTCTGTTCCACTCTCCTTTGGGGAAGAAGATCAGAAAGGGCGGTGTATTGTATACGATTTATGCCGATACCACGGGCGAACTGGAATATGCCAGAACATACGCTGCATCGATCAACGAAGTAATCCTGCTCCAGCCATGAAACGGATCGTATTTGCCTTACCCGGAAATGAAGCGCTGGCCCAATACATAGGCCGGGAACCAGGCGCCCGCCAGGGGAAACTGATCGTACGTGCTTTCCCGGACGGGGAAAGCTATGTCCGGATAGCTGATGCAGTTTCGGGCAAAGAGGTAATACTGGTATGCACGCTCGACAGGCCCGATGCAAAGCTGCTCCCGCTCCTCTTCACCGCGAGAACGATGAAGGAAATGGGCGCAAAAAAAATAACACTGGTATCGCCCTACCTGGCCTATATGCGCCAGGATAAACGCTTCAAGCCGGGCGAGGCCGTTACCAGCCTGTACTTTGCCGGACTTCTCTCCTCCTTCAGCGATGAGCTGATCACCATCGATCCGCACCTGCACCGGAGGCGCTCCTTGTCTGAAATCTATTCGATTCCCTGCAGGGTGATCCACGCCACATCCCTTATCGCTGATTATATCCGCGATCATATGCCCCATGCGCTGGTGGTGGGGCCCGACAGCGAAAGCGAACAATGGGTTTCGCAGGTGGCAAGGGGCTCCGGATCACCGTACATTGTTTTACAAAAAAAGAGGCTGGGCGACACCCGTGTAAGAATATCTGCGCCACAAGTGAAAAAATACCGGGATCACACCCCCGTATTGGTTGATGATATTATATCCACCGCCCATACGATGATAGAAACCGTAAGCCGCCTGAAAAAAACCGGAATGCCCGCGCCCGTATGCATCGGTGTTCACGGTATATTCTCCGGAACCGCATATGAAGAATTAAAAGCTGCAGGCGCATCGGATATAGTTACGTGTAACAGCATACCTCATGCCTCAAACAAAATAGACCTGAACCGGTTGATCGCAAAAGCATTGTCGAAATGATCGCTAGCTCCATATCCTGGGCCCTCAAGAACAGGGTTATCGTCTTGCTGATAGCGGCCGGGGTTATTGTTTACGGAATATATGCTGTTAAGAACACTCCCGTTGATGCGATTCCTGACCTGTCGGAAAACCAGGTGATCGTTTTTACTGAATGGATGGGACGCAACCCCCAGGTCATCGAGGATCAGATAACCTATCCCCTCGTGAGCAATCTGCAAGGCATACCCAAAGTCAAAACAATCCGGGCCAACAGCATGTTCGGGATGAGTTTTGTGTTCGTGATCTTTGAGGATGATGCGGATATCTATTGGGCCAGGACACGTGTGCTCGAGCGATTGAACTATGCCCAGCGCTTGCTGCCGGAAGATGTAACGCCCGCGCTCGGGCCGGACGGGACCGGGCTCGGCCATATTTACTGGTATATACTCGATGCGCCCGGATATGACCTGGGCGAACTGAGAGCCTTGCAGGACTGGTACGTGCGATTCGGGCTGCAGGCTGTGGAAGGGGTCAGCGAGGTGGCTTCCTTCGGTGGCTTTCAGCGCCAGTACCAGATCGTGGTTGACCCCCTGAAGCTCCGCTACTACGGCCTCAGCCTCATGAACGTGACGGAAAAGGTCAGGGCCAACAACAATGATGCGGGAGGGCGGAAATTCGAGCAGTCGGGTATTGGTTACATTATTAAAGGGAGCGGGTACATTAAGGATATAAAGGAAATTGAAAAGATCGCCCTCAAGGAAATCAACTCTGTTCCTGTCCAGGTGAAGGACGTGGCTTACGTTCAGATGGGAGGAGACCTTCGCCTCGGTATAGTGGAAGAAAATGGCGAGGGCGAGAAAGTGGGCGGCATTGTAATCATGCGCTATGGCGAAAATGCCAAAGATGTTATTGAACGGGTAAAGATAAAGATCGCTGATGTTGAAAAGGGATTGCCTCCCGGGATCAGGCTCAGGGCGGCTTATGATCGCTCTGACCTGATCGATGCCGCCATCGCAACATTAAAAGGTGCCGTGATCGAGGAGATAATCGTTGTCTCCGTCATCCTGATGATCTTCTTACTGCACGTCAGAAGCGCTCTGGTCGTCATCATCACCATTCCCATGTCGGTCCTGATCTCCTTTATTATGATGAACTGGTTCGGGGTCACATCCAATATCATGTCGCTTGCAGGGGTGGCATTGGCCGTGGGTGACCTGGTGGATGCAGGCATCGTCATGGTGGAGAACACCATGAAGTCGATCGGGGGTGAAACGGATCAATAAAATGAAATGATTACAGAGGAAGAAAGAGAAAAAAGGGTCGAGGCGTCATCGAAACTGATAGCTAAGGCGGTGTTCAACTCCATATTGATCACCCTTGTCTCGTTCAGCCCTATCCTGTTCCTGACGGGCCAGGAGCATAAGCTTTTCTCTCCGCTGGTGTGGACCAAAACATTTGCTATGATCGGTTCGGCATTCGTGGCCATTTTCCTGGTGCCCGTATTGATGGCTATCCTTCTGAAGGGGAAAATACGGCCTGAAAGCAAGCATCCTGTTTCGCGCTTTTTTATCTGGATATACACGCCCGTGATCCGCTGGTGCTTAAAACGGAAAAAAGCGGTCATCGCCCTGGCCCTGGCGCTGGTATTGGGTAGCGTTCCCCTTGTGCTGAACCTGGGAACCGAGTTCATGCCACCCCTTGACGAAGGCTCCCTGCTCTTTATGCCCGTTACCCTTCCTGACGTTTCAAACTCCGAGATCAAAAGGATCATGCAGGTACAGGATAAGCTCATAAAATCGGTGCCAGAGGTAAGCGCGGTTTTAGGCAAGGCCGGCCGGGCGAGCACGGCTACCGACAACGCACCGATCAGCATGATAGAGACGATCATTCTGCTCAAGCCGCGATCGGAATGGCGCGCGGGATTCGATAAGAACGACATCATTAACGATCTGAACGCACGATTGCAGATACCGGGCGTAGTGAACGGCTGGACCCAGCCCATCATCAACCGGATCAATATGCTTTCAACGGGCATCAGGACAGACGTAGGCGTAAAGATCTACGGTCAAAACCTGGATACGATCAATGAGCTCGCGCAGCGATTTAAACACGAGCTGGCCGGTGTGGAAGGAATAAAGGACCTGTATGTGGACCCCATTGTAGGCGGAAAATACATAGAGATGAAAATAAAAAAGGATGAGATAGGCAGGTATGGTTTATCGGTCGATGATGTGAACATGTTCATTGAAACCGCGCTGGGCGGGATGAACGTTACCACTACCATAGAGGGGCGCCAACGCTTTACCGTCAATGTTCGCTTCGCCCAGGATTTCAGGGACCAGATCCAAAAGCTTGGCCGGCTGCACATGCAAACGATGGACCACGGGCCCGTTCCTCTCTCGGCAGTAGCGGATATCAGGATTACGGAGGGCCCCCCGATGATCAATTCTGAAAACGCCATGTTAAGAGGAACTCTTCTTTTCAATGTTCGCGACCGCGATCTGGGGAGCACGGTCAATGACGCAAAAAAAAAACTTGAAGAGGCGGTAAAAAAGCTGCCGGATGGCTATTTTCTCGAATGGAGCGGCCAGTATGAAAACCAGGTGCGGGCCCAAAACCGCCTGAAGATAATCATACCGATCGTACTGGTGATCATTATGCTCATCCTGTATTTTACGTTCCGCACGCTCCGGGAGGTATTGATCGTGCTGACCGGTATCCCCGTGGCGCTGGTGGGCGGGGCCTACTCGCTTCATTTTTTCGATGTCAATTTCTCGGTAGCCGTGGCAGTCGGGTTTATCGCCTTGTTCGGTGTGGCCGTTGAAACCGGTGTTTTAATGATGATCTATATGAATAACTCGCTGCACAAGAGATCACTCCGGATGAAGACCGCGGGCGGAGCGCTGACGAATAAGGATGTTGAAGATGCCGTTTACGAGGGAGCCGCATTACGCTTAAGGCCAAAGCTCATGACGGTACTGGTGGACATTTTCGGTTTGCTTCCCGTTCTTCTGGCAACAGGGACCGGGAGTGACGTAATGAGGCCGATCGCAATCCCCTTTGTATTCGGCCTGATCACGTCAACCCTGTTCGTGCTCATAGTGCTGCCGGTGCTGTTCGCTCTTGTGAGGGAACACGAACTGAAAAGACACGGCACATTGAAGATTGTAACGTTTGAAGATTAACCAATGGATCATTGCGATGACAGAAACCTTAAACCCCGGGCCTTAAACATGGTCAGGAAAACAATATTGATCGCGCTAATTGCGCTGTGCGGCACACGTGTTGCCGCGGGCCAGACGCTTGTGCTGGACAGCATACTCGGCATAATCGAGAAGAACAACCCTGAACTGAAAGCGTATGATTCGAAAATCACCGCCTACACCGCCTATGCTACGGGCGCTAAAGCCTATGAGCCGCCACAACTGGGCGCGGGATTCTTCATGACGCCATACAATGCAGGCATGTGGAATGAAGATCTCCTGGCGGGCTCTCCCGGAATGGGCTCATTTATGATATCGGCCCAGCAAATGTTCACGCACCCGCAAAAGCTTCGTGCCAGCGCGCGTTACATGCAAAGCATGGCAAACGTTGACCAGGAAATGAGCAAGGCCATGCGAAACGAGCTGTACAGCATGGCCAAAATGAACTACTATGAATGGATGATATTGAAAAAGAAGCTGGCGGTCCTGAAGGAAAGCGAAGAGCTGCTCAGCTATATTATTAAATCGGCAGAGATCCGGTACACCTACGGCATGGATCCGCTGACGGCTTATTACAAGGCAAAGGCCATGCTCGGTGATATAAAAAATATGCGCCTGATGATTGAATACGAGATCAGGCAAAAGAGAATCGCCCTGAACACCCTCATGAACCGGGATAAAGAGACCTTATTTGACATAGACACGGTATATGCCGTTAAGGATTATGACCTTCAGCCGGTAGATACCTCTCAGATCCACAATAACAGGAGTGATCTCAAGGCCCTGGACCAGGGCATTCATCTCCTTACAGCCAGGCAGAACTATGAACGGTCAAAGCTAAAGCCGGATTTCGGGTTAAAATACGATCACATGATCGCCTTTGGGGCACAGCCTCAGCAATTCAGCCTGATGGCCATGGTGACCATTCCCATAGCCCCATGGTCCTCAAAAATGTATAAATCATCCGTCAAAGGACTGGACCTTGAGATCGAAGCGGTAAAATACCAGCAGCAGGCCCTGCTTAACAATACGGGCGGAAGCCTTCACAGTTATAAGGAACAGATCAAAAGTAAAAAACAACAACTGGAGCTTTATGACAAAAGCATTGTGCCCTCCATGAAAAAAAATCACCAGGTTACCCTTATCGCCTACGAGCAAGGCAAAGAGGAGCTGTATATGGTGCTTGACGCCTGGCAGAACCTGAAGCTGGTGCAACTGAGCCGTCTTGACCTGTTAAACGAACTTTTACAATTGCAGATTAGCTACGAAAAAGAACTTGAAATTAAATAGCATGCGCCTGTTAAAAACATATGTCTCGCTTTTCCTTCTACTCCTCATAGGATGCGATAATGAGCATGCCGGGCACGAAGGACATCCGGGGCACAAGCAGCAGCCGATTTATACTTGCCCCATGCACCCGCAGATCATTCGCGACAGGCCGGGCCAATGCCCGATCTGCGGAATGGACCTGGTTGAAAAACCCAGGGAAGGAGAAGCGGATACCTCGCTATCCATTCTTCTTAAACCCGCCAACGAATACGTGCTCTCGCAGGTAAAAGCGATCCGGCCGGTCGAAATGAAGATCCCGGCTGTACTGGCCGTATCTGGAGTCATTGGATACGACACGAGGAAAGTGAATACGGTTTCTGCGCGGGTCAACGGCAGGATAGAGAACCTATATGTTAAGTCGCGATTTCAACGCGTAGTTGCAGGGCAAAAGTTGTTTGACATCTACAGCCCCGAGCTGGTAACCGAACAGGAAAACCTTATTTATCTGCTTAACAACGACCCGGAAAATACAATCATCATCAACGCTGCAGAGAAGAAATTGGCACTTCTCGGGCTTACGACCGATCAGGTAGAGGAAGTAAAAAGAACGAAAAAGGCGTTTTATTCCATATCCGTGTACAGTCCGTATTCAGGCCAAGTACATGAACCGGAAACGGATGTAAACCCGGTCGTCCAGGGCACGATGTCGCAAGGCGCATCGGCCCCAGGCGAGCTTTCCGTTAAAGAGGGAATGTATGTGCAAAAGGGACAGATCATTTTTGCCGTTTATGATACCAGGAGTGTATGGGCCCTTCTTAACATAGATCCTGAAAGCCAGAACCTGGTACGGGTCAATCAAAGAGCGGTTATCCGCATTGGCATGGATACGATAGAAACAAGCGTTGGCTTTATCGAGCCCGCGATCCGGCAGCACCAGAAATCTGTAACCGTTCGTTGTTATCTCAAAAACCCCGGCAATAACCTGAAAATAGGAACCGTCATAACGGCAAACATATACGGGGATAGTATCCCCGGCTTATATGTTCCCTTTTCGGCCGTACTGTCGCTCGGCCAAAAGAAAGCGGTCTTTGTCATGGAAGAAGGATTATTCAGGGCGAGACAGGTGTCTGCGGGTTTTCGGGCCGATGACTGGATCAGCATCATCAGCGGAATTGACGGCACGGACAGCATAGCGGCCAATGCCCAGCTTTTAATAGACAGCGAAAGCTTTGTAAAACTGAAAGAGCAGGAATGAAGAACTCATTTTTCATACTCATCGCATTGGCGGTCTTTGCCTGCGGGGAAAGAAAGGAAGGAACGGAAAAGGAAAGCTCCGGGGGGCATTCCCCGCAGGGCCTGCACCTGACCGGCCTGCAAATACAGTTGGGAGGTATAACGACCGGCCTGCCGCAAACGAGAATGCTCGGGGATGAGCTTGTGCTGAACGCCCAGGTTTCAATGAACCAGAACCTGGCCAATACGGTCAGCGCAAGGGTAATGGGCAGAATAGACAAGCTGTATTTCAAAAATCCAGGCGAATTCGTTTCAAAGGGCCAGCCGCTTTTCCGGATTTACAGCGAGGAATTGGGTATTGCGATAAATGAGTTGATGCTCTCCATTGAAAAGAGGACGGGCTTGAACGGCCAGGGGATTGACATTGAAACCATCATCACCAGCACCAAAAAGAAACTGGAACTGTTCGGGCTGAACGCAGAACAGATAGCGCACCTTGAGAAAAACAAAAACTCTTCAGGCTCGGTCGATATTTTAAGCCCTGTTTCGGGGATCATAACTTCCGTTGACCTGAAAGAGGGAAGCTATGTTATGGCAGGTGCCGATGTATTCCATCTGAGCGAGCTGACATCCGTATGGATCGAGGCCCAGGCATATCTGGACGATCTGAAAACCATAGCGGTTAGCTCAATGGCCTATGTCACGTTCCCCTCTCTCCCGGGAAAGGTCTATACGGGCGAGGTGCTTTTCGTAAGCCCGGAGCTAAGCCCCTCATCGCAGATCAATACTATCCGGATAGAACTGAAGACACCGGGCCGCGAGCTGACACCAGGCATACAGGCATACGTATCGGTTCCGATAAACAGGAAAGAGGCCCTATCCCTGCCAACTGACGCCATCCTGCTTGACGGCAATGGCGCATCCGTCTGGCTTAAAACAGGACATAACCTGTTTGAAAGCAGAATGGTCAGAACGGGAGCTGAATCCAATGGGTATACTGAGATAAAGGAAGGCCTTTCGCCCAATGATACGGTAGTGCTGACCGGGGCCTATTTGCTAAACAGCGAGTATATGCTTAAACAGGGAACCAGCCCTATGGAAGGGCAGCACGTGCATTGACATTGCGTGCGATAAGGCGTCCGGGTTACGGTAAGCGTGACCTTTTTTTATCGATTCATTATTTCATATATTTGTGAACTATTAAACAAATATGCCGAACAAAAAGATATTCGAATTGCAGGCCGAGGCGTGCAAGGCGCTTGCGCATCCCCTGCGCCTGGAGATCATCCACCTGCTGAAAGACCGTGAACTGGGCTTTTCCGAATTGCTGGAAAGGACCGGGGCCCTGAAGTCAGGCTTATCTCAGCACCTGTCCATTATGGTCGAAAGGGGGATCCTTACCGTCCGCAAGGACAGCAGGAGCAGCTTTTATACGCTTTCCTCGCCTAAGGTAGGTAAGGCCTGCGGTATCATGCGCGAGGTCATGGCCGATCATGTAGAGCGCCAGAGAAAAATACTGATGAGTTAGCCTTATGAGAAAAATACTTCTGCTTGCCTGCTTTTTACCGACCCTTCTGCTTAAAGCCCAGAACCCGCTGTCCATTCCGGATACGCTCAGCGGCAACTCCATTACGCTGACCATCCGCGACAGCGTGCGGACCTGGTATCCCGGCTTCCCGACCAATACGATCGGTATAAATGCCGCTTACCTTGGCCCCACCCTTCTCCTGAACAAAGGCGATAGCATCCTGTTCAGCGTTCAGAACCAGCTCATGGACTCCACTACGCTTCATTGGCATGGCCTGCATATTCCTCCTGAAGATGACGGGGGACCCCATACTCCCATTCTGCCGCTTTCATCATGGAATCCCGCCTTTACCGTTATGGATGCTGCGGGCACCTACTGGTACCATCCGCACCTGCACATGCGAACGGCCGAGCACGTAACAAAAGGAGCTGCCGGGCTCATCATCATTCGCGACAGCACAGAAGCGCAGCTCAACCTCCCGAGGCGCTACGCTGTTGACGACTTCCCGCTCGTGATCCAATCGAGGGCATTTGACGGCAGCAGGCAGTTCATTGTAGAGACGGCTGCCGACAGTGTCATACTGGTCAACGGGACCCTCGATCCCCTGCTCCAGGTCCCGGCCCAGGTGGTTCGTTTAAGGCTGCTTAACGGGTCTACCGATCGGGTGTACAATCTGGGCCTGCAAAACAACCAGGTGTTCTATCAGATCGGATCGGATGGAGGATTGCTCAACCAGCCCGTTCCCATGTCAAGGCTAAGGTTGGCGCCTGGCGAACGGGCCGAGATCCTGGTTAACCTGTCGGGAATGCAGGGTCAGCAGGTCTACCTGGTAAGTTATGGCTCTGAGCTGCCCGATGGAATATACGGGGCATTGAACCCGTCCAGCATGGGCATGGGAAGCATTCCGGGCTACTCGGCCAATCTGCTTAACGGATCGGATTTCAATATAGTTCTGCTGGATGTAACCAACAGTACAACAAATCCTGTTACTTCAATTCCCGCTACGCTGGTCAGCGTGACACCATACAGCAGCACTTCGGCCAATCTTACCTTTCCCGTTACCATAGCTCCCCAGGTCATGGGGCCGAACGGTATGCTGAACGGACCATTCGAGCTGAACGGGAGCTTATTTGACATGAATGTGATCAACCATACCACCAGCCTGGGCTATACGGAGATATGGACCATACAGAACAACACCGCAATAGCCCACCCCTTTCATGTGCATGGGCTGCAGTTCTATATTTTCGAGCGGAACGGACTGCCTCCTCCTGCCAATGAAGCAGGCAGAAAAGACGTAGTGCTGGTATATGCCCAGGAAACCGTGAAGATCATCATGCGTTTTGAAGATTTCGTCAACGATTCTGTTCCCTATATGTACCACTGCCATATGCTGACCCACGAGGAAGACGGCATGATGGGGCAATATATTGTTTCCGGTCCTTCATCCGCGCCAGAGTATCCTTTAGCCTATGGTCCGGCAGTTTATCCGAATCCTTCATCCGGCCTCTTCACGATAGCATTGCCTGATATGGTCAATGGCCAGGCTCATTTCCATATACAGGATGTATTGGGCAAACCCGTTTATAAAGGAACGATTGCTTTGAAAGGCGGAGAGGGTGTTTTACACCTTGCCGGCTTACCCGAAGGCGCCTATTTTCTCACGATCAGCCACCCTGCCGGCTCTTCTGCAACAAAGATCTTTATCACGCGCTGAGCAGGAGCCGGGTGTATTTTCCGGATAAAAACTGATCCTTATCATGCCGTTCACTGACGGAATTCATTCGCGTTACACCTGCAGCGCTGCACCTTTACCGAATGAATTCCACCGTCTATTCCTGGAAGTCTTTTCTTCACGAAACAGGCGATATAACCCGCTTTGCGGGTCGCTTTTTTAAGGAACTCCTGCAGCCCCGTTATGAATTTGCCGAATTCCTGCGGCAATCGTTCTACATCGGCTACCGCTCGTTACCACTTGTAGGTATAACCGCCTTCATTATGGGACTGGTCATAACCATTCAATCGAGGCCTACGTTGGTCGAGTTCGGTGCAGAGGCCTGGCTGCCAAAAATGGTCTCTGTTTCGCTGGTCCGTGAAATCGCACCCGTAATTTCCGCGCTTATCTGCGCAGGAAAGATCGGCTCCTCCATAGGCGCGGAGCTGGGCTCCATGAAGGTGACCGAGCAGATCGATGCGATGGAAGTCTCAGGAACCAACCCCTTTAAGTTTCTGGTGGTGACCCGCGTGCTGGCTACTACGCTTACCATACCCATCCTGGCCGTGCTGGCCGATGCGATCTCGCTTTACGGGGCCTACCTGGGGGCCAATATACGGGGTGTAGTGAGCTGGGACCTCTACTGGAACCAGGTATTCGATACCCTGGTGTATGCCGATGTCGTACCTTCTATCCTCAAAACCTTCTTTTTCGGGTTTGCCATCGGCATTATCGGGTGCTACAAGGGTTTCTATTCTATTAAAGGCACGGAGGGGGTGGGCCGCTCAGCCAATTCGGCCGTGGTCATTTCTTCCCTGCTGGTGTTCGTGATCGACCTTATTGTAGTCCAGGTAACCGACATTTTGCAACTCACCTGATGCTCGCGCAGCCTGCATACGAAACAAAGGCGGCCGACAGCCGGGAAGCGGTTATCCGCATACGCGGCCTGAACAAGGCCTTTGGCGGCAACCACGTGCTGCGCGATTTCAACCTTGACCTTTACCGGGGCGAGAATGTTGTCGTTCTAGGCAAATCAGGTTCCGGGAAATCCGTTCTTATCAAATGTATCATAGGCCTGATAGAGCCCGACTCGGGCTCCATCCGCGTTTTGGGACAGGAGATTACCGACCTCAGCCATGCCGAGCTGGACCGGATCCGCGCCAAAGTGGGCTTCCTCTTTCAAAGCAACGCCTTATATGATTCCATGACCGTCCGCGAAAACCTGCAGTTCCCGCTGCGCAGGCACTGGATCGAAAAAGGCAACATGGATGAAGATGCCCTGATCCGCGAAGCGCTGAACAGCGTAGGCCTTTCCCACACGATAGATATGATGCCTTCAGAGCTGTCGGGAGGAATGAGAAAGAGAATAGCGCTGGCCCGCACCCTGATCCTTAAACCGGATATCATCCTTTACGATGAGCCCACCACCGGCCTCGACCCCATAACGGGAAAGGAGATCATTGGTCTCATAAACGACATACACGCCAAGTATAACACCTCTTCGCTCATTATCTCTCACGATATGAATTGCGTGAGAATGACCTCCGCCCGCATTGCCATGCTGATCGATGGCCGATGCTATGCGGAAGGCCCTTACGATGAATTACGGGCATCGGCCGATAAAAATGTGAAACAATTCTTTGCATGATGGCTAAAGACACGGTCAAAAATATCCGCCTCGGCATCTTTGTGCTCAGCGGAACCGCCCTGCTCATCCTGGCGCTTTACCTGATCGGGAACAAGCAGAACCTCTTCGGAAACACTTTTCGTATCAGCGCTGAATTTTATAATGTGAACGGCCTGATGTCGGGCAATAACGTGCGCTTTTCGGGCATAGATGTAGGCACCGTGGCGAAGGTAGAGATCGTGAGCGATTCATCCGTCATGGTCACCATGATCATCGAGGAGCATATGCGAAAATACATCCGGAAGAACGCCATCGCCTCTATCGGCACGGATGGCCTGATGGGAAACAAGCTGGTCAATATCAATGCCGGGCCGGGGCGCGCTCCTTATGTAGAGGAAGGAGATATACTGGGTACCGTGCGGCCGATCGAGCAGGACGAGATGATACGCACGCTGAATGCGACCAACGAGAACATGAAGGTGATCACGTCCAACTTGCGCAACATTACGGACAGGATCAACAGCACGAACAGCCTGTGGTCGCTGATCATGGATACCGTTGTGGCCGAAAACGTGAAAGCCGCTATCGTGAACATTAAGATCGCGAGCGCACAAAGCGCGGTGCTGACCGGCAACCTGAAAGGTATTTCGGATGATATCCGTAACGGAAAGGGAAGCCTGGGAGCGCTTATTACCGATACCCTGATATCGGACCGGCTCAGGCAGGTGGTGGTAAAATTCGACCATATAAGCGATTCTGTGGCGGTGATTTCGGGGAATATGTCTGATCTGGCCAGGTACCTGCAAAGTGGCCAGGGCTCCATCGGGGTGTTGATGAAAGACACTTCATTCGTGCATGCCCTGAACCAAAGCCTGGGCAACATCAATAAAAGCGCCATCACCATGAATGAAGATCTTGAGGCCCTCAGGCATTCGTGGCCCTTTAAGAAATATTTCCGCAAGCAGAAGAAAGCCAGTAAGCCTTTAAAATGAGGACCCTCTCTGAACGTACGCGTCCGGCAAAACCGGCCGGCAGAAAAACCCCGCGCAGGAGGCAATCCGCCACTATATATGAAAACAAAAAGTATAACCATGAACATCGACATTCAATCGCTGCATTTCAAAGCTGACGAAACCCTCAAAGCATTCGTATTGAAAAAAACGGAGAAGTTATCAAGGCTGGACGAGCGGATACTCGCTGCCGACATCTGCCTGAAGACCGAACGATCGGAAACAACGGATAACAAGATTTGCGAGATACGGCTGAGCCTGGCCGGCCAGGCCCTGTTTGCCAGTCGAAAGTCAAAGACCTTTGAGCAGGCCACTTCCGAAGCGGTAGAAGCCCTGAAGCGGCAGCTCAGGAAAAGAAAAACGCAGATGAGCAAGGGCCGTAACTGACACATGAAGAAAAGACCATCACTGGCGGAGCGGCTCGCGCAGGAAGCGATCCGGTTCAGCGGGTCGACATCGGCCTTTGTTGTCGCCTTCTTTATCGTCATCGGGTGGCTCGCCTCCGGCTACCTGTTTGGCTTCAGCGATACATGGCAACTGGTGATCA
>JBFLYZ010000023.1:0-51837 GCA_040756415.1 Bacteroidota bacterium
TTGTAAATGACTGTTTATCAAATAATTAGTTTGCTCGTTTAGGAAACTTTTTTAAGAAAAAACAGTATAAAAGTAATAACCTCTCTAACCTCTCCTTTATGAACTGTATCATTGTTGATGATGATGAAATTTCGAGAAGCGCGCTCAGGCACCTGGTTGAAGAAGTGGAAGACCTGAACCTGGTCAAGGTATGCGCGAGCGCTTCGGAAGCTATTGATACCCTGAAAAAGAACAAGATCGATCTGGTCTTCCTGGACATTGAAATGCCTGAAATGAGCGGTATTGAGCTGATCAAGAGCCTGGAAACGAGACCCCTGATCATACTGACCACCTCTCACAAGGAGTATGCCCTTGACGCGTTCGAGTACAACGTGGTGGATTACCTGATCAAACCCCTGCTGCTTCCCCGCTTCCTCAAAGCCGTGGATAAAGCCCGCGAGTTTTATGACAGCGCGAAAGACAAGATCACATCTACGGAAAAAGACTATTTTTTCATTAAGCACGGGTCGGTGCTGACCAAGGTCATGCTTAAAGATATCCTGTGGATAGAGGCCCTGGGCGATTATATCACCATCAATACCGCCAACAAAAAGTTCGTACTGCACCTTACGCTGAAAGCCATAGAGAGCAAGCTGCCGCCCGACAAGTTCGTACGCGTGCATCGTTCGTATATCGCTGCGGTCGACAACATCACCTCGGTAGAAGACACTACCATCAGCATTAATAACAAGCTGATACCGGTTGGGGCGCTCTACAAGGATAATTTTATCAAACGGCTGAACCTGCTCTGAGCTCCCGTTTTTTCGGTTCCGGATAAGGCGGCTTCACCGACTCTTTTCCTGACTATGGTTCCTGATTGTCCATATTCAACGAATACGCTTCTCGGTTATACGGGAAGTTCATAACTTGTACAGAATTAGGATAACCGACTAACCCAGGCCTTCATGCGGAATTTACTGAGCGATCTCACCTTTGATCACCCGGCCGAGGTTCTTCTGGCGCTTATACCCGCCCTGTTGAACGCGGGCATACTGGCCTATGCCTTCTTTTTCCTTCCGCGCAACAGGATATCGTACACGTTTGCGCTGTTCGTGCTTTCTCTTACCGTCTGGCAGCTCAGCGATGCCCTGGTGCGCATGAGCGGCTCGGCTGAGAGCGCTGCCGCCTGGACCCGCCTCCTGATGCTGGGAGCCCTGCTGATCGCCCCGGCTGGCCTGCACTTTACCCTGCTCTTTACCGGCAAGAACAAAACGGCCGATTCGCTGCCTGTACTCTTTCTCATCTACTTTCCCGCTTTCCTGTTCGAGGCCCTTCTGGCCGCTGGCATCTACGAAGTGAATGTCAGGCCCTCGGGGCGCTGGAACTGGCTTCCGGTAGAAAATGCGCTTATGCTGGCGGAGGCCGCCTGGGTCGCTGCGCTGGCCCTGCTCATCCTGGCCCTGCTCTTCGTTCACGCCCATCACATGCGCATGCTGCCTGAAAAAAAGTACCAGACCCTGCTCATCGCATGCGGTTTTGCTGTGCCCACCGTGCAGGGTATTGTTACCCAGGTCATATTCCCGGCCATGGGCAAGCCTCCCGTACCGCTGGCCTCCACGTTCATGACCGCTTTCTCGGTCAGCGCCATCATCGCGCTGGCCAGGTACAAGCTGTTCAGGGTCTCCATCAAGGTGGCTTCGCAGGTGGTCGTCAACACGATAACCGATATCCTGGTGATCGTTGGCCCTGACGGCATGCTTCGCTTCCTCAACCCGGCCGGTGAAAAGGCATTGGGCATACAGAAGGATGAGCTGGAAAAGCATTCGGTGGCCGACCTTTTCGCGTCAAAAGCCGATTTCGAAAATTTCAAAAACAATGTGTGGGACCGCATACAGGCTGGCGAAAAGGTAGAAGGCTATATCACCTCTCTCCAGGCCGCTGGCAAAAAAAGCATACCCGTTTTCATTTCAGCCAACAGTATTCCCGGCAAAGACAGGGCCAAGGCCATGCTCATCATTGCCCATGACATGACCACCCGCAAGAAGGCTGAAGATTCGTTGCGCGAACAAACCCAGCTCTACGAGAGCCTGTTGCGCGCACAAAGCGAAATGGGCGAAGGGGTGGCCATCACCGAAGGAGAGAGGTTCATCTACGTTAATGATGCGCTGTGCCATATATACGGGTATAGCAAGGAAGAACTGATGGCTTTGCCTTCTTTTCTTGACCTGGTCATACCCGAACAGCGGGAAGTGCTTACGCAGCGGCTTCGCGACCGGCTCAGCAACCCCAAGGACCTCTCCGATTACGGTGAGACCTCCGTACGTCATAAGGAGGGCCATGTCATACACATCGCCTATTCCCTGCGCATGGCGGAAATGAACGGCAGGAGGCAGATCTTCTCCATCATACGCGACATAACGGGCCAAAAGCAGATCGAGAAATCCCTGCTCAACCAGGCCCGCATCATGAAATCCATCATCGACCAGATGGCTGAAGGCCTGGTCATCAGCGATGACAAGAACAACTTCATCCTGGTCAACGCCTTTGCAGAAAAGATATTGGGCCTGCACGGGGGCGCTATGGAAAAAAGAAACGACAAATACGGCTCCTTCCTGAGCGATAAGATCACGCGCCTTTCGATAGAAAAGTTTCCCACCGTACGGGCCCTGAGGGGCGAAGAGACCACCGATATGGAGGTTTTCATCCGCAACCAGAATTTCCCTGAAGGTATTTTCATCAGCATGAACGGCATGCCGATCAAGGACGAGGGAAAAAAGATCATTGGCTCGATCGTCACTTTCCGCGACATCACCGAACGAAAAAAGCACGAGGAAAAGATCGCCCAACTGAACGCCAGCCTGAGCGAAAGCAAAACCCAGCTCCTTACGGCCCAGCAGATCGCCCACATCGGCAGTTGGGAATGGGATATCGTTAAGAATACGGTGACCTGGTCAGATGAGCTGTACCGTATCTATGGTATGCAGCCCAGGAAGGCGAGCCTGACCTATGAAGAGCTGCTGCACCCGGTGCATATAGCCGATCGCGGCATGGCCAAAAAGGTTATTGAGGAATCGTTCCGCACCTGCAAGCCGTTTAACTTCTATTACCGTATCGTTCGCCCCGACAGCTCCATCCGTAACATCCACGCCATTGGGCAGGTATCGGTGAACCAGGAGGGTAAGGCGGTTAAAATGTTCGGTACGGTGCAGGATGTCACCGACCGGGTACGCGAAGAAGAGCTGGAAAAACTGGCCGCGGCCGCCACGCAATCGTATAATTCGGTTGTTATTGCCGACCGTGACGGCCGTATTGAATGGGTCAACGAGGGTTTCACCAAACTCACCGGCTATACGCTCAACGAAGTGAAAGATACGCATGGCGAACTGCTGCGCAAGGGTGAGGAAACCGGCCTGTCGTCTGCCACGCGGCACTATGAAACGGTGATCAAAGAGAAATCGGCTGTTACGTATGAAAGCAAGAATTTCGCCAAGGATGGCAGGGAATACTGGGTCATCACCACGCTTACCCCGGTGCTGGGCAAGGACGGTGAAGTAGAACGCATCATCGCCATCGACTCGGATATCACCCTGCGAAAGCACATCGAGGAAGACCTTCTTAACGCGAACAAGATCGCTGAACATTCGCTCATGAAGGGGAATAAGGCACTGGACGAGCTGATGAAGGCCAAACGCGAGCTGGAGGAATCGATGAAGGTCAAGGAGCAGTTCCTGGCCAACATGAGCCACGAGATACGCACACCGATGAACGCCATAGTGGGCTTTACCGAGCTGCTGATCAAAACCCCGCTCAGCCCGGAGCAGCGCCAGTACATCGAGGCCATTAAAACATCGGGCGAAAACCTGCTCGTGATCATCAACGATATCCTCGATTTTTCGAAGATCGAATCGGGCAAGATCGTGCTTGAGGAGATCCCCTTCCAGCTCTCGCAGGTCATCTACACCCTTACCGACCTCATGCTGCCCAAGTCTACCGAAAAAAATATCAAGCTTTCGGCAGTGATCGATAAACGCATCCAGGACGATTTACTGGGCGATCCAACCCGCCTGAACCAGATATTGCTGAACCTGGTCGGTAATGCCATTAAGTTTACCGATAAGGGAGAAGTGAAAATATCGGTCGACCTGGAAGAGGACAACCCCGGAAGCGTTGGGCTGAAGTTCACGGTGTCAGATACGGGCATCGGTATCCCGGAGAAGAAATTGAACAAGATCTTTGACGCCTTTACCCAGGCCTCAAGCGAAACAACGCGGAAATACGGAGGTACGGGACTGGGCCTGGCCATTGTCAGGCAACTGATCGAGCTGCAAGGCGGCAGCATCACCGTATCGAGCCAGCCCGGCAACGGATCATCATTTACATTCAGGCTAAAATTCAGGAAGAACATGGAAGCGAAAGAGAGAAAAGAGCGCCCGGTGGTGAAGGAGGAGAACACGGAGCGTATAGAGGGACTGAACGTGCTCCTGGTAGAAGACAATGTGCTGAACCAGGTGCTGGCTAAAAAGGTGCTGAACGACTGGAAATGGAACGTGGAAGTGGCCGAGAACGGGCTGGTAGCCATTCAGAAGCTGGAACAGCAGGATTTCGACATCGTGCTGATGGATATCCAGCTACCTGAAATGGACGGGTATGAGGCCACGCGCCACATCCGCCATGCTATGAAGCCGCCCAAATGCCATGTGCCTATTATGGCCATGACGGCACATGCCATATCGAGCGAGGAGGAGAAATGCCTCCGCGCAGGCATGAACGGGTATATTTCCAAGCCGTTTAACCAGAAAGCACTGTACGAGAAAATAGTGTCCGTGGTAAAAGGCAAGGGTACGGTTCAGGTAAGCGGGAACGGACACGAAAAGAACACTACAGCCAAAGGACGCCATACCGACCTGACCTATCTCCGCGAGCTTTCCAATGGCAGCAATAAGTTCATCGCTGAAATGATCACGCTGTTCCTGGAGCAAACCCCGGATGCGCTGTCCAAGATGGAAAAAAGCGTTCGCGAGAAGGATTGGAAAACGCTGAGGGCCATCGCGCATAAGATCAAGCCTTCCATCATATTCATCGGCCTGAAAGAGATCGAAAAGGACATACACGACCTGGAAGACTTTGCCGCTGAAGAAAAGAACCTGGACCAGGTTCCCCCGCTGATCGACAAGATCAGGCAGGTATGTTCTGTAGCCCTGGAGGAGCTGCGGGCTGATCTGTCGGAATTTGCCTGATCCCCGCCTTTTATTTGCCGCATTATAAGCACGATTTTCCCGCGTCTGCCGAAAAAGGGAAATCCGCATGCCTGTATACTTTAACTTTATGTTAAGGAGGCGGACCATGGTAAATCAAAAGGAGATAAAAACGATGAGTGACGAACCGATAACGGTCTTTGTGGTGGACGATGATAAAATGTTCCTGTCATCTCTACGGCATAAATTGCAGGAGATGTTCAAATCCGACATCAGGGTTTTTTCTTTCACCACCGGAGAGGATTTCCTGGCCAATGCACGAAACAAGCCGGACGTGGTCATTCTGGACTATCACCTGGACGGGGAAAAGCCCAGCGCCATGAACGGCCTGGAGGTGCTAAAACGGATCAAGGCCATATCGGCCGATACGGTAGTGATGATGCTTTCAATGCAGGACAAGCTGGAGGTGGCGGCCGAATCCATTAAGAACGGGGCCTATGAGTACGTGGTCAAGAGCGAAACGGCACTGCTGCGTATTGAAAACATACTGAAGAATGTGATCGAACAAATAAAATCCAATGCCCAGAACAAATCCTATGAATTGTGGAACTATATTCTGGGTGCATTGATATTTCTGCTCATCCTGTTCGACATCATTTATTACACGACACGCTGAACGTATATTTAGCATAGCTCACCCCTTATTACATTTTGCCTGCCGGCCGGTCAGGCCAATTGAACGAAAAACGGGCAAATATCCGGCCGGCCAGCCGTATATGAGTATAGGGATAAAAACCATGAAAATGCAAACGAGCCAAGGCTATTCGGTGTTTCTGGTGGATGACGACAGGGCATTTCTTCATTCGCTGGAACATTTCCTCCAGCAGAAACTGAAGCAGAACGTGCATATCTCCTCGTTCGCATCGGGCGAAGAATGCCTGAAACACCTGGACGAAAAGCCGGATATCGTGGTGCTGGATTACAGCCTTAATGGCGACCCTTACGTGCTAAACGGCATGGAAGTGATGCAGCGGATCAGAAAGGCCGGCAGCCAGGCGCGGGTGATCATGCTCTCTGCGCAGGACAAAATGGATTTGGCTGTGAACATGGTCAGGAACGGTGCCTACGATTACGTGGTTAAGAACGAATACACTTTTCTCAAGATACACCATGTGCTGCGTAATGCCATATCCAGCATTCAGCTCGCACGCAGGCTCAGGATACACCGCGCGCTGACCAGGGCCGCGCTTTCCATCGCGCTGCTCCTGATCGCGGCAGTGATCATACGTCACTTGTTTTTGAACAGCCCTTAACACCGGCATCATGGACCAGGAAAATAAATATGTGATCTTTATCGTGGATGACGACCCGCTCTTCAGCCAGGCGCTGGAACAGTACCTCAAAGAGCGGTTTCCCGGGATGAGCGTGGAGCGCTTTGCCACCGGTGAAGCCTGTATTCATGCCCTGGACCGCAAACCGCATACGGTCATTCTCGATTACCGGCTCGATAGCGAGTTCCCCGGTGCATGGGACGGGCTCAAAGTGATGCATAAGATCAACGCGATATCGCCTGAAACGTGCGTGATCATACTTTCATCACAGGAAAAGATACAGACCGCCCTGCAGTTCATCCGGGAGGGCGCTTACGAGTACCTGGTCAAGGACGAGCAGGCTTTCCCGGCCATACAAAGGATCGTATCGGAACTGCTTCCCGGTGAGGAGGATGAAACAGAGAACGACAAGGAAGAGGCCGGCAATTCCATGTACCGTATCATCGGGGTGCTGGTTCTGCTTATACTCATTTCGCTATTAATAACGGGATAAAGGAGAAAAAGACATGAAGGTGCTTGTGATAGATGACGATACGATGATGCTCCAGGCCATCGGCCATAGCCTGGAAGGAGAGGGTTTCAGCGTACTTACGGCCCAGAACGGGATGGAGGCGCTGGCCATGGTGGAAAGCCAAAAACCCGATCTCATCATCAGCGATATCATGCTCCCGGGCATGTCGGGGCTTACCCTCCTGAGCATGCTCAAGCGGTTCTACTTTCAGAAAATACCGGTCATTATCATTTCATCGCTCGATAAAAGCGATATCATCCTTTCATCGCTGGGTCTAGGGGCGGTCGATTTCATGGTCAAGCCCATCAACTTCAAAGAATTGCTTTTGCGCGTAAAACGGTACATAAAAGGAGAGGCTCCAGGCCAGCTTTAAGGCCCTACGGCTATCAATTCATCCCGTTCAACTAATACTTATGCCCGCTGGACCCTGCAGGTCTACTTTTACGGAACCAAATTGTCGAACTTATTTCACTATTATGAGACAGCTCAAGATACCAAAGTCCTTCACCAGCCGTAACAGTACGGCCCTGGAAATCTATTTCCAGGAAATATCGCGCCAGCAGTTGCTATCCACCGAAGAGGAGGTTAAGCTCGCCAAGCGCATTAAAAAAGGCGATACGGTGGCCATGGCCAGGCTGGTCAACGCCAACCTGCGATTTGTGGTCTCCGTGGCCAAGCAGTACCAGCACAGGGGCCTGAGCCTACCCGACCTGATCAGCGAAGGCAATATGGGCCTGATCAAGGCCGCCCAGCGCTTTGACGAGACCAAAGGCTTTAAGTTCATCTCCTATGCGGTATGGTGGATACGCCAGTCGATTCTCAACGCACTGAATAACCAGTCGGCCATGATTCGCATACCGCTCAACAAGATCGGTGCGCTGAACAAGATCAAAAAGGCCGCCTCGGAGTTCGAGCAAACCAATGAGCGCGAGCCTACCAGCGAGGAGCTTTCAAGGGAGCTGGATTTTACCAGCACGGAGATCAACGACACCATCAGCGCACCCAGCCGAATCGTATCGCTTGACGCCCCGCTGGCGGAGAACCAGGACAATAACATCCTGATGGACGTGCTGCGCAACCCCGATGCTCCCGGTGCCGATGATGAAATGATGAAAGAATCGGTAAAGGCCGATATCGAACGCGCCCTATCCAAGCTCAGCTCCAAGGAGAGCAATATCCTGCGTGTGTTCTTCGGCATCAATACGGGTCACGATGCAACGCTGGAAGAGATCGGCCGCAGCTATAACCTTTCGCGCGAGCGGATCAGGCAGCTCAAGGAAAGGGCTATACAGAAGCTCCGCAAGACCAAAAGCACCAGCTTCAGGTACGCCCTGGAGGGTGTAGCCTAGCCTTATGCCGCAGAATCTACTCTTGGGCCCTAAAACCAAAAAATCCCGCCTGTTTCAGGCGGGATTTTCTCTTTACGATGGACTTAAGCCTTAAGTTCTTAAACCAAATTTACGACAATCTACGCAATCTATACCAGCTTAAGGATAGCGTCAAGTTACCGTGAACAGGATCAACATGCTATTCCGTAAATTAAACACGACCCAATTCTTCCATTAGCGCCCTCCTTTGTGCATATTCCTTTCGGAACTGCGCGATCATCCGGCTAACAGCATCTTTTGCGCCAAGCTTTACCATCTTTCTCATATACCGGCAGGCATTTTGATAATGATGTCGTCCGGTGCTATTTTGCAGGTATTCAATAATTTTCTTTTCATAAATTTCCGTTAGCTCCTTTGCATAATCCTTTGAAAGATATTTTTCGTAGCCGGAAACACCCTCAAGGGTAAGCGGACCTTTACTCACCCAGTTAAGCAATCTGTCCAACCACTGCTCGCTTATATATATTTCAGCGATCAGGTGAAAATCTCCGAAGCGGCTGTTTTTCTCAACATCCCTGATCAGCTCTTCAACAAATTGATTCCATTTATCCGATACAGTATTAGCTTTCATCAGCTGATAATAGTCTTTCTTCTCGCGAATGGAATGCACAAATAAAATTCTTGCATATTCTACTATTCTTCTCTTATCCTTTTGTTCTATTGCTACTCGCAGAAGCCAGTCATACCACTCCATCGCTAAGCCCGGCTTATTTTTTTTGTCGTGCGTGATTCCTTCCTGTGCAATGCGGATAACCTTCTCAAAATCATTTTTGGAAAGCGCCTTTTCCATCGCTGCTCTTCTAAGGGACGGATTGGATAAATTCTGCTCCATAAAAGCATCTGCTTCCTTTTCTCCTTTGATCTTAATGAGAATTTTCAGCTTTATAGTCTGAGCTTGTTCCTTGTCATATTCATCAGGGTGATCCTTATCGAGTAGTGCCATAATCTTATTGGCGTCCTCTTCTGTTCTGGTTATTTCAGAAGCAAGTGATAAGACGCCCGTATGCCAATCCCACCCGGAGAACCGGCCCTTCTGATAAGCATTCAGGCAGTAATTGAAAAGCTGCTTTCGCACAACTTCAGGCAGCGATTTATCAGATGCAATTTCATTTAGCACCTCAATTGCTTCTTCGATACAGCCGCCTATATCTCCGTGGCTGTCGTCAGCGAATTGAAAGGCATCGGTCATTTCCTCCATTACCGCGCAGCATTGAAAAATTGCGCTTCTGTAATTCTTGCGCAGGAGCTGATTACGGGCAGTTGTTACAAGTCCCGATACCATATTGCCAACCTGAAAGGTTCTGGACCAATCAATGTATCCATCCCTTCCCGCAGCCTGCTTTAGAATAGACTCTATTTGCTTGTTGTAAGATTCCTGCGATTCTTCCCTATTATAGTGAGCAAATGACGCCAGGAAAATATCTCTGAAATCCCGGTTATCTTCGGTTTTTTTCTGTATGAATTCAACTAGCTCCTGATGCGGAATCTCTCCGAGTAAATCCTTCACTTGATCAGAAATTGTTTTTTTTCTTTTTTGGGGTTGAGCCAATCGTGATCCCTTGGCACCGGCAATTTTTTCCTTTTGTTTTTTTGAATGAATATCCAGTTCATCTTGCTGCAAATAAAAAAGAACAGCCGTTATGTGCTTGCACACCGGCCCGAGATCGTAATGGCATGTGCAGGAATGTTCATTGATATTTCCATTGCTTAATGCAATTTGAACAATATAGTCCTCTGTTCCTTCAACAATCGCCTCATAATGCCCCTGGGTTATTTCATCAACCGTACATACTGCTCCTTGTTTAAAATAGGTAAGCCCCCGCTTAAGAATGGTTTCATCTATGAATTGCTCGAATTGCTTTATTGGGAAATTCATGGCCATTAGTGCAAAGATAAGCCTTGAAAGGAAAACTCTCGCATGTAGTAACGTTCCATAAATAAAAAAAGCAGTTTATATCAATAAGCGACATAAACTGCCATTTTCATACAATTGTGGAGAATATCGGAGTCGAACCGATGACCTCTTGCATGCCATGCAAGCGCTCTAGCCAGCTGAGCTAATCCCCCATAACATTTAAGAACCTATTACAAAAATAATAATTAAATCGGTGCGGCCTCCTGGATTCCGCTGTGGCGATACAGGCTTTCTCGCCAAGATTCGTTTCGCAAACTCGTGTGGCTATGCCACCCGGGTCCACTTTCGTGGGCCCACTTGGATTCCCGCTTCGTCCAACTCAGCGGGACAGGCTTCTCCCCAAGGTTTGCTGCGCAAACTCGTGTGGCTATGCCACCCGGGCCCACTTTCGTGGGCCCACTTGGATTCCCGCTTCGTCCAACTCAGCGGGACAGGCTTCTCCCCAAGGTTTGCTGCGCAAACTCGTGTGGCTATACCACCCGGGTCCACTTTCGTGGGCCCACTTGGGATCGAACCAAGCACCCACAGATTATGAGTCTGTTGCTCTAACCGAATGAGCTATGGGCCCTGAAAAGGACAGCGAAATTATATATTTGCAGGGATTTAGCCAAATGAATCCGCACGATTATAGGAATATTATTTTCGACCTGGGAGGCGTGATCCTGAATATAGATTACAAGCTGCCCGAAAAGGCCTTTGAGCGCCTGGGCATGAAAGATTTCAGCAAAATCTACTCCAAGGCTGCCCAGGAAAAGCTATTCGACCTGTTTGAAACGGGCAAAATGAGCCCCGCTGAGTTCCGCAATTCCCTGCGCAAATACCTGCCCCCCGCTGTAAGCGATGCCGAAATCGACCGGGCCTGGAACAGCATGCTGCTCGATATGCCGGAAGAGCGCGTAAGGCTGATCACCGGCCTGCGCAAAACACATAAGGTATTTCTGCTGAGCAATACCAACGAGATCCACTTCACAGCCGTAGCCGCCTATATACAGGAAAAGTTCGGCAGGGATATTCTCGCACGCATGTTCGATGCCGTCTATCTTTCGCACGAGCGCAACATGCGTAAGCCCGACCGCGGGATCTTTGAGCTGGCGCTGCGTGAGAACGGCCTCAGGCCTGAAGAAACGCTTTTCATTGATGATTCCATCCAGCACATCGAAGGCGCCCGCAAAACGGGTATCACGGCTTATCACCTTCAAAAGGAAGAGAATATTACCGATCTGTTCCGCTGATCAGGCGATGGACTGACAAAGCTCGACCAGCACGCCATTGGTGCCCCTGGGATGAAGAAAACAAACCAGCTTATTGTCCGCCCCCTTTTTGGGTTCTGCCGATAAAAGGGTAAATCCCTCCTCCGCAAGGCGCCTCATCTCCGCGCGTATATCATCTACCTCGAAAGCAATATGGTGTATGCCCTCCCCTCTCTTCTCTATATGCCTGGCAATAGGGCTTTCGGGGTTGGTGGCCTCCAGCAGCTCTATCTTGTTTTCGCCTGTCATGAAAAAAGAGGTGGTCACTCCCTCGCTGTCCACCCGTTCGGTCTTGTAATGCTTTTTTCCCAGCAGCTTTTCAAACAGCCTATTCGACTCTTCCAGGCTCCTGACCGCAATCCCTATATGCTCTATCTTTTTCATCCTGATAAAACGTCTATAAAAAACGATCCCCCGAAGTTCGGGGGATCAGCGCTATAAAAATATGTCTTACTTCTTTTTGATGAACTCGGTGGTCTTGTTATCGTAGTTCAGATAGTATACGTCAGGGGCAAGGCTCTTTACATCCACCTTTGCGCCATAACCTTTCTTGACTATGTTGCCGAACTTGTCGTATATCTCATACATGGTCTCACCGCCATCGAACATCAGCTCGGCCGCCACTTTGAGCGTGGGAACGGTGATCTCGGGAGCGTCTGACATGAATTTAATGGGCTTGGAATAGCGGGGCTGGCTGGTGTAATCTACTTGCTTGATGCGTACCTGGTTTTCGCCAAAATGGGGAGTGATCTTGAATGAATAATCGTTGGTGCCCGGAGTTCCTTTCCCATCCACTTCGCCAACCTTTACCCATTTGTTCCAGCGGAACTGCTCGATGATGAAGGGAAGCTGGCCCTGCTCGCCCGTGGTGGTCCACTTAATGGTGCCATCCTTATCGGCTGTCATGGCCTTTACATCAAAGGTGCTTTTAGGCTTGAGCACTTCGGGGTTCAGCACCTTGGGCTTGCAATCGTCCTTATGCTCGATCTTTACGGAAACCTTGTCGCCTACCTTTAGCTGGAGATTGGTAAAGTCGATCTCGAAAGCGCTGGAGTTGATCTCATCGGTAGTAACCTGCCCGTTGACCTCCACCTTGCTGGCGCAAAAACCTACGCCCGAACCCGCAAAAGGATTCTGAACGTACAGGTTTTTACCCTGGTAATTTCCCTCAAGTATGATATTCCCGGCAAAAGAAGCTATTCCGAATCCTGCACTGAAAATGAAACAAAAAATAGTCTTTTTCATAACTTCCGGCATAAGACGTTTTTGGTGTGTGTATGCCTCAAAAAATTCAAAGCGCAATATTATAACGGTTTTTTGGTTTATCAAAATAAAAACGTATTTTTTTATGATGAAGCCCGCTTTGCTGTCGCTGAATGATTTTTATGGCCGGCCGAACGTTTTTAACCAAGATTTTTTAGTTTTATTTGTAATTTTGGTCGATAGTTGCTAATCTTGCAGTGACTTTATGTATTATACCCTAAGGCTACTTTCTGTTTTTCAGCAACTTACGTCATATCTTATATGAGAAAACTGCTCTTTTTATCCGCTATTTTATCCTTACTGCTTGCATCTTGTTCGGGGCCCGGTGGTAATGGTAAGGAGGGGCTGGGAGGTCGTGTTTACGGAGGGGTTTTCAGGCTGAACGAAACGGAAAAATACCATACTTTTTATCCCTACGCTATTACCGACCTGATCTCGGCAAACATCGCTTACCAGGTCTATGAAGGCTTGGTCAAGTTCAACCCCGGTAATGTAACGGAGCTTCGGCCCTCCATTGCCGAATCGTGGACCATGAACGATGACGGCACGGTGTACACCTTCAAGCTGCGTAAAGATGTTTATTTTCAGGATGATGCCTGCTTTGATGGCGGGAAAGGCAGAAATGTGACCGCGGCCGACTTTAAGTATTCCTTTGAGCTGCTGTGCACGCAAAGCCCTGATAATTTGCTTTTTAGCGGCACCTTTAAGGATAAGGTAAAAGGAGCGAATGAGTATTACGCGGCCAGTGCCAGCGGAAAACCTTCCGCAGACCTGGAAGGGGTAAAGGTCATTGACGACTATACCTTGCAGATCACCCTTAACGCGCCCAGTTCCTCTTTCCTATATATACTGGCCAGCCCGGGCTGTTTTGTGGTGTCAAAAGAAGGGATCAACAAGTACGGCAATAAGCTCAGGCTCGGTACAGGCCCTTTCGTTATTTCCAACGCGGAAAAAGCCGACCAGAATCTTATTCTTGTGAAGAACCGTAACTATTACGGCACCGATTCACTGGGCAACAAGCTGCCTTTCCTCGATACGATCATGATCAGTTTCCTTCCTACCAAATCTAAGGAGCTGGAAGCGTTCAAGAACAATGACCTGGATGTGGTGTTTGGCCTGCCGGCCGAGTCGGTGAGCGAAATGGTGGAAAGCTCGATCAAGGATTTTAAAAATCCCCCGAAATATGTGCTGGACCGCACCCCCGAACTGGCCACGCAGTACTACGAGTTCATTACTACGCGCCCTCCTTTCAATAACGTAAAGGTGCGCCAGGCCTTCAGCTATGCCATCAACCGCGATAAGATCATTGAGAATGTGCTTAACCGCGAAGCATACGGGCCAGGCATTTACGGCTTTTGCCCGCAAAGCCTGATCGGGTATGATGTAACCAAGATCAAGGGTTATAGCTATGATCCGGAAAAAGCCCGCCAGTTGCTGGCCGAAGCGGGATACCCCGGAGGCAAAGGCTTCCCGGATGTGCGCATCGAGCTCAACAGCGGTGGTGCGCGTCACTCCAAAGTAGTGGAGGAGATCAAAAACCAGCTTAAGGATGTGCTGAACGTTAATCTGGATTATTACATCGTTCCCCTGTCGCAAAAAATGGAGGACGCCAAATATGCGCGCGCGGATGTTTTCCGGTCGGCCTGGATAGCCGACTTCCCAAGCCCGGAGAATTTCCTTTGGGTATTCTATGGCAAGACCGTGCCCGACAGCATGTCCAAGCCATCATGGCCCAACATCCCTCGTTACCGCAACGCGGTTTACGACAGCCTTTTCGACCTGGGGCGCTCGGCCAAAACAAGGCAGGAAAGCTACTCCTATTTCCAGCAGGCCGAGCAGGTGCTTATGAACGATGCGCCTATCATTGTGCTCTGGCATGACGAGAACATGAAGCTGGCGCATTTCCATGTAAAGAACTTCTATTTCAATCCTATGAATCTCAGGAGTTTTTCAGAAGTATATATTCAACGCGGTACGGCTGAGCAAAAAGAGGAGCCAAAAAGCAACTGATCTGCTTGAAATCCGTTTAAAAAGCCTCCCGCGGGAGGCTTTTGTTTTTCAACTACGTTAAATGGCCTTAAAGAACTACTATATCATTCTTGGCGTGCCTGCTACAGCATCGCAGGAGGATATCAAGCAGGCCTACCGCAGGCTGGCCAAACAATTCCACCCGGATATTAACCCGGGCGACCAGTATATAGAAGAGCGTTTCAAGGAAATATCCGAAGCTTATACCACCCTTTCCGATGAGGAGCTGCGCAGAAAATACGACATGAAGTTCTTGTATGCGCGCAACGCAGAGAGCTCGCAGCGGACAGGTGCCGAGCGCAAGGCCCGCCCGCGTTACAGGCGCAAGCCCGATGCTCCCCTCACCCGCAGGGAGAAGCGCGCCATATTCATTATGCTTACGGCCGGAATATCCTTCGTCACCTTCATGGCCGTCATGTCGTTCTTCATCCCCGAATACGATGAGGCGGAGACCCTGCGCCAGATACTGGCCCACGACAAGTTCCACCCGAGGACCGACAATCACAATAACGCCAGGACGCCCCTCATCACCACTTCCGACTCGCCCTATGAGGCCTACTTCGGTGGCGATGTGGATTCAGAGGATTCGCGCGGCAATATCTCCGTAGAGAACAACCTAACTCATGCAGCCGTGGTATGCCTGGTGGAGGCCAGGGAGCCCCACCGTACCATCCGCAATGAATACATAGAGCCCGGTGGCACCTACCGGTTTACCGCGATCCCTGCCGGCACGTATTACATTAAGGCCTATTTCGGAAATATATGGCAGCCGCTCAAGAAAATGCATGATGGAACGGTGACCGGGGGCTTTGAGAAGGAATCGGGATTCTTCAAATCGGATGATCCGAAGAACCTGTATCACATCTCCCAGGACATCTCGGGCGACAATCTGGTTTACCGCAATTACGAGATCCTGCTCAGCAAGGTGTTTGACGATAAAAAGAGGGAGATCAGCCCCGAGGAGTTTTTCCGGAAATAATTCGGTCTGCAGTGCGTTCTAAGCTTAAAAAGGCTACTTTTGCACCCGAATTTTTCATCGCGTGCAGAACATTCGCAACATAGCTATCATCGCCCACGTTGACCACGGCAAAACGACCCTGGTCGATAAGATATTGCACCAGTGCAAACTGTTCCGCGAGAACCAGGAAACGGGCGAGCTCATACTCGACAACAACGACCTGGAGCGCGAGCGGGGCATTACCATTCTGGCCAAGAACGTATCGGTAACCTACAAAGGCACCAAGATCAATATCATTGATACGCCCGGTCACGCTGATTTTGGAGGAGAGGTGGAGCGCGTGCTGAATATGGCCGATGGCGTGCTGCTGCTGGTCGATGCCTTTGAAGGGCCTATGCCGCAGACCCGTTTTGTTTTGCAGAAAGCCCTGCAGCAGGGTCTCAGGGCCATCGTGGTCATTAACAAGGTAGATAAGCCCAATTGCCGCCCCGATGAAGTGCATGATGCGGTGTTCGATCTGTTCTTCAATCTTTCGGCAACCGAAGAGCAACTGAACTTCACTACCGTTTACGGTTCTTCCAAGCAGGGCTGGATGGGGCCGGATTACCAGAACCCGACCGGCAACATCACCCCCCTGCTCGATGCCATCCTCGAGAATATTCCGGCCGCGCCTTACCGCGAAGGCAGCCTGCAGATGCAGATCACCTCGCTCGATTATTCCTCTTTCGTGGGGCGCATCGCGGTAGGACGCGTGTACCGCGGAACCATACGCGAGAACATGCCCGTATCGCTCGTTAAGCGTGACGGGAATGTGATCCGCTCGCGCGTAAAGGAGTTATATACCTTCGATGGATTGGGAAAAGCCAGGGCCAGCGAAGTGAAGGCGGGCGATATCTGCGCTCTCACCGGCATAGAAGGCTTTGAGATAGGCGATACGATCGCTGATTTTAAAAAGCCGGAAGGCCTTACCCCCATCGCTATTGACGAGCCCACGATGAGCATGCTCTTCACCATCAACAATTCGCCTTTCTTCGGCAGGGATGGGAAGTTCGTTACATCCAGGCACCTGCGCGACCGCTTATATAAGGAACTCGAAAAGAACCTGGCCCTGCGTGTGGAAGAAACATCGTCTCCCGATTCGTACCTGGTCTATGGAAGGGGCATACTCCACCTTTCCATCCTGATCGAGACCATGCGAAGGGAGGGCTATGAGCTGCAGGTGGGGCAGCCCCAGGTCATTATCAAAGAGATCGATGGCGTGAAGCACGAGCCGGTGGAAATACTGACCATCGATACGCCACAGGAAACATCGGGCAAAGTGATCGAGCAGGTGAGCCAGCGCAAAGGCGAGCTGAAGGTAATGGAACCGAAAGGCGACCTCATTCACCTCGAGTTCGAGATCCCTTCGCGCGGACTGATCGGCCTGCGCACCAATATTCTCAATGTCACCGCAGGCGAGGCCATTATGGCGCATCGCTTCAAGTCATTCGAGCCCTGGAAAGGCGCCATCCCGCGCAGGATATCGGGTGTGCTCATATCCAAGGAAAAAGGCACTGCTGTGGCCTACTCGATCGATAAGCTGCAGGACAGGGGCAAGTACTTCATCGACCCGGGTGACGAGGTGTATACCGGCCAGGTGATAGGCGAGCACATACGGCCCGATGACCTGGTGGTGAACGTGTGTACGGAAAAAAAACTTACCAATATGCGCGCCTCGGGAAGCGATGAGAAAATGCGCATAGCGCCCAAGGTCAACTTCTCGCTCGAAGAAGCCATGGAGTACATCCAGGCGGATGAATACGTGGAGATCACGCCCCGGCACATCCGCATGCGCAAGATCCATCTCGATGAGAACGAGCGCAAGCGCTTCCAGAAAAAAGAAGAAGAGGTATAACAAAAAACCCGGACGCAGCCGCCCGGGTTTTTTTATGTTGCATTCGAACGATCAGGCTTCCGGCTTCTTTGCCTCCTTGGGCTTGATCGATCTGGCGGCCTCAAACATGCTCATCACGGCTTTGCGGCCAAATATCTCACCGGCCACGTCCTCCACCTCGTAGGTCACGTCACCGGCCTTGACCACCGCGAAGAAGCGGTACTCATAGATCGACTTGGTAGAATCGGCAGGGGCCGCGCCCTTCATATGCCAGCAATACACGATGCCATCGGGCTGATCGACCACCATCGTATCGAGAGCATACACTTCGTTCTGCTTGATGTCCACATCCTTTTTCGTGTTCAGGTCGCCAGCGCCTTCTTTCAGGTCGATCTGGAAGTTCTTTCCCACTGTTATCCTCAGGCCACCGCCCATATCTTCGACTGAGAGCGGCCCGGCAGTGGAATCCGGAACATGGATGATTATGTTCTTTCCGTACTGGCTGAGATCCAATGCCATCATTCCTTTGGGAACTTCTCCTCCGTTTCCATCCGTGGCGCCTCCACCGCAGCCCATATACAGGAGCGAGCCGGCCACGGCCAGGGTAAACAATACGCGATTTTTGCTAGTCATTGCTTGTGTTTTTTGATCCGGGCAAATATATAACATATCTATAATATGATGAAGCCTTCCCGCAATTCGTACATTAGCTGCGGTGGAACTGCATGCAGCGCCATATTTCCTTGAGTTCAGGCATCCGTTCGGGATATCTTCGGGCACGCGCAACCGAACACCTGTGGTCTTTACGCGGCTGAGCTGCGATGGCCTGTGCGGATATGGCGAGGCCTCCATGCCTCCTTATACCGGGGAAACGCACGAAAGCGCCCTGGCCTTTCTTTCAGCGGCCGGCAGGATCATCAAACGCTTCAGCGATCCCCTGCAGACCGATGCCCTGCTGGATGCGGTGGATGCCATCGCCCCCGGCAATAGCGCGGCCAAGGCAGCCATCGACATCGCCCTTCACGACCTTGCGGGTAAAGTGCAGCGAAAGCCGCTGTACGAGCTGTTCGGAACGGATCCAGCGGCTGCGCCCTATACCGTATATACGATAGGGATAGGCGATCCCGCCCTGCTTGAAGAAAAGCTGCAGGAGGCGCTTCCTTATAAGATACTGAAGATAAAGCTGGGCAGCGCTGACGACAAGCGGCTTGTTCAGCTCATCCGAACCTATACCGACAAGCCGCTGGTGGTTGACGTGAACCAGGGGTGGGATGACAGCGCTTTCGCGCTGGATATGATACACTGGCTGTCGGAACGGCACGTGCTGCTCGTGGAGCAGCCGCTGAAAAAGAAAATGCTGGATGAAACGGCCCGCCTCACCGAGCTGAGCCCGCTGCCCGTCATTGCGGATGAGTCGGTGCAGCGCCTGGAAGACATCGCCCGCATCAGCGGTGCGTATTCCGGCATCAACATCAAGCTGATGAAATGCGCGGGATTGCGCGAGGCGCGCAAGATGATCGCTGCAGCGCGCGGCTGCGGCCTCAAGGTGCTGATCGGCTGCATGAGCGAAACATCGTGCGCAGCCACTGCCGCTGCGCATTTAAGCCCCCTGGCCGACTGGGCCGACCTGGACGGGCCCCTGCTGATCAGGAAAGATTACTTTACGGGAATTCGGTTTGACGAGGGAAGGATCACACTGAACGATCTGCCGGGAACCGGGGCGCTGCCCGCAGAGAATTTGAAATTCTGATTCACAAAAACCATGTTAAAAAAGAAAGGCACCTCTCGGTGCCTTATCTTCTTTACTTCTTTCTCTTAGAAGATTTTTTCTTCTTTTTAGAGGCTTTCTTTTTTGCTTTTTTAGCCATGGTTTTTGGTTTTTGAAATTTGTTGATACGAAATAAGTCAAATTTTTTTTACCATGACATTTTTTCAACATCTTATTTATTAACAGTTTTCTGTTCAAAAAGTTAATAACTCTGCTTTCGTTTGCCGCGTTGTGAAAAAAAATGCGCGCGCAATTTTTCTAAATGCAAATCATTCCTGCGCGCATAAGCGGTTTTTTCATTGGAGAAATTACGGGAACACCGATCGCATGCGCGCGCGCTTCAAGCGGCTTTCCCGGCTCTGAATCCGCGGTAATAAAAAATGAGCGCCATGAGAAATCCCAGGCCGAACGGAAATGCCGCTGCCTCCTTCCACTCCTCAAATTCGAAAAACTCAGCGCACATCCAGTACGAGTTGGCCGTTATCCAGAACGTGATGGCCAGGTTCAGAAACACATCATTCATCCGCTTTGTGATAAAACAGATGTAGATCGCCATGAGCAGCGTAGGCACGATCATGGTCACGCCTAACAGTTTCCATTCGAACATCCAGCAGGTGTCTTTGACCAGCCACAAAGGAATGTGAAGGTTTTCCATTTTGCGGGTATGCGGATCGAACATATGAAGCGGGTTTTGAGGTTCGGAATGCAGCGTTGGTTTACGGCACAAATGTATTCAAATATTACACCGGCAATGAGGTAAAATTCCTTTCGGAAATAACGCGTTTCCGCGAGTGAAAATAACTAACAATTTTCGCTGTTTTCGTTAATAACTTTTAGGGTGCGCGGAGGTAATTTCGCCTATTTTAGATGCGCTAAAAAAGCGACTATGCAGAAACAGCAACTGGAACGCATTTCAGCCACGTTCGACATATTATTGCCGCAGAACAAGGAGATCTTTCTGTTGCTGGTAACGCTCCAGAGCAAGATCGACCGCCTGGAAATAGAAGACCCCTTCACCCAGCGCGATTTTGAGGATGCCGTTGACGAGGTGGCGCATGTGCTCCACCCGGGGCACGCCACCCAGAAAGAGAATATCTCCAAAAAGCTCAGCCAGTTCTATTACACCACCCTCAAGAAGGGCAATGAGTACCGTTACCAGCTT
This sequence comes from Bacteroidota bacterium, assembly GCA_040756415.1. Taxonomy (GTDB): domain Bacteria; phylum Bacteroidota; class Bacteroidia; order JADZBD01; family JADZBD01; genus JBFLYZ01. Next base: position 20,622 of record JBFLYZ010000023.1, read on the forward strand.
ACCGTGTTCGCGCGCGATCTCGTGCGCATCATCATGAACGAGGTGGAGCCTCAGTTCGAGGAAACGGAGCTGATCCACACCTTCAGGAGGACCCTCCAGTTGAAGGAGGACGACCTGCGGTCCATACGCAACTTCGAATACTGGCACAACTACCACTACGAGCCTTCCAAGCGCATCATTCTTGCTCATACCGAGAACCTGCAGCGCCTGGTGGAGGCCCGCACCAGCGACCTGCGCACGCTGCTGAAGACCGACATCAATAACACCAAGGAGCTCATCACCCGCTTCATTTCCATCTTCGAGGAGCTGGGACGCCAGACCGAAGGCCTGACCGAGACCATGAACTTTAAGCTCGAGATCATCGACATGATCAAGGCCGCGGAGCAGAACTTCCTGGACAAAAAGGAGTCGTGGGAGGTTTATACCCGCATACGCAGCGAGGTGGAGAAATTCTTCGATAATATCGATTTCCGCGTGCTCTCGATCAATGACCGCATACAGCTTTCCACTTCGCGGCTCAAAACCCTCTACGATACGCTGCAGTACAAGCAGCTCTTCAAGCTCAAGATCGAGAAATTCCTCGTCTTCCTGCTCAAGAACAGCCGCTGGACCGAAGAGGGCGTGGTGCTTCCTGAGAATATTAAGCCCCGGAAGATCCCTTACTTCCGCGAGAAGTACATCAAGATACCCAACCTCAATTTTACCGATGTGGTGCCGCGCGATGTGCCGGAGCTGGAGGAGGATGCCGAGTACAAGAAGCTGAAGGAGATGATGAACATGCGGGTGCTCAACCGGCAGGAAGCGATCTCGAAATGGCTGGAATCGCTGGGCAAGCAGATCGAATCGGGCAAGGATGTAGTTTACGAAGACTGCTTTCAAGCCATCTATAATGAAGAAAAGAACCTGGAAGTTCCCATCGATGTTTGTTTCGGCCTTATCCAGAAGTACGGCCGCAGCAAGGATGTGGAGATCATCATCGATAAATCACAAGTAATTAAAGCAAAAGACGACCTGTCAACATGGAAAATGAAAATTATTCACTCCAGTTCCTAGCGAACGAGACCTCGGCCAAGTATTTTGCCGATTGCGATTTCGCGCTGCGGGCTGGAAAGCACATACAGCATTACGGCTCCGATGCCAAGCTGTGGGATTATATCAGCGACCATTATGAGCCGCTGAGCCTCTATTACCAGCACCTTTTCGGGGTCTTCCTGCGCAAGGAAAGCAACGACCGCGATATTTATTTCTTCCTCGAATTTCCGGAGGATGGCAGCGGAAAGTTCACGGGCGACCGCCATCGCCTGATGGACGACCGTCACCTGATCATCGCCATCCTGCTCCTGAACATCTATAAGGAGCGCTACTTCGATTCCAAAGAGGTCAAGTGGGCGCAGATCGAGCAGGTGATCGAGGAAAGCGAGCATAAGGAGCTGTGGCAAAAGGTGCTGTACGGGGAGGTGAAACGCAATTACACCCCTAACGAGAAAGAAGAGATGAAACGCAGGTTCGAACGTTCGCTCTCGCTTTTCGAACGGCTGGGCTGGATACACTGGGTCGATTACGAGGCTACTCATTTCGAGATCATGCCCAGCATCGATCGCGTGGCACGCCTGTACGCCAATGAAATCACCAATGTTGAACTAATGAGCGAATACATCCATGAGCAACTACCCTAGAATCTATTCCCTGTCAACGGCCGGCATCCGGCAGCATAATAATGCGGATTACCTGCTCCACCCCATCCGCACCGATTTTACCGGTGATAACGGCTTGGGAAAATCCATCATAGCCGACCTGATGCAGCTCGTTTTCGTGCCCAAGCGCGATATGTGGAAGCCCGGCACGGAAGGCGTGGGCAAGAATGACCGCAGGATAGAAGGCATCCCGCTGAACAAGGATTACGTGCAGCATGCCTATACGTTCATCAACATCGAACGCTACCAGAACCGTTTCATCTGCATCGGCACCTATATACCCAAGAACCCCCGCCTGCCCGTCAGGCCCTTTATCGTGCAGAAAGGCGATGACTGGGAAGGCAAAACCCTCATCTCGTTCGAAAAAGCGCTCAAGTCCTGGGATTTCCTGGGCGTGGATAAAAAAGTGCTCGACCTGAAAGAGCTGAAAGAACACCTGCTGAAGAAGCACGGCCTGCACCTGAAGGATTTCTTCCAGCATGACGAGATCCAACTGTATTACGAGTTCCTGTACAAGAACCAGTTGGTCCCCATCGATCTGACCAAGGAAAACAACCTGAAGGCTTTCGCCAAGGTGATCCAGTCGTTCGCCCGGGCCAAAACGCTTGACATCAACAACTCCAGGAGCCTGCAGAACTTCCTCTTCGAAGAGAACGAAGACATCAAAACGCTTTTTGGCGAACAAAAGGACCTGCTGGTAGGTTACATCCGCCAGTATAATATGAACCGCTCCATCATACAGGAGCTGGACAACAAGCAGAACAAGCTGATGGTACTGAAGGCCCTGCATGATGCCTACGCGGAAAAAAAGATCGATTTCCTGAAGAACGATGCCCTGCTGGCCTCGCTCAATTATGTAGACCTGCACCGGATCCACGAGGAGAACGCCTACCGCCTGGAAATGGCCCAGAAAAGCTTCCAGCAGAATTCGCAGCAGGTGAAGATACAAACGGAGAATATCCTGAAGCTGTACAGCGAGGCCCATGCCATCACCTCCGTGCTGAAGAGCCATTACGAGACCATACTGCCCGAGCTGAGCGATATGCGGATCGAAGAGCTTCGCACCCGCGCCAACAAGCTGAACATTATCCTGAACGAGTTGGAAAGGGTTGCGCCCGTGTTCCGGAAGTACCAGTCGGTGAAAGCCCTGGAGCAGCAGCTTGAAAAGCAAAACGCAATAAGCGCCCGCAAGAAAAAGCTGGAGGCCCTGCGAGGTATTTCATCATTCGATTTGTTCGAGAAATCAGAGTGGGCGAAGGACTATACGAAGGCCTATGAGCACTACCAGCAGCGCCTGGCCGAGCTGCCGCAGATCATTGCCGACCTGGAGAACCTGGTCGATATCTACGAGAGCGGTTCGACCGATTCGCTACTGATCTGGGCGGTGAACCAGAAAAAACCCCTGTCGCTGGCCCAGGAAACGGCCCTTATGCATTTCAAGGACGTATTGCTGAAGCGGCCCAAAAAAGGCGAGCCGGGCATCAAGTACACCGAAGACCCCAGGGCGCTGCTCGACTCGATCGAGGAGGATAAAGAGGGCGTATGGTTGGTGCTGGGCGAGCTGCGCGAGTTCGTCCCCTACGTGGAAAAGCAGAAGTTCAGCAATGCCAAGTCGCTGAAAGCGGCCATAGACAAGGATAAGGAAGAGATCAGGCGCAACCTGGAAGAGGCCCGGTCCGAGTTCGAGAGCATGAGCAGGCTCATGCGCGAGCTGAGCGAGATCGGCTTCAATAGCGGGATGCTCGAGGCCTACGCCACGCGGGCGGAGATCGAGAGTTTTGAGGTGGACGAGGACCTGAGCCAGGCCGTGATCGAGCTTATCCAGAACAACCTGGAGAACCTGGAGCAATACGACAAGCTGAAGGAAGAATACGTGCGGGTGAACGATGAAGCCGTATTGATCGCCAAGCGGCAGACCGAATCGCACATCGAGCTGGAGAACATGATACGCGACATGCAGCGCTACGAAAGCGAGCTGGAGCGGCAAAAGGGAAAGAAGTATTCCGAAGACCAGCTCGAGCAGGTCAGGCGCCAGAAGGTAGACGACCTGCATTCCCTGCTGACCAATATCGAAAAGCAACTGCAGATCATGGAGCGCGAAAAGGAGGAGGCCGAGCGCAACCTGATCTCCGCTGAAGGCACGATCAATTCGTGCAAGGAGCGCGACAAGCAGCTATCGGCCGACCTGGGCAAGGCCCGCTACGCCTTCGAGGAGAAGCGCAAAGCCCTTGAGTCGGAAACCAGCTTCAAGTTCGAGGATATACTGCAGAGCGGTGACATCGATGAGCGCAAGATCAGGAAGATGGAGTCGGAATACAATGCCGCGCGCAGGAATTACGAGGAGGAGTATACGCGCATCGTGCAATCCTTCGAAGAGACCAAAGACCATAAGAGCCCCGAGGTGGAGAACGATAAGTTCAACTTCTTTACCCTGGTGCGCGTACTGTGCGGCAAGCTGGGCCTCGAAGGCCTATCGCCCGAGCTGGGCAAACTGAACGAAGAGCTGAAGAAGTTCGGTGACCTCCAGCTAGCCATCATCGTTAACGTGTTCTCGCAGGTCGAAAAGCAGTACCATGCCCTTAAGCGACTGGTAACCGAGCTCAACTTCTTCTTCAGCGAGAACAAGATCAGCTATGGCTACCAGTTCAGGATCGATTTCAACGAGCGGAAGGACATTACCATCGACTGGATCGCCAAGATGCGTGAGCGGGCCAAGATACAGCGCTTTGGCGCGGACCTGTTCACCGAGCAGCAGGGCATTGATCATTCCGACAGCTCACCGGATAAGCTCATCATCAGCATAGCCCAGCAGTTCAGTACGGTAAAGAACTGCGAGCTGGAAGACCTGCTCAACCCCAAGTTCTATTTCGAGCTGCGCGTGGGTCTCTATGACGATAAGAACAACCGCTATTCCGGCTCGGGCGGCCAGGCGTATACGGCCCTGGCCCTGCTCTGTATCGGCCGCCTGTCGGTGATCCAGCGCGAGAAGAACCGGCCGGGTATACGCTTCATTATCATTGAAGAATTATCGAATATCGATGATACTAACTTCGGCCTCTTCCCCCAGATCGCTGAACAGTTCGGCTACCAGCTTATGACCATGACCCCGAAACCTTTCGGCTCGTACACGGAAGACAGTTGGTTCCTGCATATGCTGGTTCGCGGAAAGGACAAGGATATCAATTACCACCCGATGAGCTTCTTCAAAACCAAGAATTCGAAGAAACTGCTGGACGATTACCTGGCCGATATGCCTATGATCACGGAGAACTAAAAGAAAAGGGGCTCAGGCCCCTTTTTTATTGCTGGTGTTTTTTACCGGCCATCTTGCGCACCACCGGCAGGGTTCCCTTTGGAGGAGCCATGGCCCGCCTGTGCAAGCCGTTGCCGCTTTTCCCGATCAGGACCTTAGCTGGGGTCCATTTCGCCTTTATGGAATGGAGCCCCATCTGCCGGCCCTTGGGAAAATCGCGCTGATAAACGCGTATGTAATCGATCTCAAAAGCGGCCGGGAACATTTTCCTGAGCTTTCTTTTGCTTTGCCCGCCCACTTTCCAGTCAACGCTCGTGTTGGCGATCACGTGCATGGGCCGGGTAAAATCATGGGCCTGGGTACGTATGGTGTCACCGTTCAGGAACCAGATGACCAATCCCGGCTTCCACTCTACGGCCATTACATTGAATTGCCTGGAAAGCATTTTGCCGTTTTTAAGCTGTATATCCCGCCCGTGGCACATGCACTCGCCCTGGTAGTGGATATTGGTCCCTATCTTATCCAGCTCGTCACCAAACAGCTCGAACACATCGATCTCATCGCTGTCGGATCCGTACAGCCAGAAAGCCGGCCACAGGCCTCTCCCTTTAGAAACCCTGAACCGGATCTCGAAATAACCGTACAGGAATTCCTGTTTGGAATAGATCATGCCCGAGGTATATTCGAAGGTGCGGAGATTGGGCCGGTTATCGCACAGCGCCTTATCATCGGCCTCGTATTCTATTGCTTTTGCCCGGATACTTTCTTTGCGCGTGTAAAGAGTAAGCGCACCGTCAGCGAAGCCGTAGTTAGCGCCCGGAGTATAGTAGCACAGCTCGCCCGTGGAACAAATGCTCCTCCCCCAGGGATAAGCGTCCATCCATTTATCGCGGTTAAGCGCGGCCGAATCGAACTCGTCATGAAAGACCAGCTTCCATCCCGGCTGCTCCTGTGAAACGGCCCGGGCTGCGGGGAAAGCCAGAAAAAGTATGATCGGAAGGATACGCATGGTCCTGTACCATGCAGGTCATAAAAACTATGCCAGTTTTACTGCTCAATGAATATCCGGTCCTTACCGTCAAAGTAAGGCGATTGGATGGATAATACCTTTACCGCTCCCGGAGAGGTAACCACGAGGGAATGAGGCGTTCCCTTCGGTATAAAGATCATGTCTCCCTTTTTTACCATGAACTTTTTATCCCCCAGCGTCATCTCTCCCTCCCCGTCAAGGATGATCACGTTCTCTGTATGCTCGGCATGCTTGTGCAGCTTTACCTGCTTCTTGATAAAGATGATAAATGTGCTGGACAGCGAATCGCTGGCCAGTTGCCGGGTATAAATGTTATCGTATTGGGCGGGGGCCTGTATCGTATCGAGCGATTGAAAGCTCTGGGCGCTGCCGCTGAATGAAAAAACGCTTAGCAAAGCGGCCAGCAGTATTGTGAATTGCTTTCTCATTTCCAGTAATTTATGGTTAATAACTCTGTTTATAAAATAAAACGGGCCGGGTGCCGTTGAATTATGGAATAAAATACTTTAGTACGTCATCATTTCAAACGCTTTACATGAGATTCTTCATCAGAACACACACAATTCTCGTAAGGTTTGAAAATTGGTTTGAGCGGAATTTCAGTTGGTTCTTTACGAACGGATACAAAGAGGGCAAAACCGACATTTCCTGATCATTTCAATTTAACGCAAACATTCTTCGGTTCTGTAAAAAAGCGCAGGGCCTCAAATCCGCCCTCCCTGCCTACACCGCTGCTTTTCATTCCACCGAACGGAGTGCGCAAGTCGCGCAGCAGCCAGCAGTTGATCCAGATGATGCCCGACTGTACTCTTTCCGCTACCCGGTGCGCACGGGTCAGGTTCTCGGTCCATATGCTGGCGGCCAGCCCGTATTGGGTGGAATTGGCGTAAAGCAGGACCTCCTCCTCCGTATCGAACGGCATGAGCGTTACCACCGGGCCGAAGATTTCCTCCTGGTTGGTACGGCAATCATAAGCAAGCCCTTCAATAATGGTGGGCTCGATGAACCAGCCGCCAGAAAAGTCTCCGCCCGGGTTGACCGCATTCCCTCCGCTGATAACCCGGCCACCCTCCTGCCGGGCCAGGGCCATATAGGAAAGCACCTTTTCGAAATGAGCCCTGGAGACAATCGCACCCAGCTTGTTCGAATCGTCAGCGGGATCGCCCACCTTCATCGCCCTTGCCCGCTTCACCAGTTCATCCCTGAACTTTTCGTAGATGGGCCGCTCGATGAAGATGCGCGACCCGCACAGGCAGATCTCTCCCTGGTTGGAGAAAGAAGAGTTCAGGGTGGTCTTCAGCGCGTTATCAAAATTACAATCCGCAAAAATGATGTTGGGATTCTTGCCGCCCAGCTCTAAGGAGAGTTTTTTGAACATGGGAGCTGCTGTGGCCGCAATGGCCGCCCCGGTCCGGGTGCCGCCCGTAAAGGATAGTACGGGGATGCGGGGATGGCCAACTATAGCTGCGCCCGCCTTGCTGCCCAGGCCATGCACAATGTTCAATACGCCCCGGGGAAGCCCGGCTTCCATGCACAGCTCCGAAAAGAGGTAGGCCGTCATGGGTGTGATCTCCGATGGCTTGGCCACTACCGTACAACCCGCGGCCAGGGCGGGCGCCACTTTCCAGGTAAAAAGATACAAAGGCAGGTTCCAGGGTGAGATGCAGCCGGCCACGCCAATAGGCTCGTTCAGGGTATAGTTGATCGCATTCCCTTCCATGGCATGCGCCTCGGATGACAGGTGCATGATGCCCGTGGCATAAAAGCGCATATTGCTGGACGCACGGGGAATATCCACCATTTTGGCCAGCCATACGGGCTTGCCGTTATCCACGGACTCGGCTTTGGCCAGCCTGTCGAGGTCGCGGTCGATCAGGTCGGCAATCTTCATCATGATACGGGCCCGCTCGTCTTTGGGGGTTGACGCCCAGGCCGGAAAGGCCTGCTGGGCCGCCTCAACAGCCGCCTGAACATCGCTGGCATCCGAATCGGGGATGAGCGAGTACACCTTGCCGGTGGCGGGATTATAGTTATCGAGGTACGCGCCTCCGAGCGGTTCTACCAGGTTGCCATTAATGTAATTGCTTATTTTCTGCATGATCGGTATATCAAGTAAAAATAGGAAAAAAACGAAAGAGCGCTTATACAGCGCCCTTCGCTCATCATTGATTTGCACGAAACCTGAGGATGGAATTTCTCAATGATGCTTTACGACCTCACAAACACAAAATGGTTTAAACCAAAACCACCGTACAAAGCTAGGCTTCGCCCGGGCTCCCTCCTGTTAAGGTTTTCCTAATGAATGTTAAAATTTGTTAACGTTCCGGGCGGGCGGGCGCGTTTCGTAAATTTGCATGTCCGTGTTCGCGAAAACCGATGAGCGGCCGGATATTCCTGATGAAAAAGCGGAGCATACAACTGATCAGCATCCTGGCGGGCGTGGCCCTTATCGGGCTGATGTTCATGCAGGTGTACTGGATCAAGAACGCGTTCGAGCTCAAGCGCCAGTATTTCGAGCAAAACGTGAGCGCGGCCCTGAACCATGTGGCGTACAAGCTGGAGCGCGAGCGAATGGCCCAGCGCATGAAGGGGCAGATGGGTTTTTACCAGCAGATCATCGCTGATTCGGGCGGCATCACCATCAAGCATCAAAAGGCGGTGCGCGACCTGTTCAATGATTTTTTCGCGCTCAACTTCTGCCAAAAGCCCAATAATTACATCGATACGGCCCTGGTGGATTCGCTGCTGAAGCAGGAATTGGCCAGCAAAATGATCGATGCCGATTATAAATTCGGCATCCTGCCTTATATCCCGCATCCCATGCACTGGGCCAAAATGGCCGTAAAGAACCCTCCCCTGTTCAATTCCCGGTTCAAGGTCAGCCTGGCTACGGCCAATGTGTTCGAGGAGCCGCGCCTGCTTTCGGTCTATTTCCCGGGCGAGAAGAACTATATCCTCAAGACCATGTGGGTGATGCTTACCTTCTCGGTCGTTTTCGTGCTCATCATTATTTTCTCGTTTTATTATACCGTGAACACCATATTCCTCCAGAAAAAACTTTCGGAGGTAAAGAACGATTTCATCAGCAACATGACCCACGAGTTCAAAACCCCGATCTCGACCATTTCGCTGGCCTGCGAGGTGCTGAGCGACAAATCCATCGCCAAATCGGAGGAAAAGACCGATAACTATGTGAAGATGATCAATGACGAGAACAAGCGCCTGGGTCTTCTGGTGGAGAACATACTCCAGACCGCCATCCTCGATAAAGGCGAGTTCAGGCTCAAGATATCCGATGTGAACATTCACGCCATTATCGAACATGCCCTGAGCAATATCCAACTGGCCGTGAACAAAAAGGGCGGTGAGATCGTGACCGAGCTGTTGGCCGGGCATCACCTGCTCGAGGCGGACCGTATTCACCTGACCAACGTCATCTACAACCTGCTCGATAACGCGCTCAAATATTCGGCCGAGAGGCCCCTGATCCGTGTCAGCACGGCCGATACCGCTGACGGGGTGATCATTTCGGTGCAGGATAACGGCATTGGCATCAGCAAGGAGAACCAGAAGAAGATATTCGATACCCTCTACCGCGTTCCTACCGGCAACGTGCATAACGTGAAGGGCTTTGGCCTGGGGCTTAGCTACGTGAAGGCTATTGTTGAAAAACACCACGGCAGCATCAGCGTGGAGAGCGAGGTGGGAAAGGGCAGCCGGTTTACCATTTACTTACCTTTAAACCAAAAAGCATGAGCGAAGAGCGAACAAAGCTTCTGCTCGCGGAAGACGATCCCAACCTCGGCCGCCTGCTGAAAGAGTACCTGGAAGCCAAAGGCTATGACGTAAAGCTGGCCGAGAACGGCAAACAGGCCTTCGACCTCTTTAAGAAACACAGCTTCAGCCTCTGCCTGCTGGACGTGATGATGCCCGTAAAGGACGGCTTTACCCTGGCCAAAGAGATACGCGCCATCAATTCAGAAATACCTATCGTTTTTCTTACCGCCAAATCCATGAAGGAAGACGCTATCGAGGGCTTTAACGTAGGCGCTGACGATTACATCACCAAGCCCTTCAGCATGGAAGAGCTGCTGGCCCGGCTGAAAGCCATCCTGCGCAGGACCAGGGGACAGGCGCTGAGCAGCAGCGTTCAAAACGAGTTTACCATAGGCAAATACACCTTCGATCATAATTCCCAATCGCTGAAGATCAATAAAAAACAGTATAAGCTTACCACGCGCGAGGCCGACCTGCTCAAGCTGCTTTGCATCAACATCAATAATGTTCTGGAAAGGCAGTTCGCGCTCAACGCCATCTGGCATGACGATAGCTACTTCAACAGCAGGAGCATGGATGTGTATATTGCCAAGCTGCGCAGGCTGCTCTCTGAAGATCCCAAGGTAGAGATACTCAATATTCACGGGAAAGGGTTCAAGCTGCTCATCAATTAAGCGCTCCGCCCGGGGCCATCCGCGGGTTTTGCTATTTTTGCTCTGATGAGCAGCAAGTACAAGCAGAAAAAGCGCCCGGAACCATCTGCAAAAGGCCTTTTCCCCGCCTGGGCCCTGGCTTTGGCTGTTTTCCTTGCCGCGCTCATACTCTACTGGCCCGCAAGGAACCACCAGTTCACCAACTGGGATGACAAGGAGTACGTCACCCACAATCCCGATATACAAAAGCTGGATGCGCAAGCGGTGAAATACCACTTCGGCAGGGAGCACATGGGCAATTACCATCCCCTCAGCATGCTTTCGCTGGCGCTCGATTACCGCATAGGCGGTCTGGACCCTAAGGTATTTCATACGACCAACCTGCTGCTTCACGCACTGGCGTCACTGGCCGCTTTCGCTTTTGTGCGGGCCCTCACCGCCAGCGCGGCCGCTGCTTTTATTTCAGCTATGCTTTTTGCCATTCATCCCATGCACGTGGAAAGCGTAGCCTGGGTGAGCGAAAGAAAAGATGTGCTTTATGGCTTTTTCCTTCTCTCGGCCCTATGGGCCTATGTGAACTATGCCTCCGCGCCAGAAAAAAAACATAAAATATCATGGTACGCGGTGTTCAGCGCGCTGTTCATTCTGTCTCTTCTGTCTAAGGCCCAGGCCGTGATCTTTCCCGTGCTGTGCCTGCTGATCGATTATTTTAAGGGAAGAGGCCTGACCCGCCCGGTCATGCTTGAAAAGGCGCCCTTGTTCGCGCTGTCGCTTATTTTCGGGCTGGAGGCGATACATGCTCAGCAGACCTTTGAGGCCATTCAGGATACCAGTGTTTACTCTTATTTCGACCGGATACTTTTTTCGGGGTACGGCCTGTTCACCTACCTGTGGAAGCTGGCCTTTCCCGTTGAGCTTTCTGCCTTCTATCCTTATCCCCTGAAGATCGATGGCAAATTCCCTCTGATCTTTTACATTACGCCAGTCGTATCGGCTGGTCTCATCTTTATCGTGTGGAGGTTTTTCCGACAGAACAGGCTTATCGTATTCGGCTGTCTTTTTTTCCTGGCCTCTATCGGCCTGGTGCTACAGGTACTTCCGGTAGGAGGCGCTGTGATCGCTGAGCGCTACACCTATATCCCTTACCTGGGACTTTTTATGATTGCCGCGCATTACCTCTCGGACTGGAAGGGCATGGCCGGCAAAATCACGACTGCGGCCATCCTGTGTGTGTTCGCCTTGCTCGCCCACAACCGCATCGGCATCTGGGAAAACAGTCTGGCCCTGTGGAAGGACGCGGAGCGAAAAAGTAAGATTTCGCCCAAGATCTACCTCAACCTGGGCACCGCCTATATGGATGCAAGCAAATACGATTCAGCGCTGATCTACACCAACGAGGCATTGCGGCTTCAAAGCAAGTTTCCCGATGCGCTGCATAACCGGGGGCTGATCTATTACCATACCGGCCGGTACGAGGAGGCCATTGCCGACTATACGCTGGCCCTGGAATACAACCCGCGGTTAATGCATGCCTGGTACAACCGCTCGGGCGTATACTGGACGCTGAAACAGTTTAAGCCTGCGCTGGATGATGCCATCCGGGCGCGTGAGCTCGGCTATCCGGTAGACCCCAAATACATCGAGGCCCTTCAGCAGGCGTTGAACACAAAATGATCCGTTGATCTAGTACGCGCGTACGTTCTTTCCCTCCATATAGTTGATGAAGGACTTATTGGCAACCTTGTTGCCTCCGGGGGTGGGATAATCGCCCGTAAAGTACCAGTCGCCCTTGTGGCCGGGGCAGGCATTATGCAGGCCTTCTATGCTTTGATAGATGATCTCCAGCTCGGCTTTGAGGTCGGCAGGGCGCAGCAATTGCGCCACTTTCAGTGATATCTGCTCGGCCGTAAACGGTTTATAGATCTCTTTCACCACGTTCCTGATCTTGTCCTTGGGCAGGTCTTCCTGGGCCTTGGCCTTTTCATACGCCTCGTCAAGCAGGTTATCCTTGAAGTTCTCCTTCAGCAGCTCGACCGCAGCCTGGAAGGCGATGAAATCGCCCAGCTTTGCCATGTCGATGCCGTAGCAATCGGGATAACGGATCTGCGGAGCGGATGAAACGATGATGATCTTTTTGGGGCCCAGGCGGTCGAGGATACGGATAATGCTTTGCCGTAGCGTGGTTCCGCGCACAATGCTGTCATCGATCACCACCAGGTTATCCACACCCCTGCGGATAACGCCATAGGTGGTATCGTAAACATGGGCCACCATATCATCGCGCTGGCTGTCGTCAGTAATAAAAGTGCGCAGCTTAGCGTCTTTAAGCGCTATTTTCTCCACGCGCGGGCGCTGCGAAAGGATCTCGCTCAGCCGGGGATCGGCCACCTTGTTGCCCAGCTTCAGGATCTCGTGCTTCTTGACCATGTTCAGGTGCGCGTGCAGCCCCTCTATCATGCCCCCGAAAGCCACTTCAGCGGTGTTCGGTATGAACGAAAAGACCGTATTCTTCAGGTCAAAATCAACCGCCTTTAAGATGGAGGGCACCAGGAACCTGCCCAGGTTCTTCCGCTCCTGGTAGATATCCTTGTCGCTGCCTCTCGAAAAATAGATCCGCTCGAACGAGCAGGACCTTTTCTCACCGGGCGGGATGATCTCCGCTTCGAATATTTTACCGCTGCGTTTCATGATCAGCGCATGCCCGGGCGTTATTTCCCTGATCTCCTCAACCGGTATGTTGAATACCGTTTGCATGGCCGGGCGCTCAGAGGTCACCACGGCTATCTCATCATCGAGGTAATAGAAGGCGGGGCGTATGCCGTTGGGATCGCGCAGCACGAACGCATCGCCATGGCCGAAGAGGCCGGCCATGGTATAGCCGCCATCCCATTTCTTGCTGGCGTCCTTCAGAATGCGCGGTATATCGAGGTGCTCGGCAATAAGCGCGGATATTTCCTCATTCTCCTTACCCTGCTTCTTGAACTTCTGGAACAAGCGTTCGTTCTCTTCATCCAGGAAGTGGCCGATGTTCTCCATTACCGTCACCGTATCCGCCTTTTCCTTGGGATGCTGTCCCAGCGATACAAGTTTCTGGAATATCTCGTCCACATTGGTCAGGTTGAAGTTACCCGCTACCACCAGGTTACGCGTGCGCCAGTTGTTCTGCCGCAGGAAAGGATGGCAGCTCTCCATGCTGTTCTTACCGTAGGTGCCGTAGCGCAGGTGCCCGAGAAAGAGTTCGCCCGTAAAGGCCACATTGCGCTGCAGCCAGTCCGTATCCTCGAGCTTATCGGGCCTTTTGGCTTTCAGGTCAGCGAATTTAGCGTTGATCTTCGAGAAGATCTCCTTAATGGCATTAGAGCCGGTGGCCCGGTAACGGCTGATGTAGCGCGTACCCGGCTTAACGCTGAACTTGATATTGGCAACACCCGCCCCGTCCTGGCCGCGGTTGTGCTGCTTTTCCATTAAAAGATAGAGCTTGTTGATGGGATAAAGAGCCGAACCGTATTTTTCCTTGTAGTAACTTAAGGGCTTGAGAAGCCTGATCACTACTATACCGCATTCGTGCTTGATCTGTTCGCTCATCCGGGCTTTATAGATACAAATTTACGAAATAATAAGGCAGTTTTGCCCGTATTTTTTCAATTTAGACGAACAGCCAAAATGCCGGGCTGAATTTTTCTAATTTTATTCTGTGAAAAGAGTCCTGCCGCTGTTCTTTATCGTGCCCCTGCTTCAGGCCTGCTCCTTCAGGACCGATTTCCTGGTCCTGAACACGGGCGAAGAGAGCCTCCTGGCCGAGGTCATTACCAAACATGGGCCGGGCGTATCCGGGCTCTTCGAGCGGGCTTCATCCGTAAAGCGACTGGTGCCTGTAAGCACGGATATGGAGGTCGGGTGGGACCAGGCGATCAGCGTGAATGCCGACAGTATTGCCCCCGGCCATTACCGCGTGGCCATTCCGCCCCGTTATGCCCTCGATATCGGGACCGTTCATAACGAAGAATACACCAAAGGCAAGCGCCAGTTCATGAACGGCCGGACCTTCAACCTCGAGTCCGTTACCCTCACGCGCACGGGCAAGACCGTGACGATCACCCCCGGAAATTTCGACACGTATTTTAAGCGGGTAAAGAAAAGTTTTGACGTGTATTGCTGTTTCTGATCAGAAACGCGAGCTGGGCGAGAACATGTAATCATCCAGGGTGTGGAAGCGCAGCGAGACCTCGAAACCGCCCCGGAAAGTGCTGGCAATACGCAACTTCGAAACGTTGATATCGTAGCTGAAGCCCAGGCCCCAGTTGCCTACATCAAAATGCATGGAAGCGATAAAGGAGTCGCGCCAGCGGTAATGCCCTCCGAAATAGAGATACGATGATTTGATATAACCGGTGATCTTGGAATCGCGCACCAGGATGATCTTGTAAAGTCCACCGAAGGTGATCTCTTTGAGCGGGCCTTGCTTGAACACGACCAGCGTGGGGATAACCGTTCCAAGCGTGTTCTTTATGCCTATTGCCGTACTGCTGTGCACTACAAACTTCATATACTGCCTTTCGCTGCCGCTTCCCAGGAAGGAATAATAGGGCCTGTTAAGGTGGAACACGCTGAAGCCGGCCTTTGCCTTCAGGCCGTTATTGGCCGTGGTGTACTGCTCGCCCTTATCGAAGTTCCATACCGCGCCCAGGCCCACATCCATGATCAGGAATTTGCCCGCACCGCTCACGCCCTCACCGGTGGGATACGAGGCGTTGTAGTTCATTCCATCGAACTGCGTATCCCAGGTAAAGGCCGAGAAGTTAACGCTGCGCTGCGTAAAGCCGAACTGTAATCCTGCCGACAGGCTGTTCTTCCTGTCGAGCTTCCTGAAGCTGGCCACCGACACACTGCCATGGGTAGTGCCCATAGCCCCATCTCCCGCCTTGTCGCTGAAGAACATCAGGCCAACGCCCATGTAGCCGGTCCTCCATTTCTTTTTGGTGACCTGGAAATCGACCGAACCGGCATAGGTGCGGAAAGGCACACCGGCAACCGATTTCCACTGGTCTTTATAATTGAGTATGGCCTGCACCTTTCCAAAACCTCCGGCATGAGCCGGGTTGAGCTGGAGAGGAGAATTATAGTATTGCGAAAAATGAATATCCTGTGCGAATGATTCCGCCAGGAGGGATACGAACAGCAGGATATGGAATAGTCCTTTCTTCATTTACCGTATGAGCGATACATTTCCCTTGCCCGTTACCGTTTCGCCATTGATCAGTTTAGCTTCATAATAATACAGGAAAACGGCCGGGTCGAGCACCTTGCCATTCACCGTTCCATCCCATCCCAGGGCAGGGTCGCTGCTTTCGAACACTTTTTCGCCCCAGCGGTCGTACACCATGAAATGCAGCTCTACAATGCAGTTGCCGCGAACATAAAGCACATCGTTATACCCGCTTCCATTGGGTGAAAACGCGTTGGGTACAAACACTTTTCCGCATACGTAATCCACGTAGACCGTAACCGTATCCGTGCTGGTGCAGCCGTTGGCATCGGTAACGGTTACCACATAGGTGGTGGTGGTGCTGGGGCTGGCCGATGGCGTGGGACAATTGGTGCAGCTCAGCCCGTTGGGCGGTGACCAGGCATAGCTGCCGCCCCCGCTCCCCGTAAGCACCGTGCTGTTGCCGTAGGTAATGGTCTGATCCGGACCTGCACCCGCAGCAGGCGGATTGTTTACCGTGACCGTGACCGTGGCCGTATCGGTACAGCCACCGTTGCTTACCGTAACGGTATAGGTGGTGGTGGTCAGCGGGCTGGCAGTGGGATTAGACGATGTGGAGTTGCTCAGGCTGCCCGATGGCGACCAGGCATAGGTGCCGCCTCCGCCTGCATTCAGCACTGCGCTTTCTCCCAGGCATATGGCCTGCGTGCCGCTTGCCGTAGCCACAGGTGGCGGCACTACGGTAACCGTGATCATATCGGTGGCCGTGCAGCCATTGGCATCGGTCACGATCACGGTATAGGTTGTAGTGGCTGTTGGATTGGCCGTTGGGTTGGCCACCGAAGTATTGCTTAAGCCCGTTGCGGGCGACCAGGAATAGCTGACCCCTCCGCTTGCATTAAGCGTGGTGCTGTTGGCAACGCAGATCGTTTGATCGGGTCCGGCATTGGCAACAGGAGGAGGGTTGACCGTTACGGTGACCGTGGCCGTGGCGGTACAGCCGTTTGCGTCCGTACCGGTAACAGTATAAGTGGTGGTGGCTGTGGGTGTGCAGGTGGGATTGGCCGAGGTGGTATTGCTCAGGCCGGTAGCCGGACTCCAGGAATAGCTGGTGGCGCCCGATGCGCTCAGGCTGGTGCTGCCTCCAGGGCAAACCGAGGCGGGAGAAGTGGAAGCCGTAACCGCGGGCGGGGGCAGCACGTTCACTAAAGTTGTGGCCGTATCCGAACAGCCGTTGGCATCAACCCCGATAACGGTATACAGCGTAGTGGTGGTAGGTGTTGCCGTAACGCTTGCGCCCGTAGTGGAGCTCAGGCTGCTGGCCGGAGACCAGGTATAACTGACCGCCCCGGTGGCGGTAAGCGTAGCATTGCCGCCCGGGCATATGGTTACGGGGTTGCCTGCGTTGATCACAGGCTGGGGGTTGACCGTAACGGTTACGGTAGAAGTATCGGTGCAGCCGTTGGCATCGGTACCGGTCACTGTATAGGTAGTGGTGGCGGTTGGCGTTGCCGTAACGCTTGTTCCGGTCGATGAGCTTAAGCTGCCGGCAGGGGTCCAGGTGTAGCTTACAGCCCCGCTGCCGGTGAGCGTGGCGCTTGAGTTATAGCATATGGACGTGTTGTTGCCCGCGCTCACCACCAACGATGCTACGGTAATGGTTTGCGATGTGGTGCTGGTGCCGCTGCCGTTGGAAACGGTCAGGGTAGCTGTATACGTTCCGGGGGTGTTATAGCAGATGTTCGCAGGATTCTGAGCGGTAGATGAAGCGGGTATTCCGCCCGGGAAGGTCCAGCTCCATGAGTTGGGATTGGGTGTGCCGGTGCTGTTATCGGTAAAGTTGATGCAGGTGCCCGGACAGATATTGTTCGTGGTGGTGAAGCTGGCGGTAAGCGCATTAGGGTTGCAGGGCAGGGTGGTAGGCGTTGCGGTGAAGCTGAAGTTGTCGATCTGGGTCCAGTCTCCCAGGCCGCCCGTGGGAAGATGAACCGATATATACTGCCCGTTGTTTGGCGCCACGAATGTAAACGTGCGCTGGGTCCATACATTGTTAACCGGGGCCGGGGCGTTGTAAATAGGAGTTCCCAGGGCGCCCGGAACGGTCGAGAGGCCGACCTCTACGGGAGGGGCGCTTCCTGAAAAAGTGCCCCAGCAACCTTTGTCGAAAAAGGAAATGGTGTACGAGTTGCCGGTTACCAGGGGAGCGGAAAGCTCCATGGTGATCGCATCGGTGGTGCTGCCGGTGAGGGCCACATACCAGCAGCGGTCCTGCGCCAGGCCGCAATAGGTGGCGGAGGTAATAATGTCCATATCGCCAAAAGAGCCGAAAGCAACAGTATTGGCCATGATGGCGTTGAACGCGCCATTGCTGAGATTGATCTGGTCGACCGTGGCGGTATGGTTCTCAAAACTTCCGTTCAGAAAGGTTTGCGCCTTGCCTGAAAAGCAGAAAAGGAAAAAGAAGAAAACAGACAGCGATCTTTTCATCGGGGTGTGAAGATCAGGGAATTCCTCATGGGCAGAACAAATTTATGAAATTTCTACCAATCAGGCAATTACGGGTAAAAGTGCTTATAGGAAGAGGTCTTTTTTCAGCCCCAGCCATTCAAGGGCCGAACCGCTCAGCAGCTTCTCTTTTACCTGGTCGCTGCAATTCATACCGCGGATCAGGGAGCCGGGAACATTCTCTCCGAGCGGGAAGGGATAATCGCTTCCCAACGCGATGCGGTTGGCACCGAAGAGGCCAACAATATGCTCGAGCATTTTTTCATCATGTACCAGGCTGTCGAGCCAGAACCTGCCCAGGTAATTGCGCGGGTTGTTTTTGTTGTCGATCGCTACCAGGTCGGGGCGGCAGTTGAAGCCGTGCTCGATACGGCCTATGGTTGCGGGAAAGCTGCCTCCGCCATGGGCAAAGGCCACGCGCAGGCGGGGAAACCTGTCGAACATGCCACCGAATATCATGGAGCAGATGGCCCTCGATGTTTCGGCAGGCATACCCACCAGCCAGGGCAGCCAGTATTTTTGCATGTCCTTTTCGCCCATCATCTCCCAGGGATGAATGAATACGGCCATGCCCAGCTTTTCGCAGGCCGCGAATATATCTGCGAACTCCGGCTCGTTGAGGTTCTTCTGGTTCACGTTGGTGCCGATCTGTATGCCTTTCATCCCGATCTGCTGGCAGCGCTCCAGCTCTTTTACGGCCAGCCCGGCATCCTGCATGGGAATGGTTCCGAGCCCGATGAAACGTTTCGGGAACCGGCTCACGATGCCGGCAATATGATCGTTCAGGAAGCGCGAGAGCTCAAACGCATCCCGGGCCTTGGCCCAGTACGAGAACATGACCGGCACTGTTGAAAGCACCTGAACGTTCACCTGGTGGTGATCGCATTCACTGATGCGCTTTTCAGGGCTCCAGCAGTTATCCTCTATTTCCCTGAAGAACCTTCCGTCATCGCGCAGCATGCGCGCGCAGCAGGGTTTATGGTGCTCGAGCTGTATGAACCCTCCGTATCCGAATTTTTTCTTCCAGTCGGGAATATGTTCCGGGAGAATATGCGTGTGTATGTCGATGGTCAGCATCAGAAGCCAGCTCTTTTCTTGGCCTGCTCGAACAGGCTCATGTATTCCTGCTGCTTCTGCTTATCGCCCAGGAAACCGTAAGTGATGGCAACGGTCTGGTAGGCCTGGTAATAATCCGGGTCGAGCTGAATAGCCTTGAGCGAATAAGAGACCGATGTTTCAAAGTTCTGCCGCGCCTGCGGTATGAGCTCGTTCGAACGTGAGGGCTCCTGCTGGGCCTGCTGCACCAGCGATGCGCCCATCTCGCCATACACGCTGGCCAGGTTGTTATACGGATGCGCGTAGGCCGGGCTGAAGCGAATCGCGTTTTCAAATGCGGTTTTGGCCTCGTTCAGCCGGCCTACCTTGAACATAAGGTTGCCGTAATTGTTCTGGTAGGTGGCATTGGTGGGAAAGAGCTTCATCACCATATCGTAATAGTAGATGGCCGAATCGAACTTATTGCGCGCCAGGTGGATCTGGCCGATCTTCTGTATGGCATCGGCATACTGCGGGTAAATGCTCCTGGCCGCGTAGAGCTCTGTCATGGCCGAATCGTAGGCCTGGTTCTTGCGTACGCTGTCATTACCCAGGCGGGCAATATAATCATCGATGGATAACTGGTTGCCCAGGTAATAATGCAGGCGGGCGCTGTTGGGCGCTGTTTTCAGGTCTTCCGAATACAAGGTGCGGTTATCGTACCAAGCTAGGTTCCTGGAAAAGGTCTGGAACCCGAACAGCAGGGTGATCACCGACAGCACGCCTATGGGCTTAAAATACTGCTTCATGAATTCGCCTGCGGTACGAACGGGTGCCGGCAGCTCTTCTTCCCTCAGCCGCGCCAGCAGGGCCGCTATCGCGATACAAAAGCCCAGCGAAGGCGCGTACATCAGACGTTCGCCATAGTTGGTACCGATGATCATCGGGATATTGGAGGCAATAGAGGCCGTAACGAAGAAATAGATAATGCCGAAGGCCACCACATCCTTCTTTTTGAACCGCAGCACAGCGTATACCGCCAGGGCCGCATAGATCACAAAGGGAACGAGAAACCTCCAGTCAGAAAAACCGACAGCAGGGAAATGGTTGAATGACCCGTCACAGATCAGCGGGTGCGGGAAGAACAGCAATTTGAGATAAACGCCCATGATAAAAACAGCCGTTGCCTTCTGCATGCCGAAATCTTTCATCGTAGCCATGTAATTATCGATCATGGCCACCGGGCCCTCATCGTATTTGTCCAGCTCCAGCACCCGGTAGCGTATCAGCAGGAAAATGCCGCTGACGGCAACGAGCAGGACCATGGGCAAGGCGTATCTTCCTACAGGGATGTCAGTAAAAAAGTAAAGCATCAGGGGAATAACGGCCAGGAATGTAATGGCCGACTCCTTCGACAAAAAAGAAAGGAAGAAGGCCGCAGCCGCCAGCACCAGGTAAAGCGCCCGGTTTGCGGTGAGGTACCGGTAAATGAATATAGCCGTGATGATAAAGAACAGGAAACACAATATCTCATCCCGGCCCTTGATATTGGCTACCGCCTCGGTATGAATGGGATGCGCCACAAAAAGAACGGAGGCCAGGAAGGGGATGAGCAGCCTGCCCTGCATATAAAGCGACAGGGCATAAAAAAGAAGAAAGCCCGTGAGGGCGAACAGGACCACGTTCACAAAATGGCTCAGCTCGGGCGTATTGGGCGCCAGCCCCCATTCGGCAGCGAACATGGCCTTCGATAAAGGGCGATACAATGAATAATCAAGGGTGAACCTTCCCGAGCGGTAGCTGGTCTTGAATATTTCGCCCACTCCGTCAAACCCCTTGCGCGTGATCGTGTTTTCAGGTATCACCCCGTAATCGTCAAGGGCATACTGATGCGTGAGCGTATTGGCATAAAGCAGAAAGGCAACCAGGGCAACGATAAGGCCCAGGGTCCTTTTCAGCGCAGAAGCCGTTCTGGACTGCTTAGGCGGTCTTTTTACGTGTTTCTGGACCGGAACTTCGTCCGTTTCCTGCTGCTGTTTCTGCAGCGCGATCTTTTCTTTCCTCGTTAATTTTTTCGCCATACATTTTCGGGCGTACTACACCGGCTTGGAAGGGGGTTCCATTACATGGCCGCATTTTTTGCAGGTACGCAGCTCCTGGCTTCCGTAAAATTTGGCGAAAACGGCCTGGAACTGGGTCATGATATTGGTCAGCGGAAAGTATTCCTCGTACAGCTTGTTATTGCATTTTTCGCAGAACCACAACAAGCCGTCCTTCTCGCCTTCCCTCCTCCTGCGCTCCATCACCAAACCGATGGTATTGGCACCGCGCATGGGGCTGTGCGGAACTTTGGGGGGCAGCAGGAATATCTCGCCTTCCTTTATCTGCACCAGCACCGCCTTGCCGTCTTCCTGTAATCCCACGTTGATATCGCCCTCCAACTGGTAATAGAACTCTTCACTTTCGTTGTAATGGTAATCCTTGCGCGAGTTAGGCCCGCCCACCACCATTACGATGAATTCCGCGTCTTCATACACTACCTTGTTTCCTACGGGGGGTTTCAGCAGGTGACGGTTATCGTCAATCCATTTTTTAAAGCTGAACGGTCGCTGGATAGCCATGATCTTCTGTTTTTAATTGGGTTACTAAGTTAGAAAAAAATCATCGCCCTGCCGCTGCTCCCCGCTTGCAAATCTCTTTATCTTTGAGAAATGGATCTGAACCTTACGGGTAAACGCGCCCTGGTGTGCGGCAGCACCCAGGGCATAGGCAAAGCGGCCGCGATCGAGATCGCCCTGCTGGGCGCCCATGTAACGCTGGTGGCCCGCAACGAGAAAACCCTGCAGCAAACCGCCAGGGAGCTGGATACTTCAAAGGGGCAGCAACACGAATACCTATGCGCGGATTTCACCCGGCCCGATGAGCTGAAGAGCAAGGTAGAACAGTACCTCTCCGGCAAAACGGTGAATATACTGGTCAACAATACGGGCGGGCCAGCGGGCGGGCCCATTATTGAGGCCAAGGTACAGGAGTTCACGCAAACCTTTTCCGATCACCTGGTGTGCAACCACATCCTGGTACAGGCCGTATTCGCAGGCATGAAGAGCTCGGGCTACGGCCGTATCGTCAATATCATCAGCACCTCGGTCAAGCAGCCGCTTAAGGGGCTCGGAGTTAGCAACACCATACGGGCGGCCGTGGCCAACTGGGCCAAAACCCTTTCGATGGAGCTGGCGCCCTTCGGCATCACGGTGAACAACGTGCTGCCGGGCATGACCAATACTGTTCGCATCAAATCCCTGCTGGAAGCCAAAGCGCAAAAGACCGGCCGTAGCGTGGAGGAGCTGAGAAAGGAAATGATAGCCGAGATCCCCATGGCCCGTATAGCCGAGGCGAATGAGGTAGCCCACGCAGTCGCTTTCCTGGCCTCACCGGCCGCATCATACATAACAGGCATTAATATTCCGGTTGACGGGGGGCGTACCGGCTCGCTATAACCCGTAGAATTAACACATTGTAGCTGCCGCGTTGCTGTATCAGGATGGCCGCCAACAGCCTTTTTGAAGGCTTTTTATCCATAATAAGCGGCATTTGGGCGAAAAACGCTTCAAAGCACCCTATTTCCGTGTGGATTTTGGCCTTTCAGAAGGCAACCGCCCTCAACTTTTCCCGTCATATACCGTACAAGTTGCTATATTGCACTATATTTCAATGTTCCTGAATGGATGAACAGGAAATCATAAAAGGGTGCCTTAGAAACGACCGCAACTGTCAGAAAAAGCTGTATGAACGTTTTTACAGCAAAATGCTAGTGGTTTGTTTGCGATATGCAAAAAACCGGGACGAGGCGAAGGACATGTTACAGGAAGGGATGCTGAAGGTGTTTGACAACCTGAAGCATTTCGGAAACAAAGGTTCTTTTGAAGGCTGGATACGCAGGATCATCACGAATTGCGCGATCGACCATTTGCGCAAGAACAAGCATGAATACCTGATCGTGAACACGGTGTACGCGAGCGAGGTCAACCACGGCCAGCTCGATGAAGAGGTTACGGATGATGATATCATCTTCAGCCTGAAGCCGGAGGATGTGATGCGGGCCGTACAGCAGCTTACCCCGGCTTACCGCACCGTATTCAACCTGTACGTGATGGAGGAGCTTTCGCATAAAGAGATCGCAGAAATGCTCGATATCAGCGAAGGCACATCGAAATCGAACCTGGCGAAAGCCAAATTCAACCTGAGAAAGAATTTAGCGCATTTAATAAAAAAAGTCCCCAAGTAGAATGACAAATAACGAAAACACCCGATTGGACCAGTTCGTTAAGGACTCGCTGAACAGCTACGAGCAACCTTACAACGAAGCCGACTGGGCCGACATGGAGAAGAGGCTTGACGGCAGGCCCCCTACCGGCTCGTTCAGGAAATGGTCCTTCTCCATGAACACCATCATCGGACTGGTTGCCGTTGGCGCTGTTGCATTTGGAACCATTTACGTTTTTTCCGGAAGCAGCACGGCCGGCACGGATAAGAACACGCACGAGCTGACCCAGCCCGTGAAGAACCAGCAGCCTGTCAGCCATAGCCCGGTCATCAGCACAGGCAGCCAGGCGTCCGCGCCTTCGCAGAACAATAGCGATGCTAGCGGCAGCAGCGTGCAGGACCTAAGCACCAACCCGCTGATACTGACCAACAGCGCCTACATGCTTTCCAAGAAGGATCAGGGCGGTATGCAGCAGACCATGGAGACGAAGCTGCCCGATGTCAAGCTGAGCGATGCCGAGCGCCAGATCCTGTTCAACAGCGAAAACAACCCCGACCGTACCAATACCCTGGTTTTCCCTGACCAGCTCGATTCCAAGGATGGAAATATCTATACCACCCAGGAACCCGATTGCACCAAGATCAAGGCGCAAATGACGGACGATAACTATAAGCTGTACCAGGACGATATCACGGGAGGCAACAGGAATGACGTATCGGAAGGCGAAAAAAAGGACCCGGGCACGAATGACAAGCCCAAAAAGAAAAAGTCCAAGAAATCGACCGTGAAGCCGACAACGGAAGAGTCGCAGAAAGTGCAGGAGGACGGCACGCAGGAAGATTCGACCAAAACCAGCAAGAAACGCAATAAGAAAGACAGCCCGAAATACAACAAAAAGAAAGATCCCTACGATCCCTATTCCAATTAAGGGAAACCGGCCTGCCGCTGTGAAAATCCCCTCTGTTCAGAGGGGATTTTCTTTTTTATTTAAGGCAACCTTCAGTTTTTGAAGCGTCTTTTATACAGACACACAAAAAATATCCCCATGAAAAAGTCAGCACTCATCCTATCGGCCTTCATCGCCCTGCTTGCTTCGCTGAACACCGCCCGGGCCCAGGACCCGGAATTTACGCAGTTCTATGCCAACCCGCTTTACCTGAATCCCGCTTTTGCGGGCGCACAGCGTTGTCCGCGCGTGATCATGAACTACCGTAACCAGTGGCCCGCGCTCACCGGGCAGTTCGTTACCACCAGCGTATCGTACGATCAGTTCATCTGCCATATCGGAGGCGTGGGCGCCCTGTTCGCCAACGATAAGGCCGGTGAAGGCACTTTGGTGACCAATAATTTCAGCCTGTTCTATGCCAAACCCATCCAGATCACCCGCTTTTTTTCCATCAGCATGGGCTTCCAGGCCACATATGCCGAAAAACGTGTAGACTGGGATAAGCTCACTTTTGGCGATATGATCGACCCGCGCAGGGGTTTTGTCAATCCCACCCAGGAGGTGCCCGGGCGGGGCATCTCCAGGTACTTCGACATGTCGGCCGGCATACTGGGCTACAGCAAAACGCTTTTTTTCGGCTTTGCGGTCAACCACCTGACCGAACCCGATGAATACCTGCAGGTAGGCCCCAGCCCCCTGCCCAGGAAATATACGGGCCATGCCGGGGCCATGATCCCCGTAGGCAACGGAGATACTTATATCTCGCCCAATCTGCTCTACCAGGCCCAGCAGGATTTTCGCCAGCTCAACATGGGCATGTATGTGATGCGCGGCCCCATTACGGGCGGCCTGTGGTACAGGGATAAAGATGCGTTTATCGTATTGATCGGCTTCCAGCAGGGCAGCTTCAAGGCGGGCTATAGCTATGATGTGACCGTTTCCAGGCTGGCCAATAAATCGTCAGGCTCGCACGAGCTATCGTTCGCCATGCAGTTCTCCTGCAAGAAATGCCCGAAGAGGTTCCGCCCTTTGAGCTGCCCGAGCTTTTAGATCACCCCGAGGCATTCCGCGGCTTGCGCAGAGAATGCTCTTCGGATTTCATCCAGCAAAAAACCCATCCGCCCGAAGGCAGATGGGTTTTGGCTTTTATCTCCGTATGGTGCTTAGTCGATCACGATCTTCTGGTTGTATATCTCGTTGCGCGATGTGGCCACCACCGTATAAACACCGGAAGGGATCACATTGTAAGGGTCATAGGCTTTGAGCACCGCGCACTGGTTCCTGAAAACGATCTTGGAATACGATTCGTTACCGAAGATATCCTGCACGACCACCAGTATCTCTTCGCTGTTGTAGGGCTCGAGTATGTTGAGGTTATTGCCGGCCTTGCTTACCGAATCAGATGCTGACGCGTTATCTTCACGTACCATGCTGTTCCCATCGGCATTAAACACGCCTGTATTATCCTGCGCGGAAGCGCCAAGGCTGAACAGGGTAATGAATATGCCCGGAACAAAGGTTTTTTTGAAGAAACGATTCATAGCGCTCGCTTTTTAATAGACTAAAAGTCGTTAATCCGGCAGCACAAGGCAAGTTTAATTCGACAATGTTATCAATTTTCCCGATAAATGCAAGGTTTTTGACTTCTTTCTTATCAACAAATTGGTTCCTACCTTTGTAATAATGGCTGAAAAAGAGGAGAAGATCGCACTGATACTGAAAGCTCTTCCCGACCGCCCGGGCGTATACCAGTATTTCGACAAGCAGGGCCGGATCATTTATGTGGGAAAAGCCAAGAACCTGAAGAAGCGGGTCGCTTCGTACTTCAATAAGAAACATGATCACGGCAAGCTTCATTACCTGGTAGCGAGCATTGCCGATATACGGTGCATCGTGGTCGACACCGAGCTGGATGCCCTGCTCCTGGAGAACAACCTGATCAAAAAATACCAGCCGCGCTACAACGTGGCGCTGAAGGACGACAAGACCTATCCCTGGATCTGCATCCGGAACGAACGTTTCCCGCGCATTTTTTCCACGCGCAAGGTAGAGCGTGACGGGTCGCTCTATTTCGGGCCTTATGCCTCGGGGCGGATGATGCACACCATGCTCGAACTGATCCATAAGCTGTATCCCTTGCGTAATTGCAACCTCCACCTCTCGGAAGAGAACATCAGCAAAAAGAAGTTCAAAGTATGCCTGGAGTTTCACCTGGGCAATTGCAAGGGGCCCTGCGAGGCGCTGCAGAGCGAAGCGGACTATAACAACAGCATTACGGAGATAAAAGACATACTGAGAGGGCATATCTCATCCGCCATCCGCCACCTGCACGAGCGCATGAACCAGCATGCCGGGAACATGGAGTTCGAACAGGCCCAGCAACTCAAAGAAAAGCTCGAGTACCTGGAAAATTACCAGCATAAGTCGACCGTGGTGAGCCCCACGATCGAGAACGCTGACGTATTTTCCTTTACCGAAGATGAGAAGAACGGGTACGTGAACATGCTCAGGGTGGTGCGGGGCGCGGTGGTGCAGGGCTTTACCATCGAGCTGAAAAAGAAGCTGGACGAAACGCCTTACGAACTGCTCGAGATCGCCATTACGGAGCTGAGGGGCCGCTTTCATTCGGATGCGAGGGAAGTGATCGTGCCCTTTGCGATGAACACGCAACTGCCCGGGGTGGAATTCATCGTGCCGCAGCGGGGAGATAAGAAAAAGCTGCTCGAGCTCTCCGAACGCAACCTGTTCTATTACCTGAAAGAGAAGGAAAAGCGCGAATCGCTGGCCGATCCCGAACGGCACACCAAACGGATCATGCAGACCATGATGAAGGACCTGCGCCTGGCCGAGGAGCCGCGCCATATCGAATGCTTTGATAATTCCAATATGCAGGGCTCCAACCCGGTGGCCGCCTGCGTGGTGTTCAGGAGCGGCAAGCCTTCAAAAAAGGAATACCGGCATTTCAATATACGCACGGTACAGGGGCCTGACGATTTTGCCTCGATGGAGGAAGTGATCTACCGCAGGTATAAGCGCCTTACCGAAGAGAACCAGCCCCTGCCCCAGCTCATCGTGGTGGACGGGGGAAAAGGCCAGCTCAGCTCGGCTGTGAAAAGCCTGGAGCAACTGGGGCTGCGCGGAAAAACAGCGGTGATCGGCATAGCCAAACGCCTGGAAGAAATCTATTACCCTGATGATCCGCTGCCGCTTTACCTGAACAAGAAATCCGAGACCCTGCGCATAATCCAGAGCATGCGTGACGAGGCGCACCGCTTCGGCATCAAACATCACCGGAAAAGGCGGCTAAAAAGCACCATTAAATCGGAGCTTACGGAGATCAAAGGCATCAGCCATGCTACCGCAAAAAAACTGCTGTCGGAGTTTAAAAGCGTCAAGCGGGTGAAGGAACTATCGGCCGAAGAGCTGGAAAAAGCGCTGGGCAAATCCAAAGGCCGACTGGTGTATGCGCACTTCCACCCGCAGGAATAACTTCACTCATTCACATACTGTTCTACCGCGCTTTTCCAGAGCGCGTACCCTGCAGCGTTAAGATGAACCCCATCGTACGTATAGGCGGCCGGAAGGCGGCCCTTCTCCTCAAAAAGGCTGTACAGGTCGATATAGGTGCAGCCTGTTTCAGCGCATATTTTTTCCAGCTCCCTGTTCAGCAGAACCACCTGCTCATTGACGTGATCAGGCGTATTGATCCAGCCGCGCTCGAAGCTAACCGGCAGGTTGCTCTGCACGAACAGGCGCGTGGCCGGTGAGCCTTCGCGTATCTGGCTGATGATGCTGCGGTAGTTCCCAGCGATCTCGGCCACGCTGATGTGCTGAACGATGTCGTTGATGCCGATCTCGATAAAGACCTTGGACGGCCTGAGCCTGATGACGGGATCGAGCCGCTGTAATACGCCCGCGCTGAAATCGCCAGCAATGCCAAAGTTGAGGATGTTCTTTTTCCCGAACACCGAGAGATCAAACCACTCGGTAAGGCTGTTGCCCAGGAAAATGATGGTTGCAGTATCCGAATGCCGGTCCATGGCCGCCTTTTTATCCTTCCACGCGGCAGATGCCAGCGTACTGCTGACCATGTAGCTGCGTTTGCAGATGATGTATATCTCGCGGGCAGCCCACAGGAACAGGAGAGCTGCCATCAAACCAACCGCGGTCCGTGCCAGGCGCCTTCGTGCCAAGTTATGATAGTTTATCGCAGAGCAGGCGCATTTCGATCACAGGCGATATCTTTTCGTACAGGATGCGGTAAACGGCTTCGGTGATCGGCATGTTCACCTGGTATTGCTTATTGATCTCCGTCACGCACTTTACGCCATAATACCCTTCCGCCACCATGTTCATTTCCATCTGCGCGCTTTTTACAGAGTATCCTTTGCCGATCATGCTGCCGAAGGTGCGGTTGCGGCTGAACTGCGAATAGGCGGTCACCAGCAGGTCGCCCAGGTAGGCCGAGTCCTTGATATCGCGCGTAATGGGATGCACCGCATCCACAAAGCGCTTGATCTCGCCAATGCCGTTGGAGATCAGCACGGCCAGGAAATTATCGCCATAGCCCAGGCCGTGGCAGATGCCCGCGGCTATGGCCATCACGTTCTTCAGCACAGCCGAGTATTCCGTGCCGTAAATATCATCGCTGACGGTGGTCTTGATGTAGCGGCATTGCAATTGCCCGGCCAGTTGCCGCGCGTTATCGGTGCTTTGCGAGGCAACGGTCAGATAGGAAAGTTTTTCCATGGCCACCTCCTCGGCATGACAGGGGCCGGTGATGACTCCGATATTATGGATGGGAACACCGTAAACCTGGTTGAAGAACTCGGCAATGATCAGGTTATGCTCGGGAACGATGCCTTTAATGGCGGAGAATATCTTTTTGTCCTTCAGGTCTTTTTCCGCAAGGGTACCCAGCGTTTCTTTCAGGAAGGCCGAAGGCACGGCCATGATGAGCACATCGGCCCCCGTAACGATGGCGCGAAGATCGGACCCGATACTCAGCTTTTTGATGTCAAATTCGACCGAAGAGAGATAACTGGGATTATGATGGTATTTCTGAATATACGCGACCGTATCGGGATTGCGCAGCCACCAGCCTACCTGATCGGCATTATTGCATAACATCTTCACCAGGGCGGTTGCCCAGCTTCCTCCGCCTATTACCGCCACCTGGTCCTGCTTAGCCATTCAGGGGAGGTATGTTGTTGGATTCGGATGTTTCCGGGTTGGGAACAACACCGCTTTTTTGCTGCGTATCGGTCTGCAGTGACCCATCATTCGGAGCAGGCTGTATGGTCGCGGGCTCTTCGTTTTTGGGAAAATACCTGCGCTGGAAAATAATGATCAGCAGCACACCCGCGGTAATGGAGCTGTCGGCCAGGTTGAACACGGGGCTGAAGAAAGTAAAAGGCTCTCCTCCCCATATGGGAAACCAGGAAGGAAAGGTGCCGTCAATAATGGGGAAATAGAACATATCCACTACCCTGCCGTGCAGGAACCCGGCATAGCCTCCTTCAGGAGGAAAGAGCCTGGCTACCTCCCACACCGTGCTTTCTGAAAAGATCATTCCGTAAAAGCAGGAGTCGATGATGTTGCCGAGCGCCCCCGCAAATACCAGGGCGATGGCCGAGATCAGTCCTTTGTGCGCGTTCTTTTTAACCAGGTCGTACAGGTACCAGCCGATGGCGATGACCGCGATGATGCGGAATATGCTCAGGAACAGCTTCCCATAATCCCCCTCGAACTCCATGCCGAAGGCCATGCCATTATTCTCCGTAAAATGCAGGTAAGCCCACTCGCTGTCACCGAACATAGGCACCTGTTCCTGGTAAGTGAAATGCGTTTTAATGTAGAATTTGATCGCCTGGTCGGCAAGGATCACCAGCAGAATTATCAGCAGGGCTCTTTTCACAACAATATTATTTACATAAATAGGGTTTATGATTCGCATGAACCATAAACCCTAATCTGATCCTGTTCTTTGCTATTAATAGCTCTGTTCCAGCTTGGCATCGATATCCAGCGTAGCGTGAGGCACGCTGCGCAGGCGCTCCTTCGATATGAGCCTGCCCGTGGCGCGGCAAATACCGTACGATTTGTTCTCGATGCGGATAAGCGCGTTCTTCAGGTTCTGGATGAATTTTTCCTGGCGTGAAGCGAGCTGGGCGGTCTCTTCCTTCGAGAGCACATCCGATCCGTCTTCCAGCAGCTTGAATGTGGGCGAGGTATCGTCCGTGCCATGATCGTCTTTATGCGTAAGGGTGGCCTTCAGCAGGTCGTAGTCACGCTGCGCCTCTTCCAGCTTCCTGAGGATGATCTCCTTGAACTCGGCCAGCTCATCGTCAGAATAACGCGTACGGTTGTCCTTGCCGATATACGGCTTGGGCTGGTTAAGGTTGGCCTTCTTGATCTGGGGCTTATAGATCACCTCCATTGCCATCTCGTCCGGTGCGCGGTCATCATCATCATCGAGCACTGACGATTCTTTCTTTACGGGTTTTGCGGGTTTGATCTCATTCTTCGCCTGGGGCACTACCGGCTTGGCCACGGCCTGCACCGGTTTTTTGATCTCCGCCCTGGGCGCCTCTTTCTTTACCGGCTTCGCCTCTGCTTTCTTCACGGGTTTTGCCTTGGCCGTTGTTTTCTTCTTCATCACTGTTTGCTTTTTCACGTTCGTTTTCTTTATGGCTTTCTTCTGCGTCTTTTTGACGGCTTTTTTCTTCGCGGGCTTTTTAACGGCTTTTTTAGCCGCAGGCTTTTTCTTCGCCTTGGGCTTGCTGGCAGCTTTCTTCGTTTTTTTAGCGGATTTCTTTACCGCCTTGGCTTTTTTGTTTTTTTTGGCCATGGT
>JBFLYZ010000024.1:0-51526 GCA_040756415.1 Bacteroidota bacterium
CCGGGCCTGCGTCCCGGGCTTTCGCACTTGCTATCCCTTTAGTGTGCCGGTGACTGGCACAGCTCCGCGCAGGCCCTGCATACCTGCGCACAGCGTTTACAATGGTCCTGGCTGTGCTTTTCGCATTCTTCCGCGCAGGCGGTGCACAGGTTGGCGCATAGAGCCAGCATGTTGTCCGCATTCTCGGAGTCGCGCGCGACCAGTGATGCGGCCAGCAGGCATACTTCAGCGCAGTCGCGGTTCAGCTCTATGCAGCGGGCCATCATGGCCACGTCATCTTCGTTGAGGCAGGAGGCGTAGCAGGCGTTGCAGGCTGCCGCGCAGGCGTTAAGCTGTTCGTATATAACCGGGTTGTGCATATTTTATCATTTATTGCCCGCACACCACCATCTTCATGGAGCGCGACAAGCCGTTCATCTTCAAAACATAAAAATAAATTCCTTCGGGAAGGGCGCCTGTTTCTACCGGCACCGAGTAAGAGCCCGGCTGCATATCCTGGTCGGCCAGCACCGCCACCTCGTTACCGAGCAGGTCGAAGAGCCGGAGGGATACGTGCCCGGATGAGTTGATATCGAAAGTAATGCTGGTGTTCTGCACGGCCGGGTTGGGGCTGTTCTGGTAAAGCTTCAGCACGGGCGGTGTGCTGAGGGCCGGCACCCCCGGTATGCTGAGCAGGTTGGGGCCTGTAGGATCGTCAAAATAAAAAGTATCGCGGGTGTTCGATCCGGGATTGAAGAGCACCACGATCTTATCGATGTTGGTGGGCAGGGCAAGGCTGCCGGTAGGCGACTGGTAGTAATTAAAGGTCAGGGTATGCCACATATTCTGCGCGGTGGTGGCAGCCATGTATTCGCTGTGGATGCCTGCCGGGTAGTTATCCACGCTTTTGATCCCCAGTTGGACCTGCACCATGGTGCCGACCGGGGCATTGGTATATACTTTCATGCGTATGCGCGGGGCTGAAAACGAAGTGCTGGCGTATGGCGTAACGTCTACCAGCTTGGTGTCAGGATACATTTTTAAGAAATCGTAAGTGGTGGCGCTGTCGCGTATGTATCTGGCGCAATAGGCCGTACTGTCATTGGGGTCGGGCGCAGGATTGTTGAAAAGCGAATCGAGCGTACCGCTGTGCGGCATCCCGTTGGAAGAAAGAAAGCTGATCACCTTGATCGATTCGAAATCGCAATAGTTCTGTTGGCTTTTCGAAGCGGAGGCGATCAATAGAAGCAGCGAGGATAAGAGTAAGATTTTTTTCATGGTTTTAGGTTTTGTGCAGACAAAATTATCCTCTCGTCTGGGGCATGGGGGCCAATATTCGCCCACCCCTGTCTTTACATCGCTTAAAGCGGCAAAAGCGTGCTCGTGAGGCAAAAGGGCTTGAAAACCGGATCCTGCAAGCAGGCCGGAGGCCCAAACCATCAATCGCAGGTTTCGGCTATCTAAAATCCCGCATTACCGAATAAAGCCGGGGCGCCTGATGGGGTGCCCATAAGTTTGCACCTAAACGATTATTTAATTAAGAGCTGATTGCAGCCTCCCTAGCCGTGTTATATGAATAAAGATCTGCCAAAAGTCCTCATGCTGGGATGGGAATTTCCACCTATCATAAACGGAGGTCTGGGAATTGCTTGTCATGACCTTTCTTCAGCGATGTCAGAACTGGCCGATATCACTATGCTTATTCCCAAGTCGAGTCCGGGTTTCAGGATGAAAAATATCAACCTCATTGGCCTGAACACGGTCGATCTCAGCACCCTTGACGCGCACTTCGGCTCATCGCGGCAGAACCTGCCCTTTGCCCTTCACACCATACCGGTGGATCTGAATCCCTACTATTCCGAAAAGGAGGAACTGCCGGGCAGCGGCACCTTCCATAATAAGCAGGCCCCGCTCCGTTCGTTCCAGATCGATAGCCTTTACGGAGGGGATGTGGTCGGCAAGGTGCTGCAGTTCGCGGATATTAGCCTTGCGCTTGCCTCGGCCATGGATTTTGACATCATTCACGCGCACGACTGGATGACGATGGTAGCCGGCATACGCATCAAGCAGCGTACGGGCAAGCCCCTGGCCGTGCACATCCATTCGCTGGAGGTTGACCGCAGCGGGGAGGACAGCAGGGGATGGGTCTACCAGTTGGAGAAATGGGGAATGGAATATGCCGATCTGTTGCTCCCGGTAAGCCATTTCACCGCCTCTAACATCGAGCAGCATTACGGCATCAGCAAAGAAAAAATGGCTGTGGTGCACAACGGCTGCAATCCGGTGTCAGTGTTCCGGAGCGACAGGAAATTCAGGGAAAAGACAGTGCTTTTCGTGGGAAGGCTTACGCGGCAGAAAGGGCCGGAGAAATTTCTCGAGATCGCTGGCCGTGTATTGGAGAAGGATCCCGATGTACGCTTTGTCATGGCCGGGGTAGGCGATTACTTCAGGAGACTTATCGAGGAAAGCTCGTACCGGCAGATCGGCAATCGTTTTCATCTTACCGGCTTCCTCAATGCCGAAAAACTGCATTACCTTTTTTCGATCAGCGATGTGTACTGCATGCCTTCGCTCTCTGAGCCTTTCGGGCTGTCGGCCGTAGAGGCCGCACAGTTCGGCATTCCCTGCGTCATCTCCAGGCAATCGGGCGTGGCGGAAGTGCTGGGCGGATCCCTCAAGTTCGACCACTGGGATGTGAATAAGGCATCCGACTGCATACTGGGCCTGCTGCATGATCCCGTGCTGCGCGACCGCGTGGTCAGTGACGCTTCGCGCGACCTGAATTCTATTTCCTGGAAGCTGTCCGCCTCCCGGGTGCTGGAAGCCTATGCCTCGCGTAATTTTTGCTAAATCAAATAAACCGATCATATGACCTCCATTTGCTTTTATTTCCAGGTGCATCAACCCTACAGGATACGGAACTATTCATTCTTCGAGATCGGGGAATCGCACTTTTATGAGGATGAGGCCAAGAACAGGGCGGTGCTCGACAAGGTGGCCGAAAAATGCTACCTGCCCGCCAACAGGAAAATGCTGGAGCTGATCCATCGCCACCAGGGCCGGTTCAGGATAGCGTACTCCATCAGCGGTACGGCCCTCGAGCAGTTCGCGAAATACCGCCCGGATGTGCTGCGGTCTTTCATCGAGCTGTCGCGCACCGGGTGCGTTGAATTCCTGTCAGAGACCTACGCTCATTCGCTGAGCTTCATTTTTTCGCGCGAGGAGTTCAAACGGCAGGTGGCTAAGCACAGGGAGGCCATACGCGGGTATTTCGGGCAGGACCCGGCCGTGTTCCGCAACACCGAGCTGATCTATAATAACGAGCTGGCAGTGTTCCTCGAGCAAATGGGGTACAAGGCCGTACTGTGCGAAGGGGTCGACCGGCTGCTGGGCACCCGCAGCCCTAATTACCTTTATCGCCCTGTCGGTACGCGGCAGCTCAGGGTATTGCTGAAAAACTACCGCCTTTCTGACGATATCGCTTTCCGCTTTTCGGATAAGGGCTGGAAAGAGTTCCCCCTTACGGCTGATAAATTCAGGGATTGGGTTCATGCTATCGCGGGTAACGGAGAAACGGTGAACCTGTTCATGGATTACGAGACCTTTGGTGAGCACCAGTGGGAGTCGACCGGCATATTCAACTTCCTGGACCACCTGCCCGGAGAGATACTCAGGCATCCCGACTTCGATTTTAAAACGCCTTCCGAAGTGGTAAAGACCTACCCCGCCCGCGACTTTTACGATGCGCACAGTTTCATTTCATGGGCCGATACCGAACGCGATCTTTCGGCATGGCAGAGCAACTCCATGCAGCACGAGGCCATCAACAGGATCTATTCGATCGAAAAAGACATCCTGGCGTGCGGGGACGAAGACCTGCTGCTCATCTGGGAGCGTTTGCAGACATCCGATCATTTCTATTATATGTGTACCAAGTTCTGGAGTGACGGGGATGTGCATAAATACTTCAGCCCCTATGATTCGCCCTACGAAGCGTATATGTTCTACATGAACGTGTTCAGCGACCTGGAATGTACGCTCAAGGACAGGAAGAAGGCCCGGCTCAGGAAGCCCAGGCTCCTGGTGCCTGTTACGGGTGAGAAAGAACTGGTTGCCTGAGAAGGCGAATGTCGGACTGCCCAAGCCTAATCACGATGATGCATGCCCCTTGTTCTGAAAAAGAGATTCATTCTTTGCATTTTGCTGGCGGTAGGCTCATCGGCAGCGGGAAGTAATGATTCGGGCGTGCCGGTCGATACGCTGGCGATATATAAAAAGATCAAGACGGTAGCGTACAGGAGCAAGGTGACCAGGTTCCTGTTCCACGCCATTTTTGTCGATCCTTCCCCTCCCGAGTATGAGATAAAACCCCTTTCAGGCCAGCAAAAGAAGAAAGACCCCAACAAAAAATATGAGGGAAGGATCATTCGCCATATCGAGGTGCTTGTATACGATCCTTTCGGCTTTTCCGTGAACGATACGCTGAAACGAGAGGTCTATGCCCTGCAGCGCCTGGGTAACAGGTGCCACCGCACCACCCGCGATCGCGTTATCCGTAACATCCTTTTGTTTTCCGAGAATGATACGGTAGAGCTGAACGAGATCAGTGAGTCGGAGCGGCTCATCAGGGCGGTGCCTTACGTGACCGATGCCCATATTTATATCACCGATACGGTTACGGGCGGATCCGACAGCGTAGACGTGCGGGTCTTCGTGCAGGATAAATGGTCGCTCGATGGCTTCGCCACGGGCAGCCTGCGCGGGGGCAGCGTTAAGCTGCGCGAAAAGAATATACTCGGTACGGGGCACCGGTACGAGCAGCGCCTGGGTTAT
The DNA here is from genome assembly GCA_040756415.1 of Bacteroidota bacterium. Lineage (GTDB taxonomy): Bacteria > Bacteroidota > Bacteroidia > JADZBD01 > JADZBD01 > JBFLYZ01. The sequence continues at coordinate 4,813 of JBFLYZ010000024.1, forward strand.
TACTTTGACGGGCGTTACGAGGTTTCGGGCCGTCACAACACGGCTAACATTTCGGGGAGCTTCGTTTCTTCTGACGCGTACTATACCTGGCGCGATGATTTCCTGCAGGTTGGCCTGTCGCTTGACAGGCCTTTTTATTCTTCATTGGCAAGATGGGCCGGGGGAATAGGCGGGGTAAGGACCCGTATGCCCTGGCAGTTTACCGATCCCGATGGAACAGTGGAGAAGGGAGACCTGGATTTCTACGGCTATGATGTTTGGCTGGCCCGCAGTATCCAGGTGGGATCTGAGCGGGTCAGCAAAGTGGATAATATTATCGCTGCCCTGCGGTACGCTGGCGTACGTTACCTTCAGCGCCCCTCGGCCCTGCTGGATACAGCGGATGCCTATGTTCATACCAGCCTGTACCTGGGCAGCCTGGGTTTTTCTCGCATCACGTATTATAAAGACCAGTATATCTATCGCTTTGGCGCGAACGAGGATATTCCCGAGGGCCTGCTGCTTCAGGCGCTTTTCGGTTTTTCGGTCAGAGAGCGTGACGGGCAACAGTACTATACGGGCTTTGAAGCCTCGTGGGGTAAATATATCACGGGAGCGGGCTATTTTTCATTGTACAGCGCTTATGGAACGTATTTCAACCGCGGAAGGGCGGCCGAAGCGGTGTTCCATGCGGGAGTGAACTATTTCACCGACCTGCTGCGTACCGAAAGGTGGTATTACCGGCAGTTCGCTTACCTGAGCTATGTGTGCGGGATCAACCGACCGGCCAGTGAAAACATAACCATTCGTTCGGATGAGCTTTATGGATTCAACAGCGGAACGCTTACCGGTAAGACCAAACTGCTCCTGAACCTGGAGGGCGTTACCTACGCGCCTTACAACCTCATCGGTTTTCGTTTTGCTCCCTTGCTGCTGGCCGGTTTCGGCATGCTGGCCGCTGACAGCCGTTACTTGTTTAACAGCCGCATTTATCACGCCTATGCCCTGGGAGTCCTGATCAGGAACGAAAGCATGCTCAACAGCAGTTTTAAGATCACGCTCGGGATCTACCCCAATCTGCCGGGTAATGACGGAAAATGGTTCCGGATGAACCCTGTTGCCGGGTTTTCGATCAAGTTCAGGAGCTTTTCGGTTTCGCGTCCTTCGCTTGTCCGCTACGAGTGAGCGCACGCGCCTGGCTGTGGTCATTGATCTTCTTCAACTGCCCGAGCAGGACGTACAGCTTTTCCAGGTTCAGCGGTTTTTTAAGAAAATAGGTATAATCAACGCTCAGTTCCCGCAGTATCTCTTCCGCGTTCCTGAGCGCTGAGATAACGATAACGGGGGCCTGGGTCTGCATGAGCTTGTGTCTCCGGTACAGGAAAGTGATCCCGGGTATTACGGGAAGCATCAGATCGCAGATAATGACATCGATCGGGTGCTCGACCACCGTATCGACCGCCTTTTTGCCGTTGTCGGCCGGAAAGACCCGGTACCCGCGCTGCGCCAGTTTGTAGGAAAGGGTCTTTAAAAGCAACAGCTCATCTTCCAGGATCAGTATATTCATTTTTTTCTTTTTTAGAATCGAGTGGAACGTTCCCGGGATCATCAGGAAAGGTTTTCAGCAGATCCTCGAATTTTTTTTCGAACTCATCGGAGCTGATCCGTCCTGACTTATACTCCCTGTAAAGTTTCTTGAGCTGATCGCGGCCACCGGGAGGGGCAGGCACCGGTGTGCTGAACAGGGCACCGTACTTCCCGAAATCGGAAGGACTGATGCTTTCGATCCATAACACCATCCAGCTTGAAAAAAGAATGCTGAAGATGTAGAACAGCGGCCGTAAGAGAAATTTATACCTGCTCATCATATGGTTCCAGGGGTTTCCAGTAAGCTGCACGTATCATAATGCTCAGGTTCACCGCGTTGAACAGGAACCAGAAAGCGTTGGCGGCAAAACCGGCCGCTGTAGGGTGAAAGCCCGTTGCCAGCAAAGCGATGTTGTAGGCTATGCCCAGCAGGCCCAGGCCTATAATGACCAGGTGCGGCAGGATATGCTGCATATGCTTTCCCATCTGCTTATTCTTTGGCGTTACGTTGAATTTTACCTTTTTTCCGCGCGCTACCGATACCAGGGCGGTAAGCATGAACCAGAATCCCGAGATGTAATACTGGTCTCCGCGTTTAGTGCAAATTCCCCATGCGCCCAGCGTGATGGTGGCCGCATTGAGCACCTGGAAGAAAATGAAATATTTGAAGAAGTCAAAGCTGTATCCCTGAACGGGCAGTGTGAGCGTGAAAAAGAACAGGATGGGGCTTAAAAGGAATACCAGGATCCATAAGGGCGCGAAGTACGACCAGATGGTATTGAAATAGCATAAGCGCTGGCCCAGCGTAAGGCCTTTCTTGAAAAGGGGATTATCCTTGAACGCAATATCGAGCGATCCTTCCGCGTAGCGCTGGTGCTGTTTGATCCAGCTATCCAGGTCCTGGGTGGAAAGCATTTTGCATTCTATATCCGGGTGCTGTATGCTTTCCCATCGGTTCTCTTTGTCGGCATGCAGCATGATGGAGGTATAGATATCCTCTGAAGCGTGGAATTTGAAGGGTATGATGTCCTGCTCGAGCAGGAGCGTGCGGGTTTCGCCCGCTATTTCATTGCTGTAGGTGCGTTTTCTCAGCAGGTCGGTTTCCAACCTGCGTATCTCCCGCGCAAGGTCTTTTAGCGCAAGGGTCATAACCGCCTCGCGCCTGTGAACGGAGCCTGCCCCGCAGCAGAACGCGGCATTGTAGAGGTTGCGCTTGCGCAAGATAACATCGTAGAACAGCCGGGGATCGTTGCCGAAGATATCCTCGTTGATCTTTATCTTTCCGAAAAGCAGGTCGATCAGGCGCGCAGCCCGCCTGTTCCGGATGCCCAACCGCGATTTGATCACCTCGTTGAGCGGTTCAGCGGGGGTGGTGTCATAGAACCATTGCGGTGTCTGCACCCAGGCCACTTTTCTCCTGCGGAAATAGCCGGTCGTGTGAACCAGGAAATCGGGGAACGGACGCGTATCGGCATCCAGTATGGCGAACAGGTCGCCCTTGGTCTGGTCGAGCGCATTCTTCAGGTTGCCCGCCTTGTATCCTTTGTTATGCTCGCGGATGAGGTATCCCACTCCCTCTTCCTGTGCTACTTTTTTCATGTTCTGCCTGGAGGGATCACGGCCGTCACGCCTGCCATCATCCAGCACATAGATCCTTACCGGCACATCCGTGTAGGGATAGTTCATTTTTTTGGCGTCCCGTATGCTGTATCGTACCAGCTCCACGTCTTCGTTATAGGTTGCGATGAACACATCGATCATGACCGGCCGGTCGGCCCGGCCGTGCAGATCCTCGATTTCCGAGAGGTAATGCACGGGCGGTGTTTTTTCCGCGTCTTTGAATGACCAGAAATTGATGATGAGCAATAAGGTGCCGATGAAGCAAAGGGTTTCCGCCAGGATGAGGGGCAATGAGAACCACATGGCTTCATAATTGAGCGAATGCTGCCAGCGCCACCGCAGATAGGCGATGCCGGCAAAAGCGGTCAGGATGCCCGCGAACTGGAACAGGTACGTGCGAAACGTACTGTCGGGTATGGCATGATAAGGTTTTCGGTCATCAAACCGGTTGAAGTAGAATTTCTCCATGCGATCTGCCGTCTGCTTACAGTATGCTCTCCAGCCCCATCGATCGTATCTTCTGCTGGATTTGCGCGCTGGCGTTGACCAGCTTGATCTCTATTCCTTTTTTCAGCAAAGATTTCAGGAGGTTGACCAGGCGGGCCATTTCGCTGTTGCTCAGGTAAGGCACATGGGTGAAATCGAAATACTGTATCCCGTTGAAGTAGACCCCGGCCAGCTCGCGCGTAGGGTATTCGCTTCCCGACTGGAAGAGCTCCTCCGATCGTATACGCATCAATTCGCTCTCTTCAACCGGCAGGGGAGGTACGTGCCCCGGTGCTTTTCCGGCAGTGATCTGTGAAGCCGGACTCAGATCCGCATTCACTTTAGGTAGTTTTTCTTCCATCGCTCACACATTTTTTTGATCAATGATCTCGTTCACTGACCAAAATTAGTTTCATGGCAGTGGGATACAAATCAATATTCGTTGATCAAACAGTTCGGATAGCCAAAGGGGGAAAATCACCTATTGCCGCCACGGGTGTCTCGCGCGGCCCCGTGTGCGGTATGCCATCCGCCAAAAAGGAAGAAGCGGCAGCTTGAGCTAGTTAAATCAAGATGTGAACGAAAACCAGGGCGCACCTCCTCATTCGCAATCTACTTTTGTACAGGTTTTATGTTGAATCAAAACAGATCGTGATGAGGAAGGTTTACGTGGGAATATTACTGGGCCTGTGGCTGGGTAATATGGAAGCGCAGAGTTTTGTCTGGGCAAAGAAGGGAGGATTGTGGGCGTATGATTACGGGTACGGCATCACTACCGATAATTCGGGTAATGTATATGTGGCGGGTAAATACGAGCAGAACGCCAATTTCAGCGGCACCGTGCTGCCATGCCAGGGCAACCACGATATATTTCTTGCTCAGTACAGCTCTTCGGGAAACCTGAACTGGATCAGGACAGCGGGTGGGTACACGGGGGATTATGCTACCTCCGTGGCCTGTGACGGGAATTACGTTTACGTGGCGGGCGAGATAGAAGGCAAGAATGCCACGATCAAATTCGTGGGCTCGCCCATTACGCTGCAATGCAATAATTCGAACGATATCTTCCTGGCTAAATACACCTTGAGCGGAACCCTGCTCTGGGCCAGGCGGGCAGGCAGCCCTTACTATGAAAAGGCGCTGGGCATCACGTATGATTACGCGGGTAATGTGTATATCTGCGGCCTGTTCAATAATTCAGCGACATTTGGCGGCACAACCACGATCAGCGGGTACGGCAAGAATGACATTTTCGTGGCCAAGTACGATGCCAGCGGCAATTTCCTGTGGGTGCGCAAGGCCGGGAGCGCTGGCAGGGATGAAGCCAAATCCATCAAATGCGATGCGGCCGGCAACGTTTACATATGCGGGCTATATAAGGACGGCTGCGTGTTTGGCTCGCAAACGCTTTCCAGCCCTAACGGGTACTTCAATGCCTTCGTAGCCAAATATTCTCCGGGTGGAAGCCTGCTATGGGTAAAGAAGGGTGGAGGCAATTACGATGATGTTGGCTGGTCGCTTACGCTCGATAACGCGGGAATGGTGTATGTGGCCGGGGAGTTCAATGCCACCGCCACCTTCAGCGGCAAGACCCTTTATACTTCAGGCAGCGCGGATGCCATGGTGCTCTGTTATGATGCCTCCGGGAATATCCAATGGGCGAAGAAGGCCGGGGGCAATGCGGTTGACCGGGCCAGGGGGATAGGCTTTGCGGGGAATAAGCTTTATATAACGGGTCAATTCGGTAACACGGCCGCTTTCGGTTCGATGTACAAAACCGCGGCCGACAACTCGGATATTTTCATCGCGTGCATGAGCACCAGCGGCAGTTTCCTGTGGGTATCGGCTGCGGGCGGTGCCAAGGATGCCTATGAGGAGCTGGGCTATGAATCGGGCAACGCGGTTTGCGCGGATGCTGCGGGGAACGTTTACGCTACGGGCAGCATGCTGAACGGGGCAACCTTCGGCAGCACCTCTCTTTCACCCTACACCCGTACGGATGTTTTTGTCACGAAGCTGAGGAGCAGTTCGGTGGAACGTGAGCCTTCCGATTCCACGGGTACGGATTCGATCAGCCGGGAGCAGGAGCTGTACGGGATGCTTCCCGGTACGGCCGAAACAACGGTGCCGGAAGAAATGGTGGCGGCAGATGGCAGGAGCGAGGCTGCCGTTACGGGCTTCAGGGTCTATCCTAACCCGGGAACCGGAATATTCTCTCTTGAGCTGGACCTGGGCGCAACGGAAATGATCGAGCTGTCGGTATTCAACAGCTCAGGCCAGGTGGTCGACTACCGTTCGCTGGCCTATGCCCCGCTGCTGCAGGTCGATCTGTCCGGGCGCGAGAAAGGGATCTATTTTATTGAAATAAAGACGGGCGAGGCTGTGCTGAAAAAGAAGATCGTTCTGCAATAAACGGCAGAATGGTCTTCTCGCACCCTGCCGGGTAGCCTGCCGAATTGAACGCATAGGCGATATAAAGAACCGTACTAACGAAATTCGCCCTTGCCCCGCATAGCGTGAATCTAAATTTGTAAAAAATAATATTTCACTCACTAAAAATGGATAAACATGAAGAACGTGTACGTATTGACGCTGATGGGTCTGGCATTTATCAGCATACCTGCGCAGAATTTCAATTGGGCAAAGCGGGAGGGCTTGTGGGCCTATGATTATGGTTATGGAATAACCACGGATAACAACGGCAATGTGTATGTTGCCGGCAAATATGAGATGTTTGCCGATTTCAGCGGGACCATACTTCCCTGCGAAGGCAACCACGACATTTACCTGGCGCAGTACAGCGCTTCAGGCAACCTGAACTGGATCACCACGGCTGGCGGTAATATGGGCGATTACGCCACCTCGGTAGCCTGTGATAATAATTACGTGTATATAGGCGGTGAGATAGAGGGCTGGGGCACCACCGTTTACTTTGAAGGTTCGAACGTGACGCTGAATGCTGAAGGTTTCAATGACATCATTCTGGCCAAATACGACCTCAGCGGTAACCTGATTTGGGCGAAGCGCGCGGGCGGATCGGAGAACGAAAAGGCCCTGGGAATAACCTATGACAATTCGGGCAACGTATACATTTGCGGTTTTTTCAGGGATGTGGCCACGTTCGAAACGACCACGATCAACGGGTATGGAACCAACGATATCTTTTTGGCTAAGTATGACGCGAACGGTAATTTCCTGTGGGTGCGCAATGCGGGCAGTTCAGGCAGGGATGAGGCAAAATCGGTGCGCTGTGACGCTGCGGGCAATGTGTACATCTGCGGCATGTATGAGGACGGATGCGTGTTCGGCTCGCAGACGCTGACCAGCGCGAATACCTACTTCGATTGTTTCCTGGCCAAGTATGATGGCAACGGCAACCTGCAATGGGTGCGCACGGGTGGCAGCGATTACGATGAGGTGGCCTGGCAGCTCGAGATCGATAACGCGGGCAAGATCTACATTGCAGGCGAATTCAATGCGTACGCCATTTTCGATTCATATGCCATCACCACCTCGGGTGAGGCCGATATTTTCGTGGCCTGCTATGACGCTTCGGGGAATATCCAGTGGATCACGCCCGTTGGCGGTGACCTGGTGGATAGGGCCCGCGGACTGGGATGTGACGGAACCAACCTCTATATAACCGGCCAGTATGGAGGAACGGTCACTTTCGGCCCATCGAGCATTACCGCTGTCGACAGCTCGGATGTGTTCATCGCCTCGCTCACGAATACGGGCAGCTTTATCTGGGCCACTACCGTAGGCGGGCAAGCCGATTCGCTCGAGCCTCTGGGTTATGAATCGGGCAATGCCATATGCGCCCGTTCGGATGGAAGCGTGTACGCCACGGGAGCTATCCTTGACGGTGGGGTATTCGGCAGCATAGCGTATAATGAGTACGATCGCACGGACGTATTCGTTTGCAAGATCACTGCGCTCGGTGTAGGCGGAGCGGAGATTACTTTGCCAGGCGCGATATCGGTATATCCCAATCCCAGCAGCGGCACCTTCTCCGTAAGCGGCCTGGACCAGGATATGGACGTAAAGGTTTACGGCTCTATCGGCAATTTAGTTTACAGCAGCCGGGCCGTGGCGCGTGAGCACTCCTTCGACCTCCCGGCAGGCGTTTATTTCATCGAAGTGCATGACGGGGAACAGTCGTTGTTAAGGGAAAAAATAATCATTCAATAAAAAGCAAGACCATGAGAACTTATTACAGGAGCATTAGCTGCTTCATGCTGCTGTCCGCGCTTATCGTGTGGTGCGGGGCCCAGGCGCAGGTTACAACCTTCCAGAAGATCTACCCTTCTGCCGTGGAGCAGAGCGGGCGTGACGGATTGCCAACATCTGACGGGGGCTATATCCTGATCGGGATGACCGGGAATGTTCCGAATCCCTGGGATACCAGCGTGTACATCATCAAGACGAACAGCGTGGGCGATACCGTCTGGACCCGTACCTACGGGGGGTACAACCCCGACTATCCCTATTCTATCATTGAAACCTATGACGGCAATTATTTTGTGCTGGGCTTTACCGAAAGTTTCGGTGCCGGCAGCTACGATGTATGGCTGCTCAAGATCAATGGGTCGGGAGATACGCTCTGGACGCGAACCTATGGGGATGCGGGTGACGACCAGGGGAAGGAGATCATCCCCACCTCAGACGGCAATTACATGATCGTTGGACGTTCGTACGGATCGGGAACCGCGTACTACGATGCTTTTCTGATGAAGATCACGCCTTCGGGTAACGTGATCTGGAAAAAGTACTATGGGGGCGCGCAATACGAAACGGGCCGTTCGGTCAAGCAATGCCCGGATGGAGGATACGTGTTTGTGGGCCATACGCTCAGTTATGGAGCGGGAGGTGGCGATGTTTACCTGGTGCGCACCAACAGCACGGGCGATACCCTGTGGACGCGTACATTCGGTGGCCCTATGGTGGATGACGGCAACAGCATTGTCGCCAATGCTGACGGCAGCTTTACATTTACGGCAGAGACCAACAGCTTTGGTGCCGGCCAGATGGATGTGCAGGTGATGAAGACCGATGCCAATGGTTCGGTGGTTTGGAATAAGATCTATGGCGGGGACAAGAAGGATGTGAGCAAGACCATACGGCCAACCTTCGATGGCGGGTATATTGTGGGCTGCATCAGCCGCAGTTTCGGTTGGATCAACCCCGATATGTGGTTGCTGAAGCTGAACGCGCTGGGCGATACCGTGTGGACCCGGCATTACGGGCTGTGGGACCATGAGCACTGCCATGCAGCGCGCCAGACCCCTGACGGAGGCTTTATAGCCATCGGCCATACCAAAAGCTACAGCCCTAACAAGCGCTTCATGTTCCTCAAGCTCGACCTGGTTGGCTCTACCACCTCAGTGGGGGAATATGCTCTTGCCGCGGTCTTTAAAGCCTATCCCAATCCGGCCAGCGAGGATGTTACGGTAGAGGTTAGTGATCTTATGGAGCCGGCCATGTTCCGGATCAGCAACGCCCTGGGGCAGGTGGTCTATTCGGAGCCGATCGACCCCGGGATACACGAAAAGACGCTCGATCTGAGAGCGCACGAGCCGGGTATCTACTTTCTTACCCTGGAAACGGGTAGCGGATTGACTACAAGAAAACTGGTGATTAGATAATGAGACGGGTTCCGTCAGGTGTGCTGAACCTGGCGGAATCCGAATCTCGAGTACTTCGAGCGTATCTTCTGGTCTTTATTGTCCATTTCCTCCTTCAACAAGGCTTCCATGCTGGCATCACGGAACCTCATGCTGAAAACCCCGATCATGATCGAACAGGTCTGTAAATGCAATTCATGTTTCGAGCTGTGAATTGCTTTCCGGATCTTGTTGTAAGCTTTGATCTTATCTTTCATCTGACAACGGTTTTGGTAAAAGCAATTTTCTGGCGCTGTTTAGTTCAAATAAATGTCAATGGGATTATGCTCGGATTTTGTTTTCCCGGTATCGTCCTGGTTAAACTGCTGGCCCTCATCATACTTGTTTCCATTGGTGAAGAACCAGGAGAAATTACTGTCGAACCAGGTATTGAACCGCCTGAGTAGGCCCCAGGTATAGTGGAAGAATTTCATTTCCTGCGCATAAGCTATTTCAAAGATACCTTATGGCCTGCCGTCAGGCAGCGATATTCGTCAAGAAGGGATTTATAATAGCTGAAAGACCCGGGAAAGGCTTAGCCTCTTATTCGAATTGGTCCGTATCTGCCTGAAAACGAAAGCCAAGGCGTTTGCCCGTTTTCAACTGCATCTGGTTGGCGGCCTCGAGCAGCTCGGATACGCTTACCTCTTTAACTGCCTCAAAAGGAGGGGTCAGCAGGTCGAAGTCAAGGGCGTAAAGAATGGTCGACTCGCAGATCCTGCGGATAGCGTCCTTATCTATGGTCGAGTTCACGAAATCATTATACAGGAAACCCAACTGCCGCTTGCCTTCCACAAAGAAATGGTTTTCCTTATTGATGAAGATCCTGGCGATAAGGTAGCCGATGTCGTTCACGCGGTTATACTTAAACGAGTCGGCAAGGAAGTTATACACTACGATCATGCCGCAATACGAGTTATACGGATTTTCCTTCACGTATGACGATTTCCATACCGGGTGGTTCTTATCGAACTCGAACACATTGGTATGCATGTGGAAGATGAGCAGGTCACCGGCAATGAGCAGTTCCACCTCATGCACCGAGCGCTCCTTGTATTCTATGGAGATCCTGTTATCGAATTTTACCGCTTCCGCCCTCAGCTCATCGGCCAGTTGGCGCAGCTCTTTTTTAAAATCACCGAAACGCAGTTGGATATTCTGGAATATGTCCTGCTTAAGGGCTGACTTTTCGCGAAGCAGCTTTAGTATCAACTCTTTGGGGCTCAGCTTTCCTTTGGCCATGGGTCAATACGCTTTGGCGAATAATACCCGTTGTAACGAGGGCTTGCCAGTTACCATGCACGTGCCGCTTTCTTTTTTCATGTCGAGCGGGATACAGCGGATGGTCGCCTTGGTTTCCTCCTTGATACGCTCCTCGGTCTCGCTGCTGCCGTCCCAGTGGGCGAGAATAAAACCGCCCTTGTCTTCCAGCACCTTTTTGAACTCATCATAGCTGTCTACCCGGTGTATGTTCTCATCCCGGAAGGTGAGCGCTTTCTGGTACAGGTTGTTCTGGATGTTATCGAGCAGGTGATGCACCTTGGTATCCAGGTCGATCATCTTCAGCGATTCTTTTTCGAGCGTATCCCTGCGGGCCACTTCCACGGTGCCGTTGGCCAGGTCCTTGGGGCCTATGGCTATGCGCACGGGAATGCCTTTCATCTCGTATTCTGCGAATTTCCAGCCCGGCCGCTGCGTATCGCGGTCATCGTATTTTACTGAAATGCCTTTCTGCTCAAGGGCCGTTTTGATCTGCAGGGCCTTTTCCGATATCCGGCCCAATTCCTCTTCTCCTTTATATATAGGTACGATCACCACCTGCACCGGGGCCAGCTTGGGCGGTAATACCAGTCCATTGTCGTCAGAATGCGCCATAATGAGCGCCCCGATGAGGCGGGTGGACACGCCCCAGGAAGTGGCCCAAACGTAATCGAGCTTGCCCTCTTTGCTGGTAAACTTCACGTCAAACGCTTTTGCGAAATTCTGCCCGAGAAAATGCGAGGTGCCGGCCTGCAGGGCTTTGCCGTCTTGCATAAGGGCCTCGATGCAATAGGTTTCCAGTGCCCCGGCAAAGCGCTCGTTCGCTGTTTTAACGCCTTTGATCACGGGCAGGGCCATGTACTTTTCCGCAAATTCGGCATATACATTCAGCATCTTTTCCGTTTCCGCAACGGCCTCTTCGGCAGTAGCGTGCGCGGTATGCCCTTCCTGCCACAGGAATTCAGCGGTACGCAGGAACAGGCGCGTGCGCATTTCCCAGCGCACCACGTTTGCCCACTGGTTCACCAGCAGGGGCAGGTCGCGGTACGATTGTATCCACCCTTTGTAGGTGTTCCAGATCACGGCCTCTGAGGTGGGACGTATGATCAGCTCTTCTTCAAGCTCCGCGTCCTGGTCTACAATGAGCTTGCCTTTCTGTTCAGGATCGGCCTTCAAACGGTAATGCGTTACCACCGCACACTCCTTGGCAAAGCCTTCAGCATGTCCTTCTTCCTTTTCCAGGAAACTTTTGGGCACGAAGAGGGGGAAGTAAGCGTTAACGTGGCCGGTGTCCTTGAACATCTTATCCAGCGCAGCCTGCATCTTTTCCCAGATAGCAAAGCCGTGCGGCTTAATGACCATGCAGCCCCGTACTGCCGAATGCTCGGCCAGGTCGGCCTTGGCCACGATATCGTTATACCATTTGCTGTAATCTTCCGCGCGTGTGGAAAAATCTTTTGCCATAGGTGGCCCGCCCGTACCGATAGCAGTACGCTTCGGGCGGACAAAGCTACAAAAAACCCCCTGTGTAATGTTCAGGCATCAGCAGAAGTGTAGGCCCCGAGTTCCCGGCTCCTGTTCAGGACCATAAAATGGCCGCCCCTTACCTTGCCGTGGGCCTTGACAAAACGATAGGGCAGCAGGCGGTCGCTGGTGCCGTGGATATGGGTAAGGTTGGCGATAGGCTGCCGGTTCTTCCAGGTCAGGGCCTGGTGAATGGCCCAGCGCAGGAACGCGGTGTCGGTTTCACGCAAAATGGTCCTGAGCAGAAGCTTTTCTTCCTTGCTTTCGGCCCCGAAAAGCCAGTAGGCGAGCGGGCCGGCCTGTTTTAAAAGAACCGAGGGCAACAGTTTATGCAGCCTCATGCGGCCGGCCAGGCGGTAATAATAAGGCAGCTCATCGCGCGATTTGGCCGAAGAGATCAGGATCACCCTTTCAGTGCTGATGTGCTTGGCCACTTCAACGGCCATCATCCCACCGAAGGATAGGCCCAAAAGGACCGGTTTTTCCGGTACGATACCGGCCGACAGCCGTTTTGCATAGGCTTCTATCCCCTCACCGGGAAGCGGCTGTATCCACTTCATGAACACAGGGTCGTATCCGTCCAGGTCCAGGTTGCCGAACACCCGCTCGTCTGCACCCAAACCGCTGAAAATGTAGATCTTTTTCATTGCAGGACCCCGTATGCAAAAATAGGGGTAAAAGGGGCGCTTCTGTTCGGAAACATGAGATAAATTGTTCGAATTAATGCCGTCCGTCATTTTGACCTTAGACCGGGATTTTGTATCTTTGGTACAGTATTTGAGAGTTTAATATTTGAAAATGAACAGCATCCCCGCTGAACAAAAGCAATAGTGCTAAACTATTTGACTCATTTTCATTCTTAACCGGGAGATTCAACCATGAAAAAGCTCTTGCAATTACTGGCTGTTGTTACGATAACAGGCACTTCCTGTACTTCAGGGAGATTTATGAGCAGCGGGAACTACGATGATGATGTTTATTTCACATCCAAAGACCGGAAGGTAGAGACTACCTCTGCTCCGGAGCCGCCCAAGCAGCAGGAAACCGCTGAGAACACGGATTACTATGATCCTGACCAGGGGAACAAGACGGGCAATACTTACGTAACCAATAATTATTATAACGATGCTTTCGATTATGATGATTATTATGATTACGAATATGCCGCCCGCCTGCGCAGGTTTCATGGCGGCTGTCACTGGAGCTATTACGACAGCTATTATACCAATGCCTACTGGTACACCTACGATCCTTTTTACTGGGGGACCAGCATTTATTTAGGTTACCACTGGTGGGGCCCTTCCTATTATTATTACTCATACTGTCCTTCCTATTACTGGGGATGGAACCCGCATTACGGCTGGTACAGCGGCTGGGGCTGGAATTACGGATGGTGCGGCAACGGCTGGGGATATCCTTATGGTGGCTGGGGTTATTGGAACGGGTATAATGACGGGTACTGGGCAGGGTATTGGAACGGATACAATAACGGCTATTACGATAACTATTATTATAACAGCTACGATAACGGCAATTATTATTACGGGCCGCGCGGTAACTCCACTGCTTCGGGCAATCATGGCAATAACGGTACACCGAATTCGCCCTGGGGAGAGAAGTACGAGAACATTATGGCCTCTATGAACGGCTCTCCCGGGCTGAGCAACCTGAACGGTAGCGATCCTATGGTCACCGGCCAGGGCTCCACGGGCAAGCCGGGCACTTCGACCGGGGGCACTATAACAGGTACAAATAATTCTCCCAATGTTCCGAAGAACAATGCAACGCAGAACGGCAATACCGCAACGAACGGGAATACCGGCTCGAACGTGCAGCCGAACATGAACAACGGCAGTCAGCCCAATACCGGTTCAGACGATTACTATACTCAGCCCAACAGCAACAGCTCGCAGCCGGGCAACAACGGCAATACGTATACAGCCCCGAATAATAACAGCACGTCTCAGCCGAATTACAACAATAACAACAACTATTCAAAGCCTGGAAATAACGGCAGCAGCGATAACAATAACAGTTATTCACAGCCGAACTACAACAATAACAATTCGTATTCGCAGCCCAAGAATAACAGCAATAATAATTATTCGCAGCCCAAGAACAACAACAACAACAACAACTATAGCGCGCCCAAGAATAACAACAATAATAATTCCGTCCCGAAGAACAACGGGGGCAGCTATAAACCCAAGTTGTCTAACAATAATTCCAGCAAGAGCTATTCGGCTCCTAAAAGCACCTATAAGCCAAACACCACCGGGGTCAAACCCGGTGGCAATGGCGGCAAGGTGGTAGTTAAAAAACGCTGATCATTTATTAGAACCTTTTACCATGAAAAAGCTAACTGTAATAACAGCTCTGCTTGCGACAGGTCTTGCCCTTCAGGCGCAAAACGAAGTGGATGCGCTGCGGTATTCGCAAACGGGTTTTGGCGGAACGGCCAGGTTCTCGTCTATGGGCGGTGCCTTTGGCGCGCTGGGAGCCGACTTTTCATCATTGAGCTTTAACCCCGCGGGCATAGCGCTTTACCGCAAGGGAGAGCTTACGTTTACTCCTACGCTTTATCACGCTACCACGAATTCGACCTACTACGGCAATACCCTGGCCGATGACAAGTATAATTTCAACTTCAACAACTTCGGCCTGGTGCTGGCAGCGACCGATGACGGTGAAAAGGCCCTGTGGAAGGGCATCGCTATGGGTTTTGGCTATAACCGGCTGGCCAATTACCATAACCGGGTGTATTTTGAAGGGGTGAACGACCAGAGCTCCCTGCTCGATGTGTTTGCGGCCAATGCCCAGAACCAGACCGATATCGAAGCGCTTGACCCCTTCGGCAGCCAGCTCGCATTCTACACGGGGGTGATCGATACCTCTTCGGCAGGGAATTACTATACCGTTATCCCCAATTATGGCGAAAGGCAGATCATGTCGCTCGAAAGCCGCGGCTCCATGGGCGAGATATTGTTCACCCTGGGAGGTAACTACATGGATAAGCTGTACATAGGCGGAACCTTCTTCTTTCCCTCCGTGCGCTTCACCCAATCCTCTACGTATATCGAATCGGTGGAGAACGACTCCCTGTACGGCTTCGAGTCGTACTCCTATAACTCGGACCTGAGCACAAGCGGTTCGGGCTACGGTTTCAAGTTCGGTATGATCTACCGCCCGGTCGACTGGCTGCGCATTGGAGGAGCCGTGCATACACCGGCCATCCTCAAGATGAGCGATACCTATTCCAACAGCATGACCTCCAATTTCAGCAGCGGAACCTACAGCGCGGCATCACCCACGGGCGCCTTCGATTATACGCTGACAACGCCTATGCGGGCCATGGCCAGCATGGGATTTATCATCAATAAGTTTGCGGCAGTGAACGTGGATTACGAATTTGTGGACTACAGCGAATCCCGGCTTAACTCTCCCACCTATAAGTATGTGAACGAGAACAAGGCCATCCGCGACAAGTATACGGCCACCTCCAATGTGCGGGCCGGGGCTGAGTTCAGGCTGAAGCCGTTGAGCATACGCGCGGGTTGGGCTTACTATGGCAGCCCCTACCAGCCGGGAGTGAAAAATGACGGCAGCCGCAGCAGCTACACCTTTGGCCTGGGATTCCGCGACCAGATCATGTATGTGGACCTGGCCTATGTCTACACCATGGGCTCGGAAGATTATTATCCTTATGATCCCAACATCGTAAAGCCGGCCGTTAACGAAACTACCAGCTCTGCGTTCATGATGACCATGGGATTCAAGTTCTGACTGAACAGCATCCCCGTAACAGAGGCCCCTTCAGGGGCCTTTTGTTTTTGGGAATAACTTACCTTTACGCCTCCTGAACCGTATGGATAAGCCTGAAAATGAAATGACCTTTCTCGACCACCTCGAGGCGCTGAGGTGGCACCTGATCCGCTCGGCCGCTTTTATCGTAACCGCGGCAGTGATATGGTTCATCTATCCCGAAGTGCTTTTCGACAGGATCATACTCGGGCCCCTGCAGCCCGATTTCATTTCCTACAGGGCTTTTTGCAGGTTCTCGCATTGGGCTGGCGCTGGCGATGCCATGTGCATAGACCTGAAATCGTTCGACAGCCTTCAAAACCTGTCCGTTGGAGGGGTGTTCATTTCTCACCTCTGGATATCTTTTATGGCCGGCCTGATCGTATCGGTGCCTTACCTGCTCTGGGAGCTGTGGCGCTTTGTTAAGCCCGCGCTGAAAGAAAAAGAGCTGAAAATGGCCAGGGGATTCGTTTTCTATGCGTCTTTCCTCTTCTTTGCCGGCATTTTCTTCAGCTATTTCATGGTCACCCCCCTGTCGGTCAACTTCCTGCTCGATTACCAGATCAGCGACCGCATCAAAACCGTTCCTACGCTCGACAACTATATATCTTTTGTGACCACCATGGTATTTGCCATCGGCCTTGTTTTCGAGCTGCCAGTGCTGGTCTACCTGCTGACCAAGATCGGCATGATGAGCCCGGGGTTCATGCGCAAATACCGCAGGCATGCGATTGTCGTGATCCTGATCATTGCCGCCATCATTACCCCTTCGCCCGATATTTCCTCGCAGCTCCTGGTGGCTTTCCCGCTGTATATCCTGTACGAGCTGAGCATCCACGTATCGAAATACGTGGTGAAAAATCAAAAAGATAGAGCATGAGCAAGGTAAAAGAGTTCAATGAATACCGCCAGCGCATGAACGACCGTATCCTGCAGCAGGATAACCTGGTGCTCAAGCGCCTGTTCAACCTCGATACAAACGCCTATGCGGAAGGTGCGCTGGATACCCGCACAAAGGAAATGCTCGGCCTGGTGGCCTCTATGGTGCTGCGCTGCGATGACTGCGTGAAGTACCACCTCGAAAAATGCAGGGAGCAGGGCGTGAGCACCGAACAGGTCTTTGAGGTGTTTGCCGTGGCCAATATTATAGGCGGAACCATCGTTATACCCCACCTGCGCAGGGCGGTGGAATACTGGGATGAGCTGGGCCGGTAGCTATTATTTTAGTCTTTAAATTCGTATCTTCACGCATCACAAAAACACTGCATCAATGAAAGGCTTGCGGACTGTCTATTGGCTGGTCATGGTGCTGTTCAGCGCTCCGGCACTGGCCCAGTTCACCAAGGTCTCGGGCAGGGTCTTTGACGCGGAAACAAAGGAGCCGCTGCCGTTCGTGAGCGTGATATTCAAAGGCACCAAGGTATCCGCCACCTCGGATATTGACGGAAATTACACGATCAGCACCAGTACTCCCTCCGATTCGCTGCTCTATTCCTATGTTGGTTATGTGACCGTAAGAAAGGCGGTCAAAAAGGGGCAGGTGCAGGTCATTAACGTGGAGCTGAAGAACGATGTGGCCACGCTCAACCAGATCGACATCATGCCGGGCGAGAACCCCGCGGTGACCCTGCTCAAAAAAGTGATCAAGAACAAGCCGAAGAACGATAAGGAGAAGCTGGATTCTTACCAGTACGAGGTATACAACAAGATCGAGTTCGACCTGAACAATATTCCCAAGGATATAGCCGAAAAGAAAATGGCCAAGCAGATCCAGTTCATATTCGATTACATCGACAGCTCCAACGTGAAGGAAAAGCCCTACCTCCCCCTTTTCATCTCCGAGGCCATATCGGACTATTATTACAAGAAAAGCCCGCGCTATAAGAAGGAGATCATCAAGGCCAGCAAGATATCGGGCCTCGATAATGAAAAGAGCGTTTCGCAGTTCATGGGCGAGATGTACCAGAACGTGAACATCTACGATAATAATATCCTGGTCTTCGGCAAAAATTTCGTAAGCCCCATTTCGGATAACGGCACCTTTTTTTATAAATATTACCTGCTTGATTCGGTCTTTCTCGAGGAAAACTGGTGCTACCAGGTCCAGTTCAAGCCCAAGCGCAAGCAGGAACTGCTTTTCGAAGGGAACATGTGGATAGCCGACTCCACGTTCGGGGTGAAGCGGCTGGAGATGTCCATCGTCAAGGACGCGAACATAAACTACGTGAACATGCTTAACGTGGTGCAGGAGTACGAGTACATCGACAGCACCTGGATGCAGACCAAGGACAAGCTGGTGGTGGATTTCAAGATGCAGAAAAAGCAGGCGGGCTTTTACGGCCGTAAGACCACATCGTACCGGAACATCGTGATCAATAAACCGCGGGAGGACGATTTCTATTCGAAAACCGATAACCTGATCGTGATGGAGGACGCTACCACCAAGAGCGACACCTTCTGGGTGCAGAACCGTCATGATACGCTTTCGAAGAACGAAAAGCAGATCTACAGGATGGTCGACAGCCTGCAGAACACCAGGTTGTACCGCACCTGGCAGGATATCGTGATCATGATCTACAGCGGTTACAAGGTATGGGGCTATGTGGAGTACGGGCCCTATTACAATATGCTGAGCTTTAATTCGTATGAGGGAGTGCGGCCCCGTTTCGGCCTGCGCACCAGCAATAAGTTCAGCCGCTGGTGCGAGATCAGCGGGTATGTGGCCTATGGCACCCAGGATCAGCAGTTCAAGTACGGTGGCGAGTACAAGACCTTTATCACCAAAAAACCCAGGCAGATCATCTACTTTAACTACAAGAAGGATTACGAGCTGCTGGGGGCATCGCAATCAGCGCTCACCGCTGATAACATACTTACCTCGCTTACGCGCAGGACCACCGTCAACAGCCTGACCGGCTTCGAGCAGTTCCGCATTATTTATGAATACGAGCCCTTCGAAGGCTGGAACAACAAAATATTCTTCACCAACCGTACCATACGCCCCCTGGGTGATCCGTATACGTACATTGCGGCCGACAGCACGATCGTGGAAAAGGACAGGATCATCACCTCCGAGATCAAGATCGTATCGCGCTTCGCATGGAACGAGAAATATATCGAGGGTACGTTCACACGCTCGAGCATGGGCACCAAGGCGCCCGTGATCATTGTGGAATATACTCCCGGCCTCAAAGGGGTATTGAAGAGCGACTACACTTACCAGAAGCTGTACATCAATATCGATGACCGTTTTCGCATCAATCCCATCGGGTACACCAATTACGTGATCGATGCGGGCATTATCCTTGGCAAAGTGCCGTACCCGCTCATGTTCCTGCACCCGGGCAATGAGACCTATATTTACGACTGGGCGTCTTATAACCTTATGAATTACTATGAATTTGCGAGCGACCGCTATGCCGCTATTTCCATCTTCCATCATTTTGACGGCTTTTTTCTTAACAAGGTGCCGCTGCTGAGAAAGCTGAAGTGGAGAGAGGTGTTCATCGCCAAGGCCATGGTGGGCAGCATAACTCCAGCTAACCGCGATGTGCTTATCTTCCCCTCTTATCTCTCGTCCCTCAACCGCGGCCCGTATTATGAAGTAGGCGCGGGGCTGGAGAACATTTTCAAGATATTCCGCGTGGATTGCTTCTGGCGCCTTTCTTACATTGACCGCGAATACCAGGAGCGCTATGAGACCCTCAGCGGTAAAAAAGTGAATATATTTGGCGTGCGCGCTTCGGTGCAGGTGATCTTCTAACGAGCAATTATGATCCTCAGGGCCCAGGATATTTTCAAGCGATACAAGAGCAGGACGGTTGTCAAAGGCGTTTCGTTCGGTGTAAGCCAGGGCGAGATCGTTGGATTGCTGGGGCCGAATGGAGCGGGCAAAACCACTTCCTTTTATATGGTGGTAGGCATGATCAAGCCGAATGAAGGCAAGATTTTCCTGGACGAAAAAGAGATCACCAAGGAACCCATGTACAAGCGCGCGCAGCTTGGGATAGGCTATTTGCCCCAGGAAGCCTCGGTGTTCAGGAAGCTGAGCGTGGAGGATAATATAAAGGCGGTGCTGGAAATGACCAGGCTTACGAAGGCCCAGCAAAAAGAAAAGCTGGAAGAGCTGCTGAACGAGTTCGGGCTGCAGCACATACGCAGGAATATTGGCGACCGCTTATCGGGAGGGGAGAGGCGAAGAACGGAGATCGCGCGTTGCCTGGCCGTGAATCCCAAGTTCATTCTGCTGGACGAGCCTTTTGCCGGGGTGGACCCGATCGCGGTAGAGGATATACAAGCCGTGGTGGCTGGATTGAAGAAAAGGAACATCGGTATTCTCATTACCGATCATAATGTTCACGAAACGCTGAGCATTACCGATCGTGCCTACTTGCTTTTCGAGGGAAGTATCCTGAAAGCCGGCACGGCCGAGGACCTGGCCAATGACGAGCAGGTGCGTAAGGTGTATTTAGGGCAGAATTTCGAATTGAGGAAATAGCCGGGTCCCCAACCGTCCTGAGCCTGCCTGGCGGTCCACTCCCTCGGAGCAGAACAGGCGAAGCCGAAAAGCGATTCAGGCCTCTGTTAACTCGAACTCATAGAACTCCATGATCTGGTTGGCCAGCAGCTTTTTGCAGGCCGTATCCACTTTCTTCTCGGCTTCCTCCTTGCTGGCGGCTTCCACCTCCAGGCTGATGTGCTTGCCAATGCGCACATTCTGTATCTCGGGCAGGCCCAGGTTCTTCATGCTGCCGGTCACCGCCTTTCCCTGCGGGTCGAGAAGGGCTTTAAGGGGCATCACGTCAATTTCTGCTTTGAACTTTTTCATTTGTGTTTATTTTCATCCTGTACTTTTTCCCACTGTGGGGGAGTGCCCCGCTTTAGCGGGACGAGGGGGATGCTTTTCGGTTAACCAAATTATTAATCACCGACAAAACTATATATAAAACTATAATTAAAGGTATTCCCAGCGCCTGGAATAATATCAACAATACAGCCGAAAGCGCTAAAAAGATATAGCGAACCTTGTTATCCGCCCAGCCGAAGTTTTTGAATTTGAGGGCGAAGAGGCGAATAGGGGAGATCAATAAGTAAGAAAGCAAGATAGTTAATAAAAGGAAAAACTCTGGTCTAAAAATCAAGTAAAACAGAGTCATTCCAAAAGTTGGATTCGAAACGATCTCTGATTTTGCTTGTCCACCAATGTAAATATCTGAAAGTGCAAATTGCGGGGAAATATTGGAAAGCATATAATCTATTTCCAGTGGGTAATAGGGATTTATGATAAAAACCAATGAGGCAATGAAAATTGTATTTGCAGGGGTCGGTAAGCCCACAAAGGAATCTTCCTGCTTTAAATCTAGATTAAATTTAGCCAATCGTATAGCCGAAAAAGTAGGGATTAAAAAAGCAACAAATGAAACAAAAACTGTATCTGGAAAAAGTGTGGCATTTAAACCAGGCAGAGTTGCTGTACTAATACTTCCCGCGAATGAAATTACACCGTTCGACAAATTGATAAAATGAAACATCATTACCCCCGGCAGCACCCCGAAGGTCACCATATCCGCCAGCGAATCGAGCTGCTTGCCTATGGCGGAATGCACCTTTAAGATGCGGGCTACAAAACCATCCAGGAAATCGAGCACGGCCGCTATGCCCACCAGGTAGGCGCTCCAGACCAGGTTGCCTTCGAAAGCGAACACAATGCCTACGCATCCGCAAAGCAAGTTAAGGCAGGTAATGAAATTCGGGATGTTCTCCTTGAGTTTCATCTTGGCCAAAAGTACGCATTTCTCCCCCTCCGAAATGCATGCCTCCATCCCCTCCAAAGTAAAATGGAGGCAGGAGACGGGGCACAATAAAGCCGGGCATTTACCGTTAATACCCTTGTCAAATGGCCTTATTTTTTTAACTTTATAGTTCCAATATGAAATTCACCTTGCGCCCCCTTGTATTCATGCCTCAGGCATGCCTGATCGTTATCGCTATCGTGCTGTTTAGCACGCCTATACGAGCCCAACTGGCCCCCAAATACAGTAACGAGTTTCTCGCCATTGGAGTCGGGGCAAGGGGACTGAGCATGGCCAATTGCCAGGTTTCGGCCGTGAACGATGTCACTTCAGGCTACTGGAACCCGGCCGGATTGCTCAGGCTCAAAGCGCCCATGCAGGCCGGGCTGATGCATTCCGAGTATTTTGCCGGCATAGCCAAATACGATTTTGCGGGGTTCGCCAAACGGATAGACAGCTCCAGCGTAGTGGGTGTAAGCATCATCCGCTTCGGGGTAGACGATATTCCCAATACGACCGAGCTCATAGATGCCCAGGGCAACTGGGACTACGACCGCATCACCACCTTCGGTGCGGCCGATTACGCTTTTATATTTTCCTATGCCCGCGACCTGGGCATTGAGAACCTGCGCGTGGGCGGCAACGCCAAGATCGTACGCAGGAAAGTGGGTGATTTCGGAGGCGCCTGGGGCTTTGGCCTGGATGCCGGCCTGCAATACGACTACAAAAGCTGGAATTTCGCTGCCATGGTGCGCGATGTGACCAGCACCTTCAACGCGTGGAGCTTCAACCTGAGCGATGAGGTGAAGGATGTGTTCACCACCACGGGCAACGAGCTGCCCGACAACGGCCTGGAGATCACCCTGCCTAAAATGATATTGGGTGCAGCGCGCACCTTCAGTTTCTCTGAGAAGTTCACCCTCCTGGCCGAACTGGATATGGACTGGACCTTTGACGGCAAGCGCAACGTGCTGATCAAATCCAACCCGCTGAGCATAGATCCCCACCTGGGCATTGAGCTGGGATTCAAAAATATGATCTTCCTGAGGTCGGGGATCGGCAACATGCAGTACGTAACCGATTTCGTGGGAAAGAAGACACTGAACATACAGCCCAATTTCGGGGTAGGCGTGCGCATCAAAAGCATTACCGTGGATTATGCCTTTACCGACATTGGCGATGCCTCGGTGGCCCTGTATTCGAATATTTTCTCGCTTAAGTTCGATCTAAACAAAAAACCGGATTGAAGAAACTTTACGCACACCTTGGTTTTCTTCTTTTCACTTCTCTTGCCCTGGCCCAGCAATACGGCAACGAGTGGATCAACTACGGCCAGAAGTACTACAAGTTCCCCATCATACAGGATGGTGTTTACCGCATAGATTCCGCGGCACTGGCCAATTCGGGCATCAACGTTTCTTCCATCGACCCGCGCAGGTTCCAGGTATTCGGCCGCGGGCAGGAGCTGGCCATTTACGTGCAGGGAGAGGGCGACAGCGTTTTCAATTCATCCGACTATATTGAGTTCTACGCGCAGCACAATGACGGCTGGCTCGATTCGCTGGTGTACCAGGATACGGTGGAAGTTGTCAATCCCTATTACAGCCTCTATACCGATACGGCCGTTTATTTTCTCACCTGGAACAATTCCACCAATAACCTGCGCATGCAGTGGATACAGGATACGGCCTTCAGCGCTTTTACCCCGGTGAACTATTTTTTTAAAGAGGAGGTCGTATTCCGTCCGTACCAGTACCAGTTCGGCAATACTACCTCCATTGGCACTACCGAGTCGCACTACAGCGCGTCTGAGGGCTGGACCGACAACCGTTTCCCTTTAGGCTCCAGCGGAACACCCTTTACCCTGACCACGGCCAACAGCTATGCGGGCGGACCGCCTGCCAAGCTCTGGTTCGCTGCCGTTGGCGCCTCTAACGATTTTACCATTACGCCCGATCACCACCTCCAGGTAGAATACCGCGATATATCCAGCCCGGTATACCGCATGGCCCTGGATACCGTGTTCGAAGCCTATGCCTATATCCCAAAGACCAAATACATACCTGTTGATTCGCTGGGACCCATACAGACCGAGGTGCGTTTCAAAAGCGTCATCGATGTGGGATTCAGCTCGAACTATACGGCCGCCTGCTATGTGGGCATCAAATTCCCGCATACCTTCAACCTGGAGAACCAGAGCCGCTACACGCTTTACCTTCCCGACAATACCTCGCAAAGCAAGTCGTACCTGAAAATCACCAACTTCAACGCCACCGCTCCCATTTACCTCTACGACATCACGAACGGTAAACGCTTCACGGTATACAGCAACGGCACCACCGACAGCGTGCTGGTGCCTAATTCGGGAGGGGAGAAGACGTGCTACATTACTTCCGAGAGCCAGATTACCCCGATCAGTTCGCTTACCCCCGTTTCGGCCACCGCTTCGTTTTCCAATTTTCCGGCCGTTACGTTCGATTCGGCCTTCCTCATCGTTACGCATCCCACGCTCTGGAACGAGGCCCAGAACTACGGGGGCTACAGGAGCAGCGTGAACGGTGGCGATTTTAATGTGGTGATCGTTAACGTGGAAGAGCTATATGACCAGTTCGCTTATGGCGTGAAAAAAAATCCGCTGGCCATACGCAATTTTTGCCGGTTAGCTTACGATACGTCCGGAAGCGTTCCGCCTCAGCATTTGTTCATTATCGGCAAGGCCGTAGAAGCCCAGCGCTGCCGCAACAGCAATCAATTCGGGCCATACATCACCAATTATAACAATAACCTGGTGCCGGCATGGGGTTACCCGCCTACCGATAACCTGATCACTGCGGGCCTCAACGGGACCTGGCTCGAGCCGTTGATCCCCACCGGACGGCTGGCCACCATCGCCCCTGCGGATGTAGATAACTACCTGGCCAAGGTCATGGACTATGAGGATAATCCGAACGAAGAATGGATGAAGCATATCCTGCACTTTGCGGGCGGAACCGATGCGGGGCAAGTGGCCTATCATTCGTCCTGCCTGGGTATGTACGAGTATTACCTGGAAAGCCCTTATTTCGGTGGATACGTGAGCACATTCAAGAAATTTTCTTCCCAGCCCATCCAGATCACCATTTCTGATTCCGTGACGCAGCGCATCAACAACGGGGCATCCATTATGACCTTTTTCGGCCACTCTTCCGCAACGGGCTTCGATCAAACGCTCGATTCGCCAGGGAGCTATGATAATAACGGGAAATACCCGCTCATAGTCGCCAACGGGTGCCTGATCGGCAATATTCACCGGCCTCTCTCGTTCGGGCTGAGCGGCAGCGAGAGCTGGGTGCTTACTCCCAACAAAGGCGCTATCGGCTTTATAGGCACCATCGACCAGAGCGTTGGCGCCTCATTATGCGTGTACAGCGATAAGTTCTTTCAGCACCTGGCGTACAGCAGCTACGGGAAAAGCGTGGGGCATTGCATGAAGCAGGCGGTATTGCTTTCGCAGGATACCCTGGATGTATACATCAACCAGGTATGCATGGAGATGAGCCTGCATGGCGACCCGGCCCTGGTCATCAACTCCTTTCCTTATCCCGATTACGCCATTACCGATTCCAGCGTGTATTATACACCGGCCATCGTTTCCACCGCTCTCGACTCGTTCGATGTCAGCGTGGTGGTAACGAACACAGGCAAGGCCACCAGCGATACCGTTGGCGTGGAGCTGAAACGGATATTCCCCGGAGGCGCCAGCGTGGTGTACAACAAGATCATGACCGGTGTTTATTACCGCGATACGGTTACTTTTACCCTGCCGGTGGATAAGATATTCGGCCCGGGCCTGAACAAGTTCGAGGTGATGGTGGATCCCACGGGCGCCATTGCCGAAATGAGCGAGCTCAACAACAATGTGGTGGTGCCCCCTTCCACGCTGTTCATCTATTCGGGCGATATCATCCCGGTATATCCCTACAAATATGCCATTGTGCCGGACGATACGGTAAGGCTGAAAGCTTCAACGGGCAACCCCTTCGCCCCGGCAGTAAACTACCGCTTTGAAGTAGATACGAACGACATGTTCCTTGCGCCCATCGCGTTTACGGTGATCAATGCTCCCGGGGGCGTGGTGACCTGGAACCTGCCGCTTACGCTTACAGACAGCACGGTGTATTACTGGCGGGTAAGGCGTGACGATCCGGATACGGTGAACTTCAAGTGGAAAGAGAGCTCTTTCCAGTATATCGCGGGCAAGCGCGGATGGGAGCAGGCCCACTTCTTCCAGTTCAAGGACGATGATCTCAATTACCTGAATTACAACCGGCCCGGCCGCAGCTTCGACTTCGTTCCCAGCGGAAAGACCCTGATCTGTAACAATTACGGGCAGGACCCTTCCCAGTATAATTCCGCCAAGGGGTCGGCCACTAATTTCCTGCTCGATCTCACCCAGGTCGAATACAACGGCTGCACCACCATACCTTCCATGCATGTGGCCGTGATCGATCCCATTACGCTTACGGCCTGGGGAAAGCGCTGGATCGATAACAGCACCGTGCCGCCTACGGTATATAATCCTACTCACGTTTTTGGCAATGCCAATGACCTGAGCAGTTGCCGCAACAGGGTGGAGTACTACTTTATTTTCAGGCATAACGATGCCAACCAGCTCAACGGCATGCGTACCATGCTGCAGGATTCGGTGCCCGATGGGCATTATATCCTGGTCTACTCCTGGCTTAAGCCCATGTTCTCGCAATGGGCCAGCCCTTCGGTGCTGACCTTTATGCGCGATTCGCTCGGGGCCGATTCGATCACCGCTTTGCCCGATACGGTTCCCTATATCCTTTTCTGCAAAAAGGGCGATCTTAATTCCGCCATCGAGCTGTGGGGCGACTCGGTAGACGCTTTTATCCAGCTCCAGGCTACGATGACCAATAGCGCTGACTTCGGCACCATTACTTCCGAGCTGATCGGACCGGCCATGAGCTGGGACTCGCTCTCGTGGAGGCAGTTGGCGCTCGAATACCCGAGCGCTGACAGCACCCGGCTGAACGTGATCGGGGTGAGCGCCAGCGGGATTGAAACCCAGCTTATGTCGCTGCCGGCCGATTCTTCGGAAGTTTATCTTAATTCGATCGATCCGGCCACCTATCCTTATCTCAAGCTGAACGCCTATATCGCTGACGATTCGCTGCAAACCGCGCCACAGCTCAGAAAATGGCAGGTGTTCTATCAGCCCGCCCCCGAAATAGCGGTGAACCCTCCGCTTTTCTTCTCGTATTATGCCGATACCGTACAGGAAGGCGACAGCATACGTTTCCAGGTAGCCGTGCAGAACATCAGCGAGTTCTTTATGGACAGCACCCTGGTCACGTTCTGGATCATCGATAACAACCGGGCTATCCACCCCCTGCCATCGTATATGGCAAACCCCCTGAGCCCCGACAGCTTTCTCATCGCTTCTGCCGTTGTTTCCTCGCGGGGATACCCGGGGCTCAACAGCCTGTGGATGGAGATCAACCCCCTCAACACCGCGCGAACGCAATACGAGCAGTATCATTTCAACAATATTACCCAGATCGGCTTCTTTGCCGGGGTCGACCGCATTAACCCATTGCTGGATGTGACCTTTGACGGGGTGCATATCCTCAACGGGGATATCGTTTCGGCACGGCCCAACATCCTGATCCAGCTTAAGGACGAGAACATGTTCCTTGCGCTGAACGACACCTCCGATTTTGCCGTTTTCCTGAAAAAACCATCGCAAACCCTGGCCCAGCGCGTGTACTTCGGGCCGGAAATGATCTTTACTCCGGCTGTTCTCCCTGACAATAGCTGCAAGATCAATTTCATGCCCGTCCTGCCTGAAGACGGCATCTACGAGCTGATCGTACAGGCCAAGGACCAATCCGGTAACCTCTCGGGCAGCATCGATTACAAGATCACCTTCGAAGTGCAGAACAAGCCTACCATCACCGAGGTGCTGAACTATCCCAATCCCTTTTCCACCTCTACGCGTTTCGTGTTCACGCTTACGGGGTCTGAAGTGCCTACCTATATGAAGATCCAGATCTTTACCGTTACGGGTAAGCTGGTGCGCGAGATCGATAAGGATGAACTGGGCAACATACATATAGGAAGGAACATTACCGATTACGCCTGGGACGGCAAGGACGAGTTTGGCGATCAGTTGGCCAATGGGGTTTACTTTTACCGGGTGCTTACCGAGCTGAACGGATCGGCCATTGAAAAGAACCAAACCACTGCAGATCAATACTTTACCAAGGGATTCGGAAAAATGTACCTGATGCGGTAAGCCCTGGCATATTATTTGGTTTCCTTAAACCGCGGTTGATTTTTAACGTCAAAGCAAACAAATAAAACCCGTACCCATATGAAAAACCTGAGAACACTTTTTTTCCTGCTGATGATCCCGGCCCTGGCTGTTTCGTTCAAAAGTCACGCTGCCGCGTATGCCTATGGCCCTAAGGTGAACAAGGCCGTGGCCCACCGCGTGCTTAAAAAAACGGCTTATGTGATCGTGATCGCGCATAAGAAAGTAAAGGAAGGCAAGAACTATACGGGCGATCTGGCCAAGGCCATCGCTCACCAGAAATACGCGCGCAAGCTGTACAAGGCAGGTAAATACCTGAAGGCCATCCACCATTCACGCAGGGCGCGTTTCCTGGCTGTGAAAGCGATCGTGGCTAACGGTGGTACGGAAACTGCCGATATGAAGTTCTCGAAGGAGGACGAAGCGGTATTCCAGGCCAACCCCGCGCCCGGTGACGATTCGCTGGATGCCGAAATGGCCAAAGAAATGAAAGGCGAACAAATGGAAGACGCCAAAGTGGTGAACACCGATCCTGACGTGGACCTTCCCGCCAACGATTAAAAAAGAAGGAGCAACATCCTCATAGAAGTCCCCCGGACCGCTTTAGCGGACGGGGGACTTTCTTATTTATCTTTGTGAAAAATCGTTCGGTGCGTTCTCCGCTATTGCTTTCCCTTATCAGTGGTATCCTGTTCTGGCTGGCCTGGCCGCATTACGGCTTCGCCCCGCTGATCTTCATCGCCTGGGTGCCCCTGCTGCTGGCGGAACGCATGGTTTCGGCCGATGAGAGGGGAAAAAAAGGGTTGAGGATATTCGGGCTTGCTTACTTCGCTTTCCTGATATGGAACGGGCTTACCACCTGGTGGATATGGAACGCCACCCCGGGCGGGGCCGTAATGGCCTTACTGACCAATTCGCTGCTCATGGCGCTTGTCTTTCTTTTCTATCATCTGGCCAAAAGGCGCCTGGGAGAGAAATGGGGCTGGGCCATCCTGACCTGTTTCTGGATATCGTTCGAGTATTTCCACATGCACTGGGACCTCTCCTGGACCTGGCTGACCCTCGGTAATGTGTTCGCGAAGAATTACAACTGGGTGCAGTGGTACGAATATACGGGCGCTTTTGGCGGTAGTTTGTGGGTGCTGACGATAAATTTTGTGATCATGAGTGGTTTAGCGGAGGACGCAACTGTACGGTTAGGGTCCTCTTGGAAAAAAATAGCCTTCGCGTTTGTTTTGTTCGTAATACCCGTAGCAATTTCAATTGGTATAGGTGCTGAAGCCACTAACATGGATAGATTTTCAGATTATTCGGGTAAGAACATTGTGATCGTGCAACCGAATATCGATCCTTACAATGAAAAATTCGCGGGCGATTTCCAGGGGCAACTGGAAAAGATGCTTGATCTGGCCGAACAAAAGATCGATGCCAGTACGGAATACCTCATTTTCCCCGAGACCGCCTTGCAGGAGGATATCTGGGAGAACGACCTGGAGCATACCTACAGCATGCACCGCCTGCGCGAATTCATCAAGAAATACCCCAGGGTCAAAATAATTGTAGGGGCCTCATCTGCCAAATCATACGATACCCGGGAGCGGCCTACCCTTACCGCGCGGAAATTCGTACTGGATGAAGGATATTATGATGCGTTCAATACCGCTTTCCAGGTCGACAGCTCAGGGAACATCCAGGTGTACCACAAATCTATCCTGGTCCCGGGCGTAGAAAAAATGCCTTTCCCTGCTGTTCTCGGCTTCCTCGAGGATTATGCCATTTCACTGGGCGGCACCTCCGGCAGCCTGGCGGGGCAGGAGGAGAGGAGCGTTTTCGTTTCGCCAGATGGGAAAATGAAGGTGGCGCCTATAATTTGCTATGAATCCGTTTACGGGGAGTATGTAACGGAATACGTGAAGAACGGGGCGCAGTTGCTGGTCATCATCACGAACGATGGCTGGTGGGGCAACAGCCCCGGGTATCACCAGCACATGATGTACGCCAGCCTGCGCGCCATCGAAACACGCAGGTGCATAGCCCGTTCGGCCAATACGGGTATATCCTGTTTTATTAATGAGCGGGGAGATATTCTGCAGCCCACGTCCTGGTGGGAGCCGGCCGTGATCAAAGATCAACTGGTGTTGGGTACGGGCCTTACCTTTTATGTGCGGCATGGAGATTATATCGCCCGTGTGGCTGTGTTCTTCGCGATTGTATTAGTTTTACTCTCTTTTTACAAGCTGTACAAGAGATGAAGAAGGGGGTTTTGCTGATCAACCTGGGCACGCCCGATTCGCCCAACGTGAGGGATGTGAGAAGATATCTTACGCAATTCCTGAACGACCCTTACGTGATCGATATCAATCCGCTGGGGCGTTTTTTTCTGGTCAATTGCATCATCGTTCCCTTCCGCGCGCCTAAGTCGGCAAAGCTGTACGGGAAGATATGGACCGCAGAGGGCTCGCCCCTGCTCGTGCACGGCATAAAACTGAAGGAGCAGCTCCAGCAGCAACTGGGTGAAGGCTATTTGGTAGAGCTGGGTATGCGCTACCAGAATCCCAGCATTGAATCGGCCTTTCTGAAACTCAAGCGTGCGGGCGTCAGCGAGGTGACCGTGATCCCGCTTTATCCTCAATACGCCACCTCCTCTACCGAATCGACCATACAGGCGGTAAACCGGGTTTCAAAGAAGCACGGCTTTACCCGTTTGCGCATTATAGATAAATTCTACCAGGACCCCGGTTTCCTGGACGCGCTGTGCGAAGTGGCAAAAAAATATGCGATCAGCGATTACGATCATATTCTGTTCAGCTACCACGGCCTGCCCGAGCGCCAGGTCAAAAAAGTATATCCCCTGCATTGCCGTATCAACGATGCCTGCTGCGCGGTGATATCGGGGCAGAACGAGCTGTGCTACCGGGCGGCCTGCTATGAAACAACCCGGCAGATGGTGCGCAGGCTGGGTATACCTGAAGGGAAATATACCACTGCGTTCCAGTCAAGGCTCGATGATAAGTGGCTAAAGCCGTATTCTGATAAGGTGGTGGAAGAAAAAGCGAAGGAAGGAATGAAAAAGATGCTGGTATTCTCGCCCGCATTCGTAGCCGACTGCCTGGAGACCATCTATGAGATAGGAACGGAATATGCAGAGATCTTTCATGAGCACGGGGGGGAGAAGCTGCAGATGGTGGAGAGCCTGAACACGCACCCGAAATGGGTGGAAGCGCTGAAGAAGATGGTGCTGGGATCAAAATAAAAAGCCCCCGCAGCGCAGGGGCTTTTTATTTAACCCTTTCGGTATTAATCTTTGATAAACTTCGTTTTGCCGTTCTTGCCCTGATCCGAAACATCGATAAAGTACATTCCGTTCATGAAGGCGGAAACATCGATAATAACAGTATTGATGCCGGCTACGGAGTTCACCGTATGGCTGGCGACCATGCGCCCGGTAACATCATAAATGCGTATTACAGTTCCCGCCCGTTCAGCGGCCGAGTTATAGCACACGGTGATCTTATCGTTGGCGGGATTGGGTGCGATGAGCAGGTCGTACACCTCGGTGCTGAAATTAACGGCAACCAGGTGCGAATAAGAGAACCGTCCGTTATGATCTACCTGCTTGAGGCGGTAATACGCCAGGCCTTCCACAGGGTCGGTATCGAGGCTGGTATAGCTGAGGCGTTCGGTGCTGTTGCCTCCGGGCGCCTTGCTGTCAACGATGGCTACCTCCTCGTAGGTGCTGCCGTCAGTCGTGCGCTCAACGATAAAATAATCATTGTTGATCTCTGATTCAGTGGTCCAGCTTACGAGCACTGCGCTGGCCTGGGGCTGGGCGTCAAAATGAGTGAGCGAAATAGGCAGCGGTGACAACTGGCTGGCCATGCCCCAGGGCGAGAAGGTGGTTACCCCGGGTACCGTAACGGAGTTTCCAGCGGTGGTTTGTCCTCCCAGTGCCGGTTCCCATTTGGATGTGCCCGAGTTCCAGCGCTGCACGCGCTGATCGGAAGCTACGTTGTAAGGCGCGTTGCCTATCTCGGTAGCGGCATAAGAGAAAGTCATGGTAGCCGTTCCGGTAGGCCCCGTTTTATCGATCTGCCAGAAACGGTCGACCGTAGCGTTACAGTTATTGTTGGTCTGGCTGGTATACGAGCAGGTAAGTCCGGTAACGCTGTTCAGGTTGGTGACCGGTGTGGGGGTGGTGGGCCAGGGCGTGTTGTCAGGAGCGGTAGGATAAGTGGAAATGGTAACGTTTCCTATGGTGCCCGCGGTCAGATTAAAGGTAAAGGGAATATATGTTCCGCCCGCTGTGCCGAATGGAAATACGTGTGCGCCAGTGGTAGACCCCATATTCCATTGTATCTTGCTGAGATTGGATGTATTCTCGCTGATGGCGTATCCGCTGGTACGCGTAACCGCACCGGCTGCAGGGTTGTTGATGATGAGCGTAAATGCGTTGAGGTTGAGTGGGCCGGCAGTAAAAGCCATCACACCGGCCGTGCCCGTGCCTACGGTAGTATTGATGCCGAGGAACAATGTCCCGGAAGCCTTGTTGCAGGTCAGGTTGTAGAAGTTGGTGCTTACCGTGCCGCCAATGGTCTGGTTGCCTGTTCCGTTGAACAATGCGGTGTTGACTCCCACCGGGGTGCCCGAGGTAAAGGAGGCGTTATTGGTGAAGTTCCCCTGAAAAGTATGCGTGATATTGGCAACGGCATTGTTTCTTGTAGCGTTGAATACCCCGTTGGTCTGGATCAGCGTATTGCCGTTTACGGTAAGCCCGCCAGCGCTCCAGGGTACGTATTCGGCATAATTTTGTATCGTTAAATTGCCCTGCATGGTTTGGGCACCGTTCGAATATTTATCCGGCATTCCGGTATTGGCCAGGCCGTTGCATATAACATGGCCGTAAGTAATAGGCTGCATGTCCTGCCATCCACGGGACGCATAATTAACGGTGCTGGTGGCGTTTAATGAATAAGTGGCATAGCCCGTAAACCCTCCAAGGATATTGGGGCCGCCATAGTTGAGCGTACTGCCGGCTCCCATGGTAAAGGTCCCTCCTCCGCCCACATAACGCTGAAGGGTGGTGCTCGAATTGATCACCGTGGTATCGCGTATCGACACGGTGGTATTCGCGCCAATGGTCAGGTTGCCGTCATAGGGCTGAAAATTGAACATGCCCGAGGCGCCAACACCGGTGATCGTGACGGTTGGAGAGTTGGTCAGCCCGAAAGTGATGGACTCGCCTTTAACATGATAGGTGGTGTTCCTGCAGTTGATGGTCATGGCTCCGGCCCGGTCGAAAACGAGGTCGGGCTCGGTGCCGGGCTGGGTTTGCGCGTATTGTCCGAACCTCACCAGTGAGCCCCTGAAGATCATATCGCCAGGCGAAATGCTGTTGGCCATAATGTAGGTATTGCCATTGCCGGAATTGTGAATATAGGCATCGCCATTGAATACCCATGAGCCGTTCACCGCATCGAGCTGGATCACGTTGTAGCTTACGGGACTGCAATAGTTGTTGGCGTTAAAGCGTGCGATACCGTTGACAGTAAGCGTAAAGCCCATCACGCGTATGCGGTTGTTTACGCAGGCGTTGCCGTTAACAGTAAGGTTGTTGCAGGATATATTGGCGCTCAGCGTGATCGTACAGGTGCTGGTAAAGGTCATGGTAAGATCATCCGCTGCGGTGGGCACTCCGGCTGGGCTCCAGTTAGTGCCGGTATTGAAATCCGTGCCCGCTCCTCCCGAGCCCTGGCCTACCCATGACCTGGCCACTCCATAAGACGCGGTATACGTGAACAGGCTGAGTACGGTAGCAGTAAGATAGAATTTGAGTACGTTTTTCATCATACTATGAGTTGGTCTGATCAATTTAGTTTTTGGGGTTCACAGAAGTTTCTTCCTTCTTTGCGGCAGCAGGGGTGATCGCTTTCTGATTACCTGTATTTGCCTGTTTCTGCGTGCTGCTTTGCTGGTTCTCATAACTGTTCGGATTGTTCTTCTCCTTTTCCAGCTTCATCTGCTGGATCTGCTCATCCGTGTACGTAACGGAGCTTCCGTTCTGGCCCTGCTGGTTGGTTTGCTGTGCCGCGGCCGTAACGAAAGTGAGCAAGCCAAAGGAGCAGCTCAGTAAAATCTTGGTGCAAATGGTCATGGGATGAGGGTTATAGTTTTATAGCTAACAAATTTATTATATGTCTATATATAGACAAGGTATTTGGCTTAAAAGTTGCAAGCATTTAGGCGAACCGGGCTAAAGATCGGACGAACAGGCCCTTTATTCCCATGAAAATGAGCATAAATGAGGGCTTATAGGATAATTCCTTTCTTAATGATTTAATTTGAAAATCAGCATCTTGCATCCTTGCCTGATGAGGAAAAAAATATTTGCATTCGATAAATTTATTGATACATTTGCTAGGTACAAGTTCATTGTTTGTTGAAACCTTTTCGGATAAAATACGTTTAATAAGCGCAATCAACATTAAAAGTAAACACCCCAAATCCTAATCAAATGAAAAAACTGATCCTGACCTTTGCCGTGTTCATGGCTACCGGCCTCCTGATGAATTTCAATTCGTTTGCGGGCTGCGAGAGCGCATTGCCCAATAATCTGCAGGCTTGTTTTAATGCAGTACAGCAAAACCAGCTCGATGTGAATGTAGTAGGAAACAACCTGTATATAACAGGCACTATCGATCCCAGCAAAAGGGAAGAGTGCGAAGCCTGTATCAACGAATATAACGCTGCCGCGGCTAGCTGTCCTGGCGCCCCGGTGATAGCGTACGGCAACCCTCCCACTACCTATGGCGGCACTACGCTTACCCCGGGTACGGTACAGACCAAGCGCGGGTAACCGATAGCATCCATAAAATCAGATTAAACCCCGAGTATCCGGGGTTTTTTCATATGTTTGTTTCTTACTTATGATCAAAATGAAGAATCGCCTGTTCCCGATCCTGTCCGCGCTGGCAGCGGTCATCATTTATTCCTGCGGTGGAGAAGCCAAGGATCCCAAAACGGATAAAACGGATGCCGACACCCTTGCGGCCGATACCACACCGCTGAAAATATATACCCTGCCCGCCCCGCTGCAGATCCCCAATGCGATCAAGGGCTTCAAAACAAAGTACTCGGAAGAATTCCTTATCCCGACCAATAAGAGCGACATAGCTTATAATACCAATTTTCAAAAAGCGGTCAATATCGGCATATACGGAATCGACATGGGCTATGCCATGCTCTTCGACCAGACCCAGACCTCCATTGATTATTTTTCGCGCACCGCGCGGCTGGCCAACGACCTCAATATCCTGGGCGCCTTCGATAAGCAGGTGATCGAGGATTTCAGGCGTAATATCGACAACCGCGATTCGGCCATTTATATCGTGTTGTCATCGTTCAACAATGCGCACATGTTCCTGAAAAAAGATAACCGTAAGGAGATCGGCCTGCTGATCACGGCCGGCTCGTTTGTCGAAGGGCTGCACCTATCCTCTTCCATCTATAAAAAGGAAAAATCGAAAGAAGTGATCGACCTGATCGCGCAGCAGAAGCTGTTTCTCGATAATATCGTGGAGTTGCTCTATGCCTACCAGGACCAGCAGGAGATCAAAACGCTGAACGAGAAGCTGATGGACCTCAAGACCGTATACGATGGGGTGGTCATTACCTTCAAGCCCGGTGACAAGCCTCATACCAATATCGTGGACAAGCTGGAGATAACCGAAGACCAGTTGGCGGCTATAGGCACCAAGGTGACTGCTATCCGCGAATACCTTGTTAACTGATCCCTTCACCGCTGGCGATATAAAGTATATTTGCCTCCGTGCGTTTCTTTCACCCGCTTCAGGTAAGCGATATTTCAGAGTTTAAGAAAAAGACGCTGGACTGGGCGGCCGGCTTCGAATACTGCTGCATATACGACAGCAACAGCGACCCTTCCCCGTACACCTCTTATGATTTTATTGCGGCTGCCGGCTGTCTCAGCAAGCTGGTATGCGATCCGGGCGAGGCCTTCAGGGCCCTGAGAACATACCACGCCTCCGCTGCCGATTACCTGTTCGGCTATTTTTCGTACGATCTTAAAAATGAACTGGAAGAGCTGGAGTCGAACAAGGCCGATGGCCTGGGCTTTCCCGGCATGGTGTTTTTTCAGCCTCAATACCTTGTTATGGTCCGCAATGGCCGGGCAGAGGTGGGTGTGGCCGATGAGAAATTCGACCCGGAGAAGTTCCTGGCCGCCTTGGATGCCGCTTCTGTGCGGGACAAGCTCCGCAAGACCCCGGTTCATATCCGGCAGCGCGTTACCAGGGAGGATTACCTGCGCAATGTAAACGCCATCAAAAGGCATATCCGCCAGGGCGATATCTATGAAATGAATTACTGCATGGAGTTCTTTGCGGAGGAAACGCTTATCGATCCCCTGCAGGCCTTTCATGCGCTGAACCGCATATCGCAGCCGCCTTTCAGCAGCTATTGCAGGTTTGACGATAAATACCTGGTATCGGCCAGCCCGGAGCGCTTTCTGAAAAAAACCGGCAATAAGGTGATCTCGCAGCCTATAAAGGGTACTGCCCGGAGAGGGCAGACGCCCGAAGAGGATGAGCGCATCCGGGCAGGGTTGAGGAACAATCTTAAGGAACAAAGCGAGAATGTGATGATCGTTGACCTGGTGCGCAATGACCTGTCGCGTTCGGCAAAGAAAGAGACCGTGCGCGTGGAAGAGCTCTTTGGTGTTTACACCTTCATGCAGGTGCACCAGATGATATCGACCATAAGCGCGGAGCTGCGCTGCGGGGTGCATTTCCTGGATGTGATACGCGATTGCTTCCCCATGGGGTCGATGACCGGGGCGCCCAAGGTCCGGGCCATGGAGCTGATCGAGCAGTATGAGGCGAGCAGGCGCGGGCTCTTCTCGGGAGCCATGGGATATATCACTCCCTCTGGCGACTTTGATTTTAACGTGGTTATACGCAGCATACTCTATAGTGCCGGGCGCCAGTATCTTTCTTTTATGGTGGGCAGCGCCATAACCGATGGATCGGAGCCGGAGCGCGAGTACGATGAATGCCTGCTGAAGGCCAGGGCGCTTTTCGAGGTACTCGGTCAAAATATATAACTTAGCCCTATGCTTGAGCGTTTTAAGGAGTTCATCGGTTCAGAGCGGCTGTTCCAGCCGGAGCAAAAGATCATTCTGGCGGTAAGCGGGGGTGTCGATTCGGCCGTACTGGCCGAGCTTTTTCACCGCGCTGAATTCAGGTTCGCCATTGCGCACTGCAATTTCATGCTGCGTGGAAAGGAATCGGACGATGACGAGGCGTTCTGCGAGCAACTGGCGCGCAGGTACAAGGTGCTGTTTGCCTGCGAGCGGTTCGATACGGCCAGGTATGTTGCCGAAAATAAGGTTTCGCTGCAGGCTGCCGCGCGTAAGCTCCGCTATGATTGGTTCAGCGGGCTGCTGGAAGAGCAGCAATTCGATTATATCGCCACCGCGCACCAGAAGAATGATGTGCTGGAGACCATGCTCATTAATTTTACCCGGGGCACAGGTATAGCCGGCCTGCACGGCATCCTTCCCAGGCAGGGCCGGCTCATCCGCCCCCTGCTTTTCGCCACGCGGCAGGAGATCGAGAGCTTTGCCGCCATGCAGCAGATCGCCCACCGAATCGATAGCAGCAACAGCTCGGAGAAATACGTGCGCAACAAGATACGCATGCGCGTGATCCCCGTGCTGCAGGAGATCAACCCTTCGATCGAGCAAACGGCCATACAAACCTCCAAGAACCTTTATTCTGCCGAGCTCATTCTTAAAAATCACCTGGCGCTGGAAAGAAAGCGCTGCATCAGCCAAAAGGGCAGGAAGGTGCTGATCAATATCAAAAAGCTCAGGCAGCTTGACCCGGTGAGGGCCTACCTCTTCGAGTTTTTACGCGAATACGGATTCAACGCCAAACTGACCGAGCAGGTGGCCGATGCGCTCAGCGAAACACCGGGAAAGAAATTCTTATCGGAATCGCACATGCTGGTCAAAGACCGCGAGAACCTTATTCTCACGCCCATGCGTGCCGATGACGATTACCCGGAGGTCGAGATCAAAAAAACCGAAAAGAGGATCCTCAAGCCGGTGAAGCTGAGCTTCAGCAAAGAGACGGTGAGCCGCAGGTTCGTCATTCCCCCGGGAAGCGAGGTGGCCTGCCTCGACCTCGAGCGCCTGCGTTTCCCGCTGAAGCTGCGCAGGTGGCTGTTTGGCGACCGCTTTGTGCCGCTGGGAATGAGCGAGCGCAAAAAGGTGAGCGACTTTCTGATCGACAACAAGGTCAGCGTAAGCGATAAGGAAGGGGTATGGGTATTGCTGTCGGGGCACGACATCTGCTGGGTGGTGGGCCACCGCATCGATGACCGGTACAAGATCACGCCCAAGACCAGGAAGGTGTTCAAAGTGGTGCTGAAATCCTGATGGAAGAGAAGATCCTGTTCGAAGAAAAGCAGTACCTGGGCTTTAACCGCTTCTCCATCATACGAAGGGCCATCCTGGCTTTTTTTTGTTTCGGGGCCTACTACTGGTCGCAGAATCCCAAGCCGGTGAACATATCGGGCATACGCATCGGCTCCTACCCCGCGGAAGATATTCCGAATTCGGGTGAGCTCTTCTTTATCCTGGGCATCATCATCCTGCTGCTCTCCGGCCTGCTGGTGTTTGTGCTGCACCTGCACACCACGGTCACAGAAACGCATATTGTCCTGGTGGGATTGTGGACCAAGCGCATGGTGAAGATCGATCTCAGGAACATTACGGATGCAAAGGTGGTGCGGTATAAAAGTGCCGCCCTCAAGCAGCCCGTGTACAACCTGCATTATAAGGGAACCATTCGTTTTTTCACCTCGGGTAACGAAGCGGTCGAGATCAGGGACAAGACAGGCCTGACCTACCGGATCGGCACGCAGCGGGCTTCGGAGCTGTGCAACCAGATCCGGTTGAAAATTTCTTCTTGACTTTGATTTAAAAATGTATTACATTAGCTTAAGATTTAACCCCCAACACCAGCCGCCCATGTCAACCGCCATCGTTATTCCGCAGGTGATTAATAAGGAAATCATCCCCGGCCTTCGTTTCCCGGATGAGGAAGTGCTCGGTTCCGCTCCGGCTATTGCCAGGCGGAAAGCCGACCTGGAGCGCGCGCTTGCTTTAGGCAACCTCGAGCATACGAAAGTGACGCTTATCTTCGAGGACGCTGAGGCGGTGCGACAGGTAGAGACCACGGTATGGGGCCTTACCGACAAGCGGGTCATACTCAAACAGGGCGCGCTCATTCCCATTCACCGCGTGCATATTGTTAAATTGTAGGCTCAATTCCTAATTTTTGTTAAAAACAGAGACCGGGCGCCTTCCCGGCTGCGAGTTATTTTACCGGGAAGTAATATCTTTGGCCTGCATAATACAGCCCCCGGTATGACAAAACTGTTTTCCTTTCTCCTGGCCTTTTTTTGTGGAATAGCCGCAGGTTTATCGCAGGTCAAGATGCCTGTCAAGTTCAGCTACTCTTCGAAAAAGATCAGCGATTGCGAGTACGAGCTGGTATTTACCGCTGATATCGAGCCTACCTGGCACCTGTATTCGCAAGTGCCTACCGATGACGGGCCTCTTCCTACCGTCTTCAATTTTGAACCGTCAAAGGGGTATAAGCTGAAGGGAAAAACCACTGAGCCCAAGCCGATCGAGATGGCCGAGCCGGTATTCGACAATGCGGTGGTGCGCTACTTTGAAAAGCAGGCGGTGTTCAGGCAAAAAGTTACACTGCTTACCGATGGGGCCGTAACCATCAAAGGCACGATAGAAGGCATGACCTGCAATGAGTCGCAATGTATCCCGTTCTCACCGCCTTTCGACTTCGAGTTCACGCTCAACGGTACGGACCAGTGCAAGGACCAAAAGGGCGGGGTGAACCTGAAGGAGTACAAGCCGGGCGACACATCCGGCTGCGTATGCGATACGGCCGCCATCCTCAAACTTTCGGGCCTGAATGCCGAACGTTCAGATACGCTGTCCGGTGATATATCCGGTAACGTTACGGAAGGCAGCCAGGGTACCCTGTCGAACGCCCCCGGTGAGATCGATGAGAACAGTTCCTGGTTCGCCATCTTCATCACCGGGTTCCTGGGTGGCTTTGCCGCGCTGCTTACCCCCTGCGTGTTTCCCATGATACCGATGACCGTCAGTTTTTTTACCAAGCGCAGCAAGACCAAGGCAAAAGGCATCTCCAACGCGCTGATCTATTCGGTATCTATTGTAGCGATCTATGTATCGTTGGGGCTTATCGTAACTTTTTCCTTCGGCTCAGACGCCCTGAATGCCCTTTCTACCAACGTATGGTTCAACCTGTTCTTTTTTGCGCTCCTGGTCGTTTTTGCCGTTTCGTTCCTGGGCGCTTTCGAGATCACATTGCCCAGCTCGTTCGTCAATAAGGTCGACAGCGCATCCGATCGCGGTGGGCTGATCGGCATTTTTTTTATGGCTTTTACGCTTTCCCTGGTGTCATTTTCCTGCACAGGCCCTATCATCGGAACGCTGCTTGTGCGCGCGGCCTCGCTGGGCGAGATATCGGGCCCGTTCTGGGGGATGTTCGGGTTCGCGCTCGCGCTGGCCCTGCCGTTCGGACTGTTCGCTGCTTTTCCCGGATGGCTCAACTCCCTGCCCAAGTCCGGGGGCTGGCTGAATTCGGTCAAAGTGTTCCTGGGTTTTCTGGAGCTCGCGCTCGCGTTTAAATTTCTTTCCAATGCCGACCTGGTGGTGCAGGCGGGCCTCATCACCCGCGAGGTATTCCTCGTTCTCTGGATCGTGATCTTCGGCCTCCTGGGTATTTATCTCATGGGCTGGTTCAAACTATCGCACGACAGCGATGTGAAACATTTGTCCGTGGGGCGGCTCATGATAGCCATACTGACCCTGTCATTCACCGTTTACCTTATCCCCGGGCTCTGGGGCGCTCCGCTGAAGCTGATCAGCGGCTTTCCACCACCGCAGTTCTACAGCGAGATGCCCAACGGTTTCAGCGGTGGAGGCGGTGGAGGTGACGGGCACGCTTCATTACCCAAACATGCCCATGCCGGGCCGCACGGTATCCTTACCTTCGATAATTACGACCATGCCCTGGAATACGCCAGGGAGGTGAAAAAGCCGCTGATGCTTGATTTTACCGGCTGGGCCTGCGTGAACTGCCGCAAAATGGAGGAACAGGTATGGTCCGACCCTAAGGTGAAGGAAATGCTCAGCCAGGATGTGGTGCTGGTATCGTTGTACGTGGACGATAAGCGCGAATTGCCGGCAGAAGAGCAGGTGGAAGTGGACTGGAACGGAAAACGTAAGCTGAAGACGATCGGCAACAAATGGAGCTACCTCCAGGCCACTAAGTATAAATCGAACGCCCAGCCCCAGTACTGGATCGTGGATTACGAAGGCAACCCCGTGCATGAATACGCCAGCTATGATCCGAACATTGAGAAATACATAGACTGGATCGAGCGGGGAGTGGCCGCCTTTAAAAAGAAATATCCTTGATGGGGATCAATCGTCCTTGGGCTCGGGCGCTTTCTGGTACCCCGGCTTTTTGGGCTTCAGTTTCTTGTAAAAGATGACGTTCACCAGCTCGTCATCAACCGTCACCAGGGTGGTCGACATGCCGTTGACGATCTTCATTTCGTTGGTGATCTTATATTTTTTGTCCAGCACCTCGTAAGTGCCCCCGTCCTGCTTAAGCCACATCTGGGTGATCTTCCCCTTCACCACTTCCACTTTGCCGTAATAGCATTCGGCCTTGGTGCCCT
The DNA here is from genome assembly GCA_040756415.1 of Bacteroidota bacterium. Classification (GTDB taxonomy): domain Bacteria; phylum Bacteroidota; class Bacteroidia; order JADZBD01; family JADZBD01; genus JBFLYZ01. Next base: position 46,665 of record JBFLYZ010000024.1, read on the forward strand.
GGCGTATGGTAATGATCACATCGTCATACGTGCCGTCAGGCACCTCCTCGCCACCGCGCTCTTCAAATTTCTTGGCCCATTTAAGGTAGCAATTGGTCTCTTCATCCGTTCCCTGGCTGAAAGAAGCAGAGGCGCAGAACAACAGCGCACCGCACAGAAGTATAAGTCTTTTCATACGCGAATCTTTAGGGTTATAAAAGTAAAAATAGTTTCCAATCAAACAAACTCTTTTATAGGATGGCGTCTCTCCGCTTGTTTTTGTATTTTTGATGGTGTTGCAAAAAACAATATTTGTGCCACGTTTAACCTCTCTCCTGCCATGTTAGTCAAGACCTACGGCTGTGCCGTTCACGGCATTCAGGCCACGCTGGTGAATGTAGAGACCAATATAGACAGCGGGGTGTTCTTCTTCCTGGTGGGTTTGCCCGACAGCGCGGTGAAAGAGAGCCAGCACCGCATAGAAGCCGCGCTGAAGAACATAGATCACCGTATCCCGCGGAAAGGAATTACTATAAATATGGCCCCGGCCGATATACGCAAGGAGGGCTCGGCCTATGACCTTACGCTCACGGTCGGTATCCTGGCCGCATCGGAGCAGATATCGGCCGACAAGGTGGGAGATTACGTGATCATGGGCGAGCTTTCGCTCGATGGAGGCGTGCAGCCGGTCAAGGGCGTACTGCCGATAGCCATAGAGGCTAAAATAAAAGGCTTTAAGGGCGTCATACTCCCCAGGCAGAACGCGCCCGAAGCGGCCGTGGTGGGCGGACTGGAGGTGTACGGTGTGGAAACCATCCGCGAGGTGATCGATTTTTTCAACGGGGATAAAGCCCTTGCTCCAACGCAGGTGAATATAGAAAGCGAATTTTATTCCCGTCTTAATGCCAACGATGTGGATTTTGCCGATGTAAAGGGGCAGGAGAATATCAAGCGGGCGATGGAGATAGCGGCAGCGGGAGGGCATAATGTGATCCTCATCGGGCCTCCCGGTGCGGGCAAGACCATGCTGGCCAAGCGCCTGCCAACCATATTGCCACCGCTTACCCTGGAAGAGGCGCTGGAAACGACCAAGATCCATTCGGTGGCCGGCAAAACGGGCAAAGACTCGGCACTGATCACCGTGCGTCCTTTCCGCTCGCCACATCACACTATTTCAGACGTGGCGCTGGTGGGGGGCGGCAGTTTTCCCCAGCCGGGCGAGATTTCTCTCGCGCACAACGGGGTGCTTTTTCTCGATGAGCTGCCCGAGTTCAGCCGCAGCGTGCTGGAAGTGATGCGTCAGCCCCTCGAAGACCGCGTGGTGACCATTTCGCGCGCCAAATTCTCAGTCGAATACCCTACCAGCTTCATGCTCGTGGCCTCCATGAACCCCTGCCCCTGCGGCTACTATAACCATCCCGAAAAAGACTGCGTGTGCGCACCGGGCGTGGTGCAGAAATACCTGAACAAGATATCCGGCCCCCTGCTCGACCGTATCGATATCCACGTTGAGGTAACGCCCGTGCCGTTCAGCGAGCTGACGGATAAGCGGCAGTCGGAACGGAGCGAGAAGGTGAGGGAGCGGGTAGTGAAGGCGCGTGAATGGCAGAAAAAACGTTTTGAAGGAAAAAAAGGAGTGTATGCAAACGCCCAGATGAGCTCGAGCATGCTCAAGCAGATCTGCGTGATCGATGAGTCGGGGCAGCAGTTGCTGAAGACCGCCATGGAAAAGCTGGGTTTGTCGGCACGCGCTTACGACCGCATTCTGAAGGTGGCGCGCACTATTGCCGACCTGGACGATTCAGCGGATATCAAAACCGCGCATCTGGCCGAAGCCATTCAGTACCGGAGCCTGGACAGGGAAGGCTGGGCGGGCTGATCATACCACGGCAGCTTCCATCAACTTCATGGAGCCCGCAGCGGCATCCATCTCGCAGGGTATTCCCAGCGGCACTGTGTATTTATTCTCAATATGCCCGATCATGGCCCCGTAGAAAGCCGGAATGCCTAAAGGCTTGAAATGCATTTCCAGCACTTCTTTCAGCGTAAATGCTTTATCCGGCTCTTCGGCCAGGCATTTGGTGCACTTGCCAAAAATGATCCCGCTGAGATCCTTCATCACGCCCGCCAGCTTCAGATGGGTCAGCATTCGGTCGATGCTGTAGGGCTCTTCTTCCGCTTCTTCCAGGAAGAGGATCTTGTTCTTCCAGGCGGGAAGGTAGGATGAGCCGATGATGCCCGAGAGCACGCTCAGGTTGCCCCCGACCAGAACACCTTGGGCTGTGCCGGGATTGATCGTATGGAATGGGTCCTTATCCTTTTCAGGGTAAGTATAGCTTACGGCCTGTTTGTTCATGAGCACTTCAACCACCCAGTTTTTGGAAAAATCATTCCACCCGCTGTTGCCCACCGGCCCGTGAAAGGTAACCAGGCCCGTTTTGGCGTACACCGCTATCAGCAGCGAGGTGATATCGCTGAAGCCGAGCAGGATCTTCGGATTTTGTTTTAAGGCCTCATAATCCAGGCTGTCGAGCAGGCGGGCGCAGCCCCATCCCCCTTTTCCGCAGAAAATGGCCTTAACCGACTTATCCGCTATCATACCGTTCAGCTCGCCCGCGCGCAGCTCATCGCTTCCGGCAAAATAGCCGTACTTTTCCGTGAGGGTCTTGCCGATCTTCAGCTTGAAGCCCATGGCAGTAAGCGTCTCCATGAACTTGCCGATGGATTCCATGTTCCATACCGCGGTGGCCGGGCAGGTGATGCCAATGGTATCGCCTTTCTTGAGCGCGGGAGGTTTGATGATACCGGGTGTTTCCTGCTGTGGTTTCGGGTCCGCTGAAGACATTCCTAATAAAGGAAGCCCAAGGCCGGCCAGGCCGGTCGTTCGGATGAAATCTCTCCTGGACCTTTTCATTTTTTAAATATATCGATTATTTTTCCGTGACCACCCTGTGCATGATCTCCTCCGTATCGTACCACCAGATGAGCATGTGTTTTTTGACCGTATAGGCCGCATCGCCCGAACGTTCGAACACGATCGTATTCCCTTGCAGGTATATCCCTGTGATCCGCGGATGCCATGATCCGGTCATATCTTCCCTGTTCAGTTGCATTCCTATGCACCGGTTCAAACCGTATTCACCGTCAAAGAAATTCCCTGCCTGGAAACGCCAGTGATACCAGCGCATGCCGTTGGTGCCGCATACGATGGCTTCCATCGTATTGTAAAATCCCATCAGAGAAAGGCCCAGGAACAAAGGACTCAAAAAGCGAAAGACCGTTCTTTTCGCTCTGAGCGCCCGCCAGGTGGCAACAATCAGCGACAGTGTGAATGTATAACCCAGTATGCGGGAAACGGGGGTAAGTTGTATGGCGAAATCGCCCGAGCTGGTTATGTATTGGTCTCCTCTGACCAGGCGCTCCCATTCCTCGAAGACCCCCCAAAGCAGCAGGTGCGCGGTGAATAGCAGGAGCGGAAGTTTCCATGCCGTTCGTGGCTTAAGGGGCCTTTTCTCTGCGTCAAGCGTATTCAGATAAGCGGGGGCGTGGTGATCGTTCTCCCTGAAAAGGGCATAGCACAGCCATCCCAGGCTGATAATAACAACGGCAGGCGCGATAAGAAAGCCGTAGATGTGAAATGCCCAATACATTCAATCAATGATCAAATTTAAGCAAAGCAGCGGGTCCGCAAAGAATGCTTCTTAATCCCGATCGATACGGCTTTGGTCGAATTTCCCTAAAAACAGCGCGGTGAAAGCAGGCATTCAATTACTTTTGAAAAAACCGTAAGAACCCGTCTATGAAGAATTTTTTTACTCTCCTGCTTTTCTCACCGGCTTTTTTTGCTGGCGCACAGACCACGCTCACGTTTAATTATACGGGCGCTGTAGATACCTTCATTGTCCCGGCTTTTGTAACCTCCGTTACGGTGGATGTAAAAGGCGCGGAAGGCGGGCAGGCCGCCAGCTCTCCGCAGCAAACGGTAAATCCTACCGGCAAGGGCGGAAGGGTGCAGGCGACCATTCCCGTTACCCCCGGTGATACGCTGTTTATTTATGTCGGTGGTAAAGGCGGAGATGCTTCGCCCAATGTGGCCGGCACAGCCGGATACAATGGTGGCGGGGCGGGCGGCATTTACCCGTCATATAACTCTTCGGCCAGCGGTGGTGGAGGCGGGGCCTCTGACATACGGCTTAACGGAATAACCCTGGGTGACAGGATTGTGGTGGCGGGCGGTGCCGGAGGCAATGGAACCAATTGCACGAGCACCTCAACTGGCGGAAGCGGTGGGGGCCTGACAGGCGGCACAGGTGCGCTGGATTGCACGAACGGCAATACGGCTGGAACGGGCGGAACGCAGAGCGCGGGAGGCAATCCGGGTTTGTATACAACGGGTGATCCCGGTCTGCCCGGTTCGCTTGGCCTGGGCGCCAACAGCAATACGGTTGGCTATTCGACCATAGGAGGTGCGGGAGGCGGAGGCTATTATGGTGGCGGATCCGGAAGCCTTGGAGCAGGTGGGGGAGGCAGCAGCTATACCGGTTCATCGGCAACAAACGTGGTGCATACGCAGGGCTTCCAGGCCGGTAACGGTGAAGTGGTCATTACCTATACGATAACAGGCATGGAAACACCGGTTGGCGGCCTGGTCGCTTCGGTCTATCCCAATCCCTCGCAGGGGCTGTTCGATGTGGTGCTGAATGCAAATGGTCTTGAGGATGTAAAAATGCAGGTGTATGATATTACGGGAAAGCCGGTTTATACCTTCGAGGAGAAGGTGTTGGGCTCATTCGCAAAACAAACGGCATTGGATCATCTGTCGAATGGTGTTTATTACATTCGGCTTGTTACGAACCTGGGAGTAGTTTCTGGAAAAATAGTCA
>JBFLYZ010000025.1:0-50538 GCA_040756415.1 Bacteroidota bacterium
CCTAAATAAACCAGCGATTATGAAAAGTAAAAAGACAAGCGCGAAGAGTAACGGCAGTGTGTCCAGGTTCTCTCAACCCAACACACTGCATCATTTGTTCGAAGAAACACTGAAGGATATTTACAATGCGGAACAGCAACTGGTAGAAGCCCTGCCCGAAGTGGCCGAGGCTGCTGATAACGAAGAACTGAAAGATGCCATAAACGAACACCTGGAGCAAACAAAAAAACAGGCAGAACGGATCGAAAAACTGTTCACCCGGCTGGGTATCGAAAAAGAGAGCGTAACCTGCGAAGCGATGCAGGGCCTGATCGAAGAAGGCAAGGAAGTGATCCGGAACTACGAACCGGGGCCGGTACGCGATGCCGCCCTGATCATTGCAGCGCAGAAAGTCGAGCATTACGAGATCGCCACCTACGGCTCGCTGTGCGAACTGGCCGATGTGCTGGGGATGACCAAAACCTGCGAAATACTGGGACGCTCGCTGGATGAGGAAGAAGAAGCCGACCTGCTGCTCACCGAGATCGCACAGGAAGTGAATGACGAAGCTTGCGAGCTCAGCGAAGAAGAAGTGGGAACATACTGATCGCATTGAATCGAATGAACCGGAAAAGGGCCGGCTTGCAAAAGCGGTCCTTTTCTTTTCTCGTCCAGGCATGTTCAAAAACAGAATAGTACCGATCCTGCTCATTATACTATTGCTGATCACAGCGCTGCTGGCCGGTTATCTCATATTGACCCGCAAGAAAGACCCGGACCGCACCTTTATCATTCCCCGGCTGGTAAGGGCCGAAGTGGAGATCACGCACCTGAGCCGTGAAAAAACAGTGATGACCGCTCACCTGCTGCTGAACAATCCTATGCCTGTGGCACTGAAGGCAGATAGCCTCTCCTATTCCCTGTACATAGGACGCAAACAAGTGGCAAAAAGCAGCCGCCCGGAACCGGTGTCGCTGCAGGGGAAGGGCAGCAACTGGGTGAATTTCCCGGTTACCTTATATAATGATGACCTGGTCCAGGTTCTGAAACAAGCCGAAGCGCAGGGCCTCGACAGCATCGACTATGGCATCTCCGGTACCGTTTACACCGGGATCAGGGACTTCACGCTGGAGGCCACCAGGCGCCTGCCCCTGATCTATATTCCCGAGATCAGGCTGGAAGAGATCGAGGTCGACAGCCTCAACCTTTCGGGCACCGGTCTTCGCTGCATGGTGAAGATCGTGAATAAAAACGCGTTCAATCTCGAGGCGAAGGATATAACCTTCCGCATTTCGTTCGGTGACCAGAGATGGTTCAGCGGACAGGTCCCGGGCCTGGTCAGTATTCCCGACAGCAGCACCCGTGAGCTGGACCTGCCCCTGTTCATATCCTTTAAAGACATGGCTCAAACCCTTCCCGACCTGCTCAGGAAAGGCGCTGATATCAAATACCAAATGCATATGGAATTCAGGCTAAATGCCGAAATGCGCTTCATCCGCAACAGCCTTGTTGTGGTAGAGAATGAAGGCAGCGCCAGGAGCCTGGCCGGCCTCATTAAAAAGAAATAAGCCGGCACTCAGACCCCGAAAGGATAGGTTTCCGGCACCTGGTGCCCGTCTGGCCGTATATGCAGGGGATGAAGTGCCGTTGTTTCATCCAGGTAAAGAAAGGCCTGGTATCGCTGGGGTATAAGGCTGGGCACGTAATTTCCGAACTGCTCAAATTCGGGATTGTAGACCACGCCTATTGCCCTGTGGCCGACCGGGCGCTGCATTAACCCGGAACCGGCCAGGTCTTCGGTGAGCAGTAATTTATTCTTTGAGCCGGAAGCCAGGTGAAGTATGCTCTCCCAACTGCCGGGCATAGCGGGCGGAACTTCCATTTCGGCCATCACATCTCCCCAGTGGCGCGCGGCTATCACCATTCCGCTGTAGGAACCGAATCCCACCAGCACCACGCCCTCCGTTTCGTGCTGCTCCATTACCAGTTGGCCCACATTCACCGTTCCGTCATCAGCCATATCGGTAGCGCGCGCATCGCCTATATGCGTATTATGCTCCCATACCACCGCTTTTGCTGCTGGTCCGTGGAACCGCATCAGCCGCTCCAGCGTTTCCACCATGTGGCGGTCGCGTATGTTCCAGGAGAGCGATCCTCCGCGCAGCATAGACCGGTAATATTTTTCCGCATTCACGGCCACCAGGGCATTCTGCTCAGCGCTGAACACATTCTCATGATCCGTATTATAATGTACCATCTCCTTCCTGATCTTCCCCAGCAGCTCCACCACATCGTTCTCGCAGGGGCCGGGCACCAGCATGGCCGCCCGGGCGTATCGTTCCTCTTCCCCGGCATACGGCTGAAAGCACCGCACCGCCCTGCGTGCCGTTTCCAGCGCCTTAGGGTCGGTCTTCTCCAGGTACTCCATGATATACTCCAGCGATTCAAAAAGGCTGTATACGTCCAGCCCGTAAAATCCTACCCGCTTATCCGCTGAGCGATCCTTATTAAAGCTGCGAAGCCATTCGGCAAACGCGATGACCTCCCAATTCGCCCACATCCAGGTGGGCCAGCGCCTGAACGCCTTCATTACTTCCGTGGCATTTTTTCCCGAACCTGTGTAACCCTTTACATAACGGTTCAGGCGATAGCAGTCGGGCCAATCGCCTTCCACGGCAACGAATGAAAAACCCTTCTCCCTGATCAGGCGCTGGGTCAGCTTCATCCTCCAGGCATAATACTCATGCGTGCCGTGCGAAGCCTCACCGAGCAATACGTAGCGCGAATCCCCTATGCGCTCCATCAACGGATCGAGGTCCCGGTCCATCTCGAGCTTTTTCAGAAGAGGTTTTAACCCGGAAACAGTATGAGAAAGCTCAGTCTTGGAAAGATTATTGAATAGATGTTTCATAGCAGATTGATATTACAAACTTCATGCAGTACGATATCTATAAGGACCGAAGGGAAGCCGCACACCGGCTGGCCGCGCACCTGCGGCACTACAAGGGCGTCAACGGTATCGTTCTGGCCATTCCGCGCGGAGGGATCCCCATCGGATATGTCCTGTCCCGTACACTGCAATTGCCGCTGGAACCCGCTTTGTCGAAAAAGATCGGACATCCCCTGCACCCGGAATACGCGATAGGCTCCGTAACCCTTCATGGAGTCATGCTGAACGAGAATGCCGCCACCGTTGACAGCGATTATATTCAAAAGGAAGCCAGTCAAATCCTAAGCAGGCTGAAGAACAAGCTGAAAGACTATACCCAGGATGGCACACCGGCCAGCCTGAAGGATAAGATCGTGATATTGACCGATGACGGCATTGCCACGGGAAGCACCATACTGGCCATGAACGAGGCCATACGCAAGGAGCAGCCTTCACGTATAGTGATCGCGGTTCCGGTTGCTCCCCGGGATACCATAGCCAAATTAAAATTGTCGGCTGACGAAGTGATCTGCCCGCTCATACCCTCCTATTTCATCGGAGTAGGACAGTTCTACCTCGATTTTTCCGAAGTATCTGACGAAGAGGTGAGACAGATGCTAAGCGATAGCCGGGGCAAAAGCGAACAGACCAGCCATGCCGCCTGACAGCGGCAGGCGAGCATGATATGGAGAACACTTCCCAGGATATCTTTTATCAAAAAACAGCTTACCGGCTGGTGGTACTCGCACTGCTCATTACTTTTATGGTGCTGGCCCGCGAGCTTCTTATCCCCCTGCTGATCGCCCTGCTGTTCGCGTTCCTGCTGCTGCCGGTTTGCGCAAGGCTCGAGCGCTGGAGGCTGCCCCGCTGGCTTTCTGCGCTGCTTGCGGTTTCGATAGCCGTGATCATTTTCGGTGGACTGGTCTTTTTCCTTTCTACCCAGGTTATCAGCTTTATTGAGGATTGGCCCCGGCTGCAGGAAAAAGCGGAACAGAAACTTAATACCCTCTACAGCTTTGTGCGCGAGCAGTTCAATATCAGCAAGCGCGAGCAGCAGGACTGGATCAACAAACAACTGGAGAACGAATCCGACACGGCCGGGAAGCTGCTGGTCAAAGTATTTTCCTTCACCGGCACTTTTTTCGTTAACCTGGGGCTGATACCGCTTTACATGTTCTTCTTCCTGCTGTATCGCGGTAAGCTGAAACATTTCCTGGTTGCAGTGATCCGGAGCAGCGAGCAGCAGCATACGCTGCGCATCGTTCAGAAAGTAACGGAGGTATCTCAAAAATACCTCAAAGGCATCCTGATCGATATCCTGCTGCTGGCCATACTGGCCTCCACCGGCTATTTGCTGCTGGGATTACAGCACGCCATCCTGTTCGGGGTAACGGTAGCGCTCTTCAACCTGGTGCCTTACGTGGGCGTACTGACGGGCGGAGCCCTGCCCGTGCTGATGGCCATCCTGACCAAGGACGAGATCAGCTACGCGCTGGGAGCGGCAGCGGTTTCCATGACCGTACAGTTCCTCGATAATAATTTCATCACGCCCAACATCGTAGGGCGGAGCGTAAGCATTAATCCCCTCACCGCGCTCATTGCCCTCGTGATCTTCGCCATGATCTGGGGCATACCGGGAATGGTGCTGAGCATACCGCTTACCGGTATGATCAAGGTGGTATGCGACAATGTGGAACCGTTCAAGCCCATTGGCATACTGATCGGTGAGAACGTTGACGCTAAAAGACGATCCAAGCTCTTCCGCTTCAGGCGGAAAAGGGCGGAAAAGAAATAAACTTTCTGGGTATGAGAAAAAAAATCCCCTCCACCGGATGCCGGCTGACCGGATACTACTCTCGCACCCAGCCTGTTAAGCAGCGGGCATGGCTTTTGACCTTACCGGCTAATGCACTCCCTTAAAATGTAATAACAAAGCCACCCAGGTGAAGGTGAGAAGAAGAGGCCCGTCCTCTTCCGGGATCCGCGCTGACGACACAAAATTAACCGTATGGAAAAGACGAAAACCAAAAAGGAAATGGACACGCTGGTGACGTGCCTTAACCTGCTCAATCAAAGCGGGTTCGACAAGCAATTCAAAGCCACCAAAGACGGGCTGCAGGAGCTGAGCTCGATGAAAGTATACCGGCCCGAGAATATCAAAGTACTGAACTTTTACCGCTTCGAAGGCATATCCGACCCTGCCGATAACGCCATACTCTATGCGATAGAAACGGACGATGGCACGCGGGGAACGCTGGTGGATGCCTACGGCCCCTATAGCGACACGAGGGTGACGGAATTCATGCAGAAGGTGGAAGAGATCCATAAAAAAGCAAAAGGCGAGGTATTATAAATCAATGAAGGAGCTTATGGTGCAGAAGAAGATTACGATCAATGCCGATGCTTCGCGGGTGTGGGAAGCCCTGACCAACCCGGAACTGACCAAGAAGTATTTTTTCGGCTGCGAGGTGTTCTCGGAATGGAAGGACGAGAGTCCGATCATATTTGCCGCTGATGGCGAGATCATGGTGCAGGGCAAGATACTCAAGATCATACCCGGCAAGTTCCTTCAGTATACGGTCTGGAGCGCGGAATCGTCTGCCGATGACGTGCCGCAAAGTTACTCGCGGGTCACCGATGAGATCTATGATGAGAACGGCCGCACCGTGCTGGCGGTAACCCAGGATAATTTCGGGGAAGACGATGGGGCGGAAAAGCGATACGAGGATTCTGACCGCGGCTGGGATGCGGCCCTGCTCGGGCTCAAGCTGCTGCTGGAAGGACCTCAACCTCAAAAATGAAAGACCAGTTCACCCTAACCATATCCCACACCTACATGAAATGAAAATGATCTCTTCTGAATTTACGTGCGGCCCCACCCGGATCCATTATATTGAAAAAGGCTGCAGCGAGAACGTATTGCTATTTATACACGACTGGGGATGCAACAGCAGCTACTGGAGCCAGCAGGTAGCCTATTTCAGCAGGACCTACCGGGCAATAGCCATGGACCTGCCCGGGTTCGGAAGATCGTGCTCCGCGCAAAGAGCATGGACCGTAGAGGACTTCAGCCGGGATGTAAGCGCCCTCATCGAGGGACTTCAGATAAAGAACGTCATCCTGGTAGGCCATGCCGCAGCATGCGATATCATTGTCGAAACAGCGCTCAGCAGGCAAGTTCCTGTAGCCGGTCTTATCGGTGTGGAAAGCCATAAGATCACTTCCGCTGACATGGGCTCCATGGCGCGGTCCATGCAATCTGATTTCAAGAACACGGTGAGCCAGTATGCCGATCGTTTCCTGTTCCACCCCGCCACCGACAGCCTTGCCCGTATACGGGTAAAGCTCGACCTGCGGAACACTGATCCGCACAGCGGCATTCCGGCCTTGCGCAATCAAATCAGCTATAAGGAAAAACTGCCATCCAGGCTATCGGAGCTTGAGCAGCCGCTCTACCTGATCAACAGCGACCGTACGCCAACCGATCTGGCTCTTCTTGAAAAAAACTGCAAGCGGTCGTTCGATGTGGTATACATTCCGGCTACAGGCCATTTCCCCATGATCGAAAAGCCATCCAAGTTCAACAGGCTGCTTGAAGTAACCCTGCATAAGATCACCTTAACGGCCAGATGGGAGCTGGCCCGCCAATAAAACCCTGATAATTATGGAACTTACCGATTTCCTGACAAAATGGAACATCAGCGATCCCGGCATCATCCGCGATCTGAAAACGCTCATCGCCTCGCATGAAGGAACAGCGCGCCCGGGCGCGCGTAACGACCGGCATTTCAGCGGCCCGAAGCATCCGCCATTAAATACCGCTGAGGATCTGGCCGACCGCGCTGCCTCCTGCAAATGCGGAGCCTGGACCTTTGCCAAGAACGGCCGGGTAGTGCATACCGCGGATTGCCGCTGCTGCGGCTAAAGCGTTTCCTTGTTATCCTTGTTCAGCACCCAGTACAAGCCCTTGATATCGTTTTTCCACTTGGGAAGCATCAGCACGAGTACGATCTCTTCGATGAGCTCGAGCGTGGTAACAACCACGGCTATGTAGTACAAGGCGTAATAGGTCGTATCGAAAAAGAACAGCGATAAGAGAAAAACCCCCTGGAAGAAGGCCGCTGTCTTGGCCAGGTACGTGTGAAAGCTGCTGGGCTTCCTGTACTTCAGGTAAGATAACGAAAGCTGTATCGCGAACAACACGAGCAGGCTGACGATGACCAGGGCCTCTTGTTTAAAGAACTCCGGGTTGGTCTTGAAAAGCGCGATCACCGCCACGATCACGGTCATAATATCGCCAGCCGAATCGAGCTTGGCTCCCAGCACGGTGGCCGCCCTGAGCCGCCTGGCCAGGAAGCCATCCAGCGCATCGCTGCAAAAGCTGGCCAGCAGCATCCATTTGAAAATGTGCATTTGGCCGGTAAATATAAGGACCAGCAATACCGGTGCAGTGACGATCCGGTACAGGGTCACGAGGTTTACCAGCCGTACATTGGGGCCGCACCGGAACAGCAGTCCGAAAACAGTCTCCTGGTCCTTTGTTTCCATGTTATTCATGTTGTTTTCTATGCTTCTGTTAGTAAACTGTAAATATTATAGCCGAGCAGGATCATCGTCAACAAGATGCCTGCCACGCTGATCACCGGCACGTTCAGCACGTTCACAGGCATACGGTAAGGACGTTCCCTGGTTTTCTCCTTCACCCTCAGCGCGATCACGCAAAGGTGAATGATCACGAAGGCCGCAAAAACGAACAGGGCGGCAAAACGGGCTGCCGTTTCCACATTCCCGATGAGGGTAATGAGGCTGGCTGAAACAAATACCAGCAGCAATGCGGGTATGGGGGTCTGGCGGCCGGGCGAAACCCATGAAAACAGCTTCAGAAAGCCGATCTCACGTCCCATATGATACACGATGCGTGAGCTGCCCAGCATATCGGCTAAAACGGTGTTTGACGTTGAAAAGAGAGCAATAATGGAGATGGCCATGGCTGCTTCATAGCCCAGGCCGTTTCGCACCACGGTGGCCAGCGGGCTTTCAGAAGCCGCCAGTTCCTCGGGGCTTACCGCCCTGACCGAAAAATAGGCAACCAGTATATAAAGTACGGAAATAATAGCGGTAGATATAAACAGGGCGCGCGGTATGTTACGCTCGGGGGCTTTGGCTTCCTCTGCCAGCTTGACCACTTTTTCGAAACCTATGGTAGCGAAAAAGGCCAGCGATGCTCCGGTAAGGATACCGCGTGTCTCCGCCCCGTAAGCGGGCTCCGCTTTCCCTTCCGAAAGCGAAAGCGATGAAAAGATGACCAGGAACAATCCAAGCGCCTCGGCAATCGTAAAAACCGCGTTGACGGCTGACGACTCGCGTATGCCTGAAACATTGACCAGGAAAAGCAGCAGCAGTATTCCAAGGGCTCCCGCGGTCATGTCCAGGCCGGTGAGCATACCCAGGTAGCCCGCAAAGCCCAGGGCCACCGCGGCTGCGGTAACAATTCCGCTCAAAGCGATCAGCGAGCCCAACATGATGCCCGAGCGCTGGCCGAACGCCTTATCGGCATATACATATTCTCCGCCCGAGCGCGGATACATCGCGCTCAGCTCGGCATAAGAAAATGCCGTGGTAAGCGCGGTAAGCGATGCGAGCAGAAAAGCCAGCCAGGCCATGTTACCCGACCAGCCGGCCACCTTGCCGACCAGCACATAGATACCCGCCCCCAGTATGGAGCCTATTCCAAACAGGACGCATTGCGTGAGACTCAGCGTTCTCTTTAATTCGGTCATTTTTATTCTTCACATTCCTTTCCGCGCGTCAACCAGTACATCGCCCCGGTGCAATTCCAGGTCAGGCAGATCACTCACCAGAACATTGGCCTTTTCACCGGCACGCGCCTCCCCGGCTTTTTTACCCGACACTTCAATATCCATCACTGTAAGGTCCTTGGGGCTATCTTTTTCCAGCTTCAGCACATTGCCAACACGTATGGTGCCCGAATCAACCACACCGGTCACCAGCGCGCCATCGTCAAGGTTCAGCACATTCAGTATCCGGAACACCGTCCTTGCGTGAAACGCGGGGCTGCTCATGGATTGGGGCTGAATGTATGTGCCCACCGGGGGCGTAAAGAAGAACGTGATCATCAGCCAGGCCAGCAGAGCCAGGATCACCAGCGATATAATATAAACCCACATGACAAAAACTTTCCTTAAAGTTACCCCTAAAACAAAAATTTGTCAAGGTGTGTGGCGCCAGAATTTTCAAAAAAAGGGAACAGAATTTGAATGTTCTGAAGCATGAAGCGGATCTTTCTTTTGCTCAGCACTGCCACAACGGGACAGCAAACAGTGAATTACGTGGACCTGAACCTGTACGCGGGCAAATGGTATGTGGTGGCTTGCATCCCGACTGTATTTGACCGCAACTGGGAAGATATAACGGAAACGTATACGGTGAACCCGTCCGGCAGCTTCAATATCTATACAAGCTTCAGGAAACCCAGCGGGCGTACGCGGACCATACGGTCAAAAGCCTTCATCGACCGCTCATCAGGCAACGCCCGGTGGAAAGTACAATTCGTATGGCCGCTAAGGGCCCACTACTGGATCATTGAACTGGCTGACGATTACTCCTACACGGTGGTCGGGCACCCGAAGAAAAAATTTCTTTACATCATGAGCCGCAGCCCCTTTATGAAGGACGAGCTGCTGCAGGCTATCATCGGGCGCTGCAGCCAGAAAGGATACGATATTTCCGAATTGCGCATGCCGGCTCATCATCAGCCCTGATCCCAGGCTTTTTTCACGGCCGCGGTGATACGCTCCCACCGCTTGCTGCTTTTCCCCCTGGCATCACGAGTTACATGAATAAAGACAATGCCGTCCTTTTCATACACATGCGCATGCTTCATCCGGATTCCGAGCAGTTTCTCCTTCAGCTTTCGCTGCCGCCCGGTGCGTATGCCTATTATGCCTTCCCGCTGTTGCGTCAGCATCAGCCGCCTGAACCGCGCGCGGGTCCAGGGCAGATCGTATCGCTTATTACGATACCGCAGGCGCTCGCCTGTCTCTATATCGACCAGGCTCAACCCGCCATTACGTATATCTCTGCTATCCCGCTCCAGCGCTTCATATATCCGGTTAAAATCCCGTTCGCTCCAGCAATGCCCTGAACAGGAGGGAGTGGTGGCCAGACCTTTACCGTGGAGAAACCGCACCAGGTTCCGTAGCGGCTTATCCACGCTTTTCAGAAAATTACCGTAGGTGATCGCTTTATTCCTTTTGCCCCGCCTGAAGTAATACCAATAGGGCCGGGCCGATGAGAACAACCAGTTCCCTTTATGAAATTCCTCATGCGGGATAAAATCAGGAGTGATATTCGGCACCGTATGCGCGCGGTTTTCTACTACAGCATCTTCTTGTAAATACCCATCAGCTCTCCCCAGGCAACGATATGGCCTTTCATCGCCTCCTGCAGCTCGCTTTTACCTGCACCCTTTTCCAGGTCGAGCAACCGGTCGAGCGCATAGATCTTGAAATAATAGTGGTGCGTGCCCGAGGGAGGACAGGGCCCGGTATAGCCGTTCGTACCGGCCGTATTTTTCCCCTGGACTCCCGGGGCGCTGTTCTCCTCTATGCCCTCGAGAGGCGGGATATTCCACATCAGCCAATGATCGAAGGTTCCGCTTACTGCATCGGGGTCCTGCATGACCAGCACCAGGCTTTTCGCCTCTGCGGGTATTTTTCCTATTGTCAGCGGTGGACTGATGTTGATTCCATCGCAGGTATACTTTGAAGGGATCATGCCGCCCCGGTCGAAAGCGGGACTGCTGATCTCCAGCAATGTTTTGGTTCGCGTGATCATAAAAAACAGTATTAAAAAGTTAATAATACCCGACTCGATGATAATGATTGCTGCCCAGACCATTTCCGATTCATCCTCCGGTCCTTTTGCATTGAGGGGAAGAATGCCCCTGCATACCGGAAAACTGTGCCAGCAAGGCCCGCGGAGCGATGCGTGACATGCATGAGAAACAGCGCGAAGGGAATTGCGTGTTTTGTGGAATTGTTTCCCCGCTGCTCTTATTTCTTTTTGTCCTTTCTGCCCTTTTCTTTTTTCTTTAAGTCCTTTCCGAGCACCTTTTCAAGCAGGGTCCTGTCTCTTTCATCTTTCATGCGGTTGATGCTGATCGAATGGTCGATCGCGGGGCGCAGGGCCTGGACAAAACCGTTGCGCAGCACATAGCTGATCGCTTTCCATACATCAATATCGGGCGACTCGAACGTTCCGCTGACCGGTATCTTGCTGGCTACCTGGTCGCGCGGCTGGTTCTCCACGATCTCGGCCGATGTGCCCACTACCATCTCCCAAAGCTTTTGTCCTATGCCTCCTTCGTCCTCATTCCATTGAAGCACATCCATATCTTTGATCACCGGCTTGACATACCCGCCAAAGCCACCGTCCTTGGCAGCGAACTCCATGAAAAGACCAAAGCTCCCTTTTTTGACATCGAAATTCCCGTACGCACGAAGGAAATCGTTAAGCTGGGTCAGGTCGAGTTCCCTGAGCTCAGCGTTCATATCAAATGTGGGCACCTTGTTCAGCGCATCGAATTTAACGTTCACGGCCATGTGCCCGCCATAGGCGTCAGCGTCAAAGCGCATGCCGGCCGGAAGCAGCCTGGCGCTATCGTTCACATTCGAAAGGTTGTCCGCTGTGATCTGAACGTTCTTCATCGAAACATCGATCACCGGCTGGCGCGTGGGGTCAATAAAATGGACCTGGCCATTGCTTACCTCGAAACGGTTAATGCTGAGGGGCATCAGGCCCCTGATTACCTTCCTGAAATCGGCCGTATCCTCCTTCACCTCTTTATCCTTCTTCACCTCCGGTTTCTGGATGAAGTTCAGGACCGGCTCCTCTGCATAGATCTCCGCCACCAGCTTACCCTTGAACAAAGCGCTCCACTGAACAGAAAGATCGATCTCCGGGCATTGGAAGAAAGGGAGGGTATCTACCTGCCCATCGGCATTGACCTTTTTAATGGATATCCCGTTGATCTTGTAGGCTCCGCGCAGCAACGCAATATCTATATCTTCCACATGCCCCCGGTATTCTTCCAGGCCGGCCAGCCTGTTGTTGATATAACGCAGCATCACATAAGGAAGGCTGATGCGGATAACAAGCAGAACACCCAGTACGATCAGCAAGGCCCTCCATCTTCTCCTTCTGCGCCTTTGTTTCCTGGCCGCAGAACCGTTATCAACTTGATCCTTTTTCATGCGCTTCTGTCTGAGTCTGCCTTTTACCTGACAATTTCATGCCAGAATTGGAATATCTTTTGCCCTGCCAGGCTGTATGAAACGCAAGCTGATATTCAAAAACACCCTGTTCCTGGTCAGGGAATCGTACCGCGAATTCATGAACGATAAAGTGATGAAGCTGAGCGCTGCCTTAGCCTATTATACGGTCTTTTCTCTCCCTCCTTTGCTCCTGGTCACGATCGGACTGCTGGGGCTGTTCTATGGAAGGGATGCCATAGAAGGCGAGATCTTCATGCGCCTGCAGGAATATATAGGCGGTGAAGCCGCCCTGCAGATACAGGAGGTGCTGAAAAAAAGCTCAGCCCACCACGACAATACGGTGGCTACCATCGTGGGACTCTTCACCCTGCTGCTGGGAGCCACGGGTATTTTCGGGGAGGTACAGGATTCCATCAATTTCATCTGGGGATTGAAAGCCAGGCCCAGGAAGGGATGGGTCAAGCTGATCATCAACCGGCTGCTCTCCTTTTCCATGATACTTATACTGGGCTTCGTGCTGCTGGTATCGCTGCTGCTCAATGCCGCCTTAGAGGTTTTCCTCGGCCAGTTGAAGACCCTGTTTTCCGAGAGGATCGTAGACAGCCTTTACATCATCAATTACGCGGTATCCATTGTTGTGATCGCCACGCTCTTCGCCTGTATCTTCAAGGTGCTTCCCGATGCGAAAATACGCTGGAAGGATGTGTGGGTGGGCGCCCTTGTCACCACCTTGCTGTTCATGATCGGCAAAACAGGCATCAGCTATTACCTTCAGAACAACACGACCATTACCGCATACGGGGCAGCCGGATCGCTCATCGTTATTCTGCTATGGGTATATTATTCCGCGATCATCCTTTACTTTGGAGCGGAATTTACACAGGCCTACATACGCTTCAGGGGCCGGAGAATAGAGCCGAACAAATATGCCGTATGGGTGGAAAGAAGGATAGTTGAAAAAGAATCGAATATCAGCCTGCGCAAAACAGGCTAGTGCGGGTGCGGGAGCAGAACGCTGAACACGGAACCCTTTCCATACACGCTTTCTACCCGTATCAATCCCCTGTGCTGCGTAATGATCGTTTGCGCTGTGGTCAGGCCAAGGCCGGCCGCCTCGCTCCGGGTTGAATAGAAAGGTTCAAAGATACGGTCGATATCGCGTTCCTGTATTCCCTTGCCGTTATCCTGTATATCCAGGCGTACCACGCCATTCCCGGCCGATCCCGTAACGCGGATGCTTCCTTCCGGAGCGCTGATGGAATCGATGGCGTTATGGAGGAGAGACATCAGCGCGATCATGAGCTGCGCCTTATCAGCCCGCACCAGGATATCTGACGGAACCTGCAACACGGTCGATATATTTTTCTCCAGTATCCGGGCCTGAACGAAGAAAAGCGCTTCCTCTGCAAGCGTTTTCAGGCCCACAGGGGCCGGCTGCAAAGGGCGCGGGCTGGTGGCGCGAAGCAGCTCCTCGAGGGCAGTATTGATCTTCTTACCGCATTTTTCAATGATATCCAGGAACTCCGCTGGGTTATCGTTATCCTGAGCGGGCCTCTCCAGTACAGCACGCAGCTCGTACAGGGAGAAGTTGATCGCTGACAGGGGATTTTTGATCTCGTGCGCTATGCTCCTGGCCAGCTCGGCCGTGATGGCCTGGCGGAAAAGCTGCTTTTCGCGCTGCGCATCGCTGAGCAAAACCGGTTCGTGAGGCGTTACATTCTGCATAAAGACAGGCAAAGATACTGCGTATGCGGATGAATGCCCTCAAAAAACCTGTGGTATTTTTTCCCCATTGCAACATTTGATCAACAGGCGCCCTGTTGAAAAGCCGCCCTTCCTAATCTGGCACGGCTTTTATACCATCACAGGTTGTTTACGCATCGTTATGCAGCATTCCAATCCCAAGAAAAAACTGCGCAAGCGGCAGCACCAGGCCCGGCCGGGCATAGAACGAAGAATGGAGCCGGTACCCGTATCGGACGACAGGGTTCCTGTCGCGCTGGGAAAGCTCACCGGCAAAGCGGCCCTGATCACCGGTGGCGACAGCGGGATCGGCAAAGCGGTTGCGGTGCTGTTCGCAAAGGAAGGCGCTGATGTGGCCATCTCGTACCTGAACGAACATGCCGATGCGAAGGACACGCGCGAGCAGGTTAACGGATACGGGCGGCAATGCATCCTGCTGCCGGGCGATATTTCCAGGGAGCGTGCCTGTATCACGGCCATAAAAAAAACCAATCAAGCCTTCGGCAAGATCGATATCCTGGTCAATAACGCGGCCGTGCAGTACGAGAAAGAAAGCCTGGAAAAGATCACTACGCGGCAATGGCTGAAAACGTTTCAGACCAATATCTTTTCCTACTTCTGGATGTGCAAGCACGCCCTGCCGCATATGCAGGAGGGCAGCGCAATCGTGAATACGGCATCGGTAGTGGCGTACCGGGGCAGCAGCCGCCTTATCGATTACTCTTCCACGAAAGGGGCCATCGTGGCCTTTACCCGCAGCCTTTCCGCCAACCTGGCGGAGAAGAACATACGCGTGAACGCGGTGGCGCCTGGGCCGGTATGGACACCGCTCATCGTATCGAGCTTTAAAGGAAAAAAAGTAGCGCAGTTCGGCAGCGATGTGCCTTTGGGCAGAGCCGGTGAGCCTGCCGAGATCGCGGCCTGCTACGTGTTCCTGGCCAGTGACGACTCATCGTACATGACGGGGCAGGTGCTGCATCCCAACGGGGGCGAGATCATAAACGGATAGACCATGAGACCCATCTGGACAGGAGCGATAGGATTCGGGCTGGTAAACATACCGGTGAAGCTGTACAGCGCTACCCAAAGCAGCACCCTCGACCTGGATATGCTCGACAAAAAAGACCATTCGCACATCCGCTTCAAGCGTGTGAACGAGCAGACCGGGAAGGAAGTGAAGTGGGAGGATATAGTGAAGGGTTATAAATACAACGATCAGTACGTGGTGCTCACCGACAAGGATTTTGAGGCGGCCAGCGCGAAAAAAACAAAAGTGATCGAGATCAGCGATTTCATTAAGGAAGGCGAGATCAACACGATGTATTATGA
This sequence comes from Bacteroidota bacterium, assembly GCA_040756415.1. Taxonomy (GTDB): domain Bacteria; phylum Bacteroidota; class Bacteroidia; order JADZBD01; family JADZBD01; genus JBFLYZ01. The sequence continues at coordinate 15,277 of JBFLYZ010000025.1, forward strand.
AACACCGTATTATCTCGAGCCGGATAAGAGCGGTGTACGCGCCTACGCGCTTCTCCGCGAAGCGCTTCGTAAAACAGGCAAGATCGGTGTCGCTACGTTCGTGATGCGTAACAAGGAAAGCCTGGCCATGATCAAACCCCTTGACAAAGTGCTCGTGCTGCACCGCGCCCGTTTCGGGGAAGAGATACGTGATTACAACGAGCTGAACCTGCCGGGTAAGGCTGAAGTGAAGGCCAATGAGCTGCAAATGGCCATTGCGCTGATCGACCAGCAATCGCGGAAATTCGACATTGCCAGCTACCGGGATAGCTATACCGATACACTTATGGATATTATCCGGAGCAAGGCGAAGGGCAAGGGGCCGGCAAAAACACCTCGCATGAAAGTGGTGCACAGCCAGCCACAGGACCTGATGGAGCAGTTAAAGGCCAGCCTGAACCGCAAACAACACAAGAAGGCGTCATGAGCCTGCTGCGGTACAAAACCAAGCGCAACTTCCGCTACACCCCCGAGCCTGAAGGGGGCATGCGGAAAACAAAAAAGCACATTTTCGTGATCCAGCGCCATAAAGCCACGCGCCTGCATTACGATCTTCGTCTTGAACTGGATGGGATGCTTAAAAGCTGGGCCGTGCCCAAAGGCCCTTCCCTGAACCCTTCCGACAAACGCCTGGCCATGATGGTAGAAGATCATCCATATGATTATAAGGATTTCGAAGGTATCATTCCGGAAGGGAACTACGGGGCAGGTATCGTAGAGATCTGGGATAAGGGCCATTATACGCCCATCAAGGGGCAGAGCGAAAAGGACCTCAAAACGGGGTTAAAGTCGGGCAATCTCAAATTCACCCTGCATGGAAAAAAGCTTAAAGGCGATTTCGCGCTGGTGAAGCTCAGAAGCAGCGAAGAGAACGCCTGGCTCCTCATCAAGCATAACGATGAGCATGCCGTGCATGAGCCGTATGACAGCGAAGAGCATACGCCCAAAAACTCACCGATCAACCGGTGGCTGCGTGAAAACCGCAAGCCCGTAAAAAAAAAACGAAGCAGTACGGCCCTGTGATCAGCCGCAAAGTGGCGGATTTCGTCCGGCCCATGCTGGCCAGGGAAACCGACAAACCCTTTAACGATCCAGAATGGATATTCGAGATCAAATGGGATGGTTACCGCGCCATAGCCGAACTGGATGGAAGTGTACGGCTCTATTCGCGGAACGGCAACTCATTCAATGAGCTGTATCCCGTGATAGTTGAAGAGCTGGTTAAACTGAAGCTACGCGCCATTATCGATGGCGAGGTGGTAGCTTTTGACGATAAAGGACGCCCTAGCTTCCAATTGCTGCAAGATTACCAGCGCAACCCGGTATATCCTCTTTGCTATTACGTGTTCGACCTGCTGGCGCTTGAAGGCAGGAACACCTGTGATCTGCCGCTTGTCGAAAGAAAGGAATTGCTCAGGAGGATCATCGGCAAGAGCCCTGTGATACGCTATGCCGACCACATCGAAGCCAAAGGCAGGGTTTTCTTCAGCCGGATCCGGCAAATGGATATGGAAGGCATTATGGCCAAAAAGGCCGACAGCCGTTATTACCCCGGCAGGCGCACTTCCGAATGGCTGAAGATCAAGCACAGCAAGACGCGCGATGCGGTGATTGCCGGCTTCACCGAGCCGGGCGGGGCAAGGAAATATTTTGGCGCCCTGGTGCTGGGCATTTATGACGGTGGGCGGCTGAAGTATATGGGGCATACCGGCTCAGGGTTCAATGACATTACGCTGCGGGAAACTGCCACGCTCCTCGAACCCCTGATCATCCCGCATTCACCTTTTGACGAAGCCGCCAAGACCAATATGCCCGTTAGCTGGGTAAGGCCCGAGCTGGTATGCGAGATCAAATATACGGAGCAGACCCGCGATGGGCGCCTGCGCCACCCTATATTCCTTCATCTGCGTAAGGATAAAAAAGCAAAAGAAGTAACCATGGCAAGCGAAACGACAATACCGGAAAAAGTGGCCAGGAAAAGACCGGTAAAGAAGAATGACCGGCAGATACGGGGGAAAAGGAATACCGTTAGCATACGGGTGAGCCGTATAGAGGTGCCCGTGACCAACCTCGATAAGGTCTTCTGGCCTGAGGAAGGCATTACCAAAGGCGATGTGATCAACTATTACATTTCAATAGCGGACCATATCATGCCCTACCTGAAAGGCAGGCCGCAGTCCCTGAAGCGCAACCCGAACGGCATCCGGGACGAAGGGTTTTTTCACAAGGATGCCGGGGATGAGGCGCCCGAATGGGTAGAGAGCGTAAAGATCTACTCCGAATCCACCGGCAAGGACATTGACTACATCCTCTGCAATAATAAGGCAACCCTCACCTACCTCAATAACCTGGGCTGTATCGAGCTCAATCCCTGGAACTCCACCACGGCTGCGCTGGATCACCCGGATTACCTTATCATCGACATCGACCCATCTGACAAGAACAGTTTCGGACAGGTCATAGAAACGGCACGGGCATTCCACGATATCCTGGAAAAAGTACGTATCCCCAGCTATTGCAAGACCTCAGGGGCCACCGGCCTGCATATTTTCATTCCCATGGGAAAGAAGTACGCCTACGACCAGGTGAGGGGTTTTGCCCACCTGCTTTGCATGATGGCGCACGACCGGCTGCCCGCCTTCACCAGCCTGGAGCGCAACCTGAAGAAACGCGGCAGCATGATCTACCTCGATCACCTGCAGAACCGAAGGGGCCAGACCCTGGCCTCGGTCTACAGCCTTCGCCCAAAACAGGGTGCAACCGTTTCTTTTCCGCTCGAATGGAAGCAGGTGAAACCGGGCCTGAGCCCCCAGCAGTTCAACATACACAATGTGCCCCGCATCATTAAGAAAAGTCTTCGTATATTCTCAGGCGTGCTGGGAAAAGGCATTGATATGAAAAAAAGTCTCGACCGGCTTACCCGAACATGAGCATCGGGCATCTCAAAAGGGCTCATTGCACGGCTTGAGAAACAAGGAAATAGTTATCCGATTTTGTTAAGTACTTTGATCGTGCGCTTCATCTTTCGATGCGAGTTCGCGCAGCGTGATTCCATCCTGTTCCAGGATAAAGTAGCCATAAAGTATTCGTGGCGCGAACCCGGATCGGCATTGAATACCGGCCGAATGCCTTTGAAATATTTCAGGTCCAGGCTCAGTCCATGCAGCGTCTGGAGCAGGCGAATACCACCGAACCAGCTCATGTCGAGCGGTGCGGTTTCCGTTTTAAAATTACGGTTTTCGGCACCGTTGGTAAGCTTCGACTGAAGAGTATATCCGAATTGAATGCCCCCTTCCAGGCTGATAAAACTGTTATCCGGGTTAACGAGGAATCCCCTGAACCTGTTCTGGTAAAAATTAACCTCGAAAGAAAGCGGGAAAGTCAGGTACAGAAGAGAAGCATCGTAATTCTGAAGCAACAGGGTATCCTCCAGGATAGAGCTGTTCTTTTTACTTCCGGCCCCGGTCAGGCCCAGGCCAGCGTTGATATACAACAGCGGCTTATCGTTATTACGCCTGACACGGTAGAGCAGCATGGGATAACACTTGGCAAAAGATGCATGGTATCCTAACTTGAAATCTGAGGTGGATATATTGCTGATGATATGCGCGTAGGTGACACCCGCGGTGTACCGCCTGATGCGGTATCCGGTCCGTTGGGCGAAGACGCTGGCAAATGCCATCACCGCCAGCATGCTCAGCGCTATAGCCTTACCGCTCTTCATTTGTATCCCAGGTAGGCCTCCAGTTTGCCCTGCTCTTCCGCTTCCAGAAATTTCTTGATGCCCTTGGTCATGACCACGTCATTGTCCTTCATCCGAAGGTAATCCGCGAACAGCCTGCAGGCGCCCAGTTGAACCGTTTTCTCATCTTTCAGCTTATCCGGGTTCTCCAGCACGAACTTGGTCAGGCAGGCCAGGTACACCCCTACCAGCAGGGGGTTCTTCTTTTTATCCGAGAGCTTGGATACCTTCCTATTAACACTGAAGGTATGTGCGGTGTTTTCCATCCATTTGATATTGAACAGCGATGCCGTTAGTGCATCCTGGTCGCACACACGTTTGCTTAGGATAAAGTTTACCGCCTTGAGCACTTCCGGCTCAGCCTTTTTACAATCCTCGGCCGTCTTTAAGGGGATCTGGGAATAGTCCTGCTGGCCTGCTGCCGATGTTATCGAAACAAGCCAAAACATGAACAAAAGGATACCGAGTCGGTTCATAGGTTCAGATTTTTGGATGAAAATAGTTCCTTTTAGTACGCCATCATCTTAATTTCCACCCTGAGGTTCTTTTGCTCCTGTTTCTCCGTGACCGGATCAGGATAGAGCATGCGGGTATTGTTCCACTCTACCACCATCCATCATTTGCCTATTTCAAATTCCTCGAACACCTCATATTCCCCTTCTCCGGTCATGGCTTTATATCCGGATTCCGCGAGCAAGGTTGTGTCCTTATAATATTTATATATCCTTGCGTTTTTGCTCTTATTCTCTGCATATTCCTTTACCAGCCGACCTAGCTCATCGTACTCGAACACACGCACCTTCAGCTTTCCTTTATACATCAGGCTTTCCTTGATCATATTGCCCTTGGGATCATACTCCATGCCGTATTCCATCAGATTTTCGCCATAGTGAATCTTCTTGGAGGGCAGCAAGTGGTCCCCTGAAGGCTGCTCGTATACTATTTCGAGAATAAGCTTGGGTTCTGACTCGGTAAGATCTCCGTAGCTTCCGTCCGGCTTCAGCTCAGCATAAATATTGATTCGTTTATACTGGTATTTGATGATCTGTCCCTGCGCATTCTCCTCGTATGCATGAACATGCTTGTGATAGCCCTCAAAACCCTCGGCATACCAGTGATACTCTTCAATCAAACGGTTCTTGTTGTCATACTTGCATTCCGTTCTCATCCCATCGTCATTATCAGTATAATTGAATATGTATTCTTTGATCTGCCCATCGCTATTGTATTTATAGCTGTTTCTCACGTGCAGGCTTATTTTTCCGTCCTTGATCCTGTGTGTTTTACTCAACACAAGCCGGTCCTGATCATTATAGAAATAGGTAGTAATGAGCGTATCGCCCGCGTAGTTGAACTCGGTATATTTTACCTTATTTCCCTTTTTATCATATTCGGTCTTATATTCCAGTTTTTTCTTTCCGGAACTGTAAATCCTATAATGGGAAATACTGCTAATACCGTATTGCAGAATGGGCTTTTTGTCCTTATTCACCTCAGCCACTTCATCATTGATGTTGCCGGCAGAAAGTGCATAACTTAAAAGCAAAAGAATGGAAAAAAGAAAATGTTTCATATGCCTTGTTTGGGTTTCCGTTTACCGATATGTTTTTTCACATGCCTGTTGTAATCACTTAACATATTCTACGCTGAAACTGAGATCATCTTTTCCTTTCCAGGTATAATATCCGGTTTCTCCCTTGTCAAGAAGAATGGTACCCCAAGCCCCTCCTTTATAAGACACCTTCACCTTCTTATCCGATCCATTATAAACCCTGAAGTAGTCGTCATACAGGTTCCATTTATCTTTCCCATCGAAATCCACTCCAGCCCAGCTTTTACAATATTGAACTTCAATATCCGGATAATCGCTGAGGCTAAACCAGTCCCCGCACTTATATTGATCTGAACCGATCATCGTGGCGAGAATAAATATGAACATCAGTTTCATGTTTCAGACTGTTTAATTGTTTATATCCAGGTAAATAAAATGACTTTAATGTCCGATCAATACGCCTATCCTTCCCATTAGCCCCCCGGCTGAAATGGAGGATCCATAAGGGGTGAACAGAAAGTTCTCGTACACCGCCTGGATAAAAAATCCGCTATAGTCGTCACCCACCTCGGCAACCAGGATGCCTCCGCCCGCTTCCAGGCACATGCCTAATGAGGCGATATCGCCAACGGAAAACAATGCCCCACCGCCCAGGTCCATCTTCAGCCCCAGTCCGTACCTGTCGCCAACCGGCAAAAACAGTTTTTTAGGTATGATCGAGGCCGTCAGGTACATTGGGATAACGCTGCTATAACGATCGGGCTGGCCCTCCCATTGATGCTTTAATCGGTAAAAACCGGCCTGAACGCCAAGCCGTATGGACTTACTTCCTCCAAAAACCTGGGTGCTGAATCCCATCACCGAGGCATCGGCATAACGGCCATCCTGGTAATACTTCCATTTCGGGCCAAGATCAAGCTGAAATGTAACGGCCTGCGAGAAGGAAATATGCCCGATGAATAATACGAAGATCATTGCTGCTGTTCTTCGCAGTGAGTTAAGAAGGTTCAAGGTTTTCATGGTCTTTATCTTTAAGTGAACTGTTACAGCAAATATCCTTCGTCCCGCAACCCTGCACAATACCAAAGCGCTGGCATTTTTGCATACCAAGTAGTTGGTATGCATTTATAAACAATTAAGAGACAGGATATTAGATGAGCTTGTTCTCGTATGCGAACTTCAGCAGGCCGGCCAGGTTCTTTGCCCCGGTCTTCTGCATGATGTTTTTGCGGTGGGTCTCTACCGTGCGGTAGCTGATGAACAACGCATCCGCGATCTTCTCGTTTGTATACTCTTTTGCAAGGAGTTTCACGATCTCTACCTCGCGGGGAGTAAGCACTATTTTGGGAGATGGGCGCTGCTCCGACTTCATTTTATCTACATAATTGCTCATGATGCTTTCCTGAACCTCATCGCTGTAGTACTGCCCCCCGCTTACCACTTTTTTAATGGCTTTGATCAGTTCCGTACTGGTCGTGTTCTTCAGCACGTAACCCGACACCCCGGCCATGAGCATCTCGGAAATGAACTCCCTGTCGTTGTGGGTGGTGAGCATAATGAGCTTGATACATTCATGCCGTTCCCTTATCCGCCTGGCCGCATCCATCCCGTTCATCACGGGCATATTGATATCGAGTATGCATACGTCAGGCTTGCTTTCAGCAACCCGCAAAAGAACCTCTTCCCCATTGCTGGCCGTAGATACGATATCAAAATCCTTTTCGGTCCGGAGCAGGGATATGATCCCGTCAAGGAACAACTGGTGGTCATCAGCGATCAGCAACTTCACTTTAGCCATTGGAACGTATATCCTTTAATGGTATTTCTATGGTAAACAGCGTACCGCGCCCTGCGGCCGAATCTACATCCATGCGGCCGTTCAGCGACCGCACCCGCGACAGGATGTTCGACAAGCCTATACCCTTCCCCTGTATCATCGTAAAGCCGTAGTCGAAACCCTTACCGTTATCCTCAACCGTTATATTGATATATTCAGGATATTCTATCAACTGCACCGTCATTTCGCTGGCTTCAGCATGCCTGACCACATTATTCACGGTCTCGAGGATGATACGGTAGATGCTTATCTCCGCGTTCTCCTTCAGTCTCCCTTCCAGGCCATGCATGGTAAAGGTAATACGCAGCGCTGAATGACTGCTGATCCGGTCGAAGAGGCTTTTTAAGGCTGCCTCGAGCCCCAGCTTGGAGAGCGATGCCGGCATGATGTTATGAGCGATATTCCTCAGTTCGGCCACAGCTTCATCGATCAGCCTGAGCGATGACAGGTACCTTTCCTTCTGAACATCCGTAAGGTCGAGCTTTTCCTCTTCCATGCGCGCCAGGTTCATCTTGGCGGTTGAAAGAACGGACCCGAGCCCATCGTGCAGGTCCTCGGCAAATCTTTTCTGTTCCTGGTCCTGGACGGTAACGGCTACCGTAAACAGCTCGCTCTGCTGCTGATTGATCTTCACCTGGTACTCGTTCTTGCGCTTCAACTGTCTCCGGTTATAGAGCAGGAACAATATGGTTAGAAGCAGGCCACCGCACAGAATTACTACATTTCGTATTTCCGCGCTCTGCCTAAGCGCTGTGATCTCGCGGTTCTTCTTTTCCGCCTCGTACGCCTCGCTCATTTCAGCAATCCTCCGGTTAAGATCGGAGGTAAAGAGATCATTATCCAGGCTGTCGGCCAAACGCAGATAGGTATAGGCCCGGCCGGAATCGCCCCGGCCAAGATAATACGCGGAAAAATGATCATAGGCTGTTCTTAACTGCGAGCGGTTATTGGTTTCCAGGGCCAGCCGTTCCTGCTCCCTCACGTAAGGAAACATCTCCTCCCATTTCCCGAAATGACGCAGGTAGCCTGCAATCTTCGAGCAGGTATTGGAGATGGCCTCCTTTATGTTGTGCTTTTTAAAAATCGGGTATGCCATTGAACAATATTCCAGTGCTTTGGTATGGTCAAGCATGACCGAATGGTAAAAAGCCGCCAGCTCGTTGTAGCTATATGCCATACATACCGAATCTTTTTTCTGTTCACATATCCTGATCCTGTCCAACTGGCACTTCAGAGCAGTTAAGGTATCAACCGGCTTGATCATCATATGAGCGATTCCTTTCACGAACAGGCAGCCCAGGATGCCGCTGGTATCATTCATCTCCCGGAACATTTTCAGAGCCAGGTCATATTCCGGAATAGCCTGCGTGTAAAGGCCAAGCCAGGCGCGTACCCATCCTATATACCGGTGCGCATGCGCTATGCCCTTCTTGTAACCTTCCTCTTCCGCGATGCGTAGGCCCTTCAGGAACACCTCCAGGGCCCTGGCATAATTGGTCTTTACCACATAACTCTCACCGGCTATGATGCAGGATTCATAAAGTGCGATCCGGTCGTTCTCCTGTTCCGCCCTTTTCCGCAATCGTTCCGCAAAGGCCAAACCCGAATCCGGAGCGTTTTGCGCAATTTTGACAAGCGAGTCTAGTGCATAGCCATATGCCAGCGCATAACAGGGAAATACAGCGGACAAAAGGAGCAGCGCTCTTTTCATGGGGTACTAAAAATAATATTTTAAAATCCCTCCGCAAAACATTTACTATTCCGGCATGCGTTTCGGCCGGAATACGTAAATTTGATCTGAGCCCCGCTCATCGCTATGCCCCTGCAACGAAGCGTATTCCTTTCCTCCCTCCTGCTAGCAGCTTTTGCCTGCACAGGGCAGCAATTGGTCTCCGGCCAATCGTGCTTTACCGAGAATAAAGGACAGGTTGTGGACCAATATCGGCAGGTCAATGACGATGTGCTGTTCCTGTATTCCGGCAAAGGGCTCAACGTGCAGCTCCGCAAGACGGGATATTCCTATGAGCTCTTTTCCGCTGAGGGCCTTCCCCCGGCCCAGGGTAACCGGTCCTACGGGTCGGCTGACCTGGCTGCCGTGAAGCTTAAGACCGCGCGCGTGGATATTGATTTCTACGGCATGAATGCCCGGCCAACGATCATGGCTTACGATGCAGTGCCCGGCCCGTTCAATTATTATATCGATGGGAAGGAAATAACAGGAGTGAACTCTTATCAGAAAGTGATCTATGAGAACATATACGACCATATCGATATCGAGTTCGTACTGCAGGGCGGCCCGGTGGCTTCCCTCAAATACAATCTCATTCTGCACCCGGGTGCCGACCTGGGCCGGGTACGCTTTCTTGCCGCTGGCTTCGGCAACCTTATAGCTAAGCAAGACGGCAGCATCACCTACACAACCCCGCTGGGCGATATTACAGAGACCATACCCATGAGCTTTTATACCGATGCTCCTTCCGAGAACATTCCCGTACATTTTCATACGGAGAATTCGTTCATCCGCTTTCAGGCGGAATACAATAAGCAGAGGACCTTCATTATTGACCCTTCCACCAATCGCATCTGGGGCACCTATTATGGCGATGCGGCCACCGATTACTGCAACGCGGTTAGCGCAGATGCCCAGAACAACATTTACATTACGGGCTACACCCTCAACACCACCAATATCGCAACCAGCGGCACCTACCAGTCGACCCTCAACGGCAGCTTTGACGCTTACCTGGTCAAGTTCAATGCGAACGGGGTGCGGCAGTGGGGCACCTACTTTGGAGGCAACAGCGTGGATGCAGCCTACGGTATTTTCATTACCCCGAGCGGATACATCTATATATGCGGTGATACGTTCAGCACGGGGAATGTGGCCAGCACGGGCGCGCACCAGACCACCTACGGTGGCGGCATTGACGATGCCTTCCTGGCCAAGTTCGACAGCAACGGCATTCGCAAATGGAGCACCTATTACGGTGGAATGCAGCACGACATCGCTTCGTCCGTTACGGTGGATAATAACGAGAACGTGATCATGTGCGGCCACACCGAGAGCCTGAACGCCATCGCCACGCCCAGCGCTTACCAGAACTCCTGGTCCAACCTGTTCGATGTGTTCATTGTAAAGTTCGACAGCGCGGGCCTGAGACAATGGGGCACCTATTATGGCGATGCAGGCATGGAAGAGGCCTGGGCGCTCGACTGCGATGCGGCTAACAATATCTATATAACGGGTTTTACTACCAGCACTTCCAATATCGCCACACCGCTCAGCCATCAGTCTGCCTATGGAGGCGGTACGCAGGACGCCTATGCCGCTAAGTTCAACCCTTCCGGCACTGCCCTGCTGTGGGCCACCTACTATGGCGGTACGGGCAGCGACCAGGGCAGCTCCATCAAGCTCGATAACAACGGGAATATCTTCGTGGCGGGAAATACCACCAGCGCGAATGCCATTGCCACGGGTGGCGCCTACCAGCAAAGCCCGGGCAGCGCGGATGACGCCTTTATTGTCCGCTTCAACAGCGCTGGCGTGCGGCAATGGGGCACTTACTTTGGCGGGAATGACGTGGATTATATCGCTGAACTGCACATCGTGAACAATACGTATCTTCTGTTCTGCGGCTCCACCCAAAGCACCAATGCCATCAGCACACCGGGCGCGTACCAGGCCCTGCAATCGAGCCCCGGGAACTATGACGCCTACTTCGCTAAATTCAGCGGCAGCGGCAGTAAAGTACTGGGAACGTATTACGGTGGTACGGCTGCCGACAACGGCAGGGGCCTGACCTTCGACAATACGGGTAAGATCTATCTGGCCGGTGAAACCTACAGTACCGACAGCATAGCCAGTGCCGGTGCGCATATGGTGAGCAACGCGGGCGGTGGCGATGCATTCCTCGCTAAATTCTGCCTGGCGCCCGAGCCCCTGATCCTTCCCGGAGACACCCTTATCTGCACGGGCGATACGCTCACGCTGGCCGTTTCCCCGGTTTTTTCAAGCTACCTCTGGAGCAATAGCTCCACTACGCAAACGATCATACTGACCGATACAAGCTCTGCTTTATATAATCTTTATGTAACCGTTTCCGATGGCTTCGGCTGCACGGGCACTTCGGATACGGTTACCGTTATTTTTGACGTGTGCAATACGGTAAGCTGGATAAGTGAGCTTGATAACCTTTTGCTTTACCCGGTCCCTGCAGGCGATGTACTGCAGATCAGCGTGCCAAACAGCCAGGAAGGTTGGGCAAATATGGAGATCTATTCGATGAGCGGGGAGCTGGCCTTGTCTTCAGAATTTTTGTTCGGGGCGGCACAGCTCGACATTTCGGGCTTAAGCCCTGGCGCCTACCTGCTGGTCATTAAAGATCGCGGTCTTTACGGGAAATTCATCAAGCGCTGATCAGCGTATCACGCTGACATGGCCGACCAATGAATGGTGAAAATGCATGTAGTCATCCACCTGTACCTTCCAAACGTAAACATCTTCCTGGACCAGTTTGCCTGAGCCGCCCTGCACCGTTCCGTCCCAATGGTGATTCCAGTCGGTGGTCTCGAAGATGAGGTTGCCCCAGCGATCGTAGATCCACAGGTGATAGGTACTCAGGTCGAGCCCCACCCCTTCGGGTGCGAAATAATCGTTATGCGAATCGCCATTAGGCGTAAAGGCATTAGGCACATAAAGGCCATGGAAAGGGCCAATATAAAGGTCCATGTAAGTGGTATCGCAGCAGGAAGTGGAATTACAGACGATCTGTTGGACGGTGAACACACCCGTATCCTGATAAGTGAAGGTCGGGTTTTGCAGCGTAGATGTTGAATTGTCCTCATCCCCGAAGGCCCATTGCCAGCTTACCGCGCCAACGGAGCAATCGGTGAACGGAATGGTGGGCTCGAGAATGGTGGTGGGCTGATTGCCTATGGTAAAGCAGGCTGTAGGATAGCCATACACCTGCACCATGCCGTTATGCGTTGCCGTATTCACGCAGCCATTGTTGTTGGTAACCGTGAGTGAAACATGGTAAACCCCGGGCACCGCATATACATAACTGATCGGGCCGCAGGAAGCCGAATCATTGCCGTCACCGAAATTCCACGAACAACTGGTGGAATTAAGCGTATTGTTCGTGAAGGTAACGGTAATGGGCGCGCAGCCCGTGGTATCGGGCGCGCTGAAATTAATGACCGGCAGGGGATGCACCGTAACCGTCATGGTGTCTGTATCCACGCAATTGCCAATGGTAGCTGTGACCGTATATTGAGTAGTAGTCGTAGGCGAAGCGATGGGATTGCCGATGTTGGGATTGCTGAGGCCCGTAGCGGGCGACCATTGATACGCGGCCCCGCCCGATGCGTTCAATTGCGTATTACCCCCTATGCATATGGCTACGGTAGGCCCCGCGTTAGCGACCACTATGCCCCCGTATACCGTTACGCTGCCGCTCACGTTCCAGCAGCTCAGCAGGCTTCCGCCAGAAGCGTAACAGGTGTAGGTGGTGGTTGCGGTAGGCGTAGCTACAGGATTCTGGATGGTGGCGTTATTCAGAGTTGATGCAGGCACCCATGAATAAACGGGTGTGGCTGTGCCGCAGGCATTGCTGACCACCGCGTTGAGCTGCGATGTTTGCGGAAAGCAAACCGTATCGGGGCTGGCAGTTACCGTAATGGTGGGTACAACCGGGCTGCCCGGGGTAGTAAAGGTGAAGGTAGCTGTCCAGGCGCTGAAGGTGGAAGCCATGTACGCTTCGCGGGCCCTGAACTGGTAAACCGTACCGGGACAAAGCTGGCTCAGGCTAATGGTCTGAAGGGGGTACGGGTATGGCGTGGACGTTTTATTAATGGTGGGCGAAACATAAAAGGGGCCCAGCCCCGTAAAGCTTCCGTTAATGCAGGCTATTTCTACCTCAATGGTATAGGTACAGTTATAGGTGGTGTTGCTCGACCAATATAGCTCCAGGTTATTCCCAACGACAGCCTGGCTGACAAGGGTTGGCACTAAGAGGGGAGTGCAGGCATTCACTGTTCCGAACGTAGCCAGGAAAAGAAAAAAAACCGTATAAAACCTGCCTTTCATATAAGCTGAGCCGGATTAGATATAAGACACCCGCTTTCAGGCCTAAGTTGCATTGATCTTTTGCCCTTTAGGCTATTGCCAAAGGGCGTACGGCTATACTTCGGGGTTGGGGAAAGCCAGGTATACCTGAACAAATATACTAAAAACCCTTCTGATTCAAAAACAGGATAGTATCGGCTGCCGGGCTTATTTGATCACAGAAACGTGACCTACATACTGGTGCTTGGCTCCCAGGTAATCATTGATCTCTATCTTCCATACATAAACATCTTCCTGCACGATCTCTCCCGATCCGCCTTCCACTTTCCCGTCCCAGTGCTTATTCCAGTTGTCGTTAAAGAAAAGCAGGTTGCCCCAGCGGTCGAATATCCAGAGCCGGTAGGAGTTGATGTCAAAGCCTTCCCCTTTCGGGAAGAAGGTATCGTTGTTGCCGTCACCGTCAGGTGTAAAGGCATTGGGAACATAAAGGGTGAAATCAGGTCCGATCACCACCGTTTGCATGGATGAGTCGCAGCAGCCGTTGCTGTTGCACACCACCTGCTGCACCGTAAAGCTGCCCGTATCGTTATAGGTGAACTGCGGGTTCTGCTGGTAAGAGGTGGAGTTGGCCAGGTCGCCAAAGCTCCAGGTCCAGTTCGTTCCGCCCGTGGAACAATCGGTGAAGGAAATGGTGCCATCGAGAATGGTAGTGGGTTGCGGCCCGAAGGTGAAGCAGGATACCGGCTGCCCATATACCGCAACCATATTCGTATGCGTAGAAGAGGCCACGCAGCCGTTATTATCCGTTACCTGTAAAAATACGGTATAGGTGCCCGGTGTGGTGTAGGTATGCGTCACCGGACCGCAGGAAGAGGAAGTGGCGCCATCGCCAAAGTTCCAGGAGCATGCAGCCGAACCGCTTGTATTGTTCGTAAAGGTGACCGTAAGCGGAACACAACCCGTGGTATCCGTGCCAGTGAATGTAACCACGGGCAGCGGGTTCACGGTAACGGTAACGGTAGCGCTATCTGAAGGAGTGCCGCAGTTGTCAGAAACAATGACAGTATAGGTTGTTGTTACGGGAGGATTAACCGTAACGCTTTGCCCCGCCATAGGGCCGGGCAGCCAGTTATACGTATACGGGCCGCCATTACCTCCACTGCCTATAGCGCTGAGCTGAGCAGTGGCCCCCACGCAGATGGATACAGGGTTGGATGCGATCACGTTCAGGGGAGGATTAACCGTGACGGTAACTGTTTGCGGTGTGCCGGTACAGCCGTTGGCATCGGTGATAAACACCGTATATACCGTAGTAACTCCTGGGCTGACAGTAGGCCCGGCCGGTGCCCATGAAAAGTTGTAAGCAGGCGTGCCTCCGCTGCCGGTGGCGGTGAGCGTAGTGCTGGCGCCAATGCAAATGGTGACTGGCGGGCCGGGCGTAACAGCAAGCTGCGCGGGTTGTGTCAATGTGATCATCACCGTGTCCGTGCAATTGTTGGCATCGGTAACTGTGCAGGTATAGCTGGTTCCCGCGCAAAGGCCGGTGCCTGTTGCGGCATTACCTCCTGCCGGTGCCCAGGCATAGGTATATGGCGGAAGTCCATTCACCACATTTACAGTAACAGAGCCGTTGCAGCTACCGAAACAGGTTGGGTTCACCGCTGAAGCTATGCTTGCCGATGGGCCTGCCGTATTGGGAACAACCACACAGGCCGAATCGGTACAGTTGTTCGCATCGGTCACATAAACGCAATAGGTATTGGGCACCAGTCCGTTTGCAGTAGCCGCGTTACCTCCCGATGGTACCCAGGAATAGGCATAAGGGCCGGTGCCGCCACTTACATTCACGGTAGCGCTGCCGTTTGGCTGCCCGCAGGTGGAAGCGGTAGCCGACATACTGAGCGCAAGCTGGGAAGGCGAGCTTACCACTGCCGTATCACAGGCGGAACAAGCGTTGGCATCGGTCACGCAAACCGTATATATGCCCGCACACAGGCCGGTGGCGCTGGGGGCATTACCGCCAGTTGGCGACCAGGAATAGGAATAAGGCAAAGTGCCCCCGCCAGGAATGACAACACCCTGCCCGTTGCATGCACCGAAACAGGAAACTGCAAACCCAGCGGTAGAAAGGGTCAGTTGCGGAGGTTGTGTAATAGTAAGCGTAGCGGATCCCGAGCAGCCGTTGGCATCGGTAACATAAACCGTATAATTTCCCGCACAAAGATTGGTTGGATTGGGTCCGCTGCCAGCCGGAACCCATGAATAATTGTATGGAGCGGTGCCGCCTGTTACATTGACCGTAGCGCTGCCATCGCACAGGTTAAAGCAAGTGACGTTGGAAGAAGCCGGAATACTGACATTGAGCGAAGGGGGCTGCGTAAGCGTGGCTGATATGGTAGCCGTGCATCCGTTGGCCGAAGTTACCAGCACCGAATAAGTCCCCGCGCAAAGGCCCGTAGCTGTTGCAGTGTTCTGCGAAGGCGTTGTACTCCACGAATAGGTATAAGGGCCATTGCCTCCTGTAGCCGTGACCGTGATGGTGCCATTGCATGAGCAGGTGGGATTGACCGGTGCTACCGAAAGGGTTTGCACCGGGTTTACCGTAACGGTAACATTGGCCGTAGACGTACAACCTACCTGAGTAACGGTAAGCGTATATACCGTGGTAACGGTAGGCGTGGCCACGGGATTGGCTGCCGTAGTGCTGCTCAGGCTTCCGCCCGGTGCCCAGGAATAGGTACCTCCGCCCGAGCCGTTAAGCGTAGTGCTTTGGCCTAAACAGATCTGGGCATTGGCACCCGCATTGGCTATAGGGGCCGGGTTAACGGTAACGCAAACCGCGTTGGAAGCAACGGTACCGCAGCCTGAAACCACGGCCTGAAAGCAGGTATTGGCCGTTAGCGGTGCCGTAACATATGGCGTGGTAGTCGCACCGGGAATATTGGTCCATGGCCCTGAGCTGGTAGGGCCTGATTGCCATTGTATGGTGCCCGTATAGCCGGTAAGGGTCAGTGTAACCGTATTACCCGCGCAAATGGTGGCGGGCGCCACGCTTGCCGTACCTGCTACGGGCGGTACGGTAGAGGTAACGGTCACTGAGTTGTTCGCGCTCCAGCAGCCCTGCTGTCCACCCGTAACGTAGCACGTATAGGTAGTAGTGGCGGTAGGAGAAGCCACCGGGTTCTGAATAGTAGGATTATTCAGGCTGGAGGCCGGCACCCAGGAATAGGTGGGAGCCGTAGGCCCGCATGGATTGGAAATGGTGGCGTTAAGCTGCGAGGTCTGGGGTACGCAGATCATCGTAGGATTGGCCGTAACGTTCACCGTAGGCTGAACAAAGGTGCCCGGGGTGGTAAAGGTATAGGTGGCTGTCCAGGCGCTGGTGGTGGCGGGAAAGGTGGCATACACCTCCCTGGCCCTGAATTTGTAAACGGTGCCCGGGCACAGGTTACAGATATTGATGGTTTGCACCGGATAGGCAAAAGGGGTAGATGTTTTATTTATGGTTGCCGATACGTAGAAAGGAGGATTGCCGTTACCCAAAAACGTAGCCGAGTTACAGATCAGCTCAACCTGAATGTAATACTGGCAGTTGTATATGGTATTACTGCTCCAGTTAAGGTTCAGGTTACAGCCCGTAACATTCTGGCTGACCAGGGTAGGCACATTCAGCGGTGAGCAGGCCTGTGCGGACAAACGGCTCAGCAGGAGGATAACAGCAACAAGTACAGATCGGGAAAAAACGTTCATGACGGGCAGCGGCTTTCGGTATCTTTCTATTAAGACACCTGCCGGGGCATGGTGGTTGCACCGGGGCCGTACCGAGGCAATTAACAGTCCGCTTTTGATAAGAAAGACCGTATACCGGACAATTCCCGCCCCTGGAGAGTTAATTTTGAGGGAATGAGACGCAGCAGGTCCATATTGCTGGTCCTCAGCGGCCTTCTCCTTTTTTCATGTCACAATAAGGGAAAGGTTCCGGAGGATAACAATGCTTCTTCAGCAAAAAAGCTGCGGGAGAAATACAGCGCCCTGCTGGGCGTCAGCCCGAAGGATGTTGAGAACATGAAGCTGTACGCTTTTATTGACGATTGGTACGGCACGCCTTACAAGTATTCAGGAAAAACGAAGAATGGCATCGATTGCTCGGGCTTCGCGACCGTGCTTATGAAGGAGGTATATAACAAAACCGCCACCCCGCCCTGCTCAAAGATGTTCGAACAGTGCGAGGTGCTGGGCACAAAAGCCCTCGAGGAGGGCGACCTGGTCTTTTTCAAAATAGAAGGCAATAAAGTATCCCACGTAGGCATTTACCTGATGAACAACCGCTTTGTGCACGCCAGCACCTCGAAAGGCGTCATCATCAGCTCGCTCGAAGAGAACTATTACAAGAAGTACTTTCACAAAGGCGGAAGGTTGAAATGAACACTTCCCTGTCAGCCCTGACCCGCCTGCGCATAGCCGTACTTGTGCTGGCGGGGGCTACGCTCTCCGGCATGGCCATTTCCTGGAAGCTATGGCTTACCGAGCGCTTCTTCCCGCTCACACCGGTCATCGCTCCCCTTGCGGATCTCCCGGAGCTGTTCTCCCGGCTTTTGTTCGCGGCTATAATCCTCCTGGTCCTGCTCTACGCATGGAAAATGAGAGCCCTTTTCCTCCGGGTGCTTATCCCTCTTCTTTTTATCGAAGTGCTCATCGATCAAAACCGCCTGCAGCCCTGGTACTACCAGTACCTGCTCATGTGGCTGTTGCTGCTGTTCTATCCCAACAAATCCAATGCGGCCGCAGCAGAAGGCATCCTGAACAATTTCCGCCTCATCATTTGCGGTATCTATTTCTGGAGCGGCATGCAGAAGCTCAATGCCGAATATTTCAACGATACGGCATTCTGGCTGATGCAGCCCCTGGAACATTACCTGCCCGTTTCATGGGTCAACATGCTGGGTTATGCGGCATGGGCCATAGGACCATTCGAGATCTGCCTGGCCATAGGGCTTTTGTTCGCACCGGCCCGGAGGTTTTTACTTATTCCCGGCATTCTTATGCACACTTACATCATCCTGCTGATGACGCCACTGGGAAGAGACTATAACTACGTGATCATCCCCTGGAACCTGGCTATGATCCTTTTCCTGCTGCTTCTTTTCAGCGGTAAGCAGGAGTTTACCCCGCGCAGCATCCTGGGGTCCGTGAAAAGTATACCCCAGCGCATCGTGTTTCTGCTGATCTGGATCATGCCCTCCCTGAGCTTCTTTGGCAAATGGGACTCTTATCTTTCCGCCAGCCTGTATTCGGGGAATTCGGATAACGGGTACCTCTATATCACCGATGAGCTGATGCCGCAGTTGCCGCAGGAGATACGCAGGCTCATCCTGCCCGACACGGCCACGAAAATGAACTACCTGTATATTAATAACTGGAGCATGGAGGAGCTGAACGTGCCGGGAGTGCCGGAAAAAAGAGTATTCCTGCAGGCGAAAAAAAAGATAGAAGCCTACGGGAAAGGCATGCACAAGGCACTGCTGCTCATCGAGCACAGGCTCACCCTGAACGGCAATGAAAAGGACAGGAACGAGGTGATCGAATGATCAGTCCCAGAACTCGTACTTATATACATCGGAGAAGAAGCCGGAGTTCACATCGGTGACCGAACGCATGAGCAGCAAACCTGCCTCGCCCCATTTGTTGACCACCTTGAAATAGATGTTGTTATTGAGCTGCCGCTCCTCGCTCACCAGGTTATCCTGCTCATCATAAACAAAGCGGTAATGGTACCGGCCGTTGAACACTTCCAGTATGTTTTCCGTAACGCGCTTTTTTTCATCGCGCACCAGGCGCTGGCGGCTGTGCACCTTGCCTTCCCTATTGTAGGTCACCGTTCCCGCCTCCCCGTCAAGGTAAACCGTGCGCAGCTCCAGGTCATGCTCCCGCTGATAGTTTAACTCTTCCCTGAGCTTTCCCTCGCTATCGTACACGTAGCGGGTGCTCTCCTGCAGCTCGTTTTCGGTGTTATACGTGCAGTGCTCTGTCACGTTCTTTCCGCTGTATGCGTAGGTATCCCTGGCTTCGAGGTTACCTTCAGGGTCCAGCGTTTTTTTCTCTACCAGGTTGTTGTCCGCGTCATAGGCGTAATGCGTTACCGTCTCGCTGCCGTCAGCATAGCGCAGCACCTCTTTCTCCAGGTTGCCTTTTGAATTATAGGTGTAGGCCGTGCTCTCGGCCAGCTCCTGCTCGTAATAATGCTTCATCTCCGTCATATTGCCCTTGCTGTCGTAGCTGCGCTCGTACATTTCCGAAACCTGCTCGTCCTCGTCCAGCTCGATCTCGCGCGTCACATTGCCGCTGCGATCGTACTCCACCACGCGCACTTTGTAGCTCTCCTCAATGTCGGGCTCCTCTTTAAAGTCCTCCATCAGGGTCTTGGAAAAGCGGTAGGTAACGGCCGATCTGACCTTCCTGTCCTTTTTTTCCTCCTTAACTTCCGGCTTGTTCTCCGGCTGCGTTTGCTGTTCCATGATCGCTGCTCTTGATCCGGTAAATATAGCAAACATTGAATACTCCGTCCACCCCCCGGCCGGCACCGCGCGCATGGCTTTTATTCTATAAATGCTTTATCTTTACCAAAAAACAGAATGAATCGCATCCTGCCCGTTTTCCTTTGCTTTGCACTTGCCTGCTCAGGCAGCCGCGACCCCGATTCGGCCGGCAACGCTGATGTGTTCACCGAACGAACGATCAAAGGCGTTAAGGTATTTCCGGGCGAGTTCTATGCCGAAGGCACGCTCATCGGCATAGCGGAAGAGGGCATGGTTCCCCAGTGCTTTATCAAAAGCGCGGAAGGGGATACCATCATCGTGGATGTGTTCGAGGACAGCGTGCTCTACAAGCTGCAATCGCGCCACCTGGAGGATAAAAAGGTCAAGCTGATCTATTATTACAACGTAGACGATTTCGCGCGCGGCTCGTCCGAAGATATGGACGATATGTCGGGGTACGCCCTGATCGAACTGGTGGCGGAGAACGAGAAGTTCAGCAACCGGCACCGGTACATAACCGAATAAAGCTTTTCATGCGGTTCACTCTTCATATCGCTGCTGCTCTGGCGGTGAGCCTTTGTTGGCACGCGCTTCGCGCGCAGAATACGGCCAGGGCCGACAGCCTGCGCGATCTCATCAAAGCGGAACAGGCCGATACCGCCAGGTTCGAGCTGATGATGAAGCTGGCAGAGGTCTACCGCCAGGCCGATGTAGAGCAATCCGTGATCTACCTGCAACAGGCCGCCAAGCTGGGCGACCAGTTAAGGGATCACAACCGCAGCGGCCTGGCCTGGAAGACAGCGGGCAACTACTACATGAACAGCGGCCGCTACGAGAAGGCCATCGATTGCTATGTGAAATCCTACGCCTGCTACGAAAAGACCGGCAACAAGAGCGGCATGGCCGCAAACCTCATCAACATGGGCACGGATTACATGTACTTTGGCAATTACGACAAGGCGAAAGAATACTGCGAAAAAGGATTGAAGCTGGCCCTGGAGATAGACCATAAGCTTTTTGCCGGCAATGCCATGATCACCCTGGCCAGCATCTTCGGCTCGAAGGGCGACCGGGACAAGCAAATGCAGATGTACCGCGATGTGATCGCACTTCATGAAAGCATGGGCGAAAGCAGGAACGTAATGGTGATCGGCTTGTGTAATTCGAATATCGGCTCTATCTATGTGGAACGGGGCCAGTACGATTCAGCCCTTTTCTACCTGGAGAAAGGCCTCCAGCCCTTTGAGCAGGCCAAAGACCCTAATATGTGCTCGGCCATTTACAGCGACATGAGCGAGGTATGGCTGAGCCGCGGGAACCTGAAGAAGGCAGAAAGCTACGGCTTGCTCAGCCTACAGGAAGGCCAGCGCTCAGGCAACCTGCTGCGCATGAACCAGAGCAATTATGTGCTCAGCAAGGTATACGAAAAGAAGGGCGACATACCCAAAGCCTTTGCGCATTTCAAGGAATCATCAAAATACCGCGATAGTATCTTCAGCAAAGACAAAGGTGCGGAGTTCGCGCAGAAAGAAGCCCGCTTCATGTACGAGCGCAAGGCCATGCAGGACAGCCTGCGCCTTCTGGGCGAGGCCATGGCCATCAAGGCCAAGGCCGATGAAAAACAGAAGAAACAAAACGTGATCACTATCTCGCTGATATCGGGGCTGGCCCTTCTCCTTGTGCTGGCCTTTGTCATGTACCGCGGCTCGCAGGCCAAACGCAGGGCGCATCGCCTGATCAGCATGCAAAAAGACATCCTGGAGCAAAAGAACAGGGAGATCACCGACAGCCTGAGCTACGCCCAGAAGATACAGGAGGCCATATTGCCGCCCGAGAAGCTGTGGAAACAGCACCTCCCCGAAAGCTTCGTGTTCTATAAGCCCAAGGATATCGTGGCAGGTGATTTCTACTGGATGGAAACCGCGGATAACAAGATACTTTTTGCAGCGGGCGACTGCACCGGCCACGGAGTTCCGGGTGCCATGGTCAGCGTAATCTGCTCTGATGCGCTGAACCGTGCCGTAAAGGAGTTCGGGCTCACCGAGCCCGGCAAGATACTTGACAAGACTACGCAACTGGTGCTCGAGACCTTTGCGAAAAGCGAGAGCGAGGTCAAAGATGGCATGGACATCTCGCTCTGCTGCCTCGACCGGAGTACCCGCCAGCTTACTTTCGCTGGCGCCAATAACCCGCTCTGGCTCCTGCGCGACCGCACCATAAACGAAGTGCCGGCCGATAAGCAGCCCGTAGGCAAGTACGACAGGCCCCGGCCCTTTACCACTCATTCGCTGAAGCTGAACCCGGGCGAGACCGTGTATCTCTTCACTGACGGATATGCCGACCAGTTTGGCGGGGAAAAGGGCAAGAAGTTCAAATACGCCCGGCTCGAGCGCCTGCTTATGTACAATGCCGCCAAAGCGATGCAGGAACAAAAAGACATCCTGGCCTCCACATTCGAAAACTGGAAAGGTGCGCTGGAACAGGTGGATGATGTATGCCTGATCGGCATCCGGGTGTAAGCCGCCTTTTATCCCTCTTTACGCGCCATTCGTCACAAAACCCCGGTACTGTGCATCATTTTGCTAAATTTGAGATTCCAAATAAAAACTCATGAAAAACAGTTACCGTTTTTTGCTTGCAGCCGGCCTGATCGCGCTGGCCTCCTGCTCCACCGAGCAGGGCGCGGAAGAATCATCTCTTGTTTATCCCAAGACCAGGAAAGATACCACGGTGGTAGATGATTACTTCGGTGTGAAGGTGGCCGATCCCTACCGCTGGCTGGAAGACGACAACAGCAAAGAAACGGGCGAATGGGTAAAACTGCAGAACGAGGTTACTTACGGGTACCTCGGAAAGATCGCTTACCGCGACAAGATCAAAAAGCGGCTAACGGAGATCTGGAACTATGAAAAGGTGAGCACGCCCTGGAAAAAAGGCAAATACTATTTCTTTTCCAAGAACAATGGAGTACAGAACCAAAGCGTATTGTACGTGCAGGAAGGGCTTGACGGCACGCCCCGCGTGCTGCTCGACCCCAATACCATGGATGCTGCCGGCACCACTTCGCTGGGAAGCACCAGCGTGCGCGAAGACGGCAAATACATGGCCTACACCGTATCGAAATCGGGCAGCGACTGGTCGCAGATATGCGTGATGGAGATCGAAACGGGAAAAGTGCTTCCGGACACGATCAACTGGGTGAAGTTCTCGGGAGCCTCCTGGAAAGGCGATGGTTTCTATTACTCGGCCTATCCCGCTCCCAGCGATGGACATACCTACAGCAAAAAGAACGAAAACAATAAAGTGTTCTATCATAAACTGGGTACGAAGCAGAGCGAGGACCAGGTCGTGTACGAGGACCCCGCGCACCCCGACTGGAATTTCGGCATGGGCGTTTCGGACAACGGCAGGATCGCGGCCCTGTTCACCACCGAAAGCACCAGCGGAAACGCATTAAGCCTGAAAGACCTTAGCAAGAACGGTGACTGGAAAGCGGTGGATGCCACCTTTGCCAGCGACTATAATATCGTGGAATTCCTGGATGATAATTCGGTGCTTATTCACACCAACAACGGTGCCCCGCGCAACCGCCTGATCAGGGTAGACGTGAACAACCCGGCCAAGGATAAATGGAAGACCATTATACCCGAAAATGCCGACCTGCTGCAATGGGTCAGCGTCAGCGGGGGCAAGCTGGTAGCCACCTACCTCCACGATGTGACCACCAAGCTGGTGATCTATTCGATGGACGGGAAGATGGAGAAGGAGATACCACTCCCCGCCCTGGGCATTGCCGGCTTCAGTGGCGACAGCAAAAGCAATACCGCCTTTTACTCGTTCACCAATTACGTTACGCCTACGATGATCTACCAGTACGATATGCAAACGGGCGAGGCGAAAGAGTTCTTCAAGCCCAAGGTTGACGTGGATCCCTCGCAGTATGAAAGCAAGCAGGTTTTCTATAACAGCAAGGACGGAACGCGCGTGCCCATGTTCATCACCTATAAAAAAGGGACGCCCCTTGACGGCAGCGCGCCCTGTTTCCTTTACGGGTACGGGGGCTTCGATATCAGCATTACCCCCGGCTTCAGCTCCGACAAGTTCTTTTTCATTGAATCGGGAGGGATCTACGCGGTTGCCAATATGCGCGGGGGCGGTGAATACGGTTCTGAATGGCACTGGGCCGGCACCAAATGCAATAAGCAGAACGTGTTCGATGATTTTATTGCCGCGGCCGAATACCTGGTGAAGGAGAAGTATACTTCGCACAGCAGACTGGCCATACACGGGCGCAGCAACGGTGGCCTGCTCATCGGGGCGGTCATGACGCAGCGGCCCGACCTGGCGAAGGTATGCCTGCCCGCGGTGGGCGTGCTGGATATGCTGCGCTACCATAAATTTACCATCGGCTATTTCTGGGCCAGCGATTACGGCCGCAGCGACAGCGCCCAGCATTTCCCCTGCCTGTATAAGTATTCGCCCCTGCACAATATAAAGGAAACGGAATATCCCTGCACCATGGTTACCACGGGCGACCATGACGACCGGGTGGTTCCCGCGCATAGTTTTAAATTTGCCGCTGCGCTGCAGGAGAAACAAAAAGGAAAAAATCCCGTATTAATACGCATTGACGTCAACGCAGGTCATGGAGCCGGCAAACCTACATCCAAGCTCATCGAAGAGTGGACCGATATATGGGCCTTCACCTTCCATAACCTGGGTATGCAATATTGATATTTACCACAGATCACGCAGCGAGGCACGGAATCTCTGTCTTAATCTTTGTCATCTGTGGTTAAATTTTAAGTTTTTCAGCCTGAACAGGCTCCTCGCGGTATTTCTGCTGCTCGTTTTCACTTCCGGTGTTTCTGCCGCCCAATCCAACCGCGATCAATTCAGGCAGCTCAGCAAGGCGGAAAAGCGCTGGGTGATCTTCCACCCTTTTATCGCGAAAAAGGCCCTGCGCTATACCCAGCAGGCCTTGCACGTGTGCGATTCGCTTAAAAAGGACAGCCTGCTGGACGGAGATGAGAATGGAGGTCAACTGGATGCGTTCAGGCATTGCTACTGGATGGCCCTGCTCGGCCAGCACATCCGCCCGGCCAAAGCTTACAAGCTTGGCCTTGCCCATGAGAAGGGCAACAGGGAACAATTTGAAAAAGGCCAACTGGAAGAGGGCGCCCTTCCCGATTCAATGAGCAGCGTGATGGATGTCGTTAATAACCAGTTGGGCATACAACTGGCCCTGGCCAATCGCGGAAGCAAAGCCCCTTTGAGCAACGCTGATCTTATTCTGTTCATCCAGCACAAGATACTTAAGGGTGAGATGCGCATATTGCTCAAGGATGAGCAGGGCCGCTTCCTGACCTGCGAAGGAGAGCCGATCGATCTTTCCGTTTATAAAGGAAAATGGAATGTTCCCAAGTGCCTGGTGAAATCGAATGCAAAGGGATTTTAGATCCGGATGCCCATCACCAGCACGTCATCCACCTGCTCGAGCTGGCCTTTCCAGTCCTCGAACGCCACAAGTATGCTGCTCTTCTGCCCGCTCATAGGCAATGAGCAGATGCGCTGCAGCAGTTCATAGAAGCGTTTTTTCATGAACTTCTTCCCTTTCGGCCCCCCGAACTGGTCGGCAATGCCATCGGTAAACAGGTAGATGCAGTCCCCTTTTTCAAGCAGCAGCTTGTTATCCTCAAACTTCTTATCCGCGTTGAATTGTCCGCCTATGGGGAATTTACTGGGCGCATACTCGCGCAGCTCGCCATTACGCACCAGCACGAGCGGGCGGTTGGCGCCAGCGTAATGCAATACCCTCTTTTCCTTTTGCAGCGCGCAAAAAGCGATGTCCATCCCGTCCTTGCTTTCGGGCTCCTCATCCTGGCGCAGGGCCTTACGCACGCGCTTATCTAGCTCCATTAAGGCCCCGTCAGGCGTAGTGATCTCCTTCTCGTTTACGATATGGGTGATAAAGTTCGAACCGATCATGCTCATCAGCGCGCCAGGCACGCCATGCCCGGTACAATCGGCACAGGCAAAAAGCAGGTACGCTCCTATGTCGGCATACCAGTAAAAATCACCGCTGATGATATCCTTGGGCCGGTACAGCACGAAGGAATCCGGGTAATTGCGCAGCAGGATCTCCTCCGAAGGCAAGATGGACTGCTGTATCTTTCTCGCGTAATTGATGCTGTCGGTAATGTCCTTGTTCTTTTCGCGTATGATCTCCTCGTTCTGTTTCTGCAGGGTAATATCGATGCTGAACATGCGCACCACCCCGCTGTCGTGCAGCAGGCGGTGGCGCTGCTCATAATACTTCTGCCCCAGCCTGATCTCGGTTGAGCCTTCCCTGAGCTCGCCAGAGCGGTACTTTTCGAGGCTATTCCTGATCGCAAGCAGGGCCGGATGTTCCAGCTTCCGCTCATAGAAATCCGGGAAATGGATCAGGAAGGCGGGATTGAAATAGGTGATGTCCCCGTTCAGGCTCACCTCGATGATGGGCGTGGGATTCTGCTCCGGGAATGAGGCCAGGCGCGAAAGGTTCTTTTCGATCTGCTTCATTTCCGTGATATCGTGCGAGTAAACCCTGATCAGGTCACTGTCGGGGAGAAAATAGATCTTCTGCTCGAAGAAGCAGCCCTCCACCACCACCTCGCATTTGAAATCCTTTCGCAGCGAAAGCTTCTTTTTTATTTCCGCGAAGAGGGGATGGCCTTCGTGCCCTTCTTCCAATTCGGGGAAACGCTGGCGCGCGGCCGGGTTCATATACGTGATCGTACCGGTCCTCAGGTCGGCTTCCAGCACCGGGTTGGGATTCTGCTCCGGGAACAGGGCCAGCCGTGCGATATCTTTTTCGCTGAATTTCATAGGGGCAGGCTGGTTACCATGGTATCAAGCAAATATAGCACAAAGTAGCGATCCCTACTTCTCCTGCTTGCCGGCCAGCACCCTTCGGAAATAGGACCTGTTGTTGCGGGAAAATACCCCGTAGCTGGAATCGCGTATATCTTCCACCGAGTAAAAGGCGCCTGGGTTGAGCCCGTGTATCATGGCGGCCACATCATCCACATGCTTGCGCTGGATGATGGTAAAGACCATCTTCACCGGTCCTTTGGCGCCCATGGCTTCCACGATGGTCACCCCGTGGTTGGAGGCCCTGAGCTGGGCGATGAGCTCATCGCAGTTCTGGTTGGTGATGATGCGTATCACCTGCAGGCCTATGGCCAGCTTCTCTTCCAGCAGCAGGCCCACGTAGTTACCACAGGCGAATCCCCCGGCCCAGGCCACGTAGCAGGCCCAGTTCTCAGCACCGCTCATCACCTGCTTGACCACCACGATCCAGATCAATACCTCGAAAAATCCCAGCACGGGAGCCAGGTTCTTGATGCCGCGGGCCACAAAAACGTGGCGCACCGTTCCCAGCGTAACATCGCATATCCGTGAAGCGAAAATAAGAAGAGGCAGTACGACCCAACTGTAGTAATCGAATGTATCCGGCATCGGCACAAAGGTACTAAGCAAAATATCCGGGAGGCAAGGCCCACCGGATATTTTCAAACAGGAAATGTTAATCTCCGCCTGCCCGCCCGGGCGGACGGGAGGGTCTCTTACTTTACGATCATCATTTTACGCGTCTGCGACAGCTCTCCCACCTGCAGGTTAACGTAATACACCCCGCTGGCAAGCAGCCCGCTGTTGAAAACAAGGCTCTGCTCGCCCTGCAGGCTCTCATCCACCAGCACTTTTACGAGCTGACCGAGCTCGTCCAGCACGCTCAGCTTCACCCTGGCCCGGTCGGGAACCGTAAACGCGATGGTGGTCTGATCGCTGAAAGGATTGGGATAATTCACCAATTGGAAATCCGGCACTACGGCCTGCAGGTCCTTTACCGTAACGATATCGTTCACGCTTGTAATGGTGGTGGAATAAATGCCGTGCGCGTGCGTTGCCACCACCACCAGCCCGTCAGAAGTGCGGTAGTCGATCATATCGCATACCGAGTTGCCTATGGTATTGGCCGCCTGCTTCACCCATACGGTGGAAGTGCCCATCAGGGTATCGGTAGCATAGATGCCCGTGCTGGTGGCCAGCATGTACACCGTTCCGTCACTCACGGGTATGATAGCGGCCCAGCGCACGGAAGGCCCGAAACCCGTTTCCAGGTTGCCACCTACCCTGCTCCAACTGGTGGTGGGCAGGCCTCCGGTAGTGGAATAGAAGGCGCTTTGCGCGTTATAGTTCGAAAAGGTTACGATCACCTCATCCGCGTTGTTCGGGTTCACCGCCACGCAGCTTACATTCCCGCCCGGGAACTGGGCAGTGCTCAGCGTGGAGGTGATATCCACGGGCGTGGGCGTGCCTATATGCGCATTGTCCACACGGAACACCCTCCTGTTGGTCGTGCCGTAATAGAGGCGGTTGGCAGGCGTTTTCGAAATAGCGACCGCGGAGATCCGCACCAGTGTCTGGGGCACGGTATCGGTATACATGGTCCAGTTCGTGGAAATGGAATCCCAGTTGTTGATCAGCGGTATGCCGGCCAGGTTATCGTTCCTCCATATCCGCTTGCCACCGGCCAGGTACATGATGTTGTTATTGTTGGGATCGAGCACGTAAGGATTGATGAACTGGTAGCCCTTGCCACCGATGGGATCGATGCGGGCGTAGGAAAGCACGTTGCCGTTATTATCCAGGTCGGCCTTCATCATCTTGCCGTTCTGAATGGAAAGGTAATACATGCTCTGGTTATCGGCTATCGCGCAGTACGAGCCGTCACCTCCGCGCGGGGTAACCCAGGGCGAAGTGAGGTTGGTATTATTGGTGAACCAGCTCCCGTTATCCTGCGCACCCGCCACAATGATGTTATTGCCCGGGGCGGCATGATCGATGGCCACCGTGTAGAACATGGTAGTAAGGTAGCCGTTGTTGAGGGAAGTGTAGGTTATCGTGTCGTCAAGGCAGTTGTCGGTCCTGAAAATGCCACCGTCATTGTAGGAATACATCACGCTGTCGTTCGAAGGCAGGAAAACGATACCGTGCTGGTCAGGGTGATGGTTGGCATACATGTTCACGATAGGCAGCGAGGCGCCTTGCTCATAACCGCCAATGAAGCGGGTCTGCGAGAGGTCGGCAAATCCGTTATCGGAGCGGTACAGGTTGGTGCCGCCTATGAAAACCTTATTGGTGTCTGAAGGATGCACCTCCACCATCAGGTCGTAAGAGCCCTGGCAGTTGAACTTGTCGAACATGCCGCCCGTAGTGGGCAGGGCGGCCGATTTATCCCACCACATGCCCCCGCTGCCGGAGCCATCGCCCGAAATGTATTTGTACTTCCACAGGCTGTTCCATTCCACATCGCCCACGAAATTGGTATCGGGCTGTCCGAAGCCGGGCGTATTGCCCAGGAACCAGACCTGGCTTTCGTCCGTAGGACAGATACCGATCACAATGCGGTTATAGGCTGAGGCGAATCCCGTGGGGGTGATATTGGTCCAGGTCACGCCATCGGCCGAGCGCCAGATGCCTTTTTTAACGCCTCCGTCATCGCTCATGGTAGCGTATACCACCCCGGTAGGGGTCACCTTCACGTCAGTGAAATACGTATTGGCCGAGAAATGCACGGGAGTCCAGTTGGTGCCCCCGTTCACGCTGCGGTAAATGCCCCCGTAAAGCGCGGCATACACTTCATCCTGCGTGGTATCGCTGTTGTCGGTGGCTACGTTCCAGACAATATCCCAGTTGCTGTCGAAATTATTGGGGTTGGCGCCTATGGTGGAAGAAAGAAAATTCCAGGTCTGGCCGTTGTCGGTCGATTTCATGATGCCCGTTCCCAGGTAATACGCTCCCGTTGCCGAGGCCGAAGCTCCGTACGCCTCGCCCGTGCCCGCATACCAGGTACTGGTCTCGCCCGGGCGCTTATCCTGCACCAGGCAGGAAACGCTCTGGTGCTGGGCGTTGATCGATGAGGTCATGGTCCAGGTGGTACCCGCATCGGTAGAGCGCCACATGCCGCCCGAGCAGGAGCCCGCCACGAGAATGTTCTCATTGGCCACATCGATGCCGAAAGCGCGCGTGCGCCCGCCAACGTTCCAGGGGCCGCGTACATTCCACACCGATTGCGGAGCCGTGCTGCGGTACGATGCGAGCATCGCATCGCTGGGCAAAGTGGCCGAGAAGGCCAGCTCTTTGAGGCGGGCCTGGTAAGGTATCTTCCCGGTCTCCGGATCGGCCAGCCGCTGGAGTTCGTACTCGTAGCGGCTTTGCGAGCCTCCCTCCTGGCCCATCACATGGCCCGGACCCTGCCGGGGTCCCGCAAGCGGTGATTGAATATGCGCGATAAAGCCTATGGCGGCAACCGAAATGCCGACAATGGAAAAGAAAAGCGATCGATTTTGCATGACAGATAAATTTGTAATCAAATGTAAAAAAAATACCCGGCTCCGGCTATTCCTGTTGCCAGGAAACTCACCGCCCATCAATATATTTTTTTCAGCTCCTCCACGATACGGAACACCGCAGGGCACACGGCCGTATTTTTCAGGGCCAGGTCCAGCACCTGGTGAAAGCGCTTGCGTTCGGTATGCGGGTATTCGCGGCAGGCCGCGGGCCTATCCTCATATACCGAGCAATAATTGTCAGGGCCCAGAAAGGCACAGGGGGCCGAATTGAGCACATGGTCGCCATCCTCATCCACGTGCAGGTACTTTTCAATGAGCTCGGCCGGGCGCATTTTCAGCCTGCGCGCAATGCGCTCGATATCGTGCTGCCTGAAAATAGGACTGGTGGTTTTGCAGCAGTTGGCGCAATGCAGGCAGTCTATCTCCCGGAAAGCCTCTACGTGCAGGCGCTGAACGGTATCGTCCAGGCCGCGGGGCACGCTTTTTTTCAGCCGGGCGAAGAACTTTTTGTTCTCGGGCTCCGCGCTGCGGGCCTTGTCCCTGAGCTTTGGCAGGTCTTCCATCATTTCTCAAAAATAACAAAGGCTCCCTCGCGGAAGCCTCTGTCATAAAACAGGAATAGTCTTACTTGATCTTGCTCACGTGCTTGGCCAGCTTCGACTTCAGGTTGGCCGCCTTGTTACGATGGATCACGTTCTTCTTGGCCAGCTTGTCGAGCATGGAAGCCACTTTGGGTAATGCCTTAGCGGCCGCGGTCTTGTCCTTGGCATTGCGCAATTTCTTGATAGCCGTACGTACCGACTTGGCCTGGTAGCGGTTAACGAGCTGCTTCACCTTATTGGTGCGTATGCGTTTCTGGGCCGACTTATGATTTGCCATTTTTTATGTCCTTTTTAAAAATTGGACTGCAAAGATAGAAATATTCCCGAACCGCCAAATCTTTAGTTTAATTCTATTTGAGGGAGGGTGCCAGTTCTCAGAAGGGTCCTTCAAACGGGTTCGTAACATTGGCAATCGCGGCAGCAGGCGTATCGATAACCTGTACTAAATTTGCTCTCCATGTCCCTTACCCTCGATATAGGCCCTTTCCTGGAAAAGGCCCGGCAGTACCCGGTCATTGATGTGCGCTCTCCGGGCGAGTTCGCGCACGGGCATATACCGGGCGCGCATAACATACCCCTGTTCAGCAACGAGGAAAGGGCCAGGGTGGGCACGCTCTACAAGCAAAAAGGCCGGCAGGAGGCCATTGCCGAGGGGCTGGAGATTGTTGGGCCCAAGCTACGGAGCCTTGTAGATCAGGCCCTGGGCCTGGCCGTGGATAACCAGGCGCTGGTACATTGCTGGAGGGGCGGCATGCGCAGCGCCAATTTCGCCTGGCTGCTGAACACATGCGGGATAAAGACCTCTACTTTAGTTAAGGGGTATAAGGCCTACCGCAATCATGTGCTGGATGCGTTCAGGAGGCCCGCGCAATTGCTGGTGCTGGGTGGCGAGACCGGCAGCGGAAAAACGGAAATACTGCGGCACCTGGCCGCTATGGGCGAGCAGGTGGTGGACCTGGAAAGGCTGGCGCGGCATAAAGGATCTTCTTTTGGCGCCCTGGGCGAAAAAGAGCAACCCGGCACGGAACAATTCGAAAACGACCTGTTTACCGAGTGGGATCAATTGGACCTTACCAGGCGGGTATGGGTGGAAGACGAATCCAAAAGCATAGGCCGGGTGTACCTGCCCGATGGCTTATGGGACAAAATGAAGCTGGCTCCCATCGTGCGTATCCGCCTGCCTAAGAAAAAAAGGATAGAACGACTGGTACAGGAATATGGAAAGTTCGAAAAAAAAGACCTGGAGGCCGCCCTTGTTCGCATAGAGCGCAGGCTGGGCGGGCAGGCCTTTAAGGAAAGCCTGGAGGCTTTGCAGCGCAACGACCTGGCCGCGGTGGCCGGCCTTACTTTGCATTATTACGACAAGGCCTATAACCACGCGCATGAAAAAAGAAAATTCGATAAGGTGTATTTCGTAGACAGCGATACGGCCCATGCGGGCGCCAACGCAGAGCGTATACGTGCCTTTGTGAACGATAAATTGGAAACGGTGGAGGCCGTATAACATGGAAGAGATCAAGCTTACTCAATTCAGCCATGGGGCGGGCTGCGGCTGCAAGATAGCCCCGGATATGCTGGAGAAGATATTGCGCAGCGAGGCCTCATTGCCCGACAGCAGGCTGCTGGTGGGGTACGCCACCAGCGATGACGCGGCCGTGTACGACCTGGGGAACGGGCAGGCCCTTATCAGCACCACTGATTTTTTCCTGCCCATTGTAAATGACGCATTCGATTTCGGCCGCATCGCCTCGGCCAATGCCATCAGCGATGTGTATGCCATGGGAGGAAAGCCTTTGATGGCCGTAGCAATACTGGGTTGGCCGGTAGAAACCATATCGCCCGAACTGGCGCGGCAGGTGCTGGATGGGGCCCGGCAGGTATGCAAAGATGCCGGTATACCATTGGCGGGCGGGCACAGCATCAACAGCAAGGAGCCTATCTTCGGGCTGGCGGTGACGGGTGTTGTGCCGAAAGAAAATATCAAAGCCAATGATACGATCAGGGAAGGCGACCTGCTCTACCTCACCAAGCCTTTGGGCATAGGCATTATGACCACCGCGCACAAGCGCGGGCTGCTGGCTGAATGGGATTACAAGAACGTGGTGGACGTGATGTGCACGCTGAACAAGGCGGGCGAAGAGTTGGGCAAGCACAGGGAGGTGCATGCCATGACGGATGTCACCGGTTTCGGGCTTGCGGGGCATCTGCTGGAGATGACCGGCAAGAGCGAGCTGGCCGCAGAGATAGAACTCGGCAAGGTCCCTAAGCTGCCCAACCTGGAGCAGTACACCAATCAGTTCATTTTCCCCGACAATACCACCCGGATCTATAACAGTTGCAAGAACAGGATCAAATGGAAGAGCGAGCTGGACTTCCTCCTGCTCTGCGATCCCCAGACCAGCGGTGGCCTGCTGGTGGCGGCCGGGTCGGGGTTTGAAAAAAAGCTGATGGAGATCTTTAAGGGCTTTGGTGTTTCCTGTTCAGCTATAGGCCAGATAAAAAAAAGAACCGCTTATAATATTATCATTCGATAGATCACCATGTAACTTACATCCAACAATGTATTTTAATGCATGCGTCTAACATACCTATATTCTTTGAAAAACACAAGGTACTCCTCGACAACCTTTTCAGGTTAGTCCTTAAGGTCAGAATGTTTCTTTCAATACGGTTACAATTATTTCAGGAGCCCAGACCAAATCTGTATCGGTTTCTGAATATACCGACACGGCTATAACAGGAAAAGCAAATGGTGGCCATCATATTGCCAATATCTATCGCAATAGCGATTTTGCGCAAAATTACAAGCTTAACGAGTCGTATAAAATAACCGGAAGCAAATGGTTTGACCTGAGTCGTTTTAACAACGATCAGGTATACTCTTGAGAGTACAAAAAGTACGGTTTAGGGGTTAGCAGTTCCTTGAAAACAAGACTTTGGCTTATTTCGCACTGCCAGCCTGACAGCGCTTTCTCTGACAAATAGTCCCTTGGCAAGTCGTTCCTGCCTACCGTTGCTGGAGGCCAAGCGTGACGGCTGGTTCCAACGCAGGTCTGCGCATGCAGTCCTGCTTTTTTGTATCTTTGCTATACACCAAGGATCATGAGCACGACAGAATCGAAATATTCCCTATTTAAGATTATTGATGCCATTAATGACAGCAAGAAGTTAAGGGACATCTATTCTTTCGTTTCTCCAAAAGCGGATATCTGGGACAGCCTTACTAATGAACGGAAAGAAGAAATTGAGCAAGCTCTAAAAGAATTAAATAAGAGCCTTGGTGTTTCTCATGAGAAGGTAATGGCTCAATATAAAGACAAGTATATATGAATACGCCAGTAAAAAATAAACAGGAATTGATCGAAAGGCTTCTGGCTAACCGCGAGAAGCTACTCTCCTTTGGAATAACCCGGCTTGGTATTTTTGGCTCATTTGCCAGAGATACAGCCACAGCAGGAAGTGATGTGGATTTTTTTGTGGAAATGCCTGTCAAATATAAAACCCTTGAAAATTTTTCTGATCTATATGAATTTCTGGAGTTAATCACCGGACGAAAAATTGAAATTGTTACCCCCCAGTCTCTGAACAAATTCATCGGAAAATACATTGTACAAGAAGTGGAGTATGTCCCCATCGCTGCTTGACTTTCTGAAACATATTGAGCACGAATGTGAATTCATTCTTAAACTAAGCAAGGATAAAACCTTGCAGGATATTATCAATGATGAACTATTGAGTAAAGGTATTGTCCGCAGCCTTGAAATAATCGGAGAAGCCACCAAGAAACTTCCGCCTGATTTTCGCAGTGCTCATCCTCTTGTAAGGTGGGAAGATATGGCCGGCATGAGGGATATACTTATCCATAACTACTTTGGCATAGATTACGAAGTGGTGTGGAATACCATCACTAAAGATATTCCCGAGTTACGTGAGCAACTAAAAAGTGTTATTGCTGCCGAGAGCCCCTGAACCACTTCTTTCATCAACTCAAGGGAAACCACCTATTAATCAACTCCCGCTGCTTCTCTGCTGAATTTTGCTGATGCCTTAAGGTAGGGCGCGATAAAGGTTCGCTCCTTACCTTTAGTTTTTAATCTTAAATTATTATGCGCCATAGAACCGCCTACGATTCGCTTTTGATATTCCTTTACAGTACAGGAAAAGAGAGCCTGATACCCATGGAACTGCGCAACACCATACCCCATTCCACCAAATCCACCTGGAGGAGTATTGATTTTTCCAAATACCGCGGATCCGAGCTGCGCGGCTGTCTTGATCAGCCACTGGAGCAGGCCGAACTTTACCTGAGGTATAAGGAACTGAAAACCGTTCATCGGGCCCTTACCCGGATGTTTGTATCCGTATATCCCCTGCTTGACCTGGTTAAAACTGCCCTGTTCCAGGTCAAACAGCACCGGGAATTGCTTGTCGAAACCATTCTTAGATTTAAAAACACTCTTGCGATCGAGAAAGCATTAAAGTTATTTCGG